>JBEBOB010000003.1:0-193296 GCA_040396655.1 Flavobacterium sp. | reverse complement strand
CCTTTTCCTAATATTTCTTAACCTTTTTTTAATTTTATTTTTTAACAACTATTAACTCAATACGTTACATTAGGATTTTGGAGCCTGATTAAAATTAAAACCGGTATTTTCAAACAAAAATACCGGTTTTAAAATTTGAAAGTTTTAAAATACGCTTCTATAAATCGAAGCGGTCTGCATTCATTACTTTATTCCACGCAGCAATAAAGTCACGGATAAATTTGTCTGCACCATCAGAGCTTGCATACACTTCAGCAACTGCTCTTAATTCTGCATTTGATCCGAAAACCAGATCCGCCCTAGTAGCAGTCCATTTTTTAGCACCGTCTTTTTTTAAGGTACCTTCATAAAGTTCTTTGTCTTCTCCAAGCGCTTTCCATGCGGTTCCCATATCCAGAAGGTTTACAAAGAATTCATTGGTAAGCTTTCCGGGAGTTTCTGTAAACACTCCGTGCTTTGACCCGTCGAAATTGGCCCCCAACACCCTCATTCCACCTATCAGAACTGTAAGCTCCGGAGCAGTAAGTCCCAATTGCTGCGCCTTATCAATCAACAAGGATTCGGTTGAAACACTGCTTCTCTGTTTCCGGTAATTTCTGAATCCGTCGGCAAACGGCTCCAGATAGGAAATCGACTCTACATCGGTCTGTTCCTGCACGGCATCAGTACGTCCGGGAGTAAAAGGTACGTCAGCAGCATATCCGCCGTCTTTCGCTGCTTTTTCCACAGCTGCTGTTCCTGCCAGTACAATAAGGTCGGCCATGGAAACATATTTTCCCGTAGCATTAAAGTTCTTTTGAATATCTTCCAGTACTGAAAGTACTTTCTGTAATTGCGGTGGATTATTGACTGCCCAGAACCTCATTGGAGCCAGGCGGATGCGCGCACCATTGGCACCACCACGCTTATCTGAACTCCGGAAGGTAGAGGCCGAAGCCCATGCCGTCGTAACAAGCTCGGATACAGTAAGTCCTGAAGTCAACAGCTGTCTCTTCAGATTTTCAATATCTTCTGTTCCGATTACCGGATGAACGGCATCCGGCACAGGATCCTGCCATGTGAAGACCTCCTTAGGCACATCCGAACCGAGATACCTTGAAATAGGCCCCATGTCGCGGTGGGTGAGCTTAAACCAGGCCTTGGCAAATGCATCTGCAAACTCATCGGGGTTATTACGGAAGTTACGTGCTATTTTTTCATAGGCGGGATCAAACCTTAACGATAAATCCGTAGTCAGCATCATAGGCTTGTGTTTTTTAGACGGGTCGTGCGCATCTGGAATGATTTCTCCTGCATTTTTAGACACCCATTGATGGGCTCCCGCAGGGCTTTTTGTCAATTCCCATTCAAAATCAAAAAGATATTCTAAAAACAGATTGGTCCATTCCGTAGGTTTGCCTGTCCAGGTTACTTCAAGACCGCTCGTGATGGTGTCAGGTCCTTTACCCGTTCCATACGAGTTATGCCATCCAAGTCCCTGCATTTCCAAACCGGCAGCTTCCGGCTCTTTTCCAACATGATCTGCCGATGCTGCACCATGTGTTTTACCGAAGGTATGTCCTCCCGCAATAAGGGCGACCGTTTCCTCATCGTTCATTGCCATTCTTCCGAAAGTGTCACGGATGTCCTTTGCAGCTGCAATAGGATCGGGATTTCCATCCGGTCCTTCCGGATTTACATAAATAAGCCCCATCTGAACTGCTGCCAGAGGATTTTCGAGATTCCGGGAATGTACTTTACCGTCTGCATCGTCTTCTGATACAAGTACCCCGTGTTCTTTCGGCACTCCTCCTGAACCTTGTGCATAACGCACATCACCTCCAAGCCAGGTTTTTTCAGATCCCCAATATACATCGTTATCCGGTTCCCATACGTCTTCCCGTCCACCGGCAAACCCAAGTGTTTTGAATCCCATGGATTCCAGAGCCATATTTCCGGTTAAAATTAAAAGGTCAGCCCAGGAAATCTTATTTCCGTATTTCTGTTTAACAGGCCATAACAACCTGCGTGCCTTATCAAGGCTCACGTTATCCGGCCAGCTGTTCAAAGGTGCGAACCTTTGCTGTCCCTGACCTGCACCTCCACGACCGTCCTGTACCCTGTAGGTCCCGGCACTATGCCAGGCCATACGGATAAACAATGGTCCGTAATGACCAAAATCTGCGGGCCACCAATCCTGTGAATCGGTCATCAATGCTTTTAAATCATTTTTTACTGCTTCCAGATCAAGGCTTTCAAATGCTTTTTTGTAATTAAAATCCTTATCCATGGGATCAGATAATGAAGAGTGCTGACGGAGTATATTTACTTTGAGCTGATTTGGCCACCAGTCCTGGTTCTGTGTTCCTCCTCCTGCTACGGGCTGTGTCATTGTTCCATTGTGAAATGGGCATTTGCTGATGTCGTTCGATCCGTTTTCCATAAATTATTGCTTTATTAATTAAATATTGACCATATAGTTAAAATTAACAAAATTTAATCAGTTATTTTCTTCCAACCATATTAAAAATCTATTAAACAATAGACAATAACTGTATATAGTTTCAAAAAACACCAAAGGAAGTCCTAAGACTTCCTTTTAAACAGCTTTTTCATGTGCAATGGTCATTATAAATTCGCTGCCTACACCGTATTCGCTGCGGGCCTCAAGGCTGCCGTTCTGCGCTTCAATGAATTCCTTGCCAATGGTTAACCCAAGCCCCGTTCCTTCTTTCAGAGTTCCGGGAACCCTGAAATAGCGTTCGAAAACCTTATCAAGGTATTCTGCCGGAATACCGATACCTTCATCCTTTACCTTAAATACGGTTGCCTCTTCGGTTTGATCTATTGAAATCCATATTCGGGAATCTTCATGTGAATAGTGTATGGCGTTGGTGATCAGATTCGCCAAAACCCAAATTGTCTTTTCTGCATCTACAGTTACAGCGCGCAGTGCAGGCTTAACGTTGAGAATAAACTGCAGTCCTTTTGCATCGGCAAGCAGCTGGTTGGACCCCAAGGCTGCCTTCAAGATACCGTCGGGGACCACCTCTGTTTTATGCATCTGGACCATACCGCTTTCCATCTGTGTAAGTTGCAACAATTCCTTTGTAATACTCAACAACCGGTGTACATCTTCATCAATGCTTTTCACCAAAGCCCCTTGTTCTTCGTTCAGACTACCTATCTGATCGTTTTTAAGTAAACGTAGGCTCATCTCCATAGAGGAAATAGGAGTTTTAAATTCATGTGAAACCGTTGCAATAAACCTCGTTTTAGCAGCATCGAGTTCTTTAAATTCGGTAATATTCCTAAGAATGATTACATGTCCCACAAACTGTTTCACCCTTTCCCCATCCGGTATGATTTCAATATGGAACACTTCCTTGGTATAATAATGTTCCTTTGCATCTGCCATTATCCGGATTTGTTGTTGTTCTTCATGATCGGCGGCAAGCATATCCTGTATAAGCAACCTGATAAGGTCGTTATGAAGCGCCAGGTCCTTTGCATTTTTGCCTACCATATATTCTTCTGAAAGTCCCGTGATCTTTTCTGCCTCATGATTGGCAAAAATTACCTGCATCTGTTCATCAAGCCCCAATACAGCATCGTGCATGTTGTTGATCAACGTTTCCATCCTGCTTTTCTGCTTCATCAGGGCTGCAAGATGGCTGTTGTTATATACTTCCAGCTTTGCCGCCATAGTATTGAAGGAACTTGCAAGTTCTCCGAATTCATTCTCCTTATGCAGGTAAACCCGTTCGGAATAGTTATCGGCAGCAATCTGCCTTATACTCAGGGTGAGCTTTTCAATTGGGTCCGCAATGTTTGAAGGAAGTGTCAGTAAAGCATTCAATGCAATAAAAATACAGGCTGCCCCTGTAAACAGTATCCACAGAACAGCCTGATCCGAGGTCTTCTCAGCAAATTCGCTTTTGATCTGAATGGCCTGCATATTCATTTCCATCACTTCCAGAACGGCTGCCCTTATTTCGTTCAGGGACTCTTTTCGCTCCGGATTCTTTTTATAGGCTTCGAAACGGTTCCTGATCAACTGGTTCAGCTCTTTTTCGCCCTGTTCCGTTGCATTGGCTTCCTGCTGAACCAGGTACTGCCCGAACAGCTGAACGTTTACCGCTTCCCTGTCACCTACACTGCGCATCATTCCTTTTGCATATACCAGCGAATTGTAGTTATCGTTCAAGATGTTCTGCGTATCGCTTTTAAGTGAATACATATAAATGGCAGCCACCGATGAAAGCAGCAGGATTAAAAAGAACAGCAAACCTAGTCCCAGCCGGAGTTTTGTCTTGATTTTCATTTGGATAAAATAATAACGTCAACCGTTAACGAAGATAATTTTTTTAATAGTTCATTGAACACGTTCGTAGCCAAAATAATCTGGATAAGGCTCAGATGCGGTTTACCCAGGCAAACTGTCGTTATCTGTCTTAATTCCACCTGTTCTATAATGGCGGTCGGAATCCTGCTTTGCTTTACTTTAACGATTTCTCCACCAAGTTCTGTGGCAAGTTTTAAATTGTTCATGAGGTGCCGTTGTTTTTCCAGGGTGATTTTATCGGGATGTTCAGCTGGTGTTTCAATATACAGCGCGAACCATTTTGAATTATAATAACCCGCCAGCCGTGCCGTTTTTCTTATCACCGTACGTGCATTCCGGTCGTTGGTACTGATGCATGCCAAAAACCGGGATGGTTTTGCATAAATAGAGGTTCTGAACTCTGTCTCTACTTTCTTTTCTACATAAGAAGCCACCTCCCTTAGAGCCAGCTCGCGCAGCTGCAGTATGTTTGACGGTATAAAGAAGTGCGAAAGGGCCGTCCTTATTTTTTCCCGCGGATATATTTTCCCCGTTTTCAAACGGTCTATAAGGTCATCGGTCGTAAGATCTATATTCACGACCTCATCTGCCTGTTTCAGTACCGTATCCGGCACGCGTTCGGTAACGTCAATGGTCGTGATTTCGGAAATAGCCGAGTGCAGGCTTTCGATATGCTGTATGTTCAGGGCCGATATAACGTTAATACCTGCATTCAGCAGATCCATTACGTCCTGCCAGCGCTTTGCGTTGCGGCAGCCCGGTGTATTGGAATGAGCAAGTTCGTCAACCAAAACAACTTCGGGCCGAAGGTTTAGTATTTCTTCCAGGTCCATTTCTTCTATCAGTTTACCTTTATAGAATACCGATTTACGTGGAATATACGGAATTCCCTCTACAAGTTTTTGAGTTGCAGTACGTCCGTGCGTTTCAATATAACCTATGCGGACATCTACATCATTGCTCAATAACTCATGGGCTTCCTGCAGCATGCGGAACGTTTTTCCCACACCTGCACACATTCCTATGTATATTTTAAACCTGCCCTTTTTCGATTTCCTTATTAAGGCCAGAAAGTCCTCTTTCATAATTTAAAACTTGATTGCGACGGATGTTGTTGCGAATATATCCGATGATACGCTTTTGTCGTTGCGCGAGAAAACGGAATCCTTACTTTTGAATGATCTTATTTCGGTACGCCATAACACATTTTCTCCAATTTTACGGTCAACATTTGCAGATACCCCCCATGTTTTAAAGCCTTTGGGCGTTCCTGTTGAAATAATGACTTCTTTTTCATCTATATAAGATTCGGCCCTTAGAGTGGCACTCCATTTGTCGCTGAACATATAACGTACAACCAGTATGGGGCTGTACCAGAAATCATAACTTTCAGATTGTTTATCTGCCTGCTGCCAACCGGTATCCAACCCTGCAGTAACTGTCGTATTTTCAACAGGATGGAATACAGCGTATAGATTATGAAAATACCGCATTTTACGCAGATTATCAGGCGTATCTGTTCCGATAAACGAACTGCTGTTGACCGTTAAGCGGGAATTCGGAGTAAAAACCAACTGATGTCCGAAAGACGGCATCCTGCTCCCGTCTACACGTTTTATCCGTTGCCAGCCGTTCAAATAATAAAGATTCAGCATCCATTTGCTATCCCGGCTCGTATATCCAAGTTTTACCCCCGTTGAAAAATACGGAGAATTTTCGGCCTGGATGCTGCGTGTAAGCGTGGCTACATTTGCCCCCACGGCACTTTCAAAGCCTATATGGGACGGCATGATACCGGCATCGATCCAAATGTTGTGTTCTTTAGACAGCCTTATACCTGCATTTGCTTCATAAACGTTTTTTAACCCGTCGGGTTCAGAAACCAGGTTGGAAGTTACATAGGTACCGGCCATCAAGGCAAAATTACCGCGTAGCGGGCCTTCTTCATAATGAAGCTGAACCGTTCCGAAATTCAGATTTACTTCGTCGTGCCGGTTGAAAGAATAAAGAAATGCCGGTTGCTGATGGTTTGCCGGACGATTAAGGTCGTAAGAATAATACAGTTCTGCATATCCCGACAACGTCAGGCTGCGGTGTTCCGGTTCCTGCGACAAGGCACCGGTTGCACACAAGGCGAATAAATTTAGGTAGAAGGCTCTTTTCATTCCGCAATCATTTTATCTAAAGCAATATTCAACATAACCACATTTATCTTCTCAGGTCCGAAAATTCCCATGAAGGGTTGCTCTGTCTGATCCTTTATAAGCTGTTTAATCTGCTCTTCCTTTATTTTTCGGGCTTTTGAAATACGGGCTGCCTGAACAAGGGCTGCCTGTACGGAAATATGCGGATCGAGCCCGCTTCCGCTTGCTGTAAGCAGGTCTACCGGAACTTCGTTCCGTTTTACCCCAGGGTTTTTCTCTAAGAATACGTTAAGCCGGTTTGTGACTTCTTCAAGATATTCCTTATTATTAGCTCCTTTGTTGCTTGCGCCCGATCCGGAAGCATTGTAATTTACGGCGGAGGGCCTTCCCCAGAAATATTCAGATTCTGTAAAAGATTGCCCGATATTGAGATAATAGTTTTTTGCGTCCTTACCGGGAACAACAATGCCTTTTCCGCTATTGGGAGCCGCCTGTGCAATACCCCATATACTCAAAGGGTAAAGAACCATTAGAATGAGTACAAAACCGACCGTTAACAAAACGGCACTTATTAAATGTTTTTTCATTTTCAGTTAAAATTTAGTTGTATTCTACAAGAAATAATGGCGTGCTTAATAAAAAAGGGCTACCACCATATCGATGATTTTGATTCCAATAAAAGGGACTATAAGTCCTCCTATTCCGTAAATGACTACGTTTCTTCTTAAAAGAGCCGCTGCCCCTATGGGTTTATAGGCAACTCCTTTCAAAGCTAAAGGAATAAGAAGCGGAATAATTACCGCATTGAAGATGACAGCGGAGAGTATTGCCGATTCCGGACTATGCAGCTTCATAACGTTAAGTTGCTGTAACGCCGGAATGGCTGTGATGAACAGCGCCGGTATGATGGCAAAATACTTTGCCACATCGTTGGCTATACTGAACGTTGTGAGCGTTCCCCTCGTCATGAGCAGCTGCTTCCCGATTTCCACCACCTCGATAAGTTTTGTAGGATCATTGTCAAGATCGACCATGTTCCCCGCTTCCTTGGCAGCCTGTGTACCGCTGTTCATCGCTACTCCCACATCGGCCTGTGCCAGGGCGGGCGCATCGTTTGTTCCATCGCCCATCATGGCTACAAGGTGCCCGTTCATCTGTTCATTCCTTATATAGTGCATTTTATCTTCGGGTCTGGCTTCCGCTATAAAATCGTCCACTCCTGCTTTGTCAGCAATATATTTTGCAGTCATAGGGTTGTCTCCGGTTACCATTACGGTTTTAATCCCCATTTTTCTCAAACGGTCAAAACGTTCCCTGATACCGGGCTTCACGATGTCCTGGAGTTCAATAACACCGATTACCATTTCATTTTCTGATACGACGAGCGGCGTTCCTCCGTTTTCGGAAATTTCCCTTACCCTGGTAAAAATTTCGGGAGGAAAGGCATTCCCTGCCTTCTCTACAAGGTTCCGTATTGCGTCGTAAGCCCCTTTTCGGATTCGTATACCGTCAAAATCAACACCCGAACATCGTGTTTCCGCCGTAAAGCTGATCGCATGGTATTTTTTTACCTTGTATTCCTGCCCCACAGCACCCAAAAGTTCAACAATTGATTTTCCCTCAGGGGTTTCATCGTTCAGCGAACTTAACACAGCCGCCTTTTCCAGCACTTCGATCCCTGTTCCATCTGCGGCATATAAAGCGGTAGCACGCCGGTTTCCTATGGTAATCGTACCTGTTTTATCAAGAAGCAATACATCGACGTCTCCAGCAGTTTCCACGGCTTTTCCACTTTTTGTAATAACGTTGGCACGCAGCGCCCTGTCCATTCCCGCAATCCCTATAGCAGAAAGCAGACCTCCAATTGTGGTAGGAATAAGGCAGACAAAGAGCGATATGAGGGCTCCGATCGTTACAGGAACTCCGGCATAATCTGCAAACGGCTTCAAAGTCACCATAACAATTACAAAAACCAGCGTAAATGCTGCCAGCAAAATGGTGAGGGCGATTTCGTTAGGCGATTTCTGGCGGTTGGCGCCCTCTACCAATGCAATCATCTTATCAAGGAAACTCTCTCCAGGCTCAATGGTTACCCTTACCTTTATACGGTCCGAAAGCACTTTGGTTCCGCCTGTAACCGAACTTTTATCTCCTCCTGCCTCGCGGATTACCGGCGCACTTTCCCCCGTAATGGCACTTTCGTCTATCGTAGCAAGCCCCTCTATAATCTCACCGTCCAATGGCAGAATGTCTCCGGCCTCGCATACGAACACCATGCCTTTGGATAATTCAGATGAAGAGATAAAAGAGCCGTCTTCAAGCCGTGCCGGCGTTTCTTCCCTTGTCTTGCGTAAACTGTCTGCCTGGGCCTTTCCGCGCGCCTCTGCAATCGCTTCCGCAAAATTGGCGAACAGCAGTGTAAACAACAATATGGTAAAGATGCTTATATTGTAACCTAAACTTCCCTGAGAACGCTCTCCGCATAAAATCCAGATACAGACGCACATCATAATAAAGGTTCCCGTTTCCACTGCAAACATTACGGGGTTTTTATAAAGGGTTAAAGGGTTGAGTTTTACTAATGACTCTTTAATAGCTTTACGGACAAGCGACCGGTCAAAAAGTCCCTTTTTATTTTCTTGTATCATTTAATTAGAATTTAGGGGTTGAAAAATAATCAGCAATCGGTCCAAGCGTCAATGCCGGGAAAAATGCCAGGGCAGCCACGATGAATACCACGGCAAAAACGATAGTACCGAAGGTGGCGGTGTCTGTAGCCAAAGTACCCGGCCCCTCAGGTATATATTTTTTATGTGCCAGCAAACCTGCTATAGCTACTGGACCTATAATCGGCAGATACCGGCCCAGCAAAAGCACAAAGCCCGTTGCAACATTCCAGAAAACGGTATTGTCCCCCAAACCTTCAAAGCCTGATCCGTTATTGGCAGCCGAGGAAGTAAATTCATAAAGCATTTCACTGAAACCGTGATAGGAAGGATTGTTTAGCGTATGCAATGTATGGGAAGGCATAGCCACAGACAGTGCGGTACCGACCAGAATAAGGAACGGGTGCAGAAGGGTGATAAGCATTGCTATTTTCATTTCCCGTGCCTCTATCTTTTTCCCGAAAATTTCCGGTGTCCTGCCCACCATAAGCCCTCCTATAAAAACCGCAAGAATCACAAATACAAAAAAGTTCAGTATCCCCACTCCTACACCTCCGTATACACTGTTGACCATCATGGCCAGCAGCTGGTTCATACCCGAAAGCGGCATGCTGCTGTCATGCATTGAATTCACGGAACCTGTTGAAATAACCGTGGTAGCGATACTCCAGAAACCGGATGCCGCAGCTCCAATCCGTATTTCCTTCCCTTCCATTGCTCCAAGTTCCGTATTGACTCCGAGGGCCTTTATCATAGGATTCCCCTGCCCTTCCATATATATGTTGGGAATTGTAAGACACAGGAATCCCAGCGTCATTACCCCGAACATCATCCAGGAAAATTTCCTGCGTCGCGTATAAATACCGAATGCGAACAACATGGCCAGCGGAATAACCATTTGGGCAACCATCTCGATCATATTGGAAAAGTAGGTAGGGTTTTCAAACGGATGTGCTGAATTGGTTCCGAAATACCCGCCTCCGTTCGTACCCAGATGTTTGATTGCCACAAATGCCGCAACGGGTCCAGTTGAAACCTGTATCTCTTGCCCTTCCATGGTTGGCATATTTCCTTTACCTGAAAAAGTCATCGGAACTCCTTCAAAAAGCAATGCAACAGCAACCACCATACTTAGAGGAAGCAGTATACGGGTTATGGACTTTACGAGATATACATAAAAATTGCCCAGAGTTTCCGTTGTTTTACTGCGAAATGCTTCAAAGAGAGCGGCTGCGGCTGCCATCCCGGTTGCAGCACTTACAAACTGTAAGAACATGAGCCATACCTGGGCAAGGTAGCTAACCCCGCTTTCACCCGAGTAATGCTGCAGGTTACAGTTCACCACAAAGGAAATAATGGTATTAAATGCCAGATCAGGGCTCATTCCGGGGTTATGATCCGGGTTAAAGGGCAGGTGATCCTGGTTTATCAGCAACAGGAAACCTGCCGCAAGCCACACGGCATTTATTGTTAACAATGCCTGAAGATGTTGTTTCCAACCCATCTGCTCTTCAGGATTTATACGTGCTGATTTAAAAAGCAGCCTTTCGACAGGATTCATCAGTGCGTCTAAAAATACGGGTCTGTTTCCGTAAACCGACGCAATGTATTTTCCCAAGGGGAAAGAAAGGAGCACTGCCAGGAGAAACTGGGCAACAACTCCGAATATTTCAGTATTCATTTATAAGATTTTAAGAATTGGTAATCAGAACTTTTCCGGCTTCAGCAAAACATACACCAGGTATATAAAAAGGGCTGTGGCCACACACAGTAAAAAAATCATGGAATACACTATTTAAATGTTATCAAAAAAGTCAATAGACTTATAAAAGAGGGTAAAACAGGCCATACCGGCCAGTATCAGAAGAGCCGTCATCATAATGCGGAATGATATAATTGTTTTACATATTCCGCCTTCAGATTCATAGGAAACAAGTCCAGGAATTTTTTACGGTTTCCATAATCTGCTTCGATCATGAGCGTAACAGGCAAAACAAACAGGTTGTCAATGTAGGTTTTTCCCAGATCGTTCGTCTTTGAAAATAGGCGTCCTACTGTATAGCAGATTTTTTTTACATGGGAAGGGTTATTTTCAAGTATTCCCTTCAATACTCTTTTCTTAAGGTCTTTTATTTCATCAAGTGAAATAACGGGTTGAATTTTCATCATCTTAAAATATTAATTTCCCTTCCTATGCCAACAGCCGTACCATAATTTCAAAACAAAACCTAAGACACTTATAATCAAACACCTGAATTTGACAATAAAAAAGTAAAAAGTAAAAAACCCTTTCATAATGAAAGGGTCCTATTTCCATTTTGGAATGATCGAAGTTAAAAAACACAAAAAATGTTCAGCAAGAACTGAACATGTAAAACTTTTATAATGCCGGACCGGTGCCTCAGACCTATAAATGAAATATTTGAAGGTGCAGCGGTTAGTCGTTTAAGCCGTATTCTGAAATCTTTCGGTAAAGAGTGGTCAGGCCGATCCCAAGTAATTCCGCCGTTTTTGTCTTGTTCCCGTTTGTGAACCTAAGTACTTTTTGTATGTGTACCTTCTCTATCTGAGTCAGTTCCATTGTTGTTTCACCAGGTACATGCTGCCGGATCCACAACGGAAAATCCGAAATACCCAGTACATCTTTCTCGCTTAGGATCAGGGCCCGTTCTATCGTATTTTTCAACTCTCTAATGTTTCCGGGCCAGGAATAAGCTTCAAGCTTTTCCAACACTTCTTTGTCTACCGCCTTTACTTCTCTTCCGTACTGTTTGTTAAAATAGGCTATATAATACCTGATTATGGAAGCTATATCTTCATAACGCTCCCTCAAAGAAGGAAGGCCAATTTCAAAAACGGATATCCTGTAATACAGATCTTCACGAAATGTTCCAGAAGCAATTTCTTTTTCAAGATTCCGGTTGGTAGCCGCAATAATACGCACATCGACCTTTGTGGGTTTCGTTTCACCGATTTTGATAAATTCGCCCGACTCCAGCACCCTCAGCAGTTTTGCCTGTAAATCCAAAGCCATCTCTCCGATTTCATCCAGGAAAATCGTTCCTTTATGTGCTTCTTCAAATAATCCTTTCTGATCTTTTACAGCGCCTGTAAAAGCACCGGCCCTGTGTCCGAACAATTCGCTTTCAAGCAGGTCTTTTCCAAAGGCAGAACAGTTGATTGCCACAAAATTCTGATTACTTCTCAGCCCTGCTTTATGTATGGCGTTGGCAAAAACCTCTTTTCCCGTCCCCGTTTCGCCTGTCAGCAAAACCGTAGCGTTTGTAGGCGCCACTTTACGAGCCAGCTTAAGGGCTTCCTGAAATACCGGAGAATTTCCTGTTAATCCTTCCAGTGACAAACCTGGCAACGGAACTGCAGATGCTTTATCAAATGTCCTGTTTAATTTTCTGCGTTCTATTGCACGATAAAGCAAAGGAAGTATTTTGGCATTGTCATCTCCCTTCGTAATATAATCGAACGCGCCATTTTTGATGGCCTGCACGCCATCGGGTATATTTCCGTATGCAGTAAGCAGGACGATTTCTAACGCAGGGAAAGCTTTTTTTACCTTTGCTGCAAAATCAACTCCGCTACCGTCGGGTAATTTAACATCACATAATATCACATCCGGTTCAACGCTTTCTGCTTTTCTGAATCCGGACTTCAAATCAGCCGCCTGATGCACCTCAAAACCTTCAAGCTCAAGGATACGAGCAAGCAACGTTCTGATTTTAGCTTCATCATCAATGATTAAAATTTTATATGGTGTCATTTACAAAAGATTTGAACAACGAATGTATAAATTTTTGATGTACGTTCTGTACAAAACATCTTTTTAATACCATAAGAACGAAACCAAAAAACAACTATTCAAAACAACCGCATAAACCCCTCTAACATATTGTTTTTTATGTTAAATAAACGAGACAAAAGAGGAAATATATTTGTTTTATTCATTTTTTATCAAAAACACCTAAAAGAGCATCTTATGATTTAAATCATAAAAAGCGGGTACTTCTCAAAACTACATTTGTTCCGATTAAAATTTTTGTTATGCTTACTCATCACCATAAACAAATCATCCTTACAACCGTACCGCTGTTAAGAGCCGGCGGCGTTGCACTGACAACCCATTTTTACAACCGCATGCTGGAACATCATCCTGAACTGAAGAATCTGTTCAATATGGGAAACCAACAATCAGGAAAACAGCAAACGGCCCTTGCGATGGCTGTACTGGCCTATGCCGAGAACATTTCAAACCCGTCGGTACTTATGCCGGCCATTGATTTCATCGGACATAAGCATACGAGCCTCAACGTACAGCCCGAGCAATATGAAATTGTCGGTGCCCACCTCATCGCTTCAATCAAAGAGGTATTGCAGGAAGCTGCTACCAACGAGGTACTTGAAGCATGGTCGCTTGCTTATGAACAATTAGCCGCGATTATGATCGGCTATGAAAAAGAGATGTACAATCACAAAAAAAATACGGATGGAGGATGGACCGGATGGAGAACCTTTATTGTAAAAAGCAGAATTGAAGAATCATCTGAAATCGTCTCTTTTTATCTTACTCCAAAGGACGGTCAAAAAATACCGTTTCACCAGCCCGGTCAATATTTGAGCGTGAAAACCTTCTTGCCCGGTTTAAACCTGGAACAAATCCGGCAGTACAGTATTTCCTGTGCGCCAAATGACGAATACTTCCGTATTTCGGTAAAACGTGAAAAGGGAACCTCCATCGCGGTAAACGGAATGATCAGCAACCATCTGCACGATCATATTTTCGAAGGGAACGAACTGGAATTAAGTGCGCCGGCCGGAAGCTTTATCCTGCAGAAGAATCAGAATAAAAAAGTTTTTATAAGCGGAGGAATTGGCCAGACCCCCTTATTATCTATGCTCGAAGCGATGGATCTGAACGAAGAGGCAACTCAGGACGTGATCTGGATCCATGCATGCCGTAACCGCCAGGTCCATGCTTTTTCGGATAAGATTACATACATCAGAAACAACCATGAGAATGTAAAGAGTTACCAGTTTTACGACGTTGTTGAAGAGAAGGTTCCGGAAGAGCACATTTTTGAAGGACCTGTTGACTTTACAAAAATAAAAGACCTGCGGTTTGAAGACCATACAGAATATTATATTTGCGGCCCCAAACCATTCCTTGAAAAAATGCTTTTGGAATTAAAGACCAACAAGGTAGGTGAACAACAAATCTTTTATGAAGAATTTGGCCCAAAATCAATCTAAAATAATTTAAATAAAAAACAGAGAAGCTATGCTTCTCTTTTTGTGTTATGTATTTAAAACAACATGTATCTAAAAACAACTACTATTGGGTAAAATGGAGCAGAATTGCACTTTGTTCCGTCCTAGTAGGTCTTATCGTAGGAATGATCACCATGATGTTTAAGAATCTTGTAGAAGAATTCGAACACCTGCTTTTTACAAAAGCAGGAAACGAACCGCTGCTTTTTCTTATATTTCCCATGTTGGGACTTTTAATCATCTATTTCCTGCGCCAGTTCGTATTTTACAAAAAGAAGAACAAAGGAATATCAGAAGTTCTTGAAGCCGTACGTTCCAATAAGAAAATTCCTCCATATAAGACACCTTCCCATTTCTTTAACGGCTTTTTAACCGTTATTTTCGGCGGGACAACCGGAATAGAAGTCTCTACTGTCGTTGCTACGGCAGCTCTTGGAGATATGGCATCCCGAAAAGACGTTATCTTTAAAAAGTACCGCAAAGAATTCATCGGTGCCGCGATTGCAAGCGGGGTCACCATCCTGTTCTGCAGTCCGCTCGCCGGCTTATTTTTTTCTTATGAGACCATTGAAAAACAAAAAACAAAGGTTTTCTGGGTTACACATGTATTAAGCGTTTCTGTAGCTACCCAGGTATTATTGCTGATGAACGGAAAACCTTTAATCGACTTAAGTTCTACTGTTCGTGACTGGAACATCGAAGCATTTCCGTACTTTATAGGATTAAGTATCTTAACCGGACTATACGGGGTATATATGACCAAATCGGTTAGCTTTTCAAAAAAAGCCCCTTTTTTAGAAAACCGTCCAATCCTGCAACTGGTAACAGGATCCGTTGTATTGGGCAGTGCCCTGCTGCTGCTGCCACAATTGTACGGAGACGGTTACCATACCATTCATGAACTTACGAACATCGGAACCGATCTTACGCTCTGGATTTTCCTGCTCCCGGCACTCCTTCTTGTAAAACCCTGGACAACAGGACTCACACTTAAACTCGGCGGAGATGGTGGTGTATTTGCCCCGAGTATTTTTTCAGGAGCCTGCTTAGGCTTGCTTGCAGGACTTATCGTAAGAACATATTTTTTTCCTGATGCCCTCATACTTAATTTTATGGTACTCGGTGTTGCATTAACCGTAGCAGCAACTCTTCATGCTCCTTTTACTGCCTTGTTTCTCACTTTTGGTATCTTTAATTCTTATATTTTATGGTTACCTTTAACATTGATGACCTTTCTGAGCTTTTGGATATCTAAGAAAACGTTTCCGGATACTGTATATACCCTGGCTTTGAAAAAATGAGTTAGATAATGGATTTTGAAGATGTAATATCGCAGGTTTGCAACTGTACCGTGTGTGCAGAAGTATTGCCTTTGGGACCAAATCCCATCGTTCAGGCATCTGCACGATCAAAAATAGTCATTATAGGTCAGGCTCCGGGAATAAAAGCACATCTTTCCCACAAGCCGTGGAACGATCCCAGCGGCATCCGTTTGCGCGAGTGGCTCGGAGTTACCGATGAACAGTTCTATAATCGTGACTTGTTTGCCCTGATACCGATGGGATTCTGTTATCCCGGAAAAGCGGCCTCAGGCGATATGCCTCCGCGCAAGGAATGCGCTCCACTATGGCATCATGCGTTGTTAGGAGAAATGAAGGAAATCAGGCTTGTATTACTTGTCGGGCAGTATGCGCAGCATTATTACCTTAAGAACAGGCAGAGTTTAACCGAAAACACGCGTCATTACACTGATTTCCTGCCAAAATATTTTCCCTTACCGCATCCTTCTCCACGAAATTTTATATGGATGAACCAAAATCCATGGTTTGCATCTGAGGTACTTCCCGATCTCAGAAAATTGGTAAAAACAGCTTTGGAAATATAGATTTTGAACTACATTTGTGTAAAAACGTAGCATAGATGATCAGTGAGGAACTCTTAATGGAATGTGGAGCAGAATACAGGAAAATAGAGAAAAACGAACTTATTTTTGAAATAGGACATTTTCCGAATTACTACTACCAGATTAAAGAAGGCCGTGTAAAGATGAACAATCTTACCGAAGACGGAAAGGAGTTTATTCAGAATATATTCGTACCCGGACAAAGTTTCGGGGAACCCCCGCTGTTTATTGATGAACCCTATCCTGCCAATGCCATCGCGATTTCCAAAGGCATCATCATACAGATAAGAAAAAATCTGTTTTATGAAATGCTTCACAAGCATCCCGAAGTTTCCCTCGCTCTCAATAAAAGCCTCGCACGCAGGCTATATTATAAATCGGTTATGGCTCCTGAACTTTCTTCGCAAGGCCCGGAAAAAAGACTCGTAAAGCTGCTGTATTACCTTATGGAGCACCGGAAAAACGACCATGAGGACTTTATAGTGGATCTTTCGAGGCAGCAGCTTGCTGATCTTACGGGATTAAGGGTTGAAACCGTTATCAGAACCATTAAACAGCTCGAGAAAAAAGAAATGCTTAAGATAAAGGAAGGAAAGATATTTATTAAAGGATCTCATAACTGATCTTTAAATAAAAACCTGTGATGAATTCACAGGTTTTTTATTTAAAGTAAGCTGCCTATTCTGTAACCTGTACATTCTTTTCACGCTTCAGGTACGAATACATCCATAGGATGACACCGAAAAGCACTAATGAAAAAACAAGGTAGCGCAGCGCAAGATCGACCTGCAGGGAAACAAGCCCGCTGCTTGAAACGGCAAAACTCGTCAGAGAGGTAATAACATATACAAGCCCACCCATAAGGCCTCCGGCCGTACCGGCATTCTTCGGAAAATACAACATGCTGCTCGTAAAAAACGAGGTAAACAATATACCTGAACAGATGTGGATAAAAAAGGCAAAACCAATAAGCAGCGTAAGGTTTGCATAAGATCTGCTTATAATGAGAAAAAGGATAATGAGTCCCAGCTGCAATACCACAGGATAAATGATCCTTCTTACGAAATCAAGATGCATTCTCTTCTTTCCGATCATACCTCCAATCATCCACGAGAACCCCAGAATCAAGGTACAGTACCCAATGGTTACGGAATTGTAGTGAAACGTATTTTCAATAATAAAGGGACCTGTTAGATTAAACAGCATGACGATGGAATAGCTGAACCCTAAAATGAGGATTCCGAGCATGAACAGGTTGTTCTGCAGCATCGTTTTGTACAACCCTATATTTTCCGCCAAGTTTAGCTTTCCCTTTTTTTCGATACTTTCTCCGCTGAATGCCCATTCTGCCAGAAAAAGCGTACCTGCATAAGCTGCCAGAAAATAAAAATTCGAATGCCAGTTAAACAGTTTTTCCAGATATCCGCCTATAAAAGGCGCCAGGATAGGGCCCAGAGACCATGTAATGGTAAAATAACTCAGATAATGTTTCAATCGTTCCCCTTCATAAAGGTCCACGAAGAGCGCCCTGGTTGCAACGACAAGCACCGATATGGAAATACCCTGCATAATCCTCAGCATACAAATGAACAGGATGCTGTTTGTCTGCGTTATCAGCAGGCTTGTAAGGATCACCATTGCAAGGGCCATGAGTTTAGGACGGTACCTTCCTATGGTATCAAGTATACTGCCTATAAACAACTGCGAGATCCCGTAGCTCAGCAGGTAACAGGTCAGGGTTAACTGCACGTCTTTTTCGGAGACCAGCATTTCCTTAGCCATGGCGGGAAACGAAGGTAAATAAATATCCGTTACAAATCCGGATAAAGGAATAGAGATAAAAGCCAGATAAGTAGCCCTTTTCTTTTGTTGTTCCGTTGCCGTTCTTAACATAATTTCTTTTTTTGTCTTTACAAAATTACATGTAAATCACAAACGTGAAATTAAAAAAGACAAAGCAATAATTACAAAAATCAACGAATAACCATTTTACCCAACCGGTATTTTAAAGGGGAAATTCCTTTATATTTCTTAAAAAAGTTGTTGAAATGGGAAGGCTGGTCAAATCCAAGCGTATAGCCTACCTGGGCAATGTCCCAATCGGTATAGATAAGCAGGTTCTTTGCTTCTTCAAAAATCTTTTCCTTTATGATCTGGGTAGTCGTGTGACCTGTAACGGCTTTTACGGACGAATTCAGGTGATTTACATGCACACTGAGTGCACTGGCAAAATCCGATGCCTGTTTCAATACAAGCGGATAAGCTGGGGAATCGAGCGGAAACTGCTTGTTAAGCAATTCGTCGAACAAACGGTACAGCCTTATGCTGGCCGGATTTTCATTAAGCAAGGTATCTTCTTCCCTTAATTCGAGGGCCATGTGCAAAACAGCTGCGAGATGATTTCGGATGCTGTTGCATCGGAATGCATACCCCGACTGGTTCATTTTATACATCTGTTCAAAATACATGAGGGCCGTTTCGGTTTGCTTTTCATCAAGAAAAACAAAGGGCCGGCTCCATTCTTTAAAAAGAGACGTTTTTTTAAAGACATCGAATTCATGCGAACTGTTCAGGAACTCCTGGTTGAACAGGCAGAAATAACCATCCTGCTGACTTGTTTCACATTCCCACGAATAGGGAATGCTTGGTGTGGGAAGGTACAGTGCAGGCCGGTCTATATATATTCGGTGAGGCCCGTACTGAAATACTCCTTTACCAATAATAAGGCTGATCTTATAATAATCCCTGCGGTTATAGGGGCTCTTAAAACTGCAGTATTTGCGCATGGATATATTGAAATGGGAACGCCCTGCTTCAAAATCGTGCGATGTAAAAGGATCCGATTCCGAAAACTTTATCTTCTGGTAATAATCGCCTATGGTTTCCAACTGATCACTCATAACCTTAAAATTATAAAAATCAAATATAAGCAAATATAACCTATTCATATAAAATAAGTTCCTAGGTATGAAATGGATGTGTATAAAAAAATCCCCTGTTGCCAGGGGATTTTCGTTTTATATTCTTTTATGCTGTTTTAAGCGGTATATTTTTCAATATTTCCAATACAAAGCTCCAATACTTCTGTACGGAAGAAATAGACACCCGTTCTTCCGGTGAATGTGCTCCGCGGATCGTAGGTCCGAAAGAAATCATTTCCATATCGGGATAGTTGGTTCCCAAGATCCCACATTCCAGACCGGCATGGCATGCTACCACATTTGCCTTCGCACCGTTTTGTTTCTCGTATAAATCCGTAAGCACCTTTAAGATAGATGAATTCGGATTCGGTGTCCAGCCCGGATAAGACCCACTGAACTCAACTTCGCATCCCATAAGCTCAAATGCAGATCTAAGGGCATTGGCCAGGTCGAACTTGGATGATTCAACAGATGATCTCGTTAAGCACTGTACCTGCAGTTTCCTGTCTCCTACCGTTACTTTTGCAATATTATTGGAAGTCTCTACAAGGTCTTCGAAATCTGCACTCATTTTATACACACCGTTATGTGCCGTATAAAGGGCCCTTACCAGGTAGAACTGCGCCATTGGCGGCATTACCTTAGCCGGAAGGGTCTCGAGCTTTTCAAAGAGGATTTCCATATTTGGTTCTGTTGTTGCATACTCATTGCGGATGTCCTTAACGATCTGTTGCATATCGAATACAAATGCCTCATCGTAAACCTTAGCAATGATAACATCTGCAACGCTTTCACGTGGAATGGCGTTTCGAAGGCTTCCCCCGTTGATTGTGGCAATCTGTAAACCAAACGAATCAAAACCATTGAACAACAAACGGTTCATTATTTTATTGGCATTCCCCAATCCTTTATGGATATCCATTCCGGAGTGCCCTCCTTTGAGTCCTTTAACCGTGATACGGTAACCTACTGATCCGTCGGGAGTATCTTCTTCGTCGTATTCGGCACGTGCCGTTACGTCTACACCACCCGCGCAACCAATATCAATTTCATCGTCTTCTTCCGTATCCAGGTTCAGCAGGATTTCTCCTTCAAGCAATCCCCCTTTCAATCCCATAGCACCGGTCATTCCGGTTTCTTCATCTATCGTAAACAATGCTTCAATAGCAGGATGCGCAATTTCCTTAGATGCCAGAACGGCCATTATCGTCGCTACGCCGATACCGTTGTCGGCACCAAGAGTTGTTCCTTTGGCACGTACCCAACCCTCCTCTGCATACATTTCGATCCCCTGGGTATCGAAATCAAAAGTTGTATCGTTGTTTTTCTGGTGCACCATATCAAGATGCGACTGTAAAACAATTGTTTTACGGTTTTCCATTCCAGCCGTTGCCGGCTTCTTAATAATTACATTTCCCACTTCGTCTACCTGGGTGTGTAGTCCAAGTTTTTCTCCGAATTCCTTCATAAAGGCAATAACACGCTCTTCTTTTTTAGACGGGCGTGGTACGGCATTAAGATCGGCAAAATGATTCCACAACGGAAGTGGTTCTAAATTACGAATATCCTGATTCATGTTGTTAACTTTTATCTTTCAAAATTACTTAATATATATGTAAAAGGTGACTTAAAACGCAAAACAATTCAATTGCTTACTGCTTCAGTTTATTTAATGGTGATCTGCGGAAAAGACCAGCGGTACCGAACCGCAAGTATCCTGATGAGGATGATGGTTCCGGCAGTAGCAACATAAATAAAGTCATCGGGTACCTGGAGGAACTTGAGGATAAAGAACATTACGGCACCCATAAGGCAGGCTGTCGCGTAGATTTCCTTGTGGAAGATAACGGGGATTTCATTACAAAGGATATCCCGGGTAACTCCTCCGAAACACGCCGTAATGGTTCCGAGCATAATGCATACTACAGGACTTAGGTTCACCATTAAGCCTTTTTCTATTCCTATTATCGTAAAAATACCGATTCCTATGGTGTCAAACAAAAACAGCGAGGTTCTGAAAATACTTAAACGCTGACGAAACAGTACGGCTACGATCGTACTTGCGATAACGATGTAAAGCGTCTGCAGGTTCAACAACCAGGTAACCGGAGTGTTCCCGATTAGGAGATCGCGCAGTGTTCCCCCCCCGATAGACGTTACGAGCGCAATGATGAAAACTCCGAAAAAGTCAAGCCGTTTTTCAATTCCTGCCAGCGCGCCCGAAATGGCAAAAGCAATGGTTCCAAGTATATCGAGTGTTGAAAATATCATGTCTAATCCAGATTGATGAAATGTTTTACGAAGATATCACTAAATCTTCTAAAGAAAAAGCTTCATTATTCGTTATGAATTACGTGTTATAATTAAAATTTCTGTCGATATTTGCCACGTTAACCGGTACAATATTCTTTAGACACAGAGAAATGAAACAGATAACGAGCGCTCAAAACCCGTTTATTAAGGAGCTTATACAATTGCAGGAAAAAAGCAGAAACCGCAAAAAATCCGGGCAATTCGTAATGGAAGGCCTGCGTGAAATTGAAATTGCCGTCAAAAACGGTTATGAAATTACCTGCCTGCTCATCTGTTCTGACGTCACAACGGATGATACCGCTACCAAACTTAAGGCACAACTGCCACATAATACGGAACTCATTGAAATTTCACGCGAGGTATATCAGAAAATAGCTTACCGGGACAGTACAGAGGGATTCATTGCTGTTGCAAAAACAAAGGCGCATGGTCTTGACGACCTTCACCTTCCCGAAAACCCCTTAATTATAGTTCTGGAATCTCCTGAAAAACCAGGAAACATAGGGGCTGTGTTAAGAACGGCAGATGCAGCACACGCAGATGCCGTCATTATTGCAGACCCGCGTACAGATCTATACAATCCGAATATAGTGAGATCAAGCGTAGGAGCTCTTTTCACAAACAGGATCGCAATGGCAACTTCGGAAGAAACGCTTTGCTTTTTAAAAGAACACCATATAGCTGTTTACAGCGCCATACTTCAGGAAGCTGTTCCTTATTATACGGTCGATTTTAAAAGAGGATCGGCTATCGTAATGGGAACCGAAGCAACAGGGCTTACATCCATATGGAGGGAAGAATCGGATGCCAACATTATCATTCCAATGGAGGGCCAGATCGACTCCATGAACGTATCGGTTGCCGCCGCAGTGCTTATCTTTGAAGCAAAAAGACAAAGAATGATTTAAAACTCGGAATATTTAAAAATTTATTTATATTTATAAAAAATTTAAGACTTTATGAAAAAATCTATATTTAAGGCTTTTTTAGGTTTAGGCTTATTGTTTGGATTCTCTTCACATGCACAGATCATTCATAAGTATGAACGTTATGTTCAGGAATACAGATGGAAAGTGGGTGCGAGCTACAATATGATGGATTTCAACTTCAACCATACCGATACTCCGGAAGGTGCAAGTATGATTTCCGGCGGTATTCCTGCAAAAGTGATGTTAGGTTATGAATTTTTACCCAATTTAACGTTTGAAGGCGATTTTTCCATGAACGAGATGGAAAAGGGGAATTCCATGAACGGAACCCTGGTTTCAGAAACAATAAAGGTTACCTCTTTTAACGGATCTCTTGCCTACAGCCTTGGAGGTTTGTTTAATCTTCCTGTTGTTGATCCTTATATCAAGGCCGGTATAGGGCACCTTAGACTTAATGAGGACGATTTAACGATGGCCAGTGCCGGCGGAGGAATCAATTTCTGGATCGCGGATATTCCGGCAACCAAGAGCTCACGTTACCACCACGACAAAATATACCGCCGCTTCGGAATCAATGTAGAAGCGATGGGAAGATCGAATATTTCCACTGAAGGACCAGGTTCTCATGCACAATATTCTGCAGGGGTTTTCTATGTTTTTTAGTAGGTGATTTCCTATACGATATTAAAGGAGCTTTAGGGCTCCTTTTTTTATTCAAATCTATTGCAAACGATAAGAATTTCGCTATATTTAAGTCAGAAAATGGGCACTCCTATGACACAAGAAGAAATTGAAAAGGAAAATAAAGAAATTGCACGCGAATATAAAGACCTTTTAAGCATCAGTTACCAAACCTTGTCCGACGACGACAAGAAGCTTATAAGGAAAGCATTTGACGTAGCAGTGGAAGCACATAAAGATCAGCGCCGCAAATCGGGTGAAGCCTATATCTTCCACCCTATTGCCGTTGCAAAAATTGTTGCTTCTGAAATAGGGCTCGGCCCCACATCCATTGCTGCGGCACTTATGCACGACGTAGTGGAAGACACCGACATCACCGTTGAGGATATCGAACGCATGTTCAATCCCAAAATAGCGAAAATCGTGGAAGGATTGACGAAGATTTCGCGTATGGAACCGGATCCCGATATTTCACTTCAGGCAGAAAACTACCGTAAGATGCTGCTTACGTTAAACGACGATGTACGCGTTATCCTCATTAAAATTGCCGATCGCCTGCACAATATGCAGACCATGGAATCCATGGCGCCGTACAAGCAGGCCAAAATTGCTTCTGAAACGCTGTATATCTATGCACCGCTTGCCCACCGGCTTGGATTGTTCAACATCAAGACCAAACTTGAGGATCTCGGCCTTAAATATACCGAACCGGATGTTTACAACGACATTTTAAGCAAAACAAAGGAAAGCAAGGAAGAACAGGAAGCCTATATTGAAAGTATTACCTCGGTTTTGAACGAGGCGCTTCATAAGGAAGAGATTGAATTTACGATAAAAGGCCGTCCGAAGTCTATTTATTCCATCCGCCGTAAGATGAAGGCGCAGGGTGTTTCTTTTGATCAGGTTTATGATAAGTTCGCTATCCGTATCATCTATAAATCCGACACGCATGATGAGAAATTCATCGCATGGAAAATCTATTCCATTGTGACCGATCATTACCGCCCTTCTCCAAGCAGGCTGCGCGATTGGATTTCTTCACCCAAATCAACGGGTTATGAAGCCCTACACATTACGGTCATGGGGCCTAAAGGCCGCTGGGTGGAAGTACAGATCCGGAGCGAACGTATGGATGAGATCGCCGAAAAAGGATATGCCGCCCATTATAAATACAAACAGGGTGTAACCGAGGAAAACAGCCTTGACAAATGGCTGAACCTCTTAAAGGAAGCTTTGGAAAATTCTGAAAGCAATGCCGTTGATTTCGTCGAGGATTTTAAACTGAACCTTTACGCCAAGGAAATATACATCTTTACACCCAAAGGGGAAATCAAATCATTGCCCAAAGGTGCCACGGCTCTGGATTTTGCGTTCAGCATACATACCGATATCGGCATCAAGACACGCGGAACCAAAGTAAACGGTAAGCTTGTTCCTTTGAATTACGAGCTCAATTCGGGTGACCAGGTAGAAATTATCACGTCGCCAAACCAGAAACCCAGCTCGCACTGGCTTGAATTCGTTACGACTGCCCGTGCAAAAAACAAGATCAAGAACGCCCTAAACGAAGATACCAAGCGCATTGCAGAAGACGGTAAGGAATCGCTTATGCGTAAGATGCGGCATTTAAAGATCAACCTTGATGAAAAAACTGTCAATGAACTTGTTAATTTCTTTAAGCTCAAAACAAGTCAGGAACTGTTTTTCAGGGTGGGTTCGGGAAAAATAGAGAATCCGCAGCTTAAGGAATTTGCCACACAGAAAAACAGCAATGCCTTCCTGAACTTCTTTAAGAAGACGATACGCAAGGAAGCCCCCGAAGTTAAGAACGAAACGAAACTCGACCTGCTCGTTTTTGGAAAAGACGAAGAAAAGCTCGATTACCGCCTGGCTGTTTGCTGCAACCCGATACCAGGTGACGATGTATTCGGCTTCGTAACCATCAACGAAGGCATCAAAGTACACAAAGTAGACTGCCCTAATGCCATAAGCCTGCAATCTAATTATGCATACCGAATCCTTCAGGCCAAATGGATCGATTCTTCGGTACAGGAATTCAATGCCACGCTTATGATAAAGGGTATCGACGAACTGGGATTGACAAACGAACTTACAAAGGTGATTTCAAGCCAGATGAATGTAAACATCCAAAGTATTTCTTTAAGTTCAAATGCTGGAGTATTCAACGGTCAGATTACCGTAATCGTCCCGAACAACCACGTCCTTACAAAGCTTATCGAAAATATACGGTCAATTGACGGTGTAGAGAAAATTACACGGGTTTACGGAACCACTTAAATTATTCTATTAAATTTTCACTATCTGTGAGAAAGGTTTATATTTGCACTGTTAAAGAAGATCATGGAAGAAAATAAAAATCAAGAGATTGTAAAAAACGTTTTTACAAAGTTTCTGGAAGAAAAAGGCCACAGAAAAACACCTGAGCGCTTTGCCATTCTTCAGGAAATCTATGACAACGACGAGCATTTCGATATTGAATCGCTTTACATAAAAATGAAGAACAAGAACTATCGTGTCAGCAGGGCTACCCTGTACAATACGATAGAATTGTTATTGGAATGTGGTCTCGTACGACGTCATCAGTTTGGACAGAATCAGTCTCAGTATGAAAAATCATATTTCGACAAACAGCATGATCACATCATTTTAACAGATACCGGAGAGGTTATAGAATTTTGCGACCCCCGTATTCAATCCATCAAAAAAACGATCGAAGAAATCTTCAACATAAAGATCCACAACCACTCGTTGTATCTCTATGGTGAAAAAATAGATAAAGACACAACTAAATAATTAACAACAGACTAACATACAAAACATCATGACTGTAGATTTGCTACTTGGCCTTCAGTGGGGAGACGAAGGAAAAGGAAAAATTGTAGACGTTCTTACTTCAAAATACGATATTATTGCGCGTTTTCAGGGTGGGCCAAATGCCGGACATACTTTGGAATTCGATGGAATTAAACACGTTTTAAGAACTATTCCTTCCGGTATATTCCACAAGAATTCAGTTAATATTATCGGAAACGGTGTCGTTATTGATCCGGTAGTATTTCAGAAAGAGATTGAAGGTTTGGAAAAGTTTGACATTGATGTACAGTCAAGACTTTTAATTTCAAGAAAAGCGCATCTTATCCTGCCAACACATCGTTTGCTTGATGCTGCTTCTGAAGCTTCAAAAGGAAAAGCTAAAATCGGTTCTACCCTCAAAGGCATCGGACCTACCTATATGGATAAAACCGGAAGAAACGGTTTGCGTGTAGGCGACATCGAACTGGCTGATTTTAAAGAGCGTTACAGAACATTGGCAGAAAAGCATATAGACATGATCAAGTTCTACAATGTTGATCTTCAATATGATTTAGCTGAAATGGAAACAGAATTTTTCCAGTCTGTAGAAGAATTAAAGAAATTAACGTTTATTGATTCGGAATTTTATCTGAACAATGCACTTAAAGAAGGTAAATCCATCTTAGCCGAAGGTGCTCAGGGGTCTTTACTTGATATCGATTTCGGAACATATCCGTTCGTAACATCTTCCAATACCACAGCCGCAGGTGCCTGTACAGGTTTAGGTATTGCCCCTAACAAGGTAAAGGATGTATTCGGAATTTTTAAAGCTTATACAACCCGTGTTGGATCAGGGCCGTTTCCAACGGAACTTTTTGATGAAACGGGTGCTACGATGGCTAAGGTAGGAAACGAATTCGGATCGGTTACAGGACGTGCACGCCGTTGCGGATGGCTGGATCTTGTTGCATTGAAATACGCTGTTGAAGTAAACGGTGTTACAGCGCTTTATATGATGAAAGGAGATGTTTTATCGGGATTTGATACTTTAAACATCTGTACTTCCTATCAGTATAAGGGAGCGAACATCGACCACCTTCCTTATAATATCGAAGAGGAAAACGTTCAGCCCGTATTTGTTACGAAAAAAGGCTGGAAACAGGATTTAACAGGCCTTACTTCTTATGAGGAGCTACCTGCTGAATTGAAAGAATACATCGAGTTTATCGAACAGTACGTAGGCGTACCTATTAAAGTGGTATCTGTAGGTCCTGATCGTAAACAAACGATTATGAAATAGTTCTAAAGCACTCTTACAGAGTGCTTTTTTTATGCTTAAATTCTTCTTAACACTTCAGCTACATCGATAAAATTACGTAATTTTGAAAAAAATGTAAATCGATTGAAAACACCTTTTTTAAAACGTTTTTCTATACTGTATTTTGTATTATTGTGCGGTTTGGCATGTGTGTTCCTCGGCTATGCCCAGTCGACAAAGCCACCACAGGTTCAGCCGCAGCCGGAGCCTCAGGGAAAAATCATCAAGCTCATCCATGCCGATTATACGGAAATTAATGAACTGGAAGTTCCGGGTGCCAAGATACTCATCGGGAATGTTCAGGTGCAGCACGACAGTATGTACATATACTGTAACAAGGCTTACCTTTTTGAAAAGGACAATTACATTAAATTATTCGGAGATGTAAACCTTATACAGAACGATACACTGCAGCTTACAAGTAAATATGCCGAGTACAACGGTGTACAGTCTGTAGCTTATGCATCGGGAAATGTGGTGATGACCTCGCCCGACTCTTCCTTAAAATCAGAGAAAGTATATTACGACCGGAATACAGGTATTGCGTATTATGATAACAATGCCACCATTACGAATAAGCAAAATACCTTAAAGTCGAAAGAAGGAAAATATTATTCGCGCGAGCTCAAATACGAATTCCGAACACAGGTAGTCATCACCAATCCTGAAACCGTTATAAAGTCGAACCATCTCGATTACTTCGAAGATTCGGGTCATGCCTATTTGTTCGGCCCTTCTACCATTGACAACAAGGGCAACCATATTTATACGGAAAACGGATTTTATGATACCCGCCTAAACGAAGGAAAAATGATAGAGAATTCTTTTATCCTTTACGACAACAAACGAATCGAGGCGGATGAAATGTATTATGACGAAAAAATATCCTATGCCAAAGGAATCAATAATGTAAAGGTAACAGATACCATTAACCACATGGTGGCTACAAGTCATTTTGCAGAGGTCTTCAAGGCTAAAGATTCTATCTTTATGACCAAGAAACCGCTTATCACCTATACAACCGAGAAGGATACTTCTTATTTCCATGCCCGGAATATCCAGATCGTAGGTCCTGACAAGCAGCGCGTCATCAAAGGATATCCCAATGCAAAAGTACTGCGTACTCCCGATATGAGCGGAAAATCTGATTCGCTTCATTACGATCAGAAGATAGGTCTTATGCAGCTTATAGGTAAACCGATCCTTTTTCAGAAGGAGAGCCAGCTTACGGGAGACGTCATCCACCTTATCAACGATATACAGACGGAGAAGCTCGATTCGTTAAAGGTGCTCAACAACGCCTTCGTTATACAGCGCGACACGCTCGGAACTGGCTATAACCAGGCAAAGGGAATCAATATGTACGGGAAATTCACAGACGACAAGATTACGCAGATCGACCTGGTTCAGAATGCCGAAATGGTCTACTATCTTTATGACGAAGGGGAATTGAAGGGAATTGACAAAGGCATCTGCAGTAAAATTGTTCTGGAACTTGAAGACAATAAAATCACCACGGCAACCCGGATGATCAATGCAGAAGGAACGACCTACCCTCCCGAGCAGTTTCCGGAGAATGCGCGCAAACTGAAAGGCTTTAACTGGAGAGGCGACGAACGCATTTACAAGGTCGAGGAACTCTTTTCTGATGAAGAACTTAAACACGATGACACAGCAGCAAAAGAAGTCCTTAAAAACGAAAAAGTCAGCGAACAGCCGATGAAGGTGCAGGACAAGACGCTGAACTACAAACGAACGTCAAAATCACCCAACGTTATTAAAAAAAGGGGATCGTAAATCATGAAAGAAGATTTTTTCAAATATCAGGCCCAGACTTCTCATTATCCTCTTGCGGTAGAGATTTCACATGCCGAAGGAAGCTATGTTTACAGCACAGACGGACGAAGACATCTTGATTTTGTTGCAGGTGTATCGGCCTGTACGCTGGGGCACAAGCATCCGCGCGTAATAAAGGCCATAAAAGACCAGGTCGATCGTTACATGCACGTAATGGTATACGGGGAATACATTCAGAAGCCGGCAGTTGATTTCTGCAAATTACTGGCACAGCACCTTCCCGCCTCCCTTAACAAGACCTATCTTGTAAATTCCGGAACAGAAGCTATAGAAGGAGCTCTGAAACTGGCTAAACGCGTGACAGGCCGCACTCATATATTGTCCTGTATAAACGCTTATCACGGAAATACGCAGGGATCTATGAGCATCCTCGGAAATGAAGAACGCAAACGTGCTTTTCGTCCGCTTTTACCCGATGTTGGGTTTGTAACGTTTAACAACGAAGAAGATCTGGAACAAATAACAGATAAAACGGCCGCCATAGTACTTGAAACCATTCAGGGAAGCGCAGGTTTTATCGTTCCTGAAAACGATTACCTCCTAAAAGTACGTAAAAAATGCGACGAAACAGGTACCTTGCTCATTCTGGACGAAATACAGCCCGGATTCGGAAGAACGGGCAGGCTTTTCGGCTTTCAGAACTACGACGTAGTTCCGGATATACTGGTTATGGGAAAAGGTATGGCCAGCGGAATGCCTGTTGGTGCCTTCACCGCTAATGAAAAACATATGGACCTGTTGGCCCATGATCCAAAATGCGGTCATATTACGACCTTTGGCGGCCATCCTGTAATTGCAGCAGCCTCCCTGGCAACACTCCAGGAGCTTCTTGAAAGCAACCTAATGGAACAGACCCTTGTAAAGGAACAACTTTTCCGCTCCCTGCTAGTGCACCCCTTAATCGAAGCTGTGCATGGAAAAGGGCTTATGCTTGCTCCAATGACTCCTTCTGAAGATATCACCAACAAAGTCATTCTAAAATGCCAGGAAAAAGGGCTTATACTGTTCTGGCTCATGTTTGAAGGAAGGGCTATCCGCATCACTCCTCCATTAACGATATCAGAAGAGGAAATAGCCGAAGGCTGCGGAATCCTTATCGATGCCCTAAACGAAGTTCAATCAGAGCTTTGTTAATTAAATTGTTCACAATATGGTTTTTTGAAACCTGTTTACAGGGTTTAAATTGACTATATTTAATTAACAAAATTGTTCGAGTATGTTTACAAACGACGAAGAAGAGTTTTTTAAAATGTCTATCTCAAAATTCGAGAACATGATTAAAACAAATAAAATTTGTTTTTTCGACTCGGAAGAATTTGAGAACATTATACTGCATTATTTGGATTCAGGTAAAATAAACCTGTCCAAAAAAGCACTGAAGCTGGGGCTGGATCAGCATCCCAACTCCATTGGCCTGAAATTGGTTCAGGTAGAACTGCTTGTTTTTGAAAATAAATTGGATAAAGCCGAAAAACTGCTTAACGAACTGCAGGCAATCGATCCCAGAAATGACGAGGTCTACATTCAGCGTGCCAATATATTTTCTAAAAAAGGCGACCACATCAAAGCTATCGAATGCCTGAATGTGGCCCTTCAGTATACCGAGGATTTTGCAGATGTTTACTCCCTACTTGGGATGGAATTTCTGTATATCGACGAGCTGCAGCAGGCCAAAGAAGCATTCATTAAATGCCTGGAATATGATTCGGAAGATCAGTCGGCCCTGTTTAACGTAGTGTATTGTTTTGATTTTCTGGAACATCATGAAGAGGCCATCCAGTTCCTTGAAGAGTTCATCGACCATAATCCTTATTCTGAAGTAGCCTGGCATCAGCTGGGACGGCAGTTCTTCACTATTAAGGACTATCGCAAAGCTATTGAAGCTTTTGATTTTGCCTGTATTATTGATGAAAATTTTGTAGGGGCACATCTGGAAAAAGGAAAATCATATGAAAAGCTCAAAATGTTCAGCCAGGCCATAGCTTGCTATAAGGAAACGCTTCAGCTCGATGACCCTACCTCCTATGTTTACCAGAGGATAGGCTATTGCTATGAAAATCTGAAAAAATACGACCAGGCTTTAAAATATTATTTGAAATCCGTTCATGAAGATCCTTTAATGGATAAAACATGGGTTGCCATAGCCGACCTTTATCTCAGAAAGAACGATTTTAAGAAGGCGCTTCAGTTTATTAACAAGGCGCTCGGAATAGATGAAAACAATCATTTGTACTGGAGACGTTTTGCCATCATCAACAAAGATCTTATGTTCTATGAAGAAGCGGCTCTGGGATTCAGCAAAGCCATTGAACACGGAGATGATTTTCTTGATACCTGGTTGTTGTGGAGCGATTCGCTTTACGCTTTAGGGGCTTATGACGAAGCTGTGGAGAAACTTCTAAAGGCTCGGGATATATTTAGCGATGAATACGAAATTGAATACCGCTTAACCGGTTTATACCTGTTGCTGGATCAAAACGAAAAAGCCATGTACCACCTTACAAACGCCCTGTCTTTAAATTATAACAACAGATCGTTGCTTAAGGAACTTTTCCCTTCTGCTTGGGAAAATGAGCTGGTTCAAAAATACATTTCTAATTTTAATCAAGACTAATCGTTATGCAAATAACGATTTTTTTATATGGAAACTTACGGCCTCATAGGAAAGAACATCGATTATTCCTTTTCCAGGAACTATTTCAGAAAAAAGTTTGAGAAAGAATTAATCACAAACAGTCAATACGTTAATTTTGATATTGATAACATCCTTTATGTAAAGGAACTATTCAATCAAAAAAACAAGGGATACAATGTTACGATTCCATACAAGGAGGCTGTTATCCCCTATCTTGACGAACTGGATTTCCATGCACAGGCAATCGGGGCCGTCAACACCATAAAAGTTATAAACGGACGAACAAAAGGATTTAACACCGACTGGATCGGTTTTAAACAGTCTCTCTTTCCACTGTTAAAACCTCATCATAACAAAGCCCTTGTTCTGGGAACCGGGGGGGCTGGTAAAGCCGTTAAATATGCCCTTACGCAGCTCGGTATAGATTTCCTTACCATATCGCGAAAGGTTGATTTCCCGGGTTATGAAGACGTCTCTGAAGAACTTCTTAGGGAATTCCCCATCCTTATCAACTGTACGCCTTTGGGAACATTTCCGAAAACAGATGAAGCGCCCGAGATCCCCTACAGGTTCATAACAGAGCGCCACCTGGCCTTCGACCTTATTTACAATCCAGAGGAAACAAAGTTCCTAAGAGCATGCAGGCAGCGCGGTGCACAGATTAAAAACGGACTGGAAATGCTCGAAATACAGGCCGAAGAAGCCTGGAAAATATGGAACAGCTAGTATTTTTCTAAGAAAGTATTTGTCTTATTAAAGAATTTATTTATCTTTCAAGAATAAATTGTTGAACTTAAACATTAACTAGGATGTTAGAAGAAAAGAATGATAACCTGCTACAGGCAGACGGATTGACACCAGAGAATGAAACTACAGATATTGTAGACGCCATCAATTCTACCAATGCAGAAGAAAGTGAAGGGACTTCCATTACCGAAAGTACCGAAATTCCATTGCTGAACTATGAAGAAATGTCTTTGGAAGAGTTGAACGATGAGCTGCATACGCTTATTAAGAACAACCGTGTTACGGCCATACGCGAACATGTGGAAGCCATAAAACGCAGTTTTTTACATAAATACAATGAACTTATCGATGAAAAAAGAAAGGTTTTCCTTGACGAAAATCCCGATGCCTTTGCAACGGACTTTCAGTATGACCTTCCCGTAAAACATCAGTTCGACAATAATTACCATACGTTTCGCGATCAGCGAAATGCACATTACAAATCCATTCAGGACCAGCTGAAAAAGAACCTGTCTGAACGCAACCAGATCATCACTGAACTTAAAGATCTTGTTGACAACACCGAAAATTTCAATACCGCATTAAAGGACATCCAGCAGTTACGCGACCGTTGGAAATCTGCAGGCCCCATACCTAAGGACAACTACAACCACGTGTGGAATAATTTCCATTTCCACATAGAGCGTTTTTACGACCAGCTGCACTTAGACCGTGAGGCACGCGACCAGGATTTTAAGAACAATCTTGAACAAAAACAGAAAATCATTGAACGCGCCCGCTTACTTACCGGCGAACCCGATATCCGCAAAGCATTCAGAGAGCTTCAGACCCTTCACCGAATATGGAAAGAAGAAATTGGTCCGGTAGCCAAAGAGCACCGCGAAGAAATATGGGCACAATTCAGTGATATCACCAAACAATTGCACGATAAGCGTGAGATTCTGCAAAATGAATTACGCCTAAAGGAAGAAGAAAACCTGGCACGGAAAAACGAGATCATTACCGCTATACAGCAGTTCACGGATAAAAAAATCGATTCTCATGCAGAATGGCAGAACGGAATTAAGGAAATAGAAGAACTGCGCTCCCGTTTTTTCAGTATAGGACGCGTTCCGAACGAGCAGAACGAAACAACCTGGTCTGCATTTAAGGATGCTACGCGTAATTTCAATGCCGTTAAAAACAGCTTCTACAAAGACATTAAAAAAGAACAGCAGGAAAACCTTGTTAAAAAACAGGAACTCATTCAAAAAGCAAAATCACTAAGCGAAAGCGAAGATTATGCAACGGTTACTCCTGTTATGAAGAAAATTCAGGAGGAATGGAAGCATATAGGGCATGTGCCGAGAAAATATTCCGACGTATTATGGAAAGAGTTCAAACAGGTATGTAATGCTTATTTTGACCGCCTGCATGCGGAAAAAAACAAAGAAATAGAGTCTGAAATGGAAAACTTCAACAACAAGAAGACCTATCTTGACCAATTAAGGGACTTTCAGCTAACAGGAGATCACAAAACGGATCTGGACGCTATTAAGGCGCACATTGAGACCTGGAAATCTTTTGGTGTTGTTCCGCAGACACGCAGACATATTGAAGGCAAATTCAACAAAATACTGGATGCTTTGTTTGATAAATTAAGCTTATCTAAAAAAGAAGCCGAATTGGTAAAATACCACAACAAAATCGAGCACCTTGTTGAAAATAACGACAACCGCCGTCTGCAGAACGAAGCTGTTTTTCTTCAGAGAAAAGTAGACGAAATTCAATCGGAGATTTTCCAACTCGAGAACAACGTTCAATTCATTTCCAATGCCAAAGCTGATAACCCGCTGATTAAAGAAATCAACAAAAACATCGAGCGCCATAAAGATGAATTGAAATTATGGAAAGATAAATTAACGCAATTGAGAAACATCAACAAGGATGAGAATTAATCGTATAAAAAACCGGAATCTTCCGGTTTTTTTCTTTTCAAAACTGGTTTTGCTGTGCCTGGCGATTTCCGTGTTAGCGAGCTGTAAATCTAAAACTGACTGGCGCGACAAGTATAAGAAAGAACAGAATACCAAACATTCCGGAAAAAACACAGGTTCAAATATAGCAAAACCCGGAAATATTGAAGACTTCAGCCGTATACTGGATGTTGAAGCATCGCGCTTAAAAAATAAAGATCTCTACTCTTTCATATTGGAGTGGTACGGTACGCCCTACCAGTTTGGCGGACAAACAATGAAGGGAATTGACTGTTCAGGTTTCGCCAATGTGCTTTACCAGGATGTCTATAAAATTCAATTACCCCGTACTTCAAAAGATATTGCGGAAAACATCAAGAGAAAATATACAGACGAGCTCAAAGAAGGAGACCTTGTTTTTTTCTCATTTGGTAAATCAGGCGAGGTCAACCACGTAGGAATCTATCTTCATAACAACAGGTTCGTACATGCCTCTACGTCCAAAGGGGTTATCATTTCCGACCTTACAGAACCATGGTATGGCAATTACCTTGTAAAATGCGGGAGCTTTAAAAAATAAGCCATTTAAAAAGCCCTTTATTTAAAAGGGCTTTGCTTATTCTTCCAGCAGCTGTGCTTTATATTTCTGAATATTGTCCAGTATTTCAGGTTCCGGTTCAGGATATTGTATATCGGTATATTTTTTGAGTTTATCATAAATAATCTTCGCTACGAGCAAACGGCTCACATCCTTATCATCACTGGGTATAATATACCATTTCCCGTCTTTATGGCTTGAATTTTTCAAAACCTCCTCGTAGCAGAACTGGTACTTGTCCCATGATTCCCTTTCTTCCAGATCTCCGGGCGAAAACTTCCATCGGTGCTTTGGCTTCTCTATGCGCTTTAATAATCTGGCTTTTTGTTCCGTCTTGCTTAAATGCAGGAAGAATTTCAGGATTATGATGCCGTTTTCGGCCCAATGTTTCTCGAACTGTACCATTCGTTTCATACGGTCGTTCCAGAAATCTTCTGTCAACGCTGCTATGTCGATGTTTGGGTTTCGTTCGTTTTCCAGATACTCCGGATGTACGCGGGTTACCAGGACATTTTCGTAATGGGTGCGGTTAAAAATCGTGAATTTTCCTTTTTCGGGCAGTTTGGTATAATGCCTCCACATATAATCATGCTGCAATTCCCTGTAGGAAGGTGTTTTAAAGCTTTCTACTACGACGCCCCGTGCATTGAAGCCTTTAAAAACTTCGCGTATCATACTGTCCTTACCTGCTGTATCCATTCCCTGAAAACAGATAAGCACCGCGTATTTATCGTGGGCATACATCATATCCTGCAGTTCGATGATCTTTGTACGGTATTTTTTGAGCTCTTTTTTAACCGAAATTGGATCCAGCCCCGTCTTATAGGTTGTGGAAATATCTTTCAACTCAAGATCCTCAGGAACCTCAAAATATTTTCTCTTCATATCGTTCTTTTTATCTAATTTAGTCAATAAATTTTTAGCAATGAAAAAATTTTTGCTTACCTCCTGGTTAAAAATAATGGGAATTGCAGCAGCATCCGGAATAGGATATGAAAACAACCAGCTAATGCTGGTGTCGGATAACGGCAATGCCCTCTACCATTACTTCATAGAAAACGATTCACTGGCAAAGTATTCCCTTGACGGAACTGAAGTAAATGATTATATGCCTAAAGCGGAGAAATACGATCTGGAAGCTTTTACTGTAGTAGACAATACCTGGTATGCTTTCGGTTCGGGATCAAAACAGAAAAGGAATACTGCTTTCGAATTCAATAAATTCTCAAAATATGCCACAAAAACAGATTTAGAGAACCTTTACAGCGAACTCAAAAGCTTTTCAGAACTAACGTATGAAGATTTCAACATAGAAGCCGTTGCGAGGTATCAGGATGACTGGCTCTTCCTTAACAGGGGAAACGGACCTAAAAATGCCAACTACCTCTACGTTGTACAGGGAAAAAACCTGACCGACGAATTCAATGTGTTCTTTTTTGAATTCGATTTACCAAAAATAAACAATGTTCCCACAGGATTTTCCGATGCCGTTGTCGTTAAAAATACCCTGTTCTTTACAGCAACTGCCGAAGATGAGTCTTCGACCTATAACGACGGGGACATTAAGGGAAGCCTTTTCGGAGCCATCGACCTTAAAAAAATGAAATTGCTGTATACCGAAAAAATCAGTGATACCCAAAAATTTGAAGGCCTTGCGGTTTTAAAGGCCGACGGAAAACATATCAGCTTTGCTTTATGCGAAGATCAGGATGACAATTCCAACAATACTTCCCAAATCTATAAACTCGAAGTTGACCTTAAACGAAAAATAAAATAAGACCGTTAAACGGTCTTATTTTAAAGTTTTGAGAAAAAGCGGTATTGGTGAATGCTAAGTATTCATCTAAAATCAGGTGAAAATTTGGCAAGAATGCTTATCGCATTGCTTTTCAACATATTCTGTTATATTTTGCCATTGCTTTAAAATGCTATTTTAGATTTTTCAATAGATGAGAGAGTATTTTAGTTGAAAAATTGAAGGAACGGACGATATCCGTCCTTATTATCAATTTAATTGCCTTCGTAAACAACTTCCCAATTCAACCTTTTTAAATCATCCAAAGTTAATTTATAATGCATCAATATATTATTTTTAATAGTTATTGAATCACAGTCGTAAAAAATATTATGTTCATTGTAATGAGTAGGATCAACTAAATAAAATTCTAAAGTCTTCCCATCTCTAAGCCGACTCTCGATCTCTCCATTATATGGGCTGTATTCTAAACTACTATTCTTTTTTATAATCCCACCCTTACTTAAATTGCATTTACCTCTATTAGTAAACAGATTACATAAATATATATCATAATCTGAATTATTTTTAAGTGTAATGTATAAATGATTATTATCTTCATTTTCGCAATTAGAAACAAAAAAAGTAAAACATAATAATAACGGTATATACAATTTTTTTCTCATGTTTTTTTATCTATTATTATATTTTGAATTATTAATTGCTCCAGGAATAATTGTATCAAGATAATCATACCACTTAGACCTCAGCTCTATAAAAAATTCACCGCTTGGATCATTATATTTCAAAGGGTTGTTTAATACATATCCATAACGGTTGTAATTTTGAGGATTGCTTGCATCCTGAATAAAATTATCAGAGGCCACGAAACGGTGTAATTTAGCATCGTATAATCGGGCGTTCATATTAATTAAATCAATTCCTTGCAAATTTTCGTGTCCGGTATAGCCTCTTTCTAGGAACGTTAATTTATTCAAATTATTATTTTGTCCATCTTGTACCAAAAGTGTATTTCCCCACGCTTCAAAATGGCGCTTTTCTACTATATTGACAGCACTATTGGTTATAACTACTATACTTCCTAAATAATCGCGGGATAAATAATTAATTGCGGTTCCATTTTTCCTTTACGATGGAAAATACAATAGGCAGTACCGAAACCAGAATGATAAGCAGTACAACTTTTGCAAAGTTGTCTTTTACAAGCGGAATATTTCCTAAAAAATAACCACAGGCCGTTATACCAAAAACCCAGATAAAGCCTCCCATAACGTTATAAGTCAGAAAAGTGGCATAGTTCATTCTTCCTATACCTGCCACAAAAGGAGCCAATGTACGTACTATGGGAACAAAACGGGCTATAACAATTGTTTTACTTCCGTATCTTTCGTAGAATTCATGTGTTTTGGCTATGTGTTCGCTTTTAACGGGTTGTTTCCCAAACAGTTTAAAGTTAACGATGCGCATACCTGTTTCCTTACCTATTGCGTAATTTACAGTGTCACCTAATACGGCGGCAGCAAACATCAGCATCATAACAAGCCAGATGTTCAGGTTTTCCGGAAACTGAGCTGCCAGCATACCTGTTGCAAATAAAAGGGAATCTCCCGGCAAAAAAGGCATTACCACGAGCCCCGTCTCAACGAAGATGATCAAAAACAAAATAGCATAGAACCATGTTCCGTAATCCTGCAGGAACATCTGGAGGTATTGGTCGATATGTAGTATAAAATCAATTATTTCCATTTGTGTAGATTTGATAATAAGTTAAAAAACCCAGGCATAAAAAAAAGGCTTTCGCCTTATTTTTTATTCTGTTGGACCTTCCCATTCGTTCATTCCTCCCAAAAGGTTAAACGTATTTTCAAACCCCAATTGTTTCATTAACATACATGTCTGCCCGCTTCTGTTACCAGAACGGCAGTAAACATAATAATTTTTAGTTTTATCAAGGTTTTCCAATGCATTCAGAAAATCCTGCCCTTGATAAAAATCATGGTGAATGGCTCCGGGAATAGCTCCCTCGCTTACCTCATCTTCTGTACGCACATCCAGTAAAACGGCATTTTCGTCGTTCAGAAAATTATTCCACCATTGATCTTGCTGTAAATCCATTGTCTTGAAAATTTAAATTTTTTCCAAATATAAATAAATCCTTTTTAAATGCCTAAAACATCTTAATTTAGTACCTATAAAACACAAATATGTCATCACACCATATTGTAAGGGACGATCAGGAACCGGCGCTCATCATTGCAAACGGGGAAGCCTGTTCCCCTGAACTTATAAATGACCTTCTTGAATGGAGTCCTCTCGTTATTGTATTGGACAGCGCGGTAACGCGCGTACTTGAACTCGGCATCAAAATAGATGTATTAATAGGAGATTTTGACAGGGGGTTTGATCACGAAAGCTATAAGGAGCTTCAGTTCCCCATTGAGGTAATCAGAATGGAGGATCAGGATTCTACAGATCTTGACAAAGCCATCTCCTACCTTATAGAACGAAAAATTCCAGCTGCTAATATCGTATGGGCTACAGGCAGACGTATGGACCACACGATTACCAACATCATGAACATGGCGAAGTTTCATGAACAGATCAAGCTGGTTATGCTGGATGATTATTCCAGAATTTTTGTATTGAACAAATCCTACACGAAATGGTACACATCGCAAACCATTATCTCACTTATCCCTGTGGGAACGGTAAGCGGTATTAATTCGGAAAATTTAAAATACGAACTTTGCAACAGCACCCTTTCATTGGGTATTCATGCCGGAAACAGCAATGAGGTTGTGAAGGACGGAATCGTTAAAATAACGTATGAAAACGGATGCCTGCTGCTTATTGAATCGAACGATTAGATCATGAAATCGGCTATCACCAATGCAGCCATAGCTTCCACTATGGGTACGGCGCGCGGTACCACGCAGGCATCATGCCTTCCCTTCCCTTTCACCATTTCCAGCTTCCCGTTTTCTTTAAGCATTTCCTGAGGCTGGAGCAGCGTGGCTACAGGCTTAAAGGCAACATCGAAATAGATGTCCATACCGTTCGTTATACCGCCCTGAATTCCTCCTGAAAAGTTCGTTCTGGTAGTACCGTCCTCAAGATAATAATCGTTATGTTCCGAACCGAACATTCTGGTACCTTCAAAGCCGCTTCCAAAACTGAAGCCTTTACATGCATTTATGGAAAGCATTGCTTTGGCCAGCTGTGCCTCCATCCTGTCAAAAACAGGTTCTCCCAGTCCGATCGGAACGTTCCGGATAACGCAGGTAATAATGCCTCCAACAGTATCTCCTTTTTTCTTTGTTTCGAGTATAAGGTGTTCCATCATCGCTGCAGTCTCTGCATCCGGGCAGCGGACATCGTTTGTTTCCGTAAGGTCCAAATCCAGTTCTTCATAATTCTTTGCCACCGAAACCGACCCCACGGCAGAGACATAGGCCTGGATTTTGACCGGTGCTATCAACTGCTTTGCAATGGCCCCTGCTACGACCCTTGCTGCCGTTTCCCGGGCAGAACTCCTTCCTCCGCCACGATAATCCCGGTGCTGATACTTATGCTGGTAAACATAATCGGCATGGCTTGGCCTGAACGCATCTTTCAGCAGGCTGTAGTCGTCTGATTTTGAATTGGTATTATTTATCTGAAATGCAATCGGCGTCCCCAACGTTTTTCCCTCAAAAATACCGGAGAGGAAGACTACTTCATCGGCTTCCTTACGCTGGCTAACCAGCCTGGACTGTCCTGGTTTTCTGCGATCAAGCTCATATTGTACCTGTTCCAGATCAAGCGCTATATTGGACGGACACCCATCTATAATACCTCCGATTGCCACACCGTGCGATTCGCCGAATGTAGTAAGCCTGAATTTCGTTCCGAATATATTTCCTGCCATAGATTTGGTTCAATTTAGAATTCTTTATAAAATTAATAAAAGCTATCTACACAATATAGATAGCTCTTATACTTAAGTAAACAACAAACAAACTTCTGTTTATGACAAAAACAGATTTATTATATTGTTTAAATTTAGCTGTTTTATTAATATCATTCAAGATATCAAGGTATTTTAACACAGTTTAGGCAAAAACAATACCCTTCACTTACAGTTAAATTCTAAAATACGTAAGATTCAGCAGCCTATACTTTATTCTATGTAAAAAACCATATCCTGCATGGTTTTCCGTACCTTTTTCTGTTCAGACTGCCAGTCGTTTTCAGCATCCCGGTAGCCAACCGGCATAATAACAACGCTTCTAAGCCCCTTTTCCTCCAACTGCAGCAATTGATCGAGTTCATTATTTACAAAGCCTTCCATTGGTATGGAATCTACTTCGAGCGCACCGGCTTCCGCCAGCGCCATTCCCAATGCAATATAAACCTGTCGTGCTGCATGTTCAAACTGCCGCTCCGGTGTCATTGCCGTTAACTGCTTCGTTACCCCATTCTTATAGCCATCTGAAAAACCTTTCGGCAAATCGCGCTCTTTTTCGTAATGATCGAAATAATAGTTAATGCGGTCCACGGAATAATGGCTCCACGCTGCAAAAACTATCAGGTGGGAACAATCGGTGATCTGCGACTGATTATAGGCCAGAGGTTTAATCTTTTCCTTCAATTCCTTATTGGTAATCACTACGATTTCAAACGGTTGCAAACCGGATGAAGTGGGTGCCAGGCGGGCAGCTTCAAGAATACTCAAAATATTCTGATGGGCTACTTCTTCCCCGTTCATCTTTTTGGTCGCATACCGCCACTGCAATGCAGGAATAATGCTCATTTTATTATTTTTTTTGATAAGAGGCCAGGAAAGCATTCACATTGTTCTCAATGCGTTCCTGGATATTGGTAACGTCTGCTTTCACGAACGGTTCCCCAATGATATTTTCATAAAGCTCTATGTATCGTTCCGATACGCTTTCAATATATTCATCTGTCATTTCAGGAATCACCTGTCCATCCTTTCCTTGAAAACCATTGGCAATAAGCCATTGGCGTACGAATTCCTTTGACAGCTGTTTCTGCGCTTCTCCTTTTCTCTGGCGGTCTTCATAACCTTCAGCATAAAAGTAACGGGAAGAATCAGGTGTATGGATTTCATCGATCAATACGATTTTACCATCCTTTGTTTTACCGAACTCATATTTAGTATCAACCAGAATCAACCCTCTCGATGCAGCTATTTCGGAACCTTTACGGTACAGGTCACGGGTATATTTTTCCAGAATTTCATAATCTTCCTTAGATACGATTCCCTGTTCCAGTATAGCTTCCCTTGAAATATCCTCATCATGTGTTCCAACTGCCGCTTTGGTAGTCGGTGTAATGATAGGCTCCGGAAACTTATCGTTTTCCTTCATTCCTTCAGGCATTTCCACTCCGCAGATCATTCTTTTCCCTGCTGCATATTCGCGTGCTGCGTGACCGGACAAATATCCTCTGATGACCATTTCAACCTTGAAAGGATCACACAGGTAACCAACAGCTACGTTAGGATCGGGATTTGCCACAAGCCAGTTTGGAACGATATCCTCTGTTAATTGCATGAATCTGGAAGCAATCTGATTTAAAATCTGTCCCTTGTAAGGAATTCCCTTAGGCATAATCACATCAAAAGCCGATAAACGGTCTGTAGCAATCATAACCAGCAAGTCATCATTTATATTGTATACCTCTCGTACTTTTCCCTTGTAAACTGATTTTTGTCCCGGAAAATTAAAATCTGAAGATGTTATGGTTTTCATTATTTAAGCTGTGTGTTATTTAAAACTGTAAAAGTACTAATAATTCTTTTTCAAACCTCTTTTTCGGTAAATATTGCGCTTCCAGATGATCCATAAAAGGTATAGGCGTTTCAATACTTCCCACGCGCTTTACAGGAGCATCAAGGTACGTAAAACATTCCTCCATGATCCAGGCGGATAAGTCGCTCGCAATACCACCGAAAAGAGTATCTTCCTGTAAAATAATTACTTTACCCGTTTTCTGAACCGATTTCCGGATGGTTTCATAATCCAAAGGCTGTAAAGTTCTGAGATCGACAACATCTGCACTAATGCCCGGATTCTGGTCAAGGGTTTCCAAAGCCCAGTGTACACCCGCCCCGTAAGAAATTACGGTTACATCGTTTCCTTCTCTTAAGAGGGAAGCCTTACCGAACGGAATCGTATAATAATTAGCAGGTACATCCTGAGATTTACTCCTGTAAAGATTTTTATGTTCAAAGAAAACAACCGGATTAGGGTCATTTATGGCCGTATTCATCAACCCTTTTGCATCTGCCGGAAATGCGGGATAAACAACTTTAAGTCCCGGGGTTTTGGTAAACCATGCTTCGTTTGTCTGTGAATGGAAGGGTCCGGCCCCAGATCCGGCTCCACACGGCATACGTACCACAACATCAGCATGCTCTCCCCAACGGTAGTGTTGTTTGGCAAGCAGGTTTACGATAGGGTTGAATCCGGTAGATACAAAATCGGCAAACTGCATTTCCACGATGGCTTTGCATTTATTGATAGACAGTCCCGCAGCAGCAGAAACAATAATACTTTCACAAATCGGCGTATTCCGTATACGTTCTTTACCGAAAACGTTCACAAAACCTTCCGTAACCTTAAATGCACCGCCGTATTCTGCAATATCCTGCCCCATGATCACAAGATTTTCATGCCGTTCGAAAGACTGCTTCAAACCTTCGGAAAGAGCATCTATAAAGCGGAGATTCTTTGTCTCGGTACCCGGTTCAAAATGCTGGTATTCATAAGGCTCGTACACATCGTTCAACTCTGTTTCCATACAGGCATCAGCACCGGCCTCATCCTGGGTAATCTTCCAGTGCAAATCGATTTCTTCTTTTATTTCCTTACGTAACTGTTCATCTAACTCTGATGATAAAAATCCTTCTTCTGTAAGATACGTTTGAAAACGTGCCACCGGATCTTTAAGCTTCCATTCCTCGAACAGTTCCTGTGGAACATATTTGGTACCGCTCGCTTCCTCATGACCACGCATTCTGAACGTTTTCATCTCAATGAGTACGGGACGTGGATTCTGACGCATATCTTCTGCAATTTCAGCAAGGCGTGTATAAACTTCCAGAATATTGTTTCCGTCCAGAATATGACTTTCCATACCATAACCAGGACCTTTATCTGCGAGGTTTTCACATCTGTACTGTTCGCGGGTCGGTGTAGACAGTCCGTATCCGTTATTTTCAATGATGAACATTACCGGAAGATCCCATACAGCTGCCACATTCAAAGCCTCATGAAAGTCGCCTTCTGATGTTGCGCCCTCCCCTGTAAAAACGGCAGTGATCTTATTTTCTTTACGTAGCTTATGTGCCAGTGCAATTCCATCGGCAATCCCCAGCTGCGGTCCCAAATGGGAAATCATACCTATAATCCTGAATTCCTGGGTACCAAAGTGAAACGACCGGTCTCTTCCTTTTGTAAATCCGTTCGGCTTTCCCTGCCACTGTGAAAACAAACGGCTCAGGGGAATATTCCGACTGGTAAAAACACCCAGATTCCTGTGCATGGGCAATATATATTCATCATTGTGAAGTATGGAGGTTACACCAACAGCAATAGCCTCCTGCCCTATTCCTGAGAACCATTTCGACACTTTTCCCTGACGAATCAGTATCAACATTTTTTCCTCTATGAGGCGGGGTTTCAACAGCTTCTTATATAAATCTAACAATAATTCCTTTGATAATATCTGAGTTTCAAGATTCATAATTGGTATGATTAATTTTTTGCGACTAAAAGTACTAAAATTAATTTATTGCCTCGGCTTTCCGGAGCCGAATTATTTCCTGAAACCTCCGCTGTGTTTTTTTTCCCTATAGAGTGAAATTTTATTTGCATTTTAAATTTTAATATGTATTTTTGTATCAGATCTTTAAGGTCACAATCAAAAAAGGACATATAAGAAACACAAAAATCAAGTTTATTACTTGTAAAAAAAATGACTGTTAATTGTTAGGAAATAAGCTGATTCTTGTTAATATGAATCAGCTTTTTCTATATTTACTCCCTTTTTACAAATACTAACTCTATTATTTTCAGTAACACGAATGACTTTAAACAAAGAAGGAGAAGAAAGCAAGAGCAGAAAAAGGACTTCTGGTGCCATAAAAGATAAAGAGCGCACAAAGGCCAGAATGATCCAGGCTGTAGGAAAGGTCCTCTTAAAAAAGGGATACACCGGTTTAAATGCAACCAGCATAGCTAAGGAATGCGGTGTAGACAAGCGTCTTGTATGGACGTATTTCGGCAGTTTGGACAACCTTGTGGAAACCTATATTACGCAGCGTGATTTCTGGAAATCCACAGCTTCCGATTCTATTATGGCATTACTTTCCGAAACCGAAGGAATTACGAGCCAGCAAATCGGCGGGCTGTTGCAGAGTCAGTTCGAAACACTTTTAAACGACAATGTCCTGCAAAGGATTATTCACTGGGAAATTGGCGAAAACAAAAAGTTCCTGAGAAACCTTGCCGACCAGCGGGAAGAAATCGGGGAGGAACTTTTTAAACTCATTGAAATGTACTTTCAAAAGGGTAATGTAGACATCCGCGCGATTCTGGCACTTCTCGTCGGCGGAATTTATTACCTGGCGCTCCACAGTAAAATCAACGGGAGCCTGTTTTGCGGGATCGACATCAACGAACCCCAAGGAGAACAGCGTATAAAAGATGCCATAAGCTATATCATCACATCGGCCTATACCGATGCTTCTGCCTCATAGCGTAAATTGCGCATACAAAACCCCTTAATGTTTTTTTGTTCGTAAAAAACTGTATTTTTGTGCTATAACTTATATGTTACAAATGCAAAACATACCTAGTGTTGACTTGCGTGATTTCCTATCGGACGATCCGGTACGCAAACAGAAATTTGTAAATGAAATCGGTAAAGCTTACGAAGAAATAGGCTTCGTGGCATTGAAAGGTCATTTTTTAAGTGACGAACTCACAGGAACTCTTTATAAAGAAGTCCGTAATTTTTTTAACCTCCCGCTCACCACCAAGGAAAAATACGAGATTCCCGGAATCGGAGGCCAGAGGGGATATGTTTCTTTTGGAAAAGAATCTGCAAAGGGGCGTACAACAGGAGACCTTAAAGAATTCTGGCACTTTGGTCAGTACGTTGAAGACGATGCAGATTTAAAGAAGGCCTACCCGGAAAATGTTATTGTTGAGGAATTGCCTGAGTTTAACAAGGCAGGCAAAGAAGCATATAAAATGCTTGAAAAAACCGGTGTATACGTTCTGAGGGCACTTGCCCTTTATTTAGGTCTCGATGAATTTTATTTTGATCCCTTTGTCAAAAACGGGAATTCTATTTTAAGACCTATACACTACCCTCCTATTCTGGAAGAACCTAAAGATGCGGTACGGGCCGCCGCTCACGGCGACATCAACCTCATCACCTTACTTATGGGGGCTCAGGGCAAGGGACTTCAGGTTCAGAACCACAACGGTGATTGGATCGACGCCATCGCTGCTGAGGACGAACTTGTTATTAATGTTGGGGATATGTTGTCACGGCATACAAACAACCGCCTGAAATCGACCATACACCAGGTGGTAAATCCACCTCGTGAACTTTGGGGTACTTCCCGTTATTCCATTCCGTTTTTTATGCATCCTATCAGCGATATGCCTTTAAACTGTCTGGAAAACTGTATAGATGAAAAACACCCGAAATTATTTGAAGACATTACGGCAGGTGATTTCCTTACGGAACGTCTCATAGAATTGGGACTCATCAAAAAATAACACAAGGGACCGGCAGCTGCCGGTCTTTTTCCTTAAAAAACAGCGCTTTAACCTCATTATAAGCCGTTTTATATCCTTTTAAACTATATTTGTCCGTGTAAATTTCATCAAATGTTTAAAAGACACCAACAAACCGCAATTGTATTGGTGGTTTCCATTCTTTTTTTCGGAATCCCCTTTATCAGTGCCCCTGAACTTCAAAACAATCATTCGTTCTTTAATTCGCTTATTTTTTACAAGCGTTGCATGGAAACAGGTTTGGTTGTTGTTTATTTCTACCTCAACTACTTTCTATTTGTACCAAGGTATTACCATGAAAAAAAATACGCTGCTTTTATCCTCATATCGATTATCTGCCTTGTTGCTTCGGTAAAAATACCCGACCTCATCATTACGAACGAGGACATACACAATGCATTGAAGGCTCAGAACCCATTCGGTTTCAGGAATAAAGGTCCCAGACCTCAGCCATCGTTCATCATGCAGCTGTTTATAGATAAAACGGCTTATCAGTTTTATCTCGCCCTGTCTATTGGCATATTGCTTAAGACGAGCCAGTACATCAACGGTATTGAGCAGGATATGCTTAAAAGCGAAGTTTCCTATTTAAAGGCTCAGATCAATCCTCATTTTCTATTCAATACGCTTAATTCCCTGTATGCTTTATCACTGGTAAAATCCGATGATGCACCGAACACCATACTCAAGCTGTCTTCAATTATGCGATACGTAGTTACCGAGAGTTCCAATGAAAAGGTACTGCTGAAGAGTGAAATTGCCTATATAACGGATTATATAGACCTGCAAAAACTGCGTCTGACTTCCAATACTGAGATTGATTACAGCGTTACCGGAGATACCGACGGCCATAAGATAGCTCCTTTATTGTTTATACCCATTATTGAAAACTGCTTTAAATACGGCGTTAGCCAGACAGAGAAATCCGTTATTAAAATCCATATCATGATTGAAGGCAAAAGAATTATGCTGGAAACACAGAACAGGAAGGTGACACGCAATATTTCAGAGCTTGAAAAAACAGAAACTGGTATCGTCAACACACAGAAAAGGCTCGACATTGTTTATAAAAACAATTATAATCTGGAAATCAGCAATACGGAACATCATTACAGCGTTTTACTTAAAATTAATTTAGTATGATAAGAGCCATAGCCATTGACGACGAACCTCTAGCATTAACAATCATAGAGCACCTGTGCATGAAAAATGCAGATATAGTACTGGAAAAGACTTTCACATCGCAACAGGACGCCTTACAATACCTGGACAGGTTCCCTGTTGATTTAATGTTTTTAGACATCCAGATGCCGGAAAAGGACGGTATTTCATTCTATAAGTCACTCGACATAAAACCAATGGTCATCTTTACTACGGCATTTGACCATTATGCAGTAGAAGGATTCAACGTAAATGCCGTAGATTATTTATTGAAACCGGTTGCTTACGAACGTTTTGAAACAGCTGTTGAGAAGGTAAAAAAGGTGAAGCAGTTCAATACCAATACGAACCAGGATGCCTTTATCCTGATCAGGGCCGATTATAAACTGAATAAAATTCCCCTTAAGGACATACAATTTATTGAAGGGCTCGATGATTATATCCAGATTCACATAGAAGGGAAAAGCAAGATTGTGGCGCGGATGTCCATGAAGAATATTCTGGAGTTGCTGCCTCCTTCAGAATTCATAAGAATTCATCGATCATTCATCGTTCCCCTAAGAAAGATAACTTCTGTTCAGACCAAGCAAATCTCTATAGGCGAACGCGAATTCCCGGTCGGTGAAACATATAAAAACAGTGTATTAAACCTTTTAACCGACAAAAACTGACTTTTTACCGCGAAACCGAAAAAAAATCTTGCTGGCTATTGCCATATTCAAAATATGTCGTATATTTGTACTATAACTCATCTACTACAGGACAAGTAATTTGAATGTTTTAGAATTTTTGAGTTTTTCATAAGTGTTTTTTTTGGTTATTAAAGTGGGTTTATTTAGGTAAACCCACTTTTTTTATTGTTCCAGGAACCTTGCGGTAACAGACTCAATGTCCTTTATGCTTTTTCGGGCCCAATCGATCTTTTTCGCCAATACCTCTTCATCACTTAGCTGCCACTTAACGGAAGAATTCCTTAACCTGCTCGTGAGGCTGTTGATAATAATTGCGGCAGAAACTGAAATGTTCAGGCTTTCTGTAAATCCAAACATCGGAATTTTTATGAAGGCCGTTGCTTCTTTCATTATTTCTTCGGACAGTCCCGATTTCTCGGTACCGAAAAAAACTGCCGAGGGACGGCTGATATCAAAATTATCAAGTTCGCTCGCCTCCATGTGCGGCGATGTTGCTACGATCTGGTAGCCCTTTTCCTTTAAATCCTTCATACACGACTGGTTGTCGGGATGCCTGTGTATATCCACCCATTTCTCAGCTCCCATGGCTATTTCCTTATCTATGGTTTTACCGTACCGCTGTTCGATAACATGCAGGTCCTGAATACCGAAAACTTCACAGCTACGCATTACAGCACTTGTATTGTGCAGCTGGTAAACATCTTCTACGGCAATGCAGAAATGCCGGGTACGGTTTTCCAACACGTGTTCAAATCTTCTTTTACGGTTATCGCTAATGAATTCCTCCAGATATAAAAGGTATTTTTCATTCTTGTATAAACTGTTCAAAATGGTTTCTTTTTTACTAATTTAGATGCAAAGATAACATTTACATTTCCAATGAAAAACCTTGTTGTTTTATCGGGCGCCGGAATCAGCGCTGAAAGCGGCATCAAAACCTTCCGTGATGCAGACGGACTATGGGAAGGTCATGATGTAATGGAAGTTGCCAGTTTTGAAGGTTTTACACGAAATCCCAAGCTTGTGCTTGATTTTTATAATCAGCGCCGAAGACAGCTGCATGAGGTTTCTCCAAACGATGCACACAAAATACTTGCTGCCCTGGAACAACACTTTCAGGTAACGATTATTACGCAAAATGTAGACGATCTGCACGAACGTGCAGGCAGCTCCAACGTTGTTCACCTGCACGGCGAACTGTTTAAAGCACGGAGCCTTAAAGACGACGCGCTTGTTTATGAATGGAAGGAAGATATTTTCATTGGAACCCAAAATGAATACGGACATCAGCTGCGTCCGCACATCGTATGGTTCGGGGAAGAGGTTCCTGAAATGAAAAGAGGTATCGAGGCTGTAAGGAAGGCCGACCTATTACTCATTGTCGGTACATCGCTACAGGTTTACCCGGCTGCAGGCCTTATTGATTACGCCGAAAACGCGCAACAGCTCTTTTATCTTGACCAAAACCCGGCTCCGACACATTATTTCAATAAACCTATAGAAGTTATTGCACAAAAAGCAGCATCGGGAATGCAGCAGCTCCGGGAAAGACTGCTTAGTTTATAAACCCTGCGACTTAAAAAATGCAGGTATGTCGGTTGTGATACAGTCAATTCCCTGGCTCATAAGCAACTTTGCGGTTTCCTCATCATTCACCGTCCACGAATTTGTCTTAAGTTGCAGTAGTCTGAACGCCCCGATGATATTTTTATCCTGGAGCAACAGTTTGTAGTGGTAATCCATACCGTCCAGCCCGGCAGCTTTTACTTCTTCAGCCGTTTTATCTCCGTTGAGATAATGAACCTGGTATTTTGGCAGCATCTTTTTGGTATATACGGCCGAAACAAAATCAAACAGTATGAATTCCAGATTTTGCGGATTGGCCCCGTTTGGCAGCAACTTTACAATAGTGTTGACCATTTCCATCGTTCTGACGCTTCCTCCAAGCCTTGACGTTTTTATTTCGAGAATGAGTTTTGTTTCATGCTGTTTCAGCCCTACTTTAAAATATTCTTCAAGAGTAGGGATCGATTCTCCGTTAGGGTGCTTGATCTTCAGAAGGTCGGTATACTCTGCTGTTTCTATATCCGTGCCATAAAAATCATGATCATGGTTTACCACCACCACGCCGTCTTTCGTAAGGTGGACATCGAATTCAGAACCAAAACATTTTATGTCTATGGCTTTCTGCAATGAAGCAACGGAATTCTGTGGAAGGCCAAACTCCTTCCAGGCTCCCCGGTGTGCAATGATTTTAGTTTCCATTTGAGCAAATGTATGACAGCCCCATAAAAGTAATAAAAAAACGTACCTCATAATTAATTTTTTACGAAAGTACGTTTGATGTGTTAAGTTAATATAAGCTCAAGTTTAAGGAACAATCGTCGTAAACAGATAGGTTGCAAATAACACCAGCAGCACGATTCCCTGTTGTATATTGGTCTTATTGGTATTGAACGATATGGATATTACGAACAGGGACATTAGTAAAAGTACGGTCGATTTTGCATCGATTCCCAGATTAATCTTCATCCCGCTGAAAAAACAGAGAATAGCAACGGAAGGAATGGTCAGTCCTATAGAAGCTACTGCGGAACCCAGAGCCAGATTCAGGCTGGTCTGTAAGCGGTTTTTGCGGACGGCTTTTATGGCAGCCATCCCTTCCGGCAGCAGTATAACAGCAGCAATGATAATTCCTACAAGGCTTTTAGGAGCCCCCAGGTTTACAACGATTCCTTCAATTGAAGGAGACAGCTGCTTTGACAATAGGACCACCGCCCCAAGTGCCAAAAACAAAAGCAGCAGGCTTACAACCGCCGTCTTCGTATTAGGAGCCTTGGCATGCGGTATGCTTTCATCGTTTTCTTCTTCATTATTATTTACCGTGTGGGGCACTGTAACCTCATCTGCTTCAGGCAGGAAGTAATCACGGTGTCTAACGGTCTGCACCGCCACGAATCCTCCGTAAAGTACGAGCGTTACTATAGCAACGAACAGGAGCTGGGCTTCAGAATATTGATTTCCTTCACCGCTCACCGTATAGTTAGGCAATACCATGGTAAGTACAGAGATAGCCAATAACGTAATAAGCGAGGCATTTACCCCCTGCTTTACGAATACCTGTTCTTTAAACCTAAAACCTCCTATAAGGAGGCAAAGGCCTATGATTCCCGTTAAAATAATCATTACGGCCGCAAATACCGTATCCCTCGCCAGTGCGGAAGGTCCGTCGTTCGAATCTGAAAGCATTAAGGAAACTATAAGCGACACCTCTATAACGGTAATTGCCAGTGCAAGGATGAGCGTTCCGAAAGGTTCCCCAACCTTATGCGCAATTACTTCTGCATGGTGTACCGCTGAAAGAACAGCCGTTATAAGAACAACACCCAGAAACAAATCTAAAAATCCCGAACTTGGAAGTGCTTCTCTGCATAATAAAATAATTCCTGCAAAAAGGGGTAATAAAACCGACCAGGACGGTAAACTAATATTGAATTTGTTGCTTAAAATGTTGTTGTATGGCATATATAATATTTTTTTACAAAAATACACATTTTAATACCTTTTATGAAATATTTCCCTTTTAAAAGCTACAAAAATACAACTATTTAAGAATTATTTAACTCTTAAAACTACTCTGATTCTTCCCTCCTGCTTTTGAACTCATCACTGTAGGGCACAAATACTTCTGGAAAATCAACTCCGATTTTCTTATAAAGCCATCCACCTGCCACCCGTGTAACGCGATAATAAATAATTTGTTTGAGGCGGTTTTCATATTCCGGTATGATGGTTTTTACCACGGTACTTTCGTGTAAATCCAATTCATATACGTTTTTCATAAAAAATTATTAATTTAATATAGGTAAAGGTAAACATATTAGAAATATCTTTACATAAAATATATCAAGATGAAAAATACCGAGGAAATAAGAAATTTTGTTTTGAATTTTGTCGAGAACTATGACGAGGAAATCGTTGAGGACGACGTGGTTGGTTTTTACAACGATACGTTAATGATGCTTCGTCAATTCAGTTCGTTAAATGATGATACGGAAGAGTTAAAACTGGTATACCATGATTTCATCAGCCATGTGCTGAGGTATTCCGATCTTCTGAAAGAATATGTTCCGTTTGATTTCAGGTCGGTCAATACCCTCGACCAACTGCGTTCGGACACTGCATTCCGTGAGCTTGAGCCCCTTTACACTCCTTATAGCTTTCAGGAGGCGGAAGAAACCATAGACCAGATTTTTGAAGAAATAAAATCGGTAAAGGAATTTCATAAAGAATTAAAGGAAGAAATTGGCTATCTGTTGGAAGAATACCAGTTTCATCTTGAACATATGGAAGAAAACAGGAACTATGACTTTTACGTTTATGATGTTTTGGAAGGCGTTTCTGAAGAGGACATTCATAAAACGATTGAAGATGTTCAGCTTGAAAAGAGAAAATTCCTTCAGAAGTGTAATGATAAGCTAGCAAAAAAGTAACATGAAAAAATTTAAAAATATCCTGGCCTGGATAGCGGGAATCGTGATTGGGTCCTTGGTAAACATGGCCCTAATTTCCGTGAGCGGGAAAATAATCCCTATACCGGAAGGCGTTGACAATAAAACGACAGAAGGTCTTGCTGCCGGTATCCACCTTTTTGAACCGAAGCATTTTATCTTTCCGTTCCTGGCCCATGCCCTTGGGACCCTTGCGGGGGCTTTTATAGCGACCAAACTTTCACGTCCTCAAAAAATATACAGCCCTTTGATCATCGGGGTCGTGTTTCTTGCCGGAGGTATCGCAATGGTGCTGCAGTTGCCTGCCCCCATGTGGTTCAACATTACCGACCTTGTAATGGCATACCTTCCAATGGCCTACCTGGGGTTTGTCCTTGGAAAAGACAAAAGCTCTTCTGCAACATAAAAAAAATCCTGATCTAAGATCAGGATTTTTTTTATGTTAAGCATACCAACAGGTTCTACCTTATTTCCCGTTTACATCGAAATAGAGTTTCTGTTCGTATAAAACGTTTCCGTAACTGTTTTTCAATGCATTCACTTTTTCGTTATGCAGTTCTACAGCCCCCAGGTCTTTAACCGTTTTGTTCAGGAAATCTTTATAGTAAAGAATAAAAATATCGTCAAACTCCTTCGCGTCGGCTATCGTAAGCTTGTACAGGTCACTTCTGTAAGCATCGGTTTTGGGAACCTCTGTTCCTGATTTATCTTTAGCGGCCTTTTTAAAATCATCGAGCAAAATATAAAGCTTCGGAAGATTTTCATTAAGGTATTTTTTTATTTCAGGGTTCGAAATTCTTTCATTAGCCAGCTTAATCGCGTCAATCTGGTACTGAATGCTTTCTGTCTGATGGTTTAAAAAGGCAACAGATTCGTCCATTACTACCGACTTACCTGCTATTTGTTTTTTACTTTCGCCATCGTCCGTTGTTTTATTACAGGATATGAGCAAGGACAATGCCGATAAAATGAATAGATATTTAGTTTTCATAATGCATATATTTTGCTTAAATATAAAAAAATAAATTCAACAATTTAACAAAATACACAATTTTATAACAAAAATAAAACAATTTATTTAAACAAGCTATGGCAGCAGCGGAAAGGTCGGAATAAATGCGAAGATTTTTTTCCGGTGAATTAAAGAATTTACCGATCTAATTGATTACCTTTGTACCAGAATTATTCGCGAGGAAAAATTTGACTGATTGCAACCTCATTAAAAAATGCTAAAGCAGAAACCTACTTTAGTTTTGGTGCAATTTAGTTTCCTCTTTAAAATTTAAACTAAATTATGGCATATTTTTTTACCTCAGAATCTGTAAGTGAGGGGCATCCTGATAAAATTGCAGATCAAATTTCAGACGCTCTGATTGACAATTTCCTTGCTTTTGATGAAGATTCAAAAGTAGCTTGTGAAACCCTTGTTACTACCGGTCAGGTAATACTGGCAGGAGAAGTCAAATCTAAAACCTATCTTGACGTTCAGCAGATTGCACGCGACGTTATCAAGAAAATCGGTTATACTAAAAGCGAATACATGTTCGATGCCAATTCATGCGGCATCCTTTCTGCAATTCACGAACAGTCGGCAGATATCAACCAGGGTGTTGACAAAGCCAAAAAAGAAGAGCAGGGAGCCGGAGATCAGGGAATCATGTTTGGTTACGCTACTACCGAAACGGAAGACTTTATGCCTCTGGCACTCGATCTTTCGCACAAACTACTTCAGGAACTCGCAGAACTCAGAAGAGAGAATCAAGAAATTACATACCTGCGCCCGGATGCAAAATCGCAGGTTACATTGGAATACGGAGACGACAACAAGCCTAAGCGCGTAGTAACCATTGTACTGTCTACACAGCACGATGATTTTGTAAAACCTGAGTCATCTTCAACGGAGCACAAGGCCAAAGCCGAAAAAGAAATGCAGGAACGTATCAAAAGAGATATTATCACCATCCTAATTCCGAGGCTGCTTAAAAAATATCCCCAGTACCAGCCGTATTTTAATGAAAACATTACCTACCATATCAACCCAACCGGTGTATTCATCATTGGCGGACCTCATGGTGATACGGGGTTAACGGGAAGAAAAATCATAGTAGATACTTATGGTGGAAAAGGCGCACATGGTGGTGGAGCCTTCTCAGGAAAAGATCCGAGCAAAGTAGACCGTTCTGCAGCATACGCTGCACGTTACATTGCGAAAAATCTCGTGGCTGCCGGCGTTGCACAGGAACTGCTTGTCCAGGTTTCTTATGCCATTGGAATTGCGGAACCTATGGGGGTTTTTGTTAATACATACGGAACTTCAAAAGTTAACATGACCGACGGTGATATTGCTTCTAAAATTCAGGAACTGTTTGATTTAAGACCTTACTATATTGAACAGGCCTTAAAACTGAGACAACCTATTTACAGTGAAACAGCGGCATACGGCCATATGGGGCGTAAAAACGAAGTTGTTACAAAGATATTCAAATCGCCAAACGGTGAAGAAAAGACATTAAATGTTGAATTATTTACTTGGGAGAAGTTAGATAAAATCGAAACAATCAAGCAAGCTTTTAATATTTAATCCCCGTTTTAAAAGTGTTCAAACTATAAGCTGCGGTTAAAAAAACGGCAGCTTTTATTTTTTTCAAAAAACATTCTGTTTTATTTTTTTGGCTATATTAGTTGAAGGAAAAAATACATTTTTATGACTGAAAAGGTTATCGTTGGAAGCGAGGAATGGTGCTCATTACCAGACCTTAAAGTTCCTGCCATTAAAGTCCGCGTCGATTCCGGGGCCAAAACTTCGGCATTGCATGCAGAACAAATTACGCCTTTTGAAAAGGAGGGCGAGAAATGGGTTCGGTTTGTGATCCACCCCATTCAACGCAATGTCAAAAGCTCTATTGTTTGCGAATCAAAGGTCGTAGACAAACGCATCGTTAAAAGTTCCAGCGGAACGCGGGAAAGCCGTTACGTCATCAATACCGAGATTTCACTTGGAGAACAATCCTGGAACATAGAACTTACCCTTACCAACAGGGATTCCATGGGGTTCCGCATGCTGTTGGGACGCGAAGCTATGGTGGGAAGGATCATTGTGGATCCCGATGAACATTTCAACCTTGGAATTGTTACCCCTGAAAAATTAAAGGAGTATTATTTTTCCGATAAAAGAGAAAAAAGAGGACTTCGCATAGGGCTTTTAGCCAGCAACCCTGAACTTTACTCTAACAGACGGATTATGGAAGCCGGAGAACTCCTTGGGCATGAGATGCACTTCTTAAACATCAAGCACTGTTATATGAAGCTCGATGCACACCAGCCCGAAATTCATTACAGAGGAGGACGTGTGCTTAATAATTTTGATGCCATTATACCGAGGATAAGGCCGAGCATGACGTATTACGGTTGTTCTTTAATAAGGCAGTTCGAATCGTTAAAGGTTTACAGCCTTAACAACGCGGCATCCATTACACAATCGAGAGATAAACTTTTTTCCCTGCAACTGCTTTTAAACCACGGTGTTGAGATTCCTACCACCGGATTTGCAAATTCGCCCCTGGACACCACAGATCTTATCAACATGGTTGGCGGGTCACCACTAATTATCAAATTACTGGAAGGTACACAGGGAAAAGGTGTTGTACTGGCCGAAACAAAGAAAGCGGCAGAATCGGTTATCAATGCCTTTAAAAGCCTAAATGCCAACATACTTGTGCAGGAATTTATAAAGGAAGCCAACGGAAAGGATCTTCGCCTGTTTGTTGTTGACGGCAAAGTAGTTGCCGCCATGCAGCGCGAAGCTCTGCCAGGAGAATTCCGCGCCAATATCCACTTAGGAGGCAAGGCCAGCGTGGTAAAAGTGACTTCTGAAGAAAAAAAGATCGCCATAAAGGCCGCAAAAGCGATGAATTTAAAAGTTGCCGGAGTAGACATAATCCGCTCATCTAAAGGACCTTTGCTTCTTGAAGTAAATTCTTCACCCGGATTGGAAGGGATTGAAGGAGCAACTGGCAAGGATATTGCTAGTGAAATGATAAAGGCCATAGAAAAGAATTTCAAATGGCTTAATCTTAACCCTTAAATATAAAAAAAATGAAAAAGATTCTTTATTTATTTTCCTTCGTATTATTAACATTTACAACTATGGCACAAACAAATGGTACTATTACCCCGCAGGTAAACGTAAGCGGTGAAGGCTCGGTAAAAATAAAACCGGATTATGCTGTTATTTCCATAGGGGCCGAAATCAAGGATCTTGATTCCGCAAAAGCTAAAAAACAGAATGACGACATCATCGCCAAAATGATCCAGGTTATCAAAAAGAGCGGAATTGCAGAAAAAGATTATCAGACGCAGCGTGTAAATCTTTACAAAACAAGAGAATATCAGGAAAAAAAGGATTATTTTGTTGCTGGACAAACCATCACCATTACGCTTAGAAATCTAGACGGATATGAAAAATTAATGAGCGATCTTATGGCAGCAGGTGCCAACAACATCAATGGAGTAGAATTCAAATCAACCCAAACTGACAAATTTGCTTCTGAAATCAGAGCCAAAGCTGTTTTGGACGCCAAGAAAAAGGCTCAGGACTATGCAAGTGCGCTGAACCAATCCATTGGAAAAGCTTTAATCATCAGCGATCAGTCTATGGTGAACAACCCAAGAGTGTACATGATGAAGGCGCAAAGTGCAGATGCTGCAGGTGGGATGGAACAAACTTTAGCCGTTGGCGAAATAGAAATTTCAACGAATGTAAATGTCGTTTTTGAATTAAAATAATTTATGAACCCATCGAAAGAATTATGGATTACTAAATTTTTTAAATTGAGTAATCCATCTTTTTTTATTGACCAGAATGAAGAAACGTTTTATGAAAATATTCGTAAAACAGGATTCATATACGGTTATACCACCAAAACAATTCAGCCGGTTTTCGATACGTTCGACCTTACCTCGGAGGAATATTCAAAAGTAGTGCTTCTTGAGGCCTTGTACGGCACGTTCGTTTTGACGCGGAACGAAACAAGCATCAAGCTTTTTAAGCAAAATGCGGAGGCTTTTTACAAGAAAATGGGAGAAGCCAAAACCGAGTCTTACTTTTCATTCATAAAGTTCGAATCTAAAAAGACCTTTGCCTCTCTTGAAAAAATATTGAACGAACGCACAAGCCGGTCTTCGAACTATCTTGACCGAACCTTCTCTCACCATTTGTCGAATTTCCTTATTTTTACGGATGTATTATGTTTCAAACGCTTTCTTTTAAACGAAACAGAGATTCTTGATTATTATAAATATCTCGAAAAAACCGTTTCGCACCTGGTCATGATCAGTTTTAAACAGAAACAGAACATCTCCAAGTATGACATTAAGTTACTGGAAGTGCTTGAAAACTCATTAAAATATGCTTCGTTAAAGGACTTTACCGACGATCTTGCGCATCTTGACCTTTCCAATATTATCACGTTTTACGGAAAGGCTTACCTGCATGATATTTCTCTTATGGTGCTCTGGAATGACCAGAAAATCGATCAGAAGGAATTCTGGTTTATTTCGAAACTGCAGGGGCTTTTGAAACTGGAGAAATCTTTTACGTCAACTTCATTGCTTGATATGGCCGCATTTATAGAGCACAACCGCAATGAAATTCCTTATTTCCAGTTCTCTCATCCCTTAAAGAAGCTTTATAAAAACACCAATTCAACGGTAGCCCTGCTTATAAAGCGCAATAAAAAGAGCCTGATAAAGGAGCTCGACAACAACAAGCTGCTTATGCAGCTGCTGTTAAAAGCCGCCTATTCGAACTTGTCTGTAAAAGAGAAGGTACAACTCCGCAACCAGTTTATTGAACTGGCCAAAACAGTCCCCGCCTTTACAATATTCCTCATTCCCGGAGGCAGCCTGTTACTGCCTATTCTGATTAAATTACTGCCTCAGCTTATTCCGAATTCGTTCAATGAAAACAAATAATAGCGTCTGATTTATTTATTTATATAAATTTGCATGTTAAAATGTTTATCTGTGGGCAAAAGTTTCCTTTTACTTATTGTATCTCTTTTGTTTTTTTCCTGCCAGAAAGACCAGAACGTATACAGTTCCATAGAAGCAAACAAAGGAAAGGTTTCGGAAACCAATTATAAGAAAGCATCTCTGAACGAACTGTATTACGACCTGTTGTACAAGGTATCGTTTGATACAAGCAATGCCTTTACCCATAAGGAACTCCAATATTATGAACGTTCGGCATTACTTGAAAAGGATTCCCTACATATTTACCGTGCCAATAATTTATATTTAACGCTGAATCCGTCTATCCGCCTTGATGATAAAAGATTTTCCCAGGTCTTCAGAGCTATCAGGTATTTTGAGAATAAGAACCTCGGATACGATACTTTTTATTCCAACTTCATAGCAGCTGAATACTACCTGGCGCTACAATATTACAAAACAGGGGAAAACTTCATTTTTACGGCTCTTAAAAGCCTTGGAATAAAGGCTGAAGAATATGCTTATGAAAAAGCACTGGCCTCTATGACGGCTGCCAATATCCTTTTTAAACAAAAACGATATGATGAATCGTACAATATGATTCAGACTTATAAAAAATACAGTAAGAATATCGACTACGGCCTTTTTTCTACTGAACGCATCAACCTTTTAAAAAGCCTGTATTACAACAACATGGCCGTTATAGGAACCACCGGAAATAATATTAACCACGCGCAATCCATCCGGTATCTTCAAAAGGCCAACAGCCTTGTCAAAGGTGATGAAAGTACAGCAATGCAGAAGGGTACTGCCACTTTTAACATCTTTTCCTATAAGGTTAAAAACCATGACACCGACAGTATTGAGTTTTATTTTAAGGAATTCCTCAAGTTTGCCAAACCCTTTGAAAATACCCCGCAGGTACAGCTGAATTCCACCATCATCCCCCTTTATTATCTCTATATAAAGAAGGATACACTGACAGCGAAAAACTACCAGAAACACCTACTTTCGGAAAATGAATGCCGCTATCACAATATTTACCTGCAAAAATTGATTTACGAGCAGTTCATTACCGACCTAGATTCCTCTTCCCTTCCGCTTTACAGGGATTATATTGCCGTGCTGGATAAGATCAAAAATGAAAACAAAACGAAGTTTGGAACCAACCAGAAGATCGTATTTAAAAATTACAGCCTAGTCAACGAGAATGCCCAGCTGAAAAAGGGCATCTTCTATATAGTAGGTATTATACTTATCCTGTCTATTACGATTTTCTTCATCATACTGAACGTTATCCAAAAAATAGATTATAAAAAAATAAAGCTCAAAAACAGCTATCTCGAACAGGATGCCAAGGCATTCGAAATCACATTAAAATATAAGAACGATGTAGAAAACAGGCTCCTTATGAATAAAAAGCAAATTTTTATGGAACTGCATGACAACATTGTGAACAAGCTTTTTTCGGCAAGGTTCATGCTGCACGAGGATTACAGAAAAGAAAATACGGTCGAAACCATCAGGCAGACACTTACGGACATCAAAAGCACATTGCTTCAGATTTGCGAAAATTATACCGAAATCAACGATTTATTTGAGAAAAATTCCTTCGAGGCCGCTCTTACAGAACTCATTGAAAACCAGCCAGACGACAAAGTAACGTTTTCCTATTCGGTCGCCCCCCATATCGAGTGGATCCATATAAACCCTAAAATCCGGTTTCACCTGTACCGCATTATCCAGGAGCTCATTCAGAACATTCACAAACATTCGTCTGCCACTGCGGCGTCTGTAAAAATTGATCTTGAAGATTCCGTCCTGACACTCAGTGTTAAAGACAACGGTAAGGGTTTAAGAAAATCTACGAAAAAAGGGATCGGCTTGTCCAATATTACCGAACGTCTTAATGAAATTAACGGAAGCTTGGACATCACCACCCTGAACGGTGCTTTATTCATCATTAAAATCAGACTTTAAAATGCTGCGCTACCTATATTTTCTCGTGCTTTTATCGATTCTGACATCGGGCTGCGAAAAAAAAGACACCATATCCGGAACCTTCGTCTCGGACAGTATTGAAATGCAAATCAAATACAGGGATACCTATTCAGATTCTCCTTCCAAACTCAGGTATTTACATAACGCTTATTCGACGGTTTCAGACAGCCTCCTACAGGGCATCAACCACCAGCTTTACAGCGAGTATCTGGCGCGGAATACGAATTTCGACAGCGCGTATTATTACCTCAGCCTTGCCGACACCTATTTTAAACATGACACGCTGCGTCTTTTTAAAAATTCATTTAAAAAAATCTACATTACAAACCGGATTGGCCTACCCTCCCATTCTGCATCAGAGCTCAACAAAGCCGAAAAATTCGATATACACGATGCTGAATTAAAAAGACTCTACCTCGACGTGTTTTCACTTCCCGTTTTAAAGAAGTACGATTCTATCAGGTATAAAAAATCCATTAACTCGTTTCTCGGTAAAAACCCCAAAAGGGATTCCCTACTAATGAAAGATGCTTTTCTGGAAAATTATAAAGCAAATCAGGTATACTTTTTCTTGCTTTCGCGCAAACAATACGATATCATCATAGAAACGGCTTCAAAAAGGCTAAATGAGCTTATTGACCAGAAAAGAACGCATGAAGACGTGTTTTTTACGCATCTTTTTTATATAATCAAAGCAAAAATCCAATCGGAACAAAAGGATGTAATACCCTATTTTGATCTGTTCGAAACTTATAAACACCAGGCTCTTACGAAAGAGACAGAAACCCTTTTATACATTTTAAGGGCATCGTATTTTGAAGGTCAGAAACAACAGGATTCCGTTATCGCCAATACGGAAAGAGCTTTAAATATAAGCCGGTATACAGGAAACTACCTAAATGAACGCGAAATACTTAAAAAGCTGCTTTTTACAGAAAAAGGCAGCCTTTACGCAAAGGAGTTCATCAACATCCATGATTCCCTTTCTTTCTTTAAAGGTTATATGGATGATTTTATTTTTTCTACGAACACTTCGGTTTTCAAACTGGAACACGAACAGGAATCGATTCAGAAACTTAATATGAAACTGCTGTTCTTGAGCTTCACCTTTTTCTTTTCGCTTATATTATGCTTTCTTATTTTCAGAAACCGGCAATCTAAAAAATTAGCCGTGAAATACAGGGATTACCTCGATAAAAAAGCAGAAATGTACAACTACCTTATTGAAATAAAGGACAAACTTGATTCGGGTATACTCAAGGAAAATGAAGACATCAAGAACCTTATTTACACAAATGCGCTGTCTAAAATAGACGAACTGCTTCAGGATATCGCGTCGGGAAAGACCAATTCCCAAGAGTTGCAGCAAAAAATCATAAGCCTGGAAAACGAATCCAGATCCATCTCGCATTTTATTGCTTCCGATGATTATAAACCCGTTGACCTTGAAATTCTTCTTGAAGATTTGAAATTACAGTACGCTCCCTACATTAAAATTGAAGCTTATATGGATCATTCCATCGTACTAAATGATTTAAACCTTAAAGAGCTGCTAAGGATCCTGCTGCTTGTCCAAACCTTCTTAAACAAGCTTAAATACAAGAATGACATAACCTGTTTTATTTCGGTTTACAAAAACGCCGGATCCAGTATCTTCAAAATGTGGATCAACCGTTCCTTTCATCCGAGTGAAGAGGAAATTCAGTTTCTACAGGACCGCAACATCCGTTACGACTTCGTCAACGAGGAAGATAGCAGCCAGCTGCTCGTTTACATCAACAAATAGTTCAGAAAAGCTTTTGCCTTAATGAACGGTACATATCCACATTACTTTCCTCGCACCATAAATGTCCGTTTCTAACAACAAGAGGTGTATCAAAATTATTGGTAAAAAGCCCGCCTGTACCCAATCCCTGCGGCATGGAATTATCAAGTGTAAAGGTCCATTGCGCAATGGCATTCAAACCTATATTGCTTTCAAGAGCCGAAGTAACCCACCATTCTATCCCCATATTGTCCGCAATCTGTATCCATTCTTCAGAGCCTTTAAAACCACCTATCAGGCTCGGCTTTAAAATGATGTACGGAGGCCTGATTTTCTCCAATAGATTTTGTTTATCGATATAGTTTGTCACCCCGATAAGCTCTTCATCCAAAGCAATAGGCAAAGGGCTTTTTAAACACAACTCTGCCATAGTGTCATACTGTCCTTTTTTAATTGGTTGTTCAATACTATGAAGTTTAAATTCAGAAAGTTGCTTTATTTTAATTAAAGCTTCACTTTTATCGAAAGCTCCATTGGCATCCACCCTTATTTCAATTGTTTCAGGTGAAAAATGGGAACGGATATAGGATAAAAGCGCTAACTCTTCGTCAAAGGAAACCGCTCCTATTTTTAGCTTTATACACGTAAAACCTCCTGCAATTTTTTCATCGATCTGTTCTTTCATAAAATGAGGGTCCCCCATCCATACCAAACCGTTTATTGGGATAGCTTTTTGCCCTTCTGTAAAACGGCTCGGGAACAACATACAGGGATTTTCATGTTCAAGGGAGCGGAACGCCTGTTCCAGCCCAAACTGTATGGACGGCCCCTCACGCAATGCCTCCCAAAGGGCATCCTTTCCCAAATGTATATTTTTACACACCCAGTCCATTTTGTCCGTATAATCCAAACGATCATCAAAAGAAAGCCCCCTGAAAAGGCCGCATTCCCCCACTCCTGTTTTTGCATTATCTTCTATAAATAGAAAGTAAGTTTCCTTTGTCGTCAATATCCCTCTTGAAGTACCCGAAGGTCTCTTAAATTCAAGGATGTACTTTTTATAATATGCTTTCATCTTGTCAAAAAAAATCCCTGAAGCATTTCAGGGTTTATGGTTAAATTTCAATTGCGTCTCCGACAGGCAGCAAAACAAGTTCTTTATTCTTATTTGCAAATTTCTGTTTTGCCACTTCATGATCTATCTTTATATATCCAAACGTATCATAATGATATCCCATCACCCTGTTCACCTCAAGAAACTCGGCCGCAATCGCTGCATCGTCCACATCCATGGTGAAATTACTTCCTATGGGAAGAATTGCGAGATCCAGGGGACTCCGCATAGGGATTAGCTTCATATCATACGTAAGAGCGGTATCTCCTGCAATATACAGGTTTTTATTATCTGTAGAAATAACAAAACCTCCCGGGTTCCCGCCATAAGTTCCATCAGGAAAACTGCTTGTATGCAGCGCATTTACATATTTAATGCTTCCAAACGGAAAGTTCCACGAACCTCCGTGGTTCATAGGGTGTGCTTTAAACCCTTTATTTTCATAATACGTGGCTATTTCATAATTGGAAACAATAACTGCCCCGGTATTCCGGGCAATGGTTTCCACGTCCAGGATATGATCTCCATGGGCATGGGTAATTAGAATATAATCGGCTTTTAAAGTGTTCACATCTATAGCTGCAGCGAGTTCGTTTGCAGAAATAAAAGGATCGACAACGATGTGTTTGCCATTTATTTCGATCCCAAGGGATGCGTGTCCATAATAGGTTATTTTCATAATTCTAGTTGATTATAATTGCGATTGAGAATAATAAAGATATGAAAAAAGTTGCTAATGAAATGCGTTTTAATTCCGGATCCAGGTCACGAGGGTGCGTTACCTGATTGATGCGTGTAAGATTTTTAAGCAACGGGATGTAACCCAGGATAAAAATCCAGGAATACCATACAAATCCATGTGCCAGGGCGTACGTATTAAAAAAGATAACTGCTATGACAATAAGGCTGTAATGATAAGCTTTGGCTTTTTCGTACCCTATTTTTACCACCAGGGTGTTTTTTCCCATGGCCGCATCATTGTGCACGTCGCGCATATTGTTCATATTCAGTACTGCGGTACTCAGAAGTCCGACGGCCACAGCAGGAAACAATACCTCCACGTTAAAACTATGTCCGTACAAATAAAACGATCCCAGCGTGCTTACCAGACCAAAAAAAACAAAAACAAAAACATCACCCAATCCGCGATATCCGTATGCTGAAGAACCTACCGTATACTTTATCGAAGCTCCGATACATGCCAATGCCAAAAAAAGATAAGCAGCCGCTTTTAAAAAATCATCTGCTCCAAAAGACACAAAGATTACGGACAGCGAGGAAATAAATGACAATACAGACATTACCACAATAGCGTTCTTCATCTCGGATGCCGTAATTTCCCCGCTTTGTACAGCCCTTTTAGGCCCAGTACGGTTTTCGTTATCCGTTCCTTTAACTGCATCGCCATAATCGTTCGCATAATTCGACAGAACCTGAAAAAAGAGGGTTGTCAGGAGGCATAATCCGAAAATTGCCCAATAGTTCCGCTGAAGATGGTATTGCGGGTAAGCACAGGCTGTTCCAAGAATAATACCGGACATCGATAACGGTAAGGTACGCAAACGCGCTGCTTTGATCCACTTTTTCATAATTATAAGTGCTTGTTTACAAATTGTTCCACAACCGCGAATACATACGCTTTTTCTTCCTTATGAGCTGTATGGGCTGCTCCTTTTACGATGCATTTTTCAACAGTTCCCGATGCTGCATCAAAAGCATCTACCTGTGCCATAGACCCGAATTCATCGAATTCTCCCTGTATTACCAGTATGGGAACTTTGATGCGTGGAATAAAATGTTCTATATTCCAGCCCTGATGTTCATCGGAAAGCCATGTCTGGGTCCATGCTCCGTAAAGATCATGTACTTTGTTTCCATGGTATTTTTCCAGCACCTGGGCTATTTTAGTCGTTTCAAGCATATGTTGTGCTTCCCGAACTCCCTCAAGGGTTTTCTCTTCAATAAGGACGTGTACACCTTCGATAATAAGCATTTTAAGGGTTTCGGGAAACATACCGGCATAAATTGCAGCTACAGAGGCCCCATCAGAAAAACCAAAGATAACGGGGCATTCCAATTCCCAATGATCTATAAGATCATTTAATATTTCCGCCTCCTGTTCCAGATAATTCAAACGTCTTTTCTGTGTATAGTTCTGTGATTTTCCATACCCCCTGCGATCATATGAAATTACATTGCAATTCAGGGCTGTGGCCAGTTCTTCAGGCCATTCTCTCCACAAGGTGGTGCATCCCAGGGAATCATGTAATAAAACAATGGTATTCCGTGCTTTTGCAACAGTCCATTTTTTAAAATATATATTTGATGTCTGTATGAAAACTTCCTGTTCGCTTACATTGATTACATCCATGAACGTTTGTTTTTTTCTATTTTATAAAGAATTTCATCGGCCATTTTTCGCAGCATCTTAAAATCGTAATAATAAATCGTTACCACGCCCGCGGCCGTATGCAAATTTAAGGAACCTATTTGTTTTTTTTCCTGAAAATAACTTTGCTCCAGCGAAAGTTTCTGAATCTTATCAATATGAAGGACCGTAGTGCCAATATCCCATATTCCCTTTCTCAAAATAACGAAATCTTCCTTAAACACGAGACGTTCGTTTCGGTAACCTATATAAACAAGCACGTAAAGAAATGCAAATATGGGCGGTACAAGCCAGCTAAATGCTAATGAATCTGTGACATACATTACAATAAATGCCAGAAAAGCAGGTATGCATAACCAAAGGAACTTTAAAAGAAGCACTCCTTTTCCCGGTTTGTAAAAACGACCGGAAGTATCCAAATCAGCATCAAATACGACCCGCAAAATCTTTTTTAGCTCTGAAGAATCAGCCCCGGGAACCACAATTCCCTTTTTCTTCTTGTTTTCTTCTTCAGATTCTACCTGCTTAATCTTAACCTCGTACAGATTCATTATCTTCTGGAAATAATTCTGCTGAAACTGAAACATCTGTACTTTTGCTGAGGGCACCGATACAATATGCGAATCTGTAAGTCCGTAAGAAACCGTAAGCTGCCTTTCCCTTATCGTGATTTTATAGTTATAGTAGGTAAGTAATGTACGTACAAGGTTAAAAAGAACGACAAATATCATGAGCCCGAGCATCATGGCAATTCCGATAATGCCCATATATTGCCGGTAAGAGATATTTGATATATCGTCGTATACGGAATGATCCTGTCCCTTGTAAAAAAAATCCTGTACCTGATCTATTATCTGAAAAGAAAAAGCAATAAGCAAACCGAAAGTCTGAAGATAATTCCGCGTCAATCCTATTTTAACCAGGCTTGGAAACCCGATCGTAATTACTTCATCCCCGTTTTTTTTGACAAGGGGAACTTCTTCATCTGCTTCCACTTCCTGTATGATCGGGGAACTATCGGCACGTTCTGTTAAAACCGACTTAAATGCCAACGCTTTATGATAATCGATTCCGTTGATCACGATTTCGGTCGACGCACTTCCTGCCGTATCGATATTCACAAGATAAAGCCCTACGATTTTGTGTATGAATTTCTGATTGAGGTTTACCTCATGGATTTTGTCAAATTTAACAACAGTCTTTGATTTATTAAGCCATCCTTTCCGTATGATAAGTTCATCGCCCGACACTTCATAGGAAAAACACAGATAACTGATTATTTTGAATCCAAATGTAAAGAGTACAGCAACAGCTATAGAAGCAATGAGGTAGCCATTGTACATCTCGCGTTTCACAATAAACAAAAGCAGTATGGGCCAGGCAGCCCTTGCAGTAGTCCAGACAGAAGTGCCCAGCACAAGCATAAGGGCCTTCCTATCCAGTTTGTTCGGTTGCGAGAAATCATATTGATTCTGACTCATCTTCAAGATCTTGCAAGCGGTTCAACAAAAAACTTTTCCACCGTTCTGCTTCTTCCAGGGTTAAACCGGGAATGGAAATATCGGAATGATTATTAGCCGCGGTATACAGCGATAGCGTGGCAAGTCCCAATCTTTTTGCGAGCCAGCTTTGCCTGATAACCACATGCTGTAAACGGATATAAGGCGATATATGGATGGTTTTATAAAAGAGCCCCTTCTTAAACAGGACATCATGCAGTCGGAACGCGTACTTTTTCCTGCGGTAAGAAAGCAGGGGAAAGAGGCTTAAAAGCATACTCAGCACCAATACTGCTGCAATAACATATTTTTTTTCTTCTTTATCAGTTAAAAAGAAAACAGCAGCTGCAACAGCAATTCCCAAAATAAGGGTAACAGCTGAGTTGAATCTTACTATTTTACGATAATCATGATGAAGCGCCACAAAAGAAACGTCCTCACTTTTCGGTATTTCATCAAGGTTCACTATAGGGTTTTCGAACATTGTTTTTTTCTAAAAATATAAAAAATCCCTTTTAAATAAGGGATTTTTCGAGGTTATAATTTTTCTTTGATAATTTTATCTACAATTTCCGGATTGATCATGGTTGAAGTATCTCCAAAGGTATCCAACTGGTCTGTTGCTATGGAACGCAGCAGCCTGCGAAGGATTTTTCCTGATCGTGTTTTGGGAAGATCATCTACAAACTGTATCTTATCCAGCTTACCTATAGGTCCGTAATGATCGGCTATCAGCTGGTTGATTTCCTTTCTGAGGTTTTCCCGGTCGCGCGTAGCTCCTTCAACCTTCAGCGATATAAATCCGTAAAGGGCATTTCCTTTTATAGGATGAGGGAAACCTACTACGGCTGATTCTGCAATGGCAGGATGCTGGTTTATAGCATTTTCAATAGGAGCCGTTCCCAGGTTATGTCCTGAAACAATGACAACGTCGTCTGCACGCCCCGTGATCCGGTAATACCCTACTTCATCGCGAAGGGCGTTATCGCCTGTGAAATAAGTTCCCGGAAAATCTGAAAAATACGTATCCATGTATCGTTTATGATCTCCCCAAATGGTTCTGGCCATCGAAGGCCACGGGAACTTCACGCATAAACTTCCCGTTACCTGGTTACCCATAATTTCATTATTTTTCTCGTCCATAAGAACGGTTTGAATTCCGGGCAAAGGCAAAGTGGCATACGTTGGTTTTGTAGGTGTTATATAGGCAAGAGGAGCTATCATAATAGAACCTGTTTCGGTTTGCCACCACGTATCTACAATTGGGCACCGTTTTTTTCCTACAAAATCGTTAAACCAATGCCAGGCTTCCTCATTAATAGGCTCGCCCACCGATCCCAGTACCCTTAAGGATGACAGGTCGTTTGAGGTCACATAAGCATAATCATTCGTCATTAAAGAACGTATTGCCGTAGGCGCGGTATAAAACTGCGTCACCTTATACTTGTCTATAATATCCCAGTAGCGCGAAGGTGTAGGATATGTAGGAACCCCTTCGAACATTAAGCTTGTTGCTCCGTTCAACAGGGCACCGTATAATATATAGGAGTGTCCCGTAATCCAACCTAGATCGGCGGTACACCAGAAAATATCCCCTTCCCTGTAATCAAAAACATTTTGAAACGAATAGGCGGTCTGAATCATATAGCCTGCCGTGGTATGCACCATACCTTTGGGTTTTCCCGTTGATCCTGATGTATACAGTATAAAAAGCGGATCTTCTGAGTCCATGATTTCCGCGATATTGGAAGCATCGGCCTTTTCATAAGCCTCGTCGAACCAGATATCTCTGCCTGCATTAAAACCAACATTTTCATTGGTTCTCTTTACCACCAATACCTTTTCGACAAACGCAAGTCCGTCTATTGCCTTATCGACTACTTCCTTTATCTTGATCGTTTTTCCGCCACGGAATGCTCCATCGGAAGTTACGATGACCTTAGCTCCGCAGTCTTCGACCCGTGTTCTGATCGCTGCATCTGAAAATCCTGCAAATATCACCGAATGAATGGCCCCTATTCTGGCGCAGGCAAGCATGGTAACGGCCAGTTCCGGAATCATGGGAAGGTATATGCAGACACGGTCTCCTTTATTAACCCCTAACGACTTCAGCACATTGGCAGTTTTGCATACGCGTGCATATAAATCATTATAGGTAATTTCCTGTGATTTTTCTTCCGGATTATTAGGTTCGAAAATAAGCGCGTTCTTATCGCCTCTTTTTGATAAATGACGGTCGATACAGTTCTTGGTAATGTTCAGTTTTCCGTCAACGAACCATTTAATGTCCCCTTTAGACATATCTACTTCAAAAACCTTATCCCATGCCTGATACCAGATAAAATTCTCTTCCGCTATCTTTCCCCAGAACTTCCTGGGCTCGCGTACGGATTTTTTATAGTGTTTGAAATATTGTTCTAAATCGGTAATTTTATAGTAACTCATAGTTTTCTCTCCGTTTTGTCCTCCTAATTTACTTAAAAAGAATGTAAAATAACAAAAATAAAAAGGGGAATATAACCCCTTTTATTCCCAAACGCATCAGGATATTTTAAAATATATGTTAAAAAACAAATTGCTGATTAAGCGATTTGCTGAAATCTTCCATAATTTCCTTCATAACTTCTTCTACAGGCTTTACCTCGTTTATAAGCCCTACGATCTGTCCTATTTCCAGTTCTCCGTCTTCCAGATTTCCTTCGAACATACCTTTTTTTGCACGGGCACGCCCCAATAAAGTTTTCAGGTCATCTGCCGAGGCACAATTTGCATAGGCCTGCTGGACTTCATTAAAAAAGTTATTACGGATGAGCCGGACAGGGGCCAGCTCCTTCAGGGTAAGGTAGGTATCTCCTTCCCCGGCATCTACACAGGCTGCTTTAAAATTATCATGAGAAGAACTTTCCGTGGTCATTGCAAAACGGGTTCCCATCTGTACTCCGTCCGCACCAAGTATCATAGCCGCGTGCATTGCTTTTCCTGTGGCAATTCCGCCTGCCGCGATTAAGGGAATGCTAAGATGCTGCTTAACCATTGGAATAAGGGTAAGCGTCGTTGTTTCTTCCCTTCCGTTATGTCCTCCTGCCTCAAAGCCTTCAGCTACGACAGCATCGACTCCGGCTTCCTGCGCCTTTAACGCAAATTTGGACGAACTTACCACATGCACTACGGTGATTCCTTTTTCTTTTAGCCATGCAGTCCATGTTTTTGGGTTACCAGCAGAAGTAAAGACAATTTTTACCCCTTCTTCCACTATAATGTTCATAATTTCTTCCACGTTAGGGTACAGCATAGGAACATTTACTCCAAAAGGCTTGGCTGTTGCCGTTTTACATTTGCGGATGTGTTCGCGTAACACATCGGGATACATGGATCCGGCCCCAATGAGCCCGAGTCCGTCTGCATTGCTCACGGCGGCAGCAAGTTTATAACCGCTGTTCCAGATCATTCCTCCCTGAACTACGGGATATTTTATATTAAAAAGCTGTGTAATTCTGTTCATTTTTCAACTTTGTTTTTTGCAATTACAATCATTCCTTTATTCTAATAAAAAAGGATCTATAGTATCATACTCAAAAAAGCCAAACTTATAAGTCTGGCTTCCTTTATACTGATCTTACATTTTTGAAATCACCCCCGAACCAAGAAGTTCTTCGCCGGAATGCCAGGAAACAAACTGTCCTTCCGTTATGGCTGACTGTGCATTTTGAAAACGTACAAAAAGCCCCAGTTCCGTTTTGTAAAGCGTTGCCTTTTCCAATGGCTGACGGTAACGTATGCGTGCCATAACTTCCATCTCTTCTCCGTTTTCAAGTTTCAGGTCTTCACGGATCCAGTGTATCTCTTCCGGTTTTACCCATAAAGTGCGGGCAAATAATCCAGGATGCTGGTTTCCCTGTCCTGTATAAATGACATTTTCCGCAACATCGGTTCCAATTATAAAAAGGGGCTCCTGTGTTCCTCCGATATTAAGTCCTTTTCTCTGGCCTATGGTAAAATAATGGGCTCCGTTATGCTCTCCCACTTTTCTACCAAAATCCGGATGCAGCTTTACAGCTTTGGATTCTTCCATCAGCTGTTCCAGAAAATTTTGATTTTCCGGCTTTTCTTCAAAAATTTCATGCTGTGCCGGAATTTCGTATACAAGTCCCTTTTTCGGTTTCAGCTGTTGCTGAAGGAATTCGGGCAAACGTACTTTTCCAATAAAGCAAAGGCCTTGAGAATCTTTCTTTTCCGCTGTTACGAGGTTATGTCTGGCCGCTATTTCACGTACTTCCGGTTTCAGGTACTCACCTACAGGAAATAAGGCTTTTGCCAGCTGTTCCTGTGAAAGCTGGCATAAAAAATACGATTGGTCCTTATTCGGATCTTTTCCTGCGAGCAGCTTGTATACCGTTTTCCCGTCAACAACTTCCTCTTCCTTCCTGCAATAATGCCCGGTAGCCACATAATCGGCTCCGAGTTCCAATGCAATCTTCATAAAAACATCAAACTTGATTTCCCGGTTGCACAGTACATCCGGATTAGGCGTACGGCCGTTTTCGTACTCGTTGAACATATAGTCCACGATACGCTCTTTATATTGTTCACTTAAGTCAACCGTCTGGAAGGGGATTCCTAATTTATCTGCTACCAGCAAGGCGTCGTTACTGTCTTCTAACCATGGACATTCATCGGAAATGGTCACCGAATCATCGTGCCAGTTTTTCATAAACAGACCGATCACCTCGTATCCCTGATCGATAAGCAACTGTGCTGCCACGCTTGAATCTACACCTCCCGAGAGTCCAACTACTACTCTTTTTTTCATGATGTATAAACTGAATGCAAAGTTACGACAATTGCATGAGATGTATTTTTACTTCGTTGTCTTTTTGGGCAGAATTAAGGAACCATTAACATATTTTGCCTCATCGGTTATTTTACCGCTTGTATCACGGATGATGAGTTTTCCGTCCATCACGCCGTTCTTATACTGCGTTTCTTTTATTTTCACCCCGTTTTCAGCATACTGGTTCCATATCCCGTCTTCCACTCCGTTTTTATATTCGATTTCTTCAGATAAATTCCCGGAAATATAATAAGCCTTTTTAATCCCGTTCAGCTTATCGTTCTTATAGGGTTCTTCCGTCATCACGCTTTTACCATCGACGTGGTAAATCTTCCAGATCCCCTCTTTCTGTTTGTTGACATAAACGCCTTCTGAAAGCTTTTTCTTTGCACTGTAAAAAACCGCATAGACCGTTCCGTCTGCTTTAAACTCTTTTGTCGCTATAAGCTTCTTGTCACCGGCATCGGCATAGAAGTTAAAGGTTCCGGTTTCTTTTCCGTTCTTAAAGGTTCCTTCGTATTTGATATTCTTGGTCCCGGGATAATACCCTATCCAGGTTCCTTCTTTTTGACCTTGTGCATTTGTTTTATTGACTTCCTGCGCAAATACAGCCGCTGCTGTACTTATAAGGAGCATTGCTGTTATGATGAATTTTTTCATTGTTTAAAAATTAGGTTCTGCCTTTTATGTCAATCAAAAATTTGACCAAAAAAAAGCATCCTTTTATAAGGATGCTAAATTTAATTATTTAAATCGGATTACTTTCTGTTTTGCTTTGTTTTTTGCTGTTCCTGCGCCTGCTCCATCATTTCTTCCATTTTCTTCTGAAATTTCGACTTCGGCTTTTCCTTCGTCTTGTTTGTTTCAATGATGGTTTTTACTTTATCCTCTGTAACGATTTTATTTTTGATCACGTACATAATACCGATGGTAATCAAGTTCGATATAAAATAATACAGCGACAATCCTGAAGCGTAGTTGTTGAAGAAGAACAACATCATCAAAGGCGAAATATAGATCATAACCTTCATGATTTTGCTCATATCCGGCATACCTTCTTGTGCCGGCTGCATCGCTGCCTGATCACCGGTGGTCATCTTCATATAAACAAAAGTTGCCAAAGCTGCCAGTATAGGGAACAAGCTTACGTGGTTTCCGTAGAACGGAATCTTAAACGGCAATGTAAAGATGCTGTCATAAGATGATAAGTCGTCTGCCCATAAAAAGGCCTTCTGTCTTAATTCGAATGCCGAAGGGAAGAAGCTGAACAACGCATAGAACACCGGAAGCTGTATAAACATCGGGATACAGCCTGCCATAGGATTTACCCCGGCCTTGGAATACAGTTTCATTGTTTCCTGCTGCTTCTTCATTGGATCTTTTGCATATTTCCCGTTTATCTCTGTTACTTCAGGACGAATCACCTTCATCTTAGCCTGAGAGACATATGATTTATACTGGATCGGCGACATAATTAAACGAATAACCACCGTAAAAAGAACAATTGCTATTCCGTGCGGGATTAAATGTGTCAGCAATGTGAACAACGGGATGATGACGATTTTGTTCAACCATCCGAAAATCCCCCATCCTAACGGAACGATTTCGTCAAGATTACGGTCATATTTATTCAGGATGTTGTAATCAGACGGCCCCATGTAAAGGTTCATATTGTATGTAAGCTCTCCTCCTTTATATTCCAATGGTATTTTAGCCTCGAAATTCTTAAGGAATTCTACTTTATCATCTTCTTCTTTTACCAGGTTTTCCTGTTTTACCGTAGCTCCTTTAATAGCGGTATCTGTAAGCAGCACCGAAGTAAACAAATGTTGTTTAAACGCTACATATGTAAGATCCTTCACTTCTTCAGAAGTCGATTTTGCAGGGTTCAGATAATCGTCTTTTCCTCCGTCATATTCATATACGATTTCGGCATAACGGTTTTCGTAAGTTACTGATTTTTCATTGCGTGTTGCTTTTAACTGCCAGTCAAGGGCTGCAGGTTTCGAACTGTCAATTACATTGTTTAGTCCTACCGTTTTAATGCTTAAATCAAGCATGTAGTCGTTCGGTTTCAACACATATCGATATTCAAGATAAGCCGTTTCCGACGTTTTTAATTTCATGGAAACTACGGTATTAGCACCTTCCTTAGAAACAGTCGGTTCAAACAGCATGTCCTTTGTATCAAACGTTCTGCGGTCTTTCGTTATAAACTGTAAGTTTAATCTGGAATTGTTGCCCGTAATAATTTTAACCAGCTCGTCATTTTTACTTGAAATACGCTTCTGACCGTTAACGGTTGCTTCTTTAATGTACCCTCCTTTATTAGAGAAAACAAGAGTTAAAACTTCGTTTTTAACTTCAATGTCCTGAGCTTTCGCTGCAGCAGGCAACGCAGCTCCGTAAGCGAAAGGCCCTAATGCTGCCTTTAGCTGCTGGTTCGCAAGTGTATCTGTTGCAGCATTTGCAGCAAGCTGGTCAACAGGGTTCTTGGCAACAACCTCTGTGGCGGGTTTGTCTTCTTTTTGATTCTCTTTCTGGTCTGAAAACATTTTTCCGGACATCATCCAGATAAGCAATCCTGTGATCAAAGCCATTCCAATCAGGCTGCTTTTGTCTAATTTTTTTTCTTCCATCTTAAAAATTTATAACTTCTAAAAATACGGCAATTTAAGCGTATTAGCTCAGTTTTTTATCTACAGTAGCCTTTACGAATGCTGAGAACAGCGGATGCGGGTTGGCAACAGTACTTTTATATTCCGGGTGGTACTGAACAGCAACAAAGAACGGATGATCGGGAAGTTCGATGATTTCCACCAAACGGGTATCCGGATTAACTCCTGAAGCTACCATTCCCCCTTTTTCAAAAGCATCCATATAGTAGTTGTTGAACTCATAACGGTGGCGGTGACGCTCGTTAATAAGTGCTTTTCCATAAATATCAAATGCTTTGGTACCTTCTTTTATTTCACAGTCCCATCCACCTAAACGCATGGTTCCACCTTTATCGGTAATGGTCTTCTGCTCTTCCATAAACGTAATAACCGGGTAAGGTGTATTGTCGTTCATTTCTGTAGAATTGGCATTTTCGTATCCCAGAACATTTCGTGCATATTCAATAACAGCCATCTGCATACCAAGGCAGATTCCCATAAAAGGAATGTTGTTTTCACGTGCGTAACGTACTGTTTCTATTTTTCCCTCAATCCCGCGCGAACCAAATCCCGGAGCAACTAAAATTCCATCAAGGTTTTTAAGCTTATCGGCAACGTTCTTCGCAGTTAAATATTCTGAATGGATACTTACCACGTTTACCTTTGCATAATTTGATGCTCCTGCATGTACGAAAGCCTCAAGTATTGATTTATAGGAATCCTGCAATTCAACATATTTACCGACAAGTCCGATATTAACCGTATGTTTCGGATTTTTAAGACGGTGAAGGAAATCGTTCCATTTTGTTAAATCCGGAAGTCCTTTTTCCGGTAAGTCCAGTTTTTTCAATGCAACCGTATCCAGTCCTTCTTCAAGCATATTGTTCGGAACTTCGTATATTGTTGAAGCGTCGAGCGACTGAATAACAGACTCCTGCGAAACATTACAGAAAGCCGCCAGTTTACGCTTGATGTCAGAAGAAAGTTCATGTTCCGATCTGCATACCAGAATATCGGCCTTAATACCGCTTTCCATCAGTGTTTTAACGGAATGCTGCGTAGGTTTAGTCTTCAACTCACCTGCTGCTGCAAGGTAAGGCACCAGCGTAAGGTGAACCACGATGGCATTTTTATCACCCAGGTCCCAGATAAGCTGACGTACAGATTCAATATAAGGTAAAGATTCAATATCTCCCACAGTTCCCCCTATTTCGGTAATCACAATATCGTAATCGCCCGATTTACCAAGCAACTGCATACGTTCTTTTATTTCGTTGGTGATATGCGGAACTACCTGTACCGTTTTTCCAAGAAATTCTCCTCTTCTTTCCTTTTCAATAACCGACAAATACACACGGCCTGTTGTAACATTATTGGCCTGAGACGTAGGAACGTTTAAGAAACGTTCGTAATGCCCTAAATCCAAATCTGTTTCCGCACCGTCGTCTGTTACGAAACACTCGCCGTGCTCGTAAGGGTTCAGCGTTCCCGGATCGACATTGATGTAGGGATCAAATTTCTGAATCGTAGTTCTGTAACCTCTGGCCTGTAACAGTTTTGCCAAAGATGCTGCAATAATTCCTTTTCCAAGCGAAGATGTTACCCCGCCTGTTACGAAAATGTATTTACATTGTTTCATGAATTAATATGTTGAGTTGTGTTGTTCTATTTTAAACCTGGCAAAATTACAATTATAATTTGGGTTTTGAAAATAGATTGTTCACATTTTAAGGAATGAAGGGGAACCGTTTAAAAGCCTGTAAGTTCAGAAAAGATAAAGCGGTTCCCCTTTCGGGATGAACCGCCTTTTTTGATCCGGATTTACAGTACGTATTAAGGAAACGCCTTTACTTTCCGTTTTGTTTTTCAAATTTATTTTTAATATTCCGGATGAGCACTTCCAGCCCGTTTAATTTGATTTCATACATCATTTCAAGTTGCCTGCCCAGCTTACCTGCCGGAAAGCCTTTATTCTTATACCAGACGTAATAGGGTTCGGGAATATCGACCAGAAAACGTCCCTGGTACTTTCCGAAAGGCATTCTGGCATGAGCCAGTTCTATGAGCTGCTCCTGTTGGTCTTTTTCCAACATCAGTTCCAGTTAAAAGTAATCGTCTTCTGTATATCGGGATTCAGACTCAGGAAAACCGGACATGTCATTGCAGCACGTTCCAGAATCACCTTCGTTTTTTCATCGTTTACCCCCTTCATATCGAATACTATGATAATTTCGGCTATTTTTCTTGGCTCGGCCTGCATTACCTTCGTCACTTCTGCAACGGAATCCACCAAATTGACATTGAGATTATTCGCTTTGATCCCCATAATACTGAACATGCAGGTTGCCAGTGAATTTGCTACCATATCGGTAGGTGAGAAAGCCTCTCCCCGTCCGTGGTTATCGGTAGGTGCATCGGTCAGTATGACGGTCCCGGACTGTAAATGCGTGGATTCGGTCCTTAAATCGCCCCGGTATATAATTCTACTTGTGCTCATTATTTTGCTTCTTTAATGGTTAGATCCTTATCGTAATATAAAATATAGACTGCATTATTATATACACCGCCGTTTTCGTTTATATAGGCAAATTTATTTTCAATCTGTTGCGATCCGTAATCAAATATATTGGAATTTTCATCCGATTCGAACATACGGGTAATAACGTCATATGTAACATCATATCCACGCACAGCAAACCTGCTCGGGTTTTTACCGTAAACCGATTTATACTCTTTTGCAAATTTGTCCTTTTTTGTGGTTTCTGCATCGTTTGTTACCGACGGAAACGTATATTTCAAGGCTACCAGGTCATTAATGTCAATATCGGACGATTCCAATACTTCGTTCTTATCCAATGAAACCAGCTGTATTTTAAATTCCTTGTGCAGGGACATAAGCGACTTGATGAATTCAATGGATGTTGCAGGCGAACTTACATCGTAAACGATGTAATTGGTATCTTCTTTCGATAGGGCATTTTTCAGATTGCCAAGGCCCACCTTCTCATCTGCACCTACCTGCATTACGGTAATGGTCGGATAATGAGTATTAAAATAGGAAGCCGTTGTTTTCTTCTCGTCTGTAATAGCCACGATGCGTTCCTGTTTGGAAATAAGGTATTCCAGCATTTCCTTTTTTACGATATCGTTATTAGGCATGGCGTGGACCTGTCGTGGATAAGGTTTTCCTTTATCGGTTGACAAAGGGGATACAATGATGGTTTGCTGGTTTTTGAACGTTTCAGAAACAGCATCTACGTTTTTCTGAAAGAAGGGGCCAATAATAACGTCAGCTTCAGAAAAATCAAAATCTCCCTTAAGCGTATTCACATCTAAAGCCCGGTTTGTTTCCTTAGAATCGACAAACTGTACGTTGAGATTGTAATTTTTATCTTTTAAATGATCTATCGCAAGTTTTGCTCCCGAGTAAAACTCCAGCGTCATATTCAAAAACACGTCGTTTTTGATGTTCTGGTTGATAGAAGGGTTCGAAAAATTATTCTTGGAAATGTTGAAAGGCAGCAACATTATGAGGTCTTTCGCCTTTCCGTCGTTAGCCAAAGCCAAATCAATGCCTTTCTTTGTGTAATTTGCTGCCGGTGTTTTGTCATTGCTCCCTGCAGCTGCCTCCTTTATTCCGTTTTTCTGTTCATTACCTACAACCAGCGTCATGCCTTCCTTCAATCCGTTTTGCAATGCGGGATTCCATTCCAGCAACTGGTTTTGCGAGATATTATGTGTTTTTGCGATATTGTAAATAGTTTCTTTCGGCTTTACCACGATGGTCTTGGGCTGCGTAAGTACTTTTTCAGCAGGCCTTCCCATGTGGGGCTCTGAAGTTCCGGCAGGTACCTTCAGCACCTGTCCTTCCTTTAGCCCTCCATTCGGCAAATCTCCGTTCAGTTCATATAGAGCCGAAACCGTAGTATTATTTTTTACAGCTATACCGTAAATTGTTTCGCCTTTTTCAACGGTGATTTCTTTAACGTTATCCGACGTTTTGCTTATGTTACCCGACGCAGGTGAAGGACCGGCATTCCGTTGAGCCGTTTCATCCGTAAGATTTAAAAGCTGCCCTACCTTGAGACCGTTTTCCTTTAGCCCCGGATTCAGATCGTACAGTTTTTCTATTGCAATATTATACTGCTTGGATATTCCGTAAACCGTTTCTTTAGGCTGTACCTCATGGCGGATATCCGAGGTACTCGGAATTTTAATGATCTGATTTTCACTGACACCGTCAACAGCTTCCGGATTCAGAAGGAACAATACGTTATTGGTGGTATGGTATTTTTTTGCTATCTGTGTAATGGTTTCTCCTTTTGCCACCACATGCGTTTTCGTTGCAGTTTGTGCAAAAGTAATCCCCGCACAAAGTAAAGCGGATAATGTATAAAATGTACTCTTCATACGAACAAAGATAAAACTTGTTGTATTAACAACGATATTCCGTCTGCATATATTTTGATGTCTGCCGGAAAAATTACAAAACGAAAAAGCTGCCGTTTATACGGCAGCTTTTTCGTTTATAATGATTTTATTCCCATTCTATGGTTGCTGGTGGTTTAGAGCTGATGTCATAAGCCACACGGTTGATCCCTTTTACTTCATTGATGATTCTGTTCGAAACCAGTTCCAGAAACTCATAAGGAAGTTTTGACCAGGTTGCCGTCATAAAATCAATGGTATTGGCAGATCTTACCACTGCTGTATATTCATACGTACGCTCATCTCCCATTACACCAACAGATTTTACCGGCAACAGTACCACGAATGCCTGAGATACTTCGTCGTACAGGTTGTGGTTGTACAGTTCGTCAATAAAGATCTGGTCGGCTTCCTGTAAAATACGTACTTTTTCTTCGCTTACCTCACCCAATACGCGGATTCCCAATCCCGGACCGGGAAACGGGTGGCGGTAAACCAATTCACGTGGAATTCCTAACTCTACCCCAACTTTGCGTACTTCGTCTTTAAAGAGTTCGCGCAGTGGTTCCAGAAGTTGCAGTTTCATATCTTCAGGTAAACCTCCTACGTTATGGTGTGATTTTATCGTTGCAGATGGCCCTTTTACAGATTGTGATTCTATCACATCTGGATAAATTGTTCCCTGCGCAAGGAAAGAGGCATCATCGAACTTTTTGGATTCTTCATCAAATACTGCAACGAAATCCCTTCCTATTGCCTTACGTTTGGCTTCGGGTTCGTCAATTCCTATGAGGCTGTTCAGAAAACGCTCGGAAGCATCAACCATTTTAATGTTCATATTAAAATGCTTTCCGTAATTTTCCATTACCTTCTTGCCTTCATCTTTTCTCAATAAACCGGTATCTACAAAAATACAGGTCAACTGGTCACCTATTGCACGGTGAATCAGGACAGCGGCAACAGAGGAATCTACTCCTCCTGAAAGACCTAAAATAACTTTCTTATCGCCTACAACTTCCTTGATTCGTTGTACTTCTGTAGCAATAAAATCTTTCAGTATCCAGTTTTTTTCCGCCTTACATATACCGAACACAAAGTTCTCCAACATTTGTGAACCATACTCGCTATGGGTTACTTCAGGATGGAACTGAACGGCATAAATGTTTCGTTCTTCATTTGCAATAGCTGCAATGTCGATGTTTGATTTTCCCGCTACTGCAAAACCTTGCGGTGCTTTCACCACTTCATCAAAATGGCTCATCCAAACGATAGACTTTTCCGGAACCTTATTTAGCAAACTGTTTTGAGCTAAAACCGTTAATTCGGATTTTCCGTATTCTCCTTTTTCACCTTTCTTCACTTCACCTCCCAATAAATGAGAGATCAACTGCATTCCATAACAGATTCCCAATACCGGAACTCCCATTTCAAAAAGTTCCTTCTCTACCAAAGCTGCCTCTTCTCCGAAAACGGAAGACGGGCCACCCGATAAAATAATTCCCTTAGGATTGTGTTTTTTAATTTCTTCTATGGAAGTATGAAAAGGGATGATTTCCGTGTAAACGCCAAACTCCCTTATTCTTCTGGCAATAAGCTGGTTGTACTGAGAACCAAAATCTAAAATAATAATTCCTTGAGTCATTGTGTTGTTTGTCTAAGGTGCAAAAATACGCCAAATCTTGCATTTTTAAAATAAGTTTTATGTTTTTTCCAAATGATTTTTGTTTTCCTTTAAAATTGGAATTATTTTTGTTAACACTTATTTAAATTTCTGATTAAAATTTAGGACCCTTATGCACTGGATTAAAAATATTCTCACTGTTTCCTTTATTGCGGCAATGTTCACAGGCTGCTTTAAGAAAGACAAGGAAAAACCCGTTGTATTCATCCAACCTGCACTTCTGGATACCATTTTCAGCAGTACTTATGAAGGTACCATTCCCTGTCCTGATTGCCCCGGAATTGAAACGAGCATCCGTATTTATAACGACAGCACCATCTCCCGGACCATCTATTATCAGGAACGCAAAGAACTGCCTATTACTAAGGTAGGTACCTGGAAACTTAAAGATTCTATATTTGAAGCTACCTTCGACCGCGAAAAACTGTTCTATAAGATCAAAGGCATCGATAAAATCCTGCGTGTAGGCAGCGATTTAAAAGAAGTTACAGGTGATATGGCATCACAGTACGTGCTGCACAAAGCGGTTCCGTTTAAGTTCAGAAACATAACGGGCAGCTATTATGCCGGAGACACCCTGAACCTTTATAACAGAATAACCGTGGAGCATACCGTAAAAGAACATTTTAATGTACAGCTTACCCACTACAACAAACTGGATTCGCTCACCAACTGTACAACGAAACTTGAGGCCATACTGGATAAAGGACACCAGCTCAACATTCCTTTAAATAAGGACAAAGGGAATTTAAAAATCATCTTTACAAAAAAAGAAGCACACGTACTGTTTGAAAACATTGCGGCAGATTCGGCCTTTTTCAAATGCAAAGATTCATTAAGGACGCTTCCGGTAACCGGCTCTTATAAAAAAATACAAAGCACTCATTAAGAGTGCTTTTCTATTTAAAACCGGTATCCTACGCTGAAATCACCCCGGAAGATTCCCTCGGCATTCGGATTCTCCTGTAAAAGGTTCCTTCCGTAACCTGCTTTCATTTCAAAAACGAAACCAATGGTGTTCACCCATTTATATCCCAATGCTACGCCTGCGGCAATATCAAAGAAGGTCTTTTTACGGGCTTCATAAGAGTAGTTGCCCGGATAAGGTAGGATATTATAATCTTCATAACTATACTTCTTTCCTGTATAAAAATCCGCAAATCCTTCTACAAACATTCCTTTTGCACCATATTCCTCGCTTTTACTGAAATAAAAACGATAATAAGGGCTCAAAGAGAAATTCTGGTTAAAATCGTTGTTATAATCTTCAAATCCTATAAGCAGGTTCGCTCCAAATCCCCTGTTGCGGTCCAATACGCGCTCATATCCCAGATCCAGGGAGTTTCCTGTTAATAGCTTAATGGTTCCGATACGCACTTCGTGTTTGCGATCAAAAACCAGTCCCGATGATTCAGGATAGTCAACCTGGGCAAATCCCGATGCCGATACAGCTGCAAAAGCTAAAGTTAAATAGTGTTTCATAAGTTATGTTTGTTAAAAGGTGTAAATAAAAAAAGTTCCTAAATATAGGAACTTTTTTTATTTATTTTATTTTTTTTAATGCTGAGCTTCCATGTCTACCGTTGTTTCCGAAGCAATCTTCTTATAGGTACCGTCAACCAGCTTTCCTCTGATGGCTTCAAAAGAAGCAAGTGTCTGATCGATATCCTCAAAAGTATGGGATGCTGTAGGAATTACGCGTAGAAGGATGATTCCTTTAGGAATTACCGGGTAAACCACGATAGATAGGAAAATACCGTAATTTTCTCTTAAATCGTTTACCATAATCATGGCTTCCGGAATAGAACCTTCAAGATATACCGGGGTTACGCAGGTATTGGTATCTCCAATATTAAATCCTCTGTCTTTAAGCCCGTTCTGTAAACGGTTTACATTTTCCCAAAGCTTGTTTTTAAGATCGGGATTAGAACGCAACAGTTCTAAACGTTTTAAAGCTCCGATTGTAAAAATCATCGGTAACGATTTTGCAAACATCTGCGAACGAAGATTGTATTTTAGATAATCAATGATATCCTGATCTGCTGCTACGAAAGCTCCGATTGAGGCCATTGATTTTGCAAACGTAGAGAAGTATACGTCAATACCGTCCTGACATCCCTGCTCTTCACCTGCTCCTGCACCGGTAGCTCCTAAAGTACCGAAACCATGAGCATCATCGACAAGCAAACGGAAGTTATATTTTTCTTTAAGCGCAACGATCTCTTTCAGTTTCCCCTGTTGTCCTCTCATTCCGAAAACTCCTTCGGTGATAACAAGTATACCTCCACCTTGTTCGTTTGCCATTTTAGTGGCACGCTGTATGTTTTTCTCAAAAGATTCTATATCGTTGTGTTTATAGGTAAAGCGTTTACCCATATGCAAACGTACTCCGTCGATGATACATGCGTGGGAATCCACATCATATACAATAACGTCGTTTTTAGTTACCAATGCATCGATGATCGACACCATTCCCTGGTAACCGAAATTCAATAAGTAAGCTGCTTCTTTGTGTACAAATGCAGCAAGTTCGTTCTGTAACTGCTCGTGCAGGGTGGTATGTCCCGACATCATACGGGCTCCCATAGGATAAGCTGCTCCGTATTCCGCTGCCGCATCTGCATCTGCCTTCAATACCTCGGGATGCGTTGCAAGTCCTAAATAGTCATTAATTGACCAGTTTAAAACTTCTTTTCCCTGGAATTTCATTCTTGGTCCAAGTTTTCCTTCTAATTTAGGAAAAACAAAATATCCTTCCGCTTGTGAAGCCCATTTCCCTAACGGACCTTTATTATCGTGAATTCTTTCAAATAAATCCTTTACCATTTTATTTGTTTTTAAAACGTTGCAAAGATAATGTTTTTTTTTATGTGTATGATTTTAATTTTTTATGATCAGATATCCGTTAAAAAGAGCTTAAAAACAGCATTATTCTCATTATACCGTAAACTTCATATAGTGAATAACCGTAATACCTACCACTATATAGGAAAAGAAAAGGATGCTTAAAACAATGTAGGCCGTTTTTCTTTCTTTCCACTTTTCGGAACCCAACATCCGCTTCAGCATTTTTAACTTCAGCAGGCAATAAACCGTGAGTCCTGCAAACAATACATAAACGAGCAACAGACCAATCTGCGAGCCTATAGAATGCCTGAGTGCAAATGCATCATTGCCTTTGAATACCTTCATTTTATCTTTTGAAGGATGTTGGAACAGGTGAATGGCCTTTTTATCAATCAGCTTGTTAAGCCCTCTCTGATGAATATAATCGAGCTCTTTTTCAATGACCTGGTTATCAAAAAAAGGAGAAAATCCAAGGATGGCATAATGTTTCACTTCTTCGCTTTTAACATGAAGCTTTCCCTGTTCGTCTTTATAGGTTACTTCTAAAGGCGTGTATACTTTTTCCATCATGTTTAAAGAAGTGGAGACATGTTGTGAAATGCCTTTTTCAACAGAAACGATTTCGAGCTGTTGCCATCGTGGATGTGAAATACGGAATTCGAATGACCTGAAATAAGGGGAAAAGGTATAAAATAAAGCCAACACGGAGGTAGCAGTAAAAAACAGGTTTAAAAACTGTCTGTCGGAACGTGTTCTTGTACCAAAAAAAGCACGGTCGACAATGACAATAATAAAACTTATGATAAATCCATAAATAAATAAGCGCAGACTGTTCAACAGTACGAAAACGGCAAACAGCGTCCAGAGAATAATTTTAAACGGATTGTATTTCATTTCACTAAATAATTATCCAAATATAAAAAAAAGCATCTTATAAAAGATGCTTTTATTGTATTAGTATAAACTTGGATACTTCTGCGGATTGACTTCATGCATCATCGCATATACCTTTTCGAATACATCTTCGGCCGAAGGTTTCGAGAAGTAATCTCCGTCTGTCCCGTAAGCCGGACGGTGTGCCTTCGCAGCCAAAGCCTCCGGTTTGCTGTCGAGGTATCTGTAACCGTCCTGTACGTCAACTATCTGCTGAAGTATATAGGCCGATGCCCCACCCGGTACATCTTCGTCAACCACCAAAAGTCGGTTTGTTTTCTGTAATGATTTCACACAGTCGTGGTTAAGGTCAAAAGGCAATAAGGACTGCGCATCTATAATCTCCACATCAATCCCAACCTCAAGAAGCTCTTTGGCAGCCTGTTCAATGATACGCAAGGTAGATCCGTAAGAAACAATCGTAAGGTCATTCCCCTGCTTAATTGTTTCCACCACTCCTACCGGCGTTTTAAATTCTCCAAGGTTGGAAGGCATTTTTTCCTTTAAGCGGTAACCGTTCAAACATTCAATAACCAAAGCAGGTTCATCACTTTGCAGGAGCGTATTGTAAAATCCTGCCGCTTTTGTCATATTTCTCGGAACCAGTACGTGCATCCCGCGAACTGCATTGATGATCATTCCCATTGGCGAACCTGAATGCCAGATTCCTTCCAAACGGTGTCCGCGTGTTCTCACGATAAGCGGCGCTTTTTGTTTTCCAGCAGTTCTGTACTGCACGGTCGCGAGGTCATCACTCATAATCTGCAATGCGTAAAGCAGGTAATCCAGATATTGTATTTCAGCTATAGGACGTAATCCACGCATAGCCATTCCAATACCCTGTCCCAGAATTGTTGCTTCACGGATTCCCGCATCGGCGACACGAGATGTTCCGTATTTTTCCTGTAATCCTTCCAATCCCTGGTTTACGTCCCCGATATTACCGGAATCCTCTCCAAAAATCAAAGCTTCAGGATATTTCTCAAAAATCTTATCAAAGTTATCGCGGATGATCAAACGCGCATCCACTTCCTGTTGCGACTCGTCATAAACAGGAAGTACTTCTTCTATATTTTCCGCTTTTGCGGATGAAGCCGACATCAGGTGTGAACTGTACCGCGGCTGGTTTTTTCCGAAATAGTCTTCAATCCAGGCTGCCAGAGTACCGCGCCCGTTTTCAGCTACTACAAGTCGTAAAATTTTACGTGCAGTTGTTAGATTATCTTTACGGATTGGTTCTTTTATGCTGCTTAAATCTGCAATATTCTTTTCGATCAGCTCTTTATGGGCAGAAGCTGAAGCGACTTCCTTCAATACTTCAATCAAAGAAGCACGCTCTTCTTTTATAGGGTTAAGATACGCTTCCCATGCCGCTTTCTTACCTTCGAGCACCTGTTTTTTAAGATCGGCGTCCAACTGATCGAGTTCTTCTGCTGTAGCAAAATTATTTTCGAGCATCCAGGAACGCATTTTGGCTATACAGTCAAATTCAGCTTCCCATTGAAGGCGCTCAGGTGATTTGTAACGCTCATGAGAACCGGAAGTAGAATGTCCTTGTGGCTGTGTAAGCTCCTGAACATGTATTAAAACCGGTACGTGCTGTGTACGTGCAATACCGGAAGCTTTTGCATATGTATCGACCAATGAAGGGTAATCCCATCCTTTCACAGTCAGGATTTCATACCCATTGGTATCTTCTTCTTTCTGGAATCCCTTTAAAATTTCAGAAATACTTTCTTTTGTCGTCTGATAGCGTGCGTGAACCGAAATCCCGTACATATCATCCCAAACGCTCATAACCATAGGTACCTGTAATACCCCTGCTGCATTTATGGTTTCAAAAAACAGCCCTTCGGATGTCGAAGCATTCCCGATGGTTCCCCAGGCAACTTCATTCCCGCTTACGGAAAATTTCTGTTCTCTGTCTGCACCCGGAAATTCCCGGTATATTTTCGATGCCTGTGCCAACCCAAGTAACCTTGGCATCTGGCCGGCAGTTGGCGAAATATCGGAACTGGAATTCTTTTGCTGTGTAAGGTTTTTCCATTCTCCGTTTTCATCCAAACTGTGCGTGGCAAAATGCCCGCCCATCTGGCGCCCTCCCGACATCGGGTCCTGGTTTATATCTGCATGACCGTATAAACCGGCAAAAAACTGCTGAATGTTCAAAGCACCAATAGCCATCATAAAAGTCTGGTCTCTGTAATACCCGGAACGGAAATCTCCATTTTTAAATGCCTTTGCCATTGCCAGCTGCGGCACTTCCTTCCCATCACCGAAAATACCGAATTTAGCCTTCCCGGTCAGAACTTCCCTGCGTCCCAATAAACTGCACTCGCGTGAAGTGCGGGCGATAGTATAATCACTTAAAACCTCTTTTTTAAAATCTTCAAAAGTTAAAGTTTCCTTTGTAGCTGCCTGATTCATAATATATAGTAACTATTTGATCTTCATTTAATAATTTACGAATTTAAAAAAACTATCCATAAAAAGCTAATTTATTTTAATGTTAAAGCAAACAAATCAATCTTTTACTAATTTTTCCATAAAACAAAGAACCACCTGTCTCCAGGTGGTTCTTTGTTTAAATATATTTCTGCAAGGAACTAGGCTCCCATTTCCTCTTGTGCTTCACGGTGTAAGCGTTCAATTTCTTCCTTATCCTTTTTAGGCATGGTATCCACAAGGATCGGAGTTGCAAGGAACAACGAAGAGTAAGTTCCTACAACAATACCAACCAACATGGCAAAGATGAATCCACGGATAGATTCCCCTCCGAAAATGAACATGATAAGTAATACAAGGATCATCGTTAACGATGTGTTGATCGTTCTTGACAGGGTTGTATTTACCGAATCGTTTACGATGTGGTTGAAGTCTCCTTTGGTTTTCCCTAAAAGGAATTCACGCACACGGTCGAATACGATTACCGTATCGTTCATCGAATATCCGATTACCGTTAAGATGGCCGCGATAAAATGCTGGTCCATCTCCATGTGGAACGGCATGAACTTGTAAAGAAGTGAATACGTTCCCAAAACGAAAATAACATCGTGTAAAACGGCTGCCACCGCTCCAAGGGAATACTGCCATTTGCGGAACGAAACCATAAGGTAAATAAACACCACGGCCATTGATCCCAATACGGCGTAGATCGAGTCTGTTTTGATATCTTCCGATACCGTAGCACTTACTTTAGATGCTGAAACAACCCCAATCGTTTTCTTATCTGAAGTTTTGATAAAGTCATCGTACGTAATATTGTTTGAATAGTATTTCTTCAATCCCTTGTACAACAATTCGTTTACTTCCTGGTCTACCTTGGCAGATTCTTCGTTTACCTTATACTTTGTAATGATACGCATCTGGTTCGGGCTTCCGAACTGTTTTGCCTCAACTGTTACTCCAAAGGTATTCGATAAATCTTCCCCTATCTGGCTTGGATCTACCGCTTTTTCGAATTTCACCTGGAACGTACGTCCTCCGACAAAATCAACTCCTTGATCCAATCCGTTCACAGCAAATGAAACACAGCTGATGATCACAACCAATGAAGAGATGATATAGGTTGCCTTTTTCATTTTAATGAAATCAAAGTGGAAATTGGTGAACCAGTTTTTAGTAATCGAGGTACAGAAATTAACCGTTTTACCTGCAGCAGCATCGCGATCAAGGAAGATACGGGCAATGAAAATAGCCGTAAACAACGATGTAAAGATACCGATCAATAAAGTAGTAGCAAAACCTTTAATAGGTCCGATACCGAAGATAAAAAGGATGATACCCGTTAAAATATGTGTTACGTTCGCATCTACAATAGCACGCATTGCTCCATGCCAGCTGTACGAAGAAGCGATAGCCTCTTTAAGCGATTTTCCGTGTCTTAGTTCTTCCTTCGCACGCTCGTAGATGATGATGTTGGCATCTACCGCAGTACCCATTGTCAATACGATACCCGCAATACCCGGTAACGTTAATACAGCTCCTAAACTTGATAATATTCCGAAAAGGAACAATAAGTTGATAAGCAAGGCGATGTTTGCATACCATCCGGCTCTTCCGTAATAGAATACCATCCATCCAACAACCAGCACCAGTCCGATTACCGATGAAATCATACCTGCATCGATAGCAGCCTGACCTAACGATGGTCCGATCACCTCAGAAGAAATGATATCGGCAGAAGCCGGTAATTTACCTGCTTTAAGAATGTTGGCCAAATCCTTCGTCTCCTGTACTGTAAAATCTCCTGTAATACTTGAGCTTCCTCCCGAAATAGGTCCGGTCGTAACTCCAGGAGCTGAATACACTACATTATCAAGAACAATCGCAATGTTGGAACGTTGATTAAAAGCTTTTCCTGTTAATACTTCCCAATCCTTAGCTCCTTTTGCATTCATGGTCATGCTTACAGAAGGGCGGTTCATCTGGTCGTAAACATCGCTGGCATCTGTAACTACATTCCCTGAAAGAGGTGCTACGTTCTGCGCATTTCCTTTTAAAGCATATAGTTCAACTATATTGGAATCTTTTTTAGGTTTACCCCATGCAAAACGGGCATAACGCAATTCTCCTTTTAACAAAGAACGCACCTGTGCATCTTTGAAATAAGTGTTTACCTGGGCAGTATCCTTTGTTGCAAAGAACCCTAAAATAGGCGATCCCTGAGCTCCAGGTGCCTGCATTAAAGATAAAAGAGGCCCTATATCAGCTTTGGCATCTTTAGTTGCCGTAGAATCTTTTGATACCCCTGTTAATAATTTATCTACATCTGTTTCAGCTTTTGGGGCTGACAAAGTATCTTTTGTTGCCTCAGCTGTTTTTCCGGCTCCGGCTTTTTTAGATTTCAGAACTTCGTTTGCAGACATTAAGAAATCACCGATTTCTTCAATCTTGTAAGTTTCCCAAAATTCAAGCTGTGCAGTAGACTGTAAAAGGTTTTTAATACGGTCAATATCTTTTGCACCCGGTAATTCAACCAGGATTCTTCCCGATTCTCCTACTTTCTGGATTGTTGGCGAAGCTACTCCGAATTTGTCAATACGCTCACTGATTACACGGAAAGCACTTTCTACTGATTCCGCTACCTTTTTGTTCAAAATGGTTTTAACCTGCGCATCAGACATAGAAGTGTTTACTTCCTGTAAGTTTCTGTTTGCAAATATTTCAGAAGAAGCTAACTTCACTTTTCCGGCAGACAGCTTGTCAAAGGCAACATAAAACGCATCTAAATAGGTTTGATTTCCCTCACGGTTTTTCTCAGCTTCGCTTAAAGCCTGATTAAACACCGCATTTTTAGAGTCATTCGATAATCCTTTTAAGATATCTTTTACCGAAATCTGAAGCATCACGTTGATACCTCCCTCCAGATCCAGACCTTTTTGTACCTGCTTGGAACGAACCTCAGCAAATGTCTGACCTAAATACACCTTTTCGTTTGCAATGGAATCAAGATAACGGGCTTCCTTGGTTAAATCACCCTTGGCAAATTCCTTTGCCTTTTTTTCATAGTGATCCGTAACAAACGTAAAGGACAATTGGTAAATACTTACCAACGCAAAAATAATCGCAATAAACTTAACGAGTCCTTTATTCTGCATTCTAAAAAAAATTAATAGTTTTTAAATGATTTTGTTTTAGCATTTTAAGGCCAAAAAAGGCTTAAAAATCCGTAAAACGGACAAATATATAACTTCACAAAAGATTTAACAATAAAAAAGTAGCGTTTTCTTTTAACAATTTATTTACACGCTTGTTAATAGGTAGCATAAAAAGTACGGGCAACAACTTAGAATGAGTTATTGCCCGTAATTATACATTTGAATTTTAAAGATTTAACATCTCGAGATTGACAGATTTTATCGCGGAAACGCTCTGACTGAACTGTGACTTTTCCTGGTCGATCAAGGGCAGTTCGATGATCTGTTCCATTCCTTCTTTTCCAATAAGGCAGGGAACTCCTATACACACTTCTTTTTCGTCGTACTCTCCTTCCAGAAGGACAGAGCACGAAAAAAACACCTTTTTATCATAAAGGATCGCCAGGATAAGTTCGCACAAGGCCTGCGCCGGTGCCAGCCATGCAGAAGTTCCGAGCATCGCGGTAAGAGTGGCGCCGCCCTTCATTGTTTTTTCAACGATGTCATCAATCTCAACCTTGGTCAGAAACTGAACAATTGAAACCCCGCCGTAAGTGGCTAACCTTGCCAGTGGAAGCATCGTTTTATCACCATGCCCTCCAATAACAAACGCCTGGATCTGGTCGGATGATTTTTGAAGTTTCTCCTGTATGTAGTATTTAAAACGGGCCGTATCCAATATACCTCCCATTCCTATCACCTGGTTTCTCGGAAGGTTAAACTTCTTGAGGATCAGGTAGGTCATGGAGTCTACAGGATTCGTCAGTACAATGATCTTTGCCTTGGGCGAAAACTCAAGGCATTTCTCCACAACATCCGTAACAACGGAAGTATTAACAGAAACCAGTTCTTCACGGCTCATTCCCTTTTTTCGCGGTACGCCGGCAGTTACGACGATGACATCACTGTTTTCGGATGCATCATATACATCGGTATATCCCGATAATTTTGTGGTATTCCCAACAAATATCCCGGCCTGTAATATATCTATTACCTTACCTTCCGCTATATCCGGATTTTTATCTATGAGAACTATTTCCCTTACTTTTTGCTGCTGATAAAGAAATTGGGCGCAGGTAGCTCCAACATTTCCTGCTCCTATTATGGTAACTTTCATATGTTTCCAATTAAAACGAGTTCAGCAAAGCTGAACTCGTAGTTTATATTAAGCATCAATCTTAGCGTATACGGCATTTTTCTCGATGAACTCCCTTCTCGGCGGAACTTCATCACCCATGAGCATAGAGAAAACACGATCGGCTTCCGCCATATTGTCAACGGTAATCTGGCGCAAGGTTCTGTATTCAGGGTTCATGGTTGTTTCCCATAACTGTTCTGCATTCATTTCTCCAAGACCTTTATAACGCTGTACACCGGCTCCCTGTCCCATTTGTTCCATGAGCGCTATACGTTCCTCGTCTGTCCAGGCATATTGTTTTTTGGTCCCTTTCTTTACCATGTATAACGGCGGTGTTGCAATATAGACATACCCTTTTTCAATAAGCTCGCGCATGTATCTGAAAAGGAAGGTCAGGATCAGCGTTGCAATGTGGCTTCCATCCACATCGGCATCACACATAATCACCACTTTATGATAACGAAGCTTGGAAAGGTTCAGCGCTTTGCTGTCTTCTTCCGTACCGACAGTTACACCCAGCGCTGTAAAAATATTACGGATTTCTTCGTTTTCAAACACCTTGTGCCCCATGGCTTTTTCCACATTGAGAATCTTTCCACGCAAAGGCATAATGGCCTGAAAATTACGGTCGCGGCCCTGTTTTGCCGTTCCACCTGCGGAATCTCCCTCGACGAAAAAGATTTCACATTTTTCAGGATCCTGTTCCGAACAGTCCGAAAGTTTTCCCGGTAAGCCTCCACCGCTCATCACGGTTTTACGCTGTACCATCTCGCGGGCCTTCTTCGCTGCATGGCGTGCCTGCGCAGCCAGAATTACCTTCTGTATAATAACTTTGGCATCCTGAGGGTTTTCTTCCAGGTACGCTTCGAGCATATCGGCCACAGCCTGTGATACCGGAGAAACCACTTCACGGTTTCCTAACTTGGTTTTGGTCTGCCCTTCGAACTGCGGCTCCATCACCTTTACAGAAACAATAGCGGTTAATCCTTCACGGAAGTCGTCTCCCGTAATTTCGAATTTAAGTTTATCCAGCAATCCGGAAGCATCGGCGTATTTTTTCAATGTCCGGGTAAGCCCCATACGGAATCCCTGTAAATGGGTACCTCCTTCATGGGTGTTGATATTGTTTACATAAGAATAGATATTCTCGGAATAACTGTCGTTATAGATAAGCGCCACTTCAACAGGAATCTCTCCTTTCTCGTTCTCCATGCTGATTACGTGTCCGATGATCGGCACACGGTTCCCGTCAAGAAAACGCACATATTCCTTTAATCCTTCCGTTGAATGGAATGTATCCATCTTGGCCTTCCCGTTTTCATCCACTGTACGCAAATCCGTAAGCGTAATCGTTATTCCCTTATTCAGGAAAGACAATTCGCGTAAACGTGCTGCAAGGGTATCATAAGAATATTCAAGGGTCTGGGTAAAGATCGAGGCATCGGGCTTAAACGAAACCTTTGTTCCGGTAATATTGGTTTCCCCAACCGGACGTGCAGGATAAAGCGGTTTCCCTCTTTCGTATTCCTGCTCCCATATTTTTCCGTCGCGGTGTACTTCGGCACGTAAATGATCGGATAACGCGTTTACACACGAAACCCCTACCCCGTGTAAACCTCCGGATACTTTATAGGAATCTTTATCAAATTTACCACCGGCACCAATTTTGGTCATTACAACCTCCAGAGCCGATACTCCTTCTTTTTTATGCATATCAACCGGAATACCCCGGCCGTTATCATGAACGCTGATAGAGTTGTCCTGGTTTATGATTACCTGAATTGAATCGCAGTAGCCTGCTAAAGCTTCATCTATAGAGTTATCTACAACTTCGTATACCAGGTGGTGCAATCCGCGTACCCCCACATCTCCGATATACATCGACGGGCGCATACGCACGTGCTCCATTCCTTCCAAAGCCTGAATACTGTCGGCCGAATACGAATTTTTCTTTACTTCTTCACTCATAATAAAATATGTAACTAAATAGCTATAAAATACAAATATACGAAATTTTAGTGGATTTTCCTCGTTTAAACACTTCTATTCTCTTTCAAGTTATTAACACCTTATAGTGCAAAAACTATAAAATTTCAAGGATTTTATATGAAATATTATTAAATACGATTTCCGACCCTTTTTCCTGGTTCCAAAAAGCCTTTATTAATGGAGCAGATGGTGATACACAGATAACGGATGTGCCTTCATACACAATCCCGGGCACAGCAACGCTTACATAGAAAAGGGCACGGTCTGTCTTAATTATCGCCCCTAGAACCACTTTCTCAACGGTTTTTTCTTCCGGAAGCTTGAGGGCGACCGACTGCATTTCAAGTATTTCCTTCAGTTTTGCATTGAGCTTTTCCTGTTCCAGGTGCATCATAGCCAGACCCGTTTCATGCTTATCGCCAGAAGAGCTTTTGGCATCGTTGAGTGCATCTTCTGTAAGGAACAGTATCTGTCTTCTCAATGATTCGATTTGCGAACTCAGCCGGTCCAGCAGCAGGTGTTTGAATGCTTTTCTGTTCATTATAAAAAAAGCGCCCGAAGGCGCTTGTAAAGGTATTTTTTATCTGTTAAAAATCAAATTTATACATCGCACCTCCCAAAACCTGGATTCCCTGAACCTGGTACTGGTTGAAACGGTAGTAGTTCTCGTTAAAAAGGTTGTTTCCCTTAAGGAATACCGTCCACTGAGGTGTAGGTCTGTAACCTGCGGTGAGGTTCATATCGTAATAGTCGCCCAGTTTGATATCATCTGCCATAGGCAGCCCTTCTATCCCGCTGAATTCGTAGCGTTGCCCAACATAGCCCAGATTCATTTCGGCAAACCATTGTTTTGTTATGTTGTACAGCACATTTACATTAACCTTACCTTGCGGCAGGTGGAACGCATTTTGGTAATGCTCTACGCTGTAATTATTGTATTCTCCGGACAATCCTACTTTTGCCTTATCGGAAAAGTCAAAGTTAAGTTCTCCGAAGAAGCTCAGCGTATTTACCTTATCATAGAGCAACTTGAAAGAATTACCGTACTGATATCCTTGTTTATCCGCCAGATTGATGTCATACGGATTAATCGTAAACATGGCTTTATCGTCTTCTGACTTGTAATTTGCACGTATGTTGTAGGACAGGTTATGGTAAAGCTTTCCTTTCATCCCGGCATAAAAATCATAACGTGTTTTTGTAGGCCGAAGTTCGAGGCTTGGCGCTACAAACGGGTTTTCAGCCGAAACATCTGCATAAGAATTCTGCTTCACCCCACCCACAGCGCCAAAATACGCCTGTACGATATCGGGTACAAGGTTGAAACTGGCCTTAACCTGCGGATAAATGGCTACCGCATTATCTTCAACTCCGTTTTCCTTGCCTAGAATATAAGTAAGGCCAGCTCCCAGTTCCAAAGAGTAATCGGTATCGAAAAACTTGATACTAGGATGCACCGTAAGGTTAAGATAGCTGAATTTATCCTGTCTGCTGTCTACATTGTTATCTGTGAACTGCGTATTAAGGTAGTCGGCTTCGAGGTTCACATTGACCGTCCTGTTCTGCATTTCGATATTAAACTTCGGCGCCAGTACAAACCTGCTCTCTTTGGATCCGTAATCGTCCCAGAAGTACTTATAAGATGCATCGGCCTTTTCAAAAGCCCCGACGTAACTTTCAAAAGCCCCGCTGGCATGTACGTCGTTGTATTTCTGAAGCGGATCGACGAGATCAAAATTAAAGTTCGATACATAGAAATCACCTGGTGTACCGTACCAGTTGTATTTGGACATCATGGCTCCGAACTGCGCATTCCACTGGTTATTATCATTGCGCTGCCCCAATGTAAAATCCAGGTTCGACCTGCTGTAGGAATCGTCGAGGTGCACGCCCTCGATCCCTCCTCCTGAAGAGATGTGCTTCAAAAGCCCGCCAAGATACATATTGTTGTTTCCAATGCGCTCCACGATTCCGAGTTCTCCCCTAAGCGTATTATAGTTACCGTACCCGAGTAAGGCATAATTGCTGTAAAAATTGGCAAGTGAATCGCTATCTACCTTGGCTGCCTCCCCTTTAGCCGGAGCAAAGGTTGAAGCTACCGGCACCGAGAAAATGGTGTATTTTACTTCTTTTTTCTGATTGATTTCATCATCGTCAACCAAAGGGTTGTCGTTTATTTTAAAAGCATCGTTAAGCGTTGCCTGATATTCCGATGTAACGTTCACCACTTCCGTTCCGACCGTTTCCTTCTTTTTGTTTTTATCTTCCTGGGCATTTGCCTGATGAGCCATAAATGCCGCTGCTATTGTAATACTGTATAAATACTTTTTCATAACCAATTATTTAACCGATGAGTTACGTTTTGCTTCTTCTGATTTTATTTTCGCCAATTCCGTTTTAGCCTCATTTACAACATCCGGATAATCCGTTGCACTTGAAATAACATTCTCTAAAACATAGGTGGCCTGGTAGCTGTCTTTTAACTGGTAAAAGTTTTTAGCTAATAAAATCAGACCTTTTGCACTGTAATATTTATAGGCAGCATATTCCTTTACTAATTTTTCCACTGCTTTGTTGGAAGCATCGTATTTTTTATCTGCATTCTTGAAATAGGCATCGTAATATACGGCTTCTGCCTTTAATTCTCCTGTACCTACCGAATTCAACTGCTCGTATAACTTACGTGCAGTGGCAGCATCGTTATTCTTAAAGGCAACTCGCGCACTGATTGCAGTAGCATCGGCTTTTATACGCTTGTCTACCTTAGAGTTTGCTGCAAGCACGGCAGCATATTTCGATGCCGTAGCCATGTCATTATCATCATAAGCCAGCTTCATGAGGTTTGACTGCGCAAACAGCTTATTGCTGTCGTTACTGGCTTCACTCTCCAGCTGCTGCAATACGCGTTTTGCATTGGCCTTGTCTTTATCGGCCAGGTAAATATTTGCCAAACGCAAAGAAGTCTGTTCGGAATATTCCGATTTCCCCCTTTTCAATACCTGCTCATAATTTGGCTTGGCTTCACCGTTTTTGCCGTCTCCGTAATACATTTCGGCCAGGTTGAAATAAGCCTTGGTAGCATGCAGTCCGTTAGGATAAGTGGCAATATATTCCTTGAGTGCCTTTATTGCATTGTCGCTGTTTTTCTGTGCCATCTGGTTCTCTGCCGCAACATATACGTCGTTCTCCAGTTCGGCCGTAGAAATATCAATAAAATCAAGTCCTTTTACCCATGCTGCAAATTCGTTTGATTTGCCAGTTTCAAGATAAGCGGCACGTGCATTCTGAACGGCCTCAATAGCATCCTGCGATCCCGGGTAATCTTTTACCACCTTTTTAAAGCGCTCAATCCCCTTCTCTTCCTGGTTGGCGTTTACATAAACCACCCCCTGGCGCAAAATGGCTTTGGAAATAAGGTTGGAATTCGGATAATTCGCAATAAGCTTGTTAAGGGCTTCCAGCGCTTTGTCGGTTTGGTTGGCATTGGCATACGTACTTCCCAGTTCGTAATAAGCATCATCAACAAGGCTTGAAGACGGGTAGTTCGCAATAAATTTCTGCAAATCCTCTATTTTGGTGCTGTTCTTATCTACGAAACCATATGACAATGCTTTCTGATAGGCTGCATAATCCTTATAGGCGGAACTTGAATTGATGATGGAATTGTACATTTCCATCGCCGGCCAGTACTGTTTGGTAACAAAGTAGCCATCTGCAAGACGTAAGGTTGCATCTGCTTTTTTTGCATCGTCTTTTGTTCCGGAAAGATAGCTTTTAAAATGCGTATTGGCGTTGCTGTAGTTTTTGAGCTTATAAGCTGAATAACCCAGATTGTATTCAACACTTTTAAACTCAGGTGTTGCCTGTGCCTGTGGCAGCTGCTTAAAGGTCGAAAACGTCTGGTAGGCATCTGCAAAACGATTCAAAGCATATTCGCTTTCCCCTCTCCAGTAAGTAGCGCGGGCAACGAATTTGTTGTCCTGTCGTTCTGCTATGGATTTGTTGAACATCCCGTTCGCAAGACTGAACTTACCTTCGTTAAAATATTCCAGACCACGGTAAAACGTCACCTTCTGATACGCTGCCTTGTTCAAAGGTGTCCGGTTCGATTCCAGTACGTTTAAGGCTTCCTGGTAATTCTTTGTAGATATGTATGAATCAACAAGCAGGTCGTTTAATTCCTGTTTATAAGGCGTAGCAGGGTATTTTTCGAGGAAATCGGTAATAACCGCCGGTACGCTTTTATAAGGGTTCCCTATATCATAGCTTAATTTGGCATAATTTGCGTAGGCATCTTCCTGGATCTTTGCTGAATAGTTCATTTCAGAAGCATTCTTAAAGGCATTCAGGGCCTGCGTTTTCTGGTCGAGCTTAAGATAGCTTTCCCCAAGGTGGTAATAGGCATTCTGCGCTACAGCATCGGATCCCCCGATGATCTTGTTGAATTCCGATACCGCTTTATCGTATTCTTTCTGCTGGTAGTAGGAATAGCCGAGCTGGTAGAAATCGGTATTGCTCCATTTTCCGTTTTTCCCTTTATAGTCCAACAGATAAGGAAGCGCTTTATCGTATTGTTTTAAATTAAAATAGCTTTCGCCAATAATCTTCGACAATTCCGACTTTTCAGCTTCGTTTGATTTCGCCATCTGTGCTTTTCCTTCTTCAATGGCTTTCTCAAAGTTCCCGGATTTGAACTGCATATCGGCTTTATAGTAGCCCATGCGCTCCTGGTATTTGTCTACCGATTCTACTTCGGAAAAATATTCATTGGCCTGCTCGTAATTATTGTTGGAATACGAAATATAGCCCAGATAATATTTTGCCTGGTTGCCGTAAGTGCCGTTTAAATCGACTTTCTGTAAGTATGTATTGGCCTTTGCCATATCCTTTCTGCTGAAATAGGCATATCCTTTCTGGAAATTAAAACGGTCCCTGTCCGAAGGGCTTAAAACATCCTGGTTGATTTTTTCACCATACCGCAACGATTCATCATAATTTCCCTGCGCAAAATAAAAGTTGCTGATGTCTACATATGCCTGTGCCTGTTTGGAACTGGTAGGATAATCGGAGATAAACTGGTTGATCTTTTTCTCAGCACCGGGCTGCCCTAAACGGATGGCGCAGTTGGCACTGTAATAAGCGCTTTCTGCCTGGATTTCATCATTTGGATTCAGGGCTTTCGTTTTATCGAACAACAATTGCGCTACGGCATACTGCTGTTCGTTATAAAGGCTTACCGCGTCGTAAAAGTCCTTATTTTCCTTCGTATAGATCTGGGATTGCTGGGCCTGCAAAGAAAATGCCCCAAACAAAAATGATAAGTATAGAAAATGATTCGATTTCCGCATTTCAACTATTTTTTTGAGTACCAAATATATTAAATATATACATTTTAATAACGTTCGTACCTATTATTAATTGTGAAGTTGGCTGTTTTTTTGCTTTTTTTGGTTTCTGTAGGAGGGCTATAAATATCCGGTCCTGCTTTTACGCCAGATATCCTATGAAAAACAAGACTCAAGATAATGCCGTTGCTTCAGGATTTACTTATCAACCTACTTTCTATCCAATCGGCAAAATGACTGATCTGTATGAGCGTATGCTTAAACAGCAACAGTAAAAAAGTTGAACATCCTGGAATATGAGGAACCGTTTACAATCCCAATTTTAAAAATTGCAAATTTATCTTGACAATATAAAGTAAGCTATATGCTGTATTTTCTATCGGGCTTATTTGTTTTGCTGCAGAAAAGCACCTCTTTTAAATTATTTAACATAACATCCCATATACTTCTAATTTGATGTCGTTAAGTTAATATGCCGTTAAACATTTGCATACACAGTGGTTTTAAGTTTGTACCGTACAAAATAAAACTACAATGAAAAAAATTTATGCCTCAAAAGCGGTTCTTGTTGCAATAGCTTCTACCCTGCTTTTTTCCTGCCAGGATGAAATTGATCCGGTAAAAGAAGACGACCAGACACCTGAAAATCCCCAAACGCCGATTAAGCTCGAAAACCGTTCCAACATTCCAGCACTGGTTTACGGAATGCCCGGTTTTGAAAACCTTGATATTTATACGCTTATTTCTTCTTCAGACAAACTGGAACAGTCGCCTAACTTTGTTTTTGGTGCCCAGCCCGACGGTGGCGGTTTTATGAGAAATCCCAACGGAGAAGGATACATCATGATTACCAACCACGAGATCCTGCAATCTGTTTCGCGTGTTTACCTTGATAAAAATTTTAAGCCCGTTAAAGGGGAATACATTGTGGATGCAGTGGGCGGAATGACGCGCCTGTGTTCTGCAACTTTAGTTGATCCGGCCGTTCACGGTTTCGGACCTGTTTTCCTTACAGCCGGTGAATCGGGCGAAGAAAGCCTTGTGCACGCCATTGATCCGATGGGGTTTGTAAACGACCGGTCCAGAACCGACCGCGTAAAGCCGGCTTTGGGAAGAGCCAGTATGGAAAATGCGGTTCCACTTCCAATGGATGTATCCGGAAAAGGAACCTATATTATTATAGGGGAAGACCAGGGCTACAGTACCAGCCATCAGAGTGCGGGACAGCTTATCATGTACTACTCTCCTACACGCGGTGATCTTGAAAACGGAAAACTTTATGCCCTTAAGAGAAAGGACAATACCACAACAGAAGGCAGTATGACCAAAAACAAAGAATACGATGTGGAGTTTGTGGAAATACCGAATGCCAAAAATTTAACGGGAGCACAGATCAATGCAGCCAACATCGCCATCAATGCTCTTCGTTTCTCGCGTGTTGAAGATGTAGATTACCGCAAAGGTGCCGGAAAAGGAAATGAAATCTATTTTACGGCTACCGGTCAGGCCAGCGGCGGACAGCCTGTAGACGGCTATACCATGTGGGGACGCGTTTACAAACTAGTACTCGACAAAAACAATATGTTCACCGGAAAACTGGAGGTCATTGCCGAAGGAGATTCCAACCCCGGGAACAACCTTATCAACCCGGACAACCTTTGTGTTACGGAAAACTACGTTTACATCCAGGAAGACGGGGATTCTTATTACCCCGGTGCCAACCACGATTCTTATATCTGGCAATACAGCATGGCTACCAAAACATACAAACCGTGGCTTAACATGAAGCACAACCGTGGCAATGCCGAATGGTTCCAGATGTTTGACCAGTCGGGCAACCTTAACAAGTTCGGATCATGGGAATATGGTGCCATGGTTGATGTATCGGACCTTGTAGGCATACCGGGCACGTTCGCCGTGAACATCCACCCACACACCTGGCAAAAACCGGAATTTCTCAACGCCGACGGATCCGGAACCCAGAGCAATAAGGAAGGCGGGCAAATCGTCCTCATTAAAAATGTACAACGCTAATATTACAAAACACTGGTTATGCCAGTGTTTTCTTTATAAAAGATGAAATATTTTTTATTGTTATGCTGTTTTTCAGCCTTATTAACAGGCTGTAAAGAACAGCCTGCTTATCAAACAAACAGTGCTTCAAAAGTCAAAGAACACATCCTCAAAAACCTCAGCTTACTGTCACAGGAATTAAAACAGTTTGAAAAAATGGTGCAGTCCGAAAATGATCCGGAAGCACTACAAGGACAGTTTTTGAAATGCCGGTTATTATTTAAAGACACCGAATGGGCAACGGAGTATTTTTTGCCTAAATCGTCAAAATCTTTGAACGGCCCGCCATTAGACCAGCTTGACCTTGACGAAAACAAGTTCATTGACGCCGAAGGATTCCAGGTTCTCGAGGAATACCTGTATCCGGAGGTTGTCCTGACTGAAAAAGCTTTGATGATCCGCCAGATACGCATCATCGACAACCTCATCCGCGCCGGCAGAACCAATATCGAAGTATTTATGCTTACAGACGACCAGGTATTCGACGCTCTGCGCCTGGGAATGTTTAAGATTACGACGCTGGGCATTACAGGTTTTGATACCCCTGCAAGCAACCTGCTTTTTCCCGAAACCCAGGCTGCACTCAAAGGTATCGGAACCGTACTGGAGCTGTACGGCAACAACCTTCAGCAGTTTGAATCCTATTCCAGGGTTGCCGGCCTCATCAGGGAAGCGCAATTAAAGGTCTCGGGTAAAAAAGATAAAAATACGTTTAATTACCTGGAATACTTTACGGTTTATCTGGATCCTATTTCAAAGGGACTGCACAAGCTGCAAACCGATGCGGGAATCCCGTTCGTTAACCGTGTCAGCATGTTAAAGCCGGAAGCTGCCTCCCTGTTTGCCGAAGGGACTTTTAACCTGGACGCCGTGGTTCCGGATAAGCAGTATCTATCAAGTGCGGAAAAGGTAAACCTGGGTAAAAAGCTGTTTTATGACACCCGATTATCAAAAAACAACGACCGCAGCTGCGCCAGTTGCCATCAGCCGGAAAAAGCTTTTACGGACGGACTTAAGGTTGCTGCAGACCTGGTAGGCAGCCCTTTGCTGCGAAACACCCCATCTTTAAATTATGCGGGATTCTATCACGGGCAATTCTGGGATATGCGCCAGACCGATATTGAATCCCTTACCACAAGCGTTATAGAAAACAAGGACGAAATGCACGGCGATATGCAGACCGTTATTAAAATGGTACGGAACAACCCGCACTATGCAGCAGAATTCAAAAAAATATACAAGGCACAAAATGCGGAAGGCTGGCAGGTTCAGAATGCGCTTGCAACTTATGTAAGGTCGTTGAGTACTTTTTCTTCAAAGTTTGATGCTTATATGAGAGGAGATAAAACAGCGCTGAATGCTGAAGAAAAAGAAGGTTTCAATGTTTTTGTAGGAAAGGGAAAATGTGCTACCTGCCATTTTATCCCCTTATTTAACGGTACGGTTCCGCCCCGCTTCTCCTCTTCGGAACAGGAAGTCCTCGGTATCCCGAAAGATGCTGCTGTTACGGCCCTTGATGAAGACCTTGGGCGCCAACTGTACAATATGGACCTGCACCAGCTTAAAAACTCCTTCAAAACCATGACCGTGCGCAATATTTCGAAAACAGCGCCCTATATGCACAACGGTGTTTTCAATACGCTGGAAGAAGTGGTTGCATTTTACAATAAAGGTGGTGGCGCCAGTTTTAACCTTCAGGTAGACAACCAGACATTACCTGCGGATGCTCTGGAACTTACACCAAAAGAAGAACGGGCGCTCATAGCCTTTATGAAAACCCTTACCGATAAATAATCCGGCTTACATCAAAAAAAATCCCTTAATAGATATTAAGGGATTTTTTCATTAAACTATCTTGTAAACAGTAATTCTCTGTATTTGGTCAGTGTCCATAATTCGTTGTCCACCATTAATTCCAGCTTGTCGGCATGGTAACGGATCTCATCGAAATAAGGTTTAACGTTTTCACAGTACGCATGCGCCATTTTTTCGGCCGTATCCATAGAGTTGGCATCCTTACGAGCATCCTGCATGGCATGAAGCTTTGAGTTTAATTCGTTCACATGCATCGAAATCTTTTTAAGGATAAGGATTTGCTCGGCTGCAAATTCTTCATAATCCTTACCGAAGATTTCTTTTAAACCTTTAATGTTTTCAATAAGCAGGTTCTGATATTTAAAAACAGTCGGTATGATATGGTTACGTACGATATCGCCCAAAACGCGGCCTTCAATCTGTACTTTTTTGCTGTATTCTTCCAGTTCGATCTCGTAACGCGATTCTACTTCGGTATGGTTCATTACGTTAAGTTCTGCAAAAAGGTCGAATGCTTTTTGAGATACTTTCGCCTTTAATGCTGCCGGAGTGGTTTTGTGATTCGACAACCCTCTGCGAGCCGCTTCTTCTTCCCATTCTTTGCTGTACCCGTCGCCTTCAAACAAAATGTGCTTCGTTTCCTTGATGTATTCGCGCAGCACATTAAAAATGGCTTCGTCTTTTTTAAGACCGTCCTTTTCAACCAAAGCTTCCACTTCTTTTCTGAAATCGATAAGCTGTTTTGCCACGATGGTATTTAAAGTAGTCATTGAAGTAGCACAGTTCGCTGTGGAGCCTACCGCTCTGAATTCAAATTTATTACCTGTAAAGGCAAATGGCGATGTACGGTTCCGGTCGGTATTGTCAAGTAAAACGTCCGGAATTTTTCCTACTACGTTTAACTTAAGGTCTGTTTTTTCTTCAGGAGACAGTTTTCCTGCTGATACTCCTTCCAGCTCTTCCAGTACTTTTGTAAGCTGTTGCCCGATAAAGATGGAAATAATGGCCGGTGGTGCTTCGTTTGCTCCCAAACGGTGGTCGTTTGAAGCAGATGCAATCGATGCGCGCAACAATTCTTCATAATTGGCCACCGCCTTGATCGTATTGATGAAGAATGTAAGGAACTGCAGGTTGCTGTTTGGTGTTTTTCCCGGAGCAAGAAGGTTTACCCCTGTATCTGTTGCCAAAGACCAGTTGTTGTGTTTCCCTGATCCGTTTACGCCTTTGAACGGTTTTTCATGGAACAACACTTTAAAATGATGGCGTTCTGCCACTTTCTGCATTACATCCATCAACAACGAGTTATGATCGACTGCAAGGTTTGTTTCTTCAAATATAGGTGCTAATTCGAACTGGTTCGGTGCTACCTCGTTATGGCGTGTTTTTACCGGGATACCCAACAACATACATTCGTTTTCCAGGTCGCGCATATAGTTAAGCACACGTGTAGGGATTGATCCGAAATAATGGTCTTCGAGTTGTTGTCCCTTCGCTGAAACGTGTCCAAGCAAAGTTCTTCCTGTTTGAAGGATGTCCGGGCGTGAAGCCGCCAAAGCATCGTCTATAAGGAAATATTCCTGTTCCCAACCTAAAGTAGGTGTTACTTTTTTAACGTTTTTATCAAAGAATCTGGCAACCTCTGTAGCAGCTTCGTCAATAACAGATAAAGCTCTTAACAACGGTGCCTTGTTGTCGAGCGCTTCCCCTGTATAAGAAACGAAAACGGTCGGAATACATAAGGTTGTCCCGAAAATAAAGGCAGGCGAAGTAGGATCCCAGGCTGTATAACCGCGGGCTTCGAAGGTATTACGGATTCCCCCGTTAGGAAATGAGGAAGCATCCGGCTCCTGTTGTACCAGGGCAGAACCACCAAATTTTTCTACAGGATCCGATCCGTCAAAAGAAGTTTCAAAGAAAGCATCGTGCTTTTCGGCAGTAGTACCTGTTAAAGGCTGAAACCAGTGCGTATAGTGTGTTACCCCTTTACTCATAGCCCATTCCTTCATACCCAACGCTACGTAGTCTGCAATTTTACGGTCAATCTTAGTACCGTGGTCCATAGCAGCACGTACCGCCTTATAGGCTTCTGAAGTCAAATGTTTGCGCATTGCCTTATCGTTAAAGACATTGCTTCCGAAAATCTCGGATTTTTTTCCTAATTCAGTAACTGCAACCGCCGGTCTGTTACTTGCCGCTTTTAAAGCTTCGAAACGAAAAGATGCCATATTTCTTTTTTTGTGTTGTTTGATGAGGCAAATTTACAAAAAAAACATTACAAAAATAAAACACCCCCTAAAATTTAGGGGGTGTTTAAAAAATAAACTGTTTATTTCTTCACAGACAATGTTTTTACAGGGGCTCCTTCCAATCCTAATGCTTTAATCGTCGCATTATAATCACTGTAATTCATCTTTTGGGCAAATGCACCCGGAATTACGACAACTCTGAAGGTCTGACGGTATACGAATTCATTGTATTCTGCATTTGTAAGGTCTTCTATATAAAAATTTGTTTTTACATACAATTTTACATCATATCTTGTAAAATCATAATCATAACTAAGTTGCTCGTTTCCGGTTCCCAATCCGTAAGTTACCGGAACCAAAACCCATTTATTTCCTTCCCAACGGTAAACGATTACGTTATCGCTGTCGTAAATAGCAGGCTTAAAATTCAATGTTACAGAATTAACATAATCAGTTTCCGGAACATCTACGCTTTCGGTAATCTCAAACACCTGTGACGGAAGCGTAGTGTCGTCATAATACTCATCAATCGTACAACTTTGTAGGGATGCTAATCCAATGAATGCTGTTACAAGTAAAGCTATCTTTTTCATAATATATCGTTTTAAAAATGTTTATAAATGTATTATTTATTACGCTATATTCATTAATCGTGCCAAAAAAAATATTTGCAATTTTTTCTGTAAATTTGATAAAAGATTTAACATATAACGATGGACAATATTTTTTACAGAGGACAGGTTTTATGGTCGATGATCGACGCCAACCGCCACCTGCGGCATTCTGCTTATAGCGATATCTGTACACAGGCGCGCAGCAACCTTATGGCACAGATAGGGCTTTCGGTAAACGAATGTGCGAAATTCGGTATAGCTCCTATCCTTTTCAGGGAAGAAACAATCTTCCACCGTGAAGTTAAAATGGATGAAGAGGTATATGTGATCGTGGAAATGACGCGGCACCATCTTGTTAACAACCGTTTTTCCATTACGCATACCCTGTTTAAGGCCGACGGTACCAAAAGCGCTACCGTAAATATAGACGGTGCCTGGTTTGACCTTAAAACGAGAAAACTGGCATCACTGCCCGCAGATGTACTGCCACTCATCAATAAAATTCCAAAGAGCCCGGATTTTAAAGAGGAATAAAAAAATCGAACCTAGGTTCGATTTTTTTATTCCTGTAAATGCTTTATAAAAATTTCCACTACTTCGTCAGCTGTTCCGTCGCCATTCACATCCATCATTCTTTTCAACTGCAACCGGGTGGCCGTTTTTTCTATAATTGTTCCACCCTGGAAAAAGCTGGACCCATAAAATTTAAGTTCGTTATTTACTACCGCATAAGAGCCATAATATTTTTCCGAAGTACAGGGTACCGCTTCCGTTCCGTCTCCTTCTTTATAATCCGTAATGACGAATGAATTAAATTCGCGCAGTTCCAGACGATCCTGTCCGCAACTGGCATTTCCTTCATAAGGACGCACTTCTCCGTTGATAACGGTACTTTCCGGAAACCATGTTCCCACCAGTACATCTTTGTTATTATCATCGTCATTACAAGATGCCAGCGATAACGTCACGACTAAAGCAGCAATAATTTTTTTCATTTTTTTATTATATGGTAACACCAAGGTAATTACTCGGGGTAATCTGTTTCAATTCCTGTTTTATTTCTTCTGAAACCTGCAAAGTATCAATGAAGGCATGAATGGACTTCTGGTTGATAACCTCGTTTGTACGGGTAAGGTCTTTCAGTGCTTCATACGGATTCGGATACGCCTCTCTACGCAGGATGGTTTGAATGGCTTCTGCTACCACCGCCCAGTTGTTTTCAAGATCGGCCGCAAACTTGGCTTCGTTAAGCAACAGTTTGTTAAGCCCTTTCAGGGTAGCTTCAAAAGCAATAATGGTATGTCCGAAAGGAACTCCTACGTTACGCAACACCGTACTGTCGGTTAGATCGCGTTGTAAGCGTGAAACCGGCAGCTTTGCAGAAAGATGCTCAAAAACGGCATTGGCAATTCCGAGGTTTCCTTCTGAATTTTCAAAATCGATCGGGTTTACTTTATGTGGCATGGCAGAAGACCCTACCTCACCCGCTTTGATCTTTTGTTTAAAGTATTCCATCGACACATACGTCCAGATATCCCGGTCTAAATCAATAATAATATTGTTTATACGCTTAAGCGCATCAAAAAAGGCCGCAAAATGGTCGTAATGCTCAATCTGAGTGGTAGGAAAGGAATGTTTCAATCCCAGTATTTCCTCTACGAAATGTTCTCCAAAAGCTCTCCAGTCGTTTTGAGGATACGCTACTTTATGTGCATTAAAGTTTCCTGTTGCCCCTCCGAATTTGGCTGCAAAAGGAATATTGTTTAATAAACGCAACTGTTCTTCCAAACGAACAACAAAAACAAGAATTTCTTTACCCAGTCTCGTTGGAGACGCCGGTTGTCCGTGCGTTCTTGCCAGCATAGGAACATCTTTCCACTCAACACTTAGTTCTTTCAACCTGTTAATCAGCGTAATGAACGTAGGCATGTATACTTTTTCAAAAGCGTCTTTTGTAGACAATGGAATTGCAGTGTTGTTGATGTCCTGCGAAGTCAGTCCGAAGTGGATGAACTCTTTGTCATGCTGTAATCCCAGCTCGTCAAATTTATGTTTCAGAAAATACTCAACAGCTTTTACGTCGTGGTTCGTTGTTTTCTCGGTATTCTTAATCCAAAGGGCATCTTCTGAAGAAAACTGCTGATAAATTCTTCTTAAATCAGGAAACAACTCTTTCGACACATGCGCTAACTGAGGCAAAGGCAGTTCGCATAATGCTATAAAATATTCTACCTCGACCAATACGCGGTATTTTATTAAAGCTTCTTCCGAAAAATAATCTGCCAATGGAGCCGTCTTCGATCTGTATCGTCCGTCGATAGGAGACACTGCATTTAATTCTGTCAACATAAATTTTTTACTATGTGGTGTTAAAGTGCAAATATACTGATGATTTAGGGACAAAAAAAACTTATTTGAATCCGCTTTCACAAAAAAAAGAGAAGCAAATGCTTCTCTTTTTTTATTTACTCCATTCTAAAATGGAATTCCGGTTCATTTTAATGTAATCATCGTTTCCTGCCTGTTCCGAGGCTTTTAAAGATTTATTTGCCGTTTCAATGGCACCTTTCTTATCGCCTGTTGCTGCCTGAACCAATGACTTCTGGCGAAGCATATAAAAAGGGGCTTCCCCATCCTGCATATTGATGGCCTTATTGATGTATTCCAAAGATTTTTTCAGGTCCTGGTTAACAGAATACAGGTACACGCCTGCTGCATAATAATCTGACGCTTTTGAATTTGCATTGATGTTGGAATTGATGCTTTCCATTGCCAGTTTATGCGTAGGAACCTTGAAAGGAATATGAACGATTGTTTTTTCCCATGAAACGTCCAGCGTTCCTTCGTCATTGTTCTTCGGGTTTACCGCAATGGTGAAATACTCAACATCTTTTGTAAGGGTTTCAGGACGAACAGACGTTTTCAAAACAACATCCGATTCATTCCATGTTTTTGGTAATCCCCAGTTATCTGTTGTTTTATAGAAAATCACATCCCATGATTCTGCTTTAGGAACCGTATAGAGCGCGTATTTACCTGCCGGTAGGTTTTTTCCGTCAATTTCCGCATCGGTATTGAATTCAACCGTTGTATTCTGGTTGGCCCCGGTTCTCCATACTTTTCCGTACGGAACAAGGTCTCCGAATACCAAACGTCCTTTTTTTGCCGGACGGAAATATTCCACATCAACATTTGTCAATCCCACCGACTGTTCAATTTCAGCTTTTAAGCTGGCCTGAGGCGTCTGAATTTGTGCATTGGCCTGCATAGCAAGAACCAACGCTAATGCAACTACTAACTTTTTCATTTTCATTTTATTTTGAATATTTTGTTATTCCTTCTTTCAACCAGTTTTCGTATTCCGAAATTTCCGGCGTATATCCTACCGGCGTATTAAGCGAATTGCCTTCGTTATCTAAGACAATGTAATAAGGTTGTGCATTTGCCTGATACTTTTCGATCTGGAAATCACTCCATTTATTCCCTACCGTCTTGATTTTTTTACCTGTTGTTTTGGATATATACTGTTCATTTTCCGGCAGTTCCTTTTTATCATCCACATAAAGCGAGATCAATACCACATCGTTCTTCAGTATATTCAATACCGCAGCTTCAGACCATACATAGTCTTCCATTTTCCGGCAGTTCACACATGCAAATCCGGTAAAATCCAATAATACGGGTTTATTGTTTTCCTTGGCGTAAGCCATCCCCTTTTCATAGTCTTTAAAGGCTACGATGCCGTGCGGACCTTCTTCGGCTCCTTCGGGAATCACCGCTTCCGCACTACTTCCTCCTTTTCCGCCTCCAACTCCGTAAGGGCTTTCAGCATAGGTCATCGGTGGCGGGAATCCGGAAATAAGCTTCAACGGAGCACCCCACAATCCCGGTACCAGGTAAATAGTAAATATGGAAACAATAAGCGCCATAAACAATCTTCCGACTGAAATTTTATCTATTTTGGAATCATGCGGCAGCTGGATCTTACCAAAAAGGTAAATGGCCCAGGCGGCAAAAATAGCAATCCATATAGCTAGGAACAATTCTCTCTGCAACCAGTGTTTCTGTAAAACAAGATCTGCATTTGAAAGGAATTTAAAGGCCAGTGCCAATTCAAGGAATCCAAGGGAAACCTTCACGGTGTTCATCCATCCTCCTGAACGCGGCATAGAGTTCAGCCAGCCAGGGAACATGGCAAACAACATAAAAGGCAAAGCCAGTGCCAATGAAAAACCGAACATTCCGATCAAAGGAGCCATCCCTCCTTTGGAAGCTGCTTCTACCAACAGTGTTCCTACAATAGGACCAGTACATGAAAAAGAAACAATAGCCAGCGCCAGCGCCATGAAGAAGATTCCGATAAAACCTCCGCGGTCGGCCTGACGGTCTACCTTATTTGCCCATGAGTTGGGAAGCATGATTTCAAAAGCTCCTAAAAATGAAGAGGCAAATACGATAAGTAAAACAAAGAAAATAATGTTAAACCAAATATTGGTAGACAATGCATTTAAGGCATCTGCCCCAAATATCTTCGTTACGATGAATCCTAATAAAACATAAATTACAATGATGGATAAGCCGTATATAACCGCATTTTTAATTCCTTTAGCCCGTGATTTACTTTGTTTTGTAAAGAAACTTACCGTCATCGGGATCATCGGAAAAACACAAGGTGTCAGCAAAGCTGCAAAGCCTGAAAAGAATGCGATGATAAAAATAGAAAGCAATCCTTTTTTCTCCGCCTTTTTATCGCCTTTTACGTTTCCCACAGGCTCCACCTTTTTCAAGGTATCATTCTGTACAGAGGGTGTTGCCGCAAGATCTTCAAAATTTTGTACTTCCTTTGATGAAACCGTGGCTAGATCAAAAACAAAATATTTGTTTAACTGAATACACATTTCAATACATGCCTGATAAGACAATTCTAATTGAATAGTTTGTACTTTAGGATTTGTAATTTTAATATTGTGGGTAAAGTGAGCCTCTTTGGCAAAATAGTATTCGTCTATCCCAAATATATCATTAAAGGTCTTTTTATACTCACTTTCTTTTGCTTTACCTACAGGTTCGTAGTTTCCCTGAGCATTATTATAAATGAATTCGAGTGGTTGGGCTCCGCCCTCAGGCGTAAACTGAGAATACATATGCCATTCTCCTTCAATTGTGGCGTCGAGTTTAATCTGATATTCCGTGTCCGAAATTTTTTCGATACTCGACTTCCATTTTACAGGATCCTGAACTTGCGAAAACCCTAAAAGGGTTACGAAAAGTCCCAGTACTGTGAGTAGATTTCTCATTGGTTTAAAGTTATTAGATAGGTTTGTTGATTATTATTCGTTAATTTAAATCGGTCATCCGCCCTTAAACCTACGAGCCAGATGATCCGTCCATCTCCGTTTACTAAAATCCAGACTTCTTCCTTCTGAAATTTTGAAAGTTTTTCATCTTTGAAAAATTTTGAAACCTTCTTCATTCCGGAAAAGCCGAAAGGATGAAAAACATCCCCCGTTTTCTTCCTTCTTAATACAAGGGGCCATTTTAATAAATTCGAATTTACGAAAATACTGTTTTTATCGGACTTGACATTCGCCTCCTTAACTTCTGAAATATTCATAAAAAAAGGCAGCTTTTCTACATCATAAATACTATTAATACAATATTCTTGATTATTAACAACAAAATCATCAATAATATGTAAAAAACTTCTGTTTTTTAAAATTGTATATTTAGCATTTTTTAACACACTTCCTGTTTCCGAAGCTATTATTTTCTCTATTTCTTTGAGCGAACTGAATCCGAACTCTCTAAAAACCAGACTTAAATAGGCCATTGAATTGTCAAATTCAGCGACCTTATGAAGGTCAATTATGCGGACATCATCCTCCGTGCGGATACACTCGTTGGTGAAGCGTTTTAACGCATCATCCGCCAGGGATTTTGTTTGTTGCAAATAGTTTATGGTATCCTGAAATGAGGTCATAAAATGTCCATTTTCTGCCTTTAAAACAGGAACAACCAAATGCCTTATCTTGTTGCGCAGGTATTTTACAGAACTGTTCGATGCATCTTCCCGCCATTTAATCCCTGCAGACTTTGCAAATAAAAGAATTTCTTCCCGTGAAAACGGTAGCAAAGGTCGAACTATGTGTCCGTTTGTTTCAGGTATTCCGGTAAGACCGTCAATTCCCGTACCCCGTGTAAAATTAATCAGGAACGTTTCCACCTGGTCATCCAGGTGATGAGCCGTGGCGATCCACTCACAACCAAGTTCCATTTTTAAATTCCCGAACCAGTCGTAACGTAGTTTACGGGCTGCCATTTGAATTGACCCTCCATGTTCTGCTATATAGCCAAGAGTATCAAACCGGTTTACAAAAAACGGGATTTTATGATCTTCACAATACGTATGTACCAGTTCTTCGTCAAGATCGCTTTCTTGTCCCCTTAACTGGAAATTGCAGTGAGCTACACAAAATTCCAGCTTTAGCTGCCTGAACAAATCCAAAAGCACCATACTGTCTACGCCCCCGCTTACGGCAAGAAGCGTTTTTCCCGACAACAATTCTGGAAACTTTTTCGTTATATGTTGTTTAAATTGATCTAACATCCTTCCAAAACCTTTTTCATTGCCGCCGCCTTTAACAGGCATTCGCGGTATTCATCTTCTGCATTTGCATTAATCGTAATGGCACTGCCCACACTGAAAGAGGCATATTTTGAAGTCTTATGATACAAAATGGAACGGATCATGACGTTAAAATCAAAATCGTCCTGCGGAGTAAAGTACCCCAATGCTCCACTGTACAAACCTCTCTTGGTCTTTTCTACCTTTTCAATAATCTGCATGGCCGAATGTTTCGGTGCCCCCGTCATACTTCCCATTGGAAACGTACTCCGAATGATCTCCACCGGATTTATATTTTCAGGAACAACTGATACGACCGTTGAAATCATCTGGTGTACCTGCTTAAATGAATAAATACCGAAGAGCTCCTCTACCTCTACTGAAGCCTTTACGGCCGTTCTGGACAAATCGTTGCGCACCAGGTCTACGATCATTACATTTTCAGACCTTTCTTTTTCATTGGAGAACAGTTCTTTCTTTAATTTTTCATCCTCATCCGGTGTTACCCCTCTTTTTGCTGTTCCTTTAATAGGTTGTGACACGACCCTGGTTCCCGTTTTTTTCAGATATCGTTCAGGTGAAGCCGAAACAAGGTAATGATGATTGAACTTTGCAAATGCTGCAAAAGGGGGTTCCGAAATAGCGTTGAGCTTCCAATAGGCCGCTTCGGGTTCGATATCGGCATCCTCAGCAAAAAATTCAATACAGTAATTGGCCTCGTATATATCGCCCCTTTTGATATGGTTCATCATCGTATTAAAACCTTCTGTATAATCTTTGAACGACACCCGATCCTGTATTTTCAAGACTGCTTTATGTGACGTGGTGCTATTCACAGCGGTGATCTCTGCAAAATCCGATGCTATTTCATCCTCACAAACAGGCAAATATTCGAAACGCAAAAAACCCGGTTCGAGAAAAATGATTTTCTTTGGCTGGAAAAACAAAAGATCCGGAAAATGGAGCCCGTCAAAGTTTTCAGAGTTTAATTTTTCCACATCGTTTTTAAGGTCATACCCAAGATATCCGAAAAGCCAGTCTTTTGTTTGGGACTGGTACTGCTGCAACTGATTAAAGGCATCGAAATAATCCGTCTGTAAAAGGGTAAAGGCATCAAAAGCCAAAATAGCTTCATAAGAACTGTATCTGGCTTTGTGTGAGTTGCTGTCCAGGAAAACAACTTCCCGGAATTGTTGTGCCCATTGAAGGAGCTGCTTTTTTACATGCTGCAGATCGCCAATGGCATATTTTTGAGAAATACGTTTCATGAACCTGCTAAAATACGCTGAATCTTGCCGTTGATTTCGCCAAGGAATTCCTCGTTCGTAATCTGTTGCGTTTCCTTATTAAAATTTTCGGAAAAGGAAGGAAATGCAAATGTTTCAAATGTTTCACATCCAAAACGCTGGACAAGCTTCTGAAGGCTTTCATTTGCTCCTAAAGCCCCCCTCCTTCCTTCGGAGGTACTCAGGATGAATATCTTTTTATTTTCGAGGAATTTTAATTCGATCCGCGAGAGCCAGTCCAGAATATTCTTAAAAAAAGCCGAAAGATTCTGATTGTGTTCGTTTGTGGTGATGAAAATATGTTCAAAATCATCGATCTGTTTTTTCAGGAAAACAATTCCATCAGGAGACTTGATACTTCGTTCAAGATCTTCGCTGAACAACGGTATGTCCAATGCTTTGAGATCAATAAAGATATGTGTGAGTTCCAGCTTTTTTAAAACGGCCTTTGTAAGCTGTTCGTTGATGGATCTCGATGAATTACTTCCTACAAATACTAACATATGATTATTTTTAGTCTTCTTCTACCACTTCATGATTACTTGAATAATTGCGCCATCTTTCAATACATTGCAGCATATCATCCGGCAATACGGTATCGAAACGCATAAATTCATTCTTAACGGGATGCATAAAGCCCAATGTTTTGGCATGCAGAGCCTGTCTTGGCAACACTTTAAAGGTATTTTCTACAAACTGTTTGTATTTTGTAAAGGTCGTACCCTTTAAAATAAGGTGTCCTCCGTAGCGTTCATCGTTAAACAGTGTATGCCCGATCGCCTTCATATGCACCCGGATTTGATGCGTTCTGCCCGTTTCCAGCCTGCATGAAACAAGCGTGACATATCCTAACCGTTCCAATACCTTATAATGGGTTACGGCATATTTTGCACCGTTGGAATCATCGGGATAAGATGCCATCTGCATTCGGTCGACCTTATGCCGTCCTATATAGCTTTCTATGGTTCCTTCATCTTCCAGCACATTACCCCATACCAGGGCAACATATTCGCGCTCTGTTGATTTTTCGGCAAACTGTTTTTGCAGTTCGCTCATCGTCCAGTCTGTTTTGGCCACAACGAGCAGCCCGGTAGTATCTTTATCTATCCGGTGGACAAGCCCCGGTCGTTCAGAACTGTTCAACGGCAGGTTTTCAAAATGGTAAGCCAGCGCGTTCACCAATGTACCGGTATAGTTTCCGTGCCCGGGATGTACCACGAGACCTGCAGGTTTGTTAATTACCAAGAGGTCGTCATCTTCATACACTATATTCAACGGAATATTTTCTGGGATGATGATGTTTTCGAAAGGCGGCTGTTCCATTAGAACGCGTACCACATCATTTGCCTTTACCTTGTGATTTGATTTTACCGGAATATCGTTTACGAAAATATTGCCGTTTTCTGCTGCTTTCTGTATCTTATTACGTGTTGCATTTTCAACAAGGTTCATAAGGAATTTGTCTACCCGTAAAGGAGCCTGCCCTTTTCCTGCTTCAAACCTGTAATGCTCGTATAGCTCTTCGTCTATAAAATTATTGTCTTCTGTCATTCATTAAAATATTGAATCGATTGCCGGTGCTACATCCTCATACATTTCCCCCAGTGAATCAGGTTCCGGTTTATATCCGAGCATACCGTCTCCCAAAATAAGATCGATTTTGGAATTCTTCAGCACTTTGTCTCCTGCACGCAGGATACGGCCGTTCTGTTCAATTCTCAAAACCACGTCCTTAGCGAAATCAGGTTCGTACTTTGTCTGCCCCTTTACAAGTCCCAAAGATTCAATAATGGAAATTGAATGACGCAACGTACGTCCGTCGAGATTTGGTAAACGAACCGAAGAGTAACCCGGAGCATTTATTTTGACGTAGATTTTTCGTCCTTGCTTTACGGCAGCATCTGCTTTTGGGTCCTGCGAAGAAATGGTCAACGGCGGGTATTTGGGATCAAAGTCCACCGTGTCGATGATGATGATTTCAAAACCATTTTCCTCAACAAGGCTCATCGCCTTTTCTGCTTTCATCTTTTTAAGGTCGGGTACCTTTATTTCGTCACCATGGCGCGTATATATATTTAAGAACTGCAAGCTTCCAAACATCAGCAGTGCAATTACGGCCAGCGCACCGAATAGTGAAAAAACAAACTGTCTACTTTTTAAAAAAGATGTAAAACCCATATCGTTATTTATTTTAGCAAAGTTATCAATTATGTTAGGTGTATTTTCATAAATTTGTTCAAAAGAACCGAATACACCGTACAAAAATAAAATATAAAAATACATTATTAAATGAAAAATGTAGCAATTATTATGGGAGGATATTCCAGCGAATATAAAATATCCTTAAAAAGTGGTGAAGTTGTTTATAATCATTTAGATAAAACAAAATATAATCTGTATAAAATACATATCCTTGAAGAAGGATGGTTTTATATAGACGGCAACAACGAGCGTATTGCAGTTGATAAAAACGACTTTTCCATCGTTGCAGACGGGCAAAAGATCCTTTTCGATGTGGTTTTCAACGCCATTCACGGAACTCCGGGAGAAGACGGGCTTATGCAGGCTTACCTGAAGCTGCTCAACATCCCGCAAACATCCTGTAATTATTACCAGTCTGCCCTTACCTTCAACAAAAGGGATATGCTTTCGGTGTTGAAACCCTACGGTATTAAAACCGCTATATCCTATTACCTTAACAAGGGAGATGTTGTATTAAAAGATCAGATTATACAGCGCGTAGGACTTCCATGCTTTGTAAAGCCCAACAGATCGGGATCGAGCTTTGGTATTTCCATGGTAAAGGAAGCAGATCAGCTAGAAACGGCAATTGAAAGGGCTTATGAAGAAGACGATGAAATCATTATTGAAAGCTACCTTAAGGGAACGGAAGTTTCCATTGGGGTAATTAAATACAAAAACGACACCATTGTACTTCCGATCACAGAGATTGTTTCTGAAAATGAATTCTTTGACTATGAGGCCAAGTACGAAGGAAAATCAAGCGAGATTACCCCTGCCCGTATTTCAGAAGAGGAAAAGGCCAAGATAGAAGATGTTGCAAAACGCATCTATACCATTTTAAAGATGGACGGTTTTTCACGCTCGGAATTCATCCTTGTAGGCGGTGATCCTTTCCTTCTGGAGATGAACACGGTACCCGGCCTGACTACCGAAAGTATTTTGCCACAACAGGCGCGTGAAGCGGGAATTTCTTTAAACGAATTATTTGAAAATGCCATAGAGCTGGCGCTAAACAGGACCCATTTCTAATGAAAAGAGCTGTATTTCCGGGATCGTTCGACCCTATTACAAATGGGCATGTTGATGTTATAAACCGCGCATTGCCCTTATTTGACGAGATTATTATCGCCATTGGTACCAATACCGATAAGAAATATATGTTTCCACTGGAAGATCGCAGAAAATTTATAGAGGAAACCTTTAAAGACGAACCTAAAGTAAAAGTCGATGTTTATCAGGGGCTTACTATTGATTACTGTAAAGAAAAGGAAGCTGATTTTCTGTTGAGGGGATTACGCAATCCGGCCGATTTTGAATTTGAAAAGGCTATTGCGCATGCCAACAGGCTCGTTTCGGGTATTGAGACCGTCTTTCTCTTAACGGCTGTTGATACTTCCTTTATAAGTTCGAGTATTGTAAGGGATTTCATCCGCAACAACGGGGATTACAGCCTGCTGGTTCCCGCAGCTGTAAGAAAATAAAAAGAGCGATGATTTCCATCGCTCTTTTTATTTATAGAAAAGAAATTATCCTAAAACTTCTTTTACTTTTTTACCAATTTCAGCTGGAGAATCAACTACATGAATCCCGCTTTCTCTCATGATGCGTTTCTTAGCTTCAGCTGTATCGTCAGCTCCGCCAACAATTGCCCCGGCATGACCCATGGTACGCCCTTTAGGAGCTGTTTCACCTGCGATGAATCCGATAACCGGTTTTTTATTTCCGTTTTCTTTGATCCAACGGGCAGCATCAGCCTCTAACTGACCTCCGATCTCACCAATCATAATGATGGCCTCTGTTTCAGGATCGTTCATTAATAACTCAACAGCTTCTTTCGTTGTAGTTCCGATGATAGGATCTCCACCGATACCGATAGCCGTAGTGATTCCCAAACCTTGTTTTACAACCTGGTCTGCAGCTTCATATGTTAAAGTTCCCGACTTGGAAACGATTCCTACTGTTCCTTTTTTGAAAACAAATCCTGGCATAATCCCCACTTTCGCTTCTCCCGGAGTGATAACTCCCGGACAGTTAGGACCAACTAAACGACAGTTTTCTCTGTTTTTTACATAATTGTAAGCCGTTACCATATCTGCAACCGGAATACCTTCCGTAATACAGATAATAACTTTAATTCCAGCTTCAGCAGCTTCCATAATCGCATCAGCAGCGAAAGCTGGCGGTACGAAAATAATAGATGTATCTGCACCTGCTTTTTCAACAGCATCTTTTACCGTGTTAAATACAGGACGATCTAAATGCATAGTTCCACCTTTTCCAGGAGTTACACCACCTACAACGTTAGTACCGTATTCAATCATTTGTGAAGCGTGGAAAGTACCTTCACTTCCTGTAAATCCTTGAACTATTATCTTAGAATCTTTGTTTACTAATACACTCATAACTTATAATCTCGTTTTTTGAATTATTCTACAAAAATAAGGGTTAGAAAATAATATTAAAACTTTTTAATTTAAATTTTCATTAATTCGCCAATTGGCTCATCTGGATTCCTTTAAAGAGTTTTCCCTCCCTGATTTCCCATACGGTAAAAAAGGTGGCCAGTATTAATTCTTCTTCAGGGTTTTCAAAGGTTCTCACAAAATAGGTATACCGGATCATCACTTTTTCACCTTCACACATAATATCATGAACCTCTGCTCGCAAATCAAAATAGGAAAGCTTGAGATCTTTGGAAAGCGCCAGAAGATCGGTATGGTCCAAAAACAGATGTCCTTTTGAACTATACCATTCCAACCGGATTTCTTCGTGAAAAATATCCAGACAATATGTTTTGCTGAGAATTCCGGCTGATTCATAAAATTTTCTGACCAATTCCAATGTGCTGTCCATTATACTTTATTTTACAATATTTTTAACTTTTGCCATATGCCTGTAATACTCGCGTGCTTCTTCGGCAGGAACGCCGAAATAGGCTTTGTTTCCTTTAAGGCTTTTAGAAACACCTGCTTTTGCAAGGATTACAGCACCTTTTTCAATTAAAATGCCGCTCGTAGTACCCGCCTGCCCCCATAGGGTAACATGATCTTCAATTACCACACAACCTGCTATTCCGCATTGCGCCGCAATTAAACACATCTCGCCTATTACGGTATCATGCCCTACGTGTACCTGATTATCGATCTTGGTCCCTTTTTTAATAACGGTATCACCCGTAACGCCGCGGTCAATGGTACAAAGTGCTCCAAGCGTAACACCATCTTCAATCCGGACACCTCCGCATGAAATCAAAGGATCGAAAAAATCTGTCCTTTTCTTAAAATAAAAAGCATCCGCTCCCAAAACAGTACCTGCATGAATCACCACATCATCCCCAATGGTTGTATGGTCATTAATCACCACATTGGCATGTATAATACAGTTTCTTCCGATTTTAACATGATTGCCTATGAATACATTGGGCTGCAATACGGTACCTTCTCCAATCTGTGCCGTATCGGAAATATTATTACGGGATGCATTAAACGGACGGAAGTATACCGATAGTTTATTAAAATCCCTGAACGGATCATCGGAAATAAGGAGGGCTTTCCCTTCCGGGCAGTCCACATCCTTATTTATTAAAATAACCGTAGCGTTCGAATTCAACGCCTTATCATAATACTTAGGGTGATCTACAAATACAATCTCTCCCTGTTGAACCACATGGATTTCATTCATTCCTAAAACAGGAAAATCAGCTGCTCCAACAAAGGAGCATCCGATTATTTCTGCAATATTCTCTAGTGTATATGTTTTAGGGAACCTCATGTATCCTGTTATTTCATTCTTTCGATATAGCTTCCTGTGGCTGTATCGATTTTAATTTTATCGCCTTCATTGATAAAAAGCGGAACGTTTACCTGAGCTCCTGTTTCTACTGTAGCAGGTTTTGTTGCATTCGTAGCAGTGTTTCCTTTTACTCCCGGTTCGGTATACGTAACTTCGAGTACAATAGATGCCGGCATATCAACTGACAGTGGAGATTCTGTTTCCGTATTGATCTGTACCATTACATTAGTTCCCTCTTTTAACAGTTCCGGAGCATCAAGGATGTCCTTGCCCAGCGTGATCTGCTCAAACGTTTCGGTATTCATGAAATGGTAGTCATTTCCTTCGTTATACAAATATTGGAAGGTATGTGTTTCCACACGCACCACATCAATTTTGTGCCCGGCTGAAAAGGTATTGTCCAGTGTTTTCCCTGTAGTTACACTTTTCATTTTTGTTCTTACGAAAGCAGGTCCTTTCCCAGGTTTAACATGTAAAAATTCTACAATCTTAAAGATATCGTTATTAAATTTAATACACAAACCATTTCTAATATCCGCAGTACTTGCCATAAAATTCTATTTAATTATTTTTTATTAATAAACTCCTGTATATCCCTTCATAATACCTCGGGATGAATTTCTTACAAAGTGAATGATCTCGTCGCGCTCCGGTGTAGCAGCCATTTCTGCTTCAATAATATCCAAAGCCTGAGAATTGTTATAATTTTTTTGATATAAAGTTCTGTAGATATCCTGTATTTCACGGATTTTTTCAGAAGAGAACCCTCTTCTTCTCAATCCAACAGAATTAATCCCTACATACGAAAGCGGTTCTTTTGCCGCTTTTGTAAAAGGCGGAACATCTTTACGTACCAATGAACCTCCGGATATCATTGAATGATCGCCAATGGTTATAAACTGGTGAACAGCAGCCAAACCACCGATTACGGCAAAATTACCTACGGTTACGTGACCTGCCAGTGCCACACTGTTTGCAATAACCACATTATTGCCTACCATACAGTCGTGCGCTACGTGTGCATAAGCCATAATTAAACAGTTATTACCTACCTGCGTTTGGCCGGATGCCGCCGTTCCACGGTTAATCGTAACACATTCGCGTATGGTGGTATTATCGCCGATAACTGCAGTAGATTCTTCTCCTCCGAATTTCAGATCTTGGGGAACCGCAGAAATAACTGCTCCGGGAAAAATAGTACAATTTTTTCCGATTCGTGCACCTGACATAATGGTAACATTCGATCCTATCCAAGTACCTTCGCCAATTTCAACATTATTATGAATGGTTGAAAAAGGTTCAATCACCACATTTTTAGCTATTTTTGCTCCGGGATGAACGTATGCTAAAGGTTGATTCATTTTTATAAACTATTAATTACTACTTTGCTTTTACTATTTGCGCCATCAACTCCGCTTCTGTCGCAATTTTCCCATTAGCATAGGCTACAGCCTGCATATGGCAGATTCCACGTCGAATAGGACTTATTAAATCGAGTTTGAAGATCAGTGTATCTCCGGGTAAAACCTGCTGTTTGAAACGTACATTGTCGATCTTCATAAAATACGTAAGGTAGTTCTCCGGATCGGGTACCGTGCTTAAAGCCAGGATTCCCCCCGTTTGTGCCATTGCTTCGATAATGAGAACGCCCGGCATAACCGGAGCTCCCGGAAAATGTCCCTGAAAAAACCCTTCGTTCATGGTTACGTTCTTCATTCCTACAACATGGGAATCGGATAATTCCAATATTCTGTCCACAAGAAGGAAAGGGTAACGGTGCGGTAACATGGACATAATCTTAGTAACGTCCATCAAAGGTTCTTTTGTTAGGTCAAAAACCGGAACCTGGTTTCTGCGTTCTGCCTTAATCATTTTCGACATTTTTTTAGCAAACTGTGTGTTAACGAAATGCCCCGGCTTGTTCGCAATGACTTTTCCGCGTATTCTGGTACCAATAAGTGCAAGGTCGCCTACCACATCCAGTAATTTATGACGCGCTGCCTCGTTAGGGTAATGTAGTGTTAAATTATTCAATATACCGTTTGGCTTAACCGCAATGTCGTCTTTTCCAAAAGCAACCTTCAGGCGTTGAAGGGTATCTTCGGAAATTTCCTTGTCTACATATACGATGGCATTATTTAAATCACCTCCTTTGATTAAACCATGTGCCAGTAAAGTTTCGATTTCATGCAGAAAGCTGAAGGTTCTTGCTTCCGAAATTTCCGACTTAAAGTCATTCATGCTTTTAAGCGTCGCATTTTGCGTTCCAAGCACTTTGGTTCCGAAATCCACCATAGTGGTTACCTGATATTCATCGGCAGGCATTACAATGATCTCGCTTCCGGTTCTTTCATCTACATAAGAAATAACTTCCTTAACGATGTATTCTTTTCGCTCTGCATCCTGTTCTACGACCCCACATTTATCAATAGCTTCCACAAAATATTTGGAAGACCCGTCCATAATCGGTGGCTCTGAAGAATTCAGCTCAATGATTACGTTATCCAGATCGCATCCTACAAATGCCGCCAATACGTGTTCTGTTGTATGCAACTGCACGCCTTTGTGCTCCAAATTTGTTCCACGTTCTGTTGAAACAACATAAGTTGCATCAGCTTCGATAACGGGGCTTCCCGGTAAATCTACTCGCACGAAGGTGAATCCATTATTAATGGGTGCCGGTTTGAATGTCATCGTAACATTCTGCCCGGTATGCAGTCCAACCCCGACAATGGTAACTTCTTGTGCGATGGTTTTTTGTTTAACCATAACTTTTTCTAACTTATATATTATTGTTTACTGACTTCTTTAAATCCTCCACGTCTTTCACTATAGCCGGCAGTTTCTTGAAATAGATATACGATTTTGAAAAATCATGGTACGGCATAGCCGGTGACCCCTGGATCATTTCTCCATCGGCAACGTTTCTGCTTACCCCTGCCTGAGCCTGTATGCGTACGTTGTTTCCAATTGTTATATGCCCTACAATTCCTACCTGTCCCCCGATAGTACAGTTTTTTCCCACCTTCGTAGATCCTGCAACACCTGTCTGCGATGCAATGACCGTATTCTCTCCTATTTCTACATTATGAGCAATCTGTATCTGATTATCGAGTTTTACCCCTTTTCGGATTACGGTCGACCCTAAAGTAGCTCTGTCTATCGTGGTGCACGATCCTATTTCCACCTGATCTTCGATCACTACATTACCAATCTGCGGAATCTTGGCATAGGTACCGTCTTCATTAGGTGCAAAACCAAACCCGTCGGAACCAATGATGGTCCCGGAATGGATCACGCACTTCGTACCAATAATCGTTTCGGAATATATTCTGACACCGGCAAATAATACCGTATCATCTCCGATCACCACATTGTCTCCTATAAATGAATTGGGATAAATCTTTACATTATTCCCTATTTTCGTGTTTTTACCGATATATGAAAAACTTCCCAGGTAAAGATCGTCTCCATATTCCACTCCTTCCGATATAACGGAAGGCTGTTCTATACCCGACTTCATAAGTTTTATCTGGTTGGCGTATTCCAACAGCCTTGTAAATGCTTTATACGAGTCTTCTACCTGAATCATTGTAGCCTTTACCTCGTGCAAAGGTTCAAAATTCCTGTTGACAATTACAACTGATGCATTGGTAGAGTACAGATAATTGTTGTATTTTGAATTAGACAGAAAAGTAACAGATCCTTCCTCTCCTTCTTCGATTTTGGATAGTTTGTATACTTCAACTGCAGAATCACCTATGACTGTTCCATTCAATACATCTGCTATTTGTTTTGCTGTAATTTTCATTAAATACAAAAATATTAAATTTTAATCAACTTTATGGATGCTTTTAGGATAGCATATAAAGTATTTGTAAACAGGCTCCGATAAAGCCTTTAAATTATATTGATCCGACGCTTCCAAAACATCAATGGTTTCCTTGTTTTTAGTAAAGATGCGGATGGGTTCGGCTTTAAGGTCATATGCCTGATTCTTTAGTTTATCTCCAAAAACAAAATAATCAGCCTCGTCTTCTTTAACATCCAGTTTTTCCTTACAAACATTTCGGAAATATTCAAGTCTAGAACTCAGCTCTGATTTGGATACAAGCGTCACATGGAACAATTTTCTGTTCACTATGGCATTGCTCAGATACGACAGGACCCTGTCCGGATGAAACTGCCAGTTCTTCAGCGCAATCACGATATCTGAATCGTCGAGCAACGAAAAATGTGTCAGGGCTGTTTCTGTAAACTCCTCTTTAGAAACGGTATTTTCAAGAAAATATTTTAAAGCATTGCTTGCCGGAAGATCTACCCCGTTGAGGACAAGGTATTTGGCCCGTTTCAGAATCTTTGACAACAGCAACTCTGCTCCTACACTTGTTTTATGAAGGTAACACTGCCAGTACATGAGTCTTCGCGCCACAAGAAATTTCTCTACAGAATAGATTCCCTTTTCCTCCACAACGAGCAAATCGTTGTGAACGTTAATCATCTGTACCAGGCGTTCTGAGTTTATATTTCCTTCGGCGACACCGCTGTAAAAGCTATCTCTTTTCAAATAATCCATCCGGTCCATATCCATTTGGGAAGAAATAAGCTGGATCATGAATTTGCGGTGGTAATTTCCCTTGAAGATTTCAATTGCCAGAGAAAGCCTGCCACCGAATTCTTTATTAAGCGCCTGCATGAACAAAAGCGACAGGTCTTCGTGTTGTACATTTTCCACTATGCTGTGTTCCATAGCATGCGAAAAAGGCCCGTGACCTATATCGTGAAGTAAAATAGCGATATAAAGAGCTTCTTCTTCTTCTCTTGATATTTCAACATTTTTAAAACGAAGCACCTGTACCGCCTTCTGCATCATATGCATACAGCCCAGGGCATGGTGAAAACGGGTATGTTCTGCACCGGGATATACAAGTGACGACAAGCCCATCTGCTTTATACGGCGCAAACGCTGAAAAAACGGATGCTGTATTAAATCGTATAACAACGTAGAAGGTATGGTTATAAAACCATAAATAGGGTCGTTTAAAATTTTGAGTTTGTTTTCTGTCGTCAAAACTTTTGAATTGAAATAACGAGCAAAGATAATTATTTTATGAAAAGAAAAATGCACTTTCTGTCAGTTGAAAGTGCATTTTTTTATATTCTTTTAAAAAGTATGAACGTTTAAAAACGCAATACTTTTCTGGATATCGTAATGCAGGATGCGGTCTTCCTCTACCACAGGAACTTCCTTTCTGTAGGCTGCTACAAACTCTTCAATGAATGTGCTTGATTTTAAAGGTCTTCTGAATTCAAGGGCCTGGGTGGCATTGAATAATTCAATCGCCAGGATTCTTTCAAGGTTGTCTACGATTTTAAGTGTTTTGGTAGCTGCATTTGCCCCCATACTTACGTGATCTTCCTGCCCGTTACTCGAAACAATGCTGTCAATGCTTGCCGGGGTTGCGAACTGCTTGTTCTGGCTTACAATGCTTGCAGCAGTATATTGCGGTATCATAAATCCGGAATTCAGGCCGGGATTATTTACAAGGAAAGGCGGTAAACCCCGCAATCCCGAAATAAGCTGGTAAGTTCTGCGCTCTGATATATTTCCGAGTTCGGCCAGTGCAATTCCAAGGAAATCCAAAGCAAGAGCCAGCGGCTGTCCGTGGAAATTCCCTCCTGAAACAATAAGGTCCTCATCCACAAAGATGTTCGGATTGTCGGTTACCGAATTGATTTCGGTTTTAAAAACTTTTTCTACATATTCGATGGTATCTTTCGAAGCTCCGTGTACCTGCGGAATGCAACGGAAGGAATACGGATCCTGAACATGCTTTTTAGGCTGTTGGATAAGCTCGCTTCCTTCCAGTATTTCTGAAAGATAAGCAGCCGTATTCACCTGTCCTTTATGTGGACGAACCATATGAATTAATTTGTTAAACGGATCTATTCTGCCGTCAAACCCTTCAAGCGATACTGCTCCGATAACATCAGCCAAGCGGCTTAATTTTGCAGATTTAATCAATATATAGGCTCCATAAGAACTCATAAACTGCGTCCCGTTCAGCAATGCGAGTCCTTCTTTTGATTTCAGGGTAATGACTGTCCATTTCTTTTCAGCGAGCATTTGCGCTGCCGTAATCCTTTTTCCGTTCATCACAACTTCCCCTTCACCTATAAGCGGCAGGCAAAGATGCGCCAGCGGGGCTAAATCTCCGGAAGCACCTAGCGATCCCTGCGTATAGACCACCGGAAGGATATCGTTATTATAAAAATCAATAAGGCGCTCGACAGTGGCTAGCTGAACACCGGAATTCCCGTAGCTCAATGACTTAATTTTAAGCAACAACATCATTTTCACTATTTCGGAAGGAACCTCGTCACCGGTACCACACGCATGCGATTTCATAAGATTTTCCTGAAGCGTAGTCAGGTTTTCTGAAGATATCTTAACGTTGTACAAAGATCCGAAACCGGTATTGATACCATAAATAGGATTTGTATCGGCCTGCATTTTATTGTCGAGATATTCCCTGCATTTATTAATGTTTGCTATAGCTTCTTCAGATAGTGCTAAAGTTTGCTTTTCTGTAATAATCCGGTTAAGTTCTTCTAAACTTAACGTATTATTACTAATATAATAAGTTACTGGCATGATAACATTTTTGATTAGATCCCAAAATTCCTGAAACTATTCTACATTTCAAAATTTTAGGCAATTTATCTCGTAAAAACCCATTTCGAATCGGTAGACAATCCTGCATCGAAACGGTAGTTCTCCACATTGAAGTTTTTAAGATCCTCTACTTCCTCTATAAGGTTATCCGCCATATACCTTACCATAAGTCCCCTCGCACGTTTAGCGAAAAAGCTGATCATTTTGAGGTTTCCATCCTTATAATCCTTGAATTCCGGCGTTATAACCTTGGCCTTTATCTTCTTCCTATCCACAACTCCGAAGTATTCGTTGCTTGCAAGGTTTACAAGTACATCGCCTTTTTTAGTCCCCTTGTTTAATGAATCGGTAACGGTTTCTTTCCAGAAGTCATACAAATCCTTACGCCCGTCGACTCCGAGCTTAATGCCCATTTCAAGTCTGTAGGGCTCTATTGTGTCAAGCGGTTTTAAACATCCGTACAAACCCGAAAGAATCCTCAGGTGGTCTTGCAGATAGTCCATCTTTTCTTCAGACAATGTATAAGCATCCAATCCTGCATAAACATCTCCGTTAAACGCAAAAACTGCCTGCCGGACCGCCGGTCCCAATTCATTAAGCCTGTATTTTCTCTTTTGGTTTCTCTGCCAGTTCAATTCCGAAAGCTTATCTGAAATTCCCATAAGGCTGCCGATTTCATCGGGAGATAAACTTTTTAAAACCTTATGAATTTCTTTACTCTGCTTTATAAAAGAAGGCTTTGTATGCTTCGGAAATGGCAATTCTGTTTCGAAGTCCAGCGACTTCGCAGGCGATATAACTATTTTCATCATTGATTTTTTCCAAATTTAAGTTTTATCCTCTAAAATGTTTCTTTTTACTCATTGTTAAATGTTATAAAGGTATTAGGGAGCGCTATGGCCCATGATCCTCCCTGCTACATATTGCAATAATTCCAGTCCGTCACGTTTTTCCCTGGGTAAGACCTGTACAGTGACTCTTTCTTTTTCCATAACCAGCTGATATGAAAATGCGAACTGTACTTCAGTAGCATTCCTTTTTAACAGGCCGAACCGAAGATCGTTAAAAACCAAACCGTGTGAATTCCGCGTTATAACGAATTGCCCTTCACTGATTTTTTTTAAACGGTTGATGTTTTCATCCTTTATATGAGCAATGAGGTCTGCATTCTGCGGAAAATAGTGAAATTTCATTCGATCCCTGTCCCACAATGACCGATCCGATAAATAAAAGCCGTTCGGTGTCTGCAGGATCACATTCCATAATATACTGTTTGAAAAAGTGGGCTTAACAGTTACATTCAATAGTTCCATACCGTTTTTACATGCATAAAACTCTTTTAAGGCCCTTTCTTTAACAATATGCTGCGCTAAAAGCCCCCAACCCAGATATGCACTACTTAAAACAACTGCAGCCCAGGTAAAAATACGCCTCTGCTTCTTGAGTCCCAGGTAAACTCCCGCCAGTAAGGGAATCGTATAAGCCACATCAATGACAAATATAGATTTTAACGCAAATTTCTGGGGATATGGCCATAAAATCTGGGTACCCCAAGTGGTAAAAATGTCAAGCAGGGAATGAGTGGTGAGTATGGCAAAAACCGTAAAGACAAGGTGCGATGCCTTAACGCCTGCAAATTTTTTCCTTATAAGAGGTACAGTCAGCAGAGTTAGCAATGCAAAAAATAAAAGGGAATGTGAAAATCCGCGATGAAGCGCTACCTCGGTAAGCGGATCGCGAAACAGTTTTGCAAACAGCACGTCCAGATCCGGTAAAGTACCCATAACAGCTCCAAGTACAACTGTTTTTTTTATACTTACCTTATTACCTAAGCCAATATGCGCAACAGCAACACCTAATACAATCTGCGTAAATGAATCCATAAAAAAACTGCTCATTTACAAATGAGCAGTTCAAAAATACGATATTATTTTTTATTATAAATCTTTAAAAATAGTGTGCATTAAACGCTTTTTATCGTTTATGCTTTCTTCCAATGAAATCATCGATTCTGTTCTGTAAACTCCGTCGATATCATCAATCATAAAGATTACTTCTTTTGCATGACGTGTGTTTTTAGCACGTATTTTACAGAAAATATTAAATTTCCCTGTTGTAACATGAGCTACCGTAACAAACGGAATTTCATTAATACGTTCCAATACAAATTTAGTCTGAGAAGTATTATGTAAAAAGATTCCCACATAGGCAATAAAGGAATAACCCAGTTTTTCATAATCAAGAGTCAGTGAAGACCCCTGGATAATACCTGCATCTTCCATCTTTTTTACACGCACGTGAACTGTACCCGCAGAGATCAGTAATTTTTTAGCGATATCTGTAAATGGTACTCTCGTATTATCAATCAACATATCTAATATTTGATGATCAATTTCATCTAATCGAAATTTACTCATAACAACTTTTTATCTATTATTTATTTTTAATTGTGCCAACAAAAGTACAATGAAAAATTAATAAAAATGTCGCAAAACATATTTTTTTTTCACATTTTAGCAAAGCATTAACATGTAACAACCGAAAAGCAAAGGATTAGGAGAGTTCTTTAATCAAATTTTGAATATCTTTTTCATTGTTGATTTCTAATCCGTTGAAATTTAAAACAATGTGACCGTACTTATAATGCGGGGCAGAATTAAAATCCAGAACCGGAACAAACTGAATTTGTCCATTTGTTAACAATTCCTTAAAAAGAACCGGCAATTTATCGTGTTTTTTTAATTCTTCATTTGTTGTAACATGGTTTTCTATGATAATGTCAACAAAACTTTTTTCATTTTCGGGAATGGCAAGGTAATCTTCAAGTGTAAATTTACCGTAAGACTCCTCTATTATGCTGTCTAGCAAAACCGTCAAAGCTTCCCTCACGATGTCACGGGTAACCTCCCTGTGGTAGTCGTTCTGAAAGTGGCCGGCTTCGAACAATATGGTAGGAACATTTAAATAAGTAAACATATCCCCGATACAATTTATATTGAAGGCATCATCAAAACGGCCGATCTGATGAGGGATCCTTTCCTTTAGTACCTCGTTCATACGTGCTATAAGCTGCATAGCAAAAAAACGGGTATCATTTACCGTACATTCCTCATTGTAGGAAGGAGCCAAAAATGAAATCGTCGCAGGGTACTCTTCCGGTCCGGCCGAAAAAATGGTACGCTGATCATGCATATTCAAAGCCAGGTCGGGTTTAAATTCATCAAAAGTGCTGCGCAATATTTTAGACTCCGGTTGCGAAAGTTCGCATGAATCCCTGTTCAGATCAACCCCGTTTGCGTTAACCCGGGTATAAGCTTCTGCTCCGTCGGGATTCAGTATAGGAATAAAGCAAAAGGTAAAATGTTCAAGCCAATCTGCCTTTCGGTCATTACGTATCATATTCAGCACATCCAGAACGGCCTTTGTTGTAGTAGATTCGTTACCGTGCATTTGCGACCATAATAATACTTTGAAATTCCCGGTACCAAAATCAATACGGTAAACAGGTTTTTTCTTCACACTGTTCCCAATGATACTTACTTTAAAAATAGCAGGATCCAGGATGGTTAAAAATTCTTCCAGATGCGTATTCGTTATATAACGCCCATGAATGTTCTGCAATTTAAACTCATTCATTTTGTCTTCTTTTATTGTTTCAAAGATACAAGCTAATCGTTTATATGAAACTAATTCCATTTCCTTTTTTAAAAAGGTGTTTGCGTAAGCCTGAATGACCTCATCATTAGTTTACAAATGTAAATTTACATTTGTAAACTAATGATTTTAATATAATTTATCTTATACTAATTTTATGATTATGAACTATTTAGATACTTTTATTTAAACAACAAGTTCTAATATTATATTTTGTTTACAATCGTAAAAAAACCTTTGTTTACATTTGTAAATAACTTATCTTTATCTTTTAAAATACTTTTTTAAATGAGATTCAGCCAGCAATTACAACAGATTATGAGTCATTTCGCTTTGGGAACAACGGAAATGGCCGATCGCATTTCGGTTCCAAAAGCAACCATCTCCCACCTCATCTCTGAACGTAACAAGCCCAGCCTGGAATTTATAATGAAGCTTCATACGGCTTTTCCGACGCTCAATCTTGAATGGCTTATTTATGGAAAAGAGCCTTTTCTTCAGACATCCGTAAAGATTCCGCCTTCTGTAAATCCCCTACCTATTTCTGAAACTCCGCCTGTAACAGAACCTGAACAGCGCATTCTTAAGCCGGAACAATTAGAAGATTTAAAAGAAAACACTGTAGAAAATGTTTCAGATATTGAAGAAAAGATTTTATCTTCCCCTATTGCCGGACCTGTAAAAAAAATTGAAAGCATTGTTGTTTTTTACAGCGACGGGAGTTTTAAACGATACATCCAGGAATGAGTTTTTATCACAAATTTTTAAGCTACCTCAACGTGATTTCCGTCAGGAAATACGAATCGGTCTACAACGGTACTTTGGAGATAAACTGGCTTAACGGTCAAAAGGTACTCGATACCCGCAATACCAATTACTCATACGGAAATCTCGGGAAAGTACTCCACAGGGCACTTACGCTTACAAAGACCGATTTTACGCATGCTGATACCGAAATTCTTATACTCGGACTTGGCGGTGGAGATATCGTAAAACAGTTCCGCAATCGTTTTAAATCACAGGCAAATATTACTGCTGTTGAAATTGATCCTGTGATTATTGAGATCGCTATGAATGAATTCAATATCATACCCGGTTCAAAACTCGAAATAATTAAGGAAGATGCTGAACTTTTCCTGAAGTACAATCAAAAACCGTTCGATCTTATTATCGTAGATCTCTTTTTTGATATGGACATACCGGGATTTGTTTTTCAAAAATCGTTCATTCAATCAATTTACAACGCTCTTCCTATTAAAGGGAGTGTCATTTTTAATACCTTTATTCTGGAGGAATGGCAGGAAGAACGAAACGACCGCTTTGCAGACCTGTTAGGCGATTGCTTTTCCCTACAGTCTTTCAAAAGGCTTTACGGCCATAACCATTTATTAATTGCTCAAAAAACAAGATGAAAAAACTTTTGTATTTATACGCTGTAGTAGGAGCCGTATTTTCGGCAAATGCGCAGTACACTAATGAAATCAATACCAACCGCCCCAGTTCTTCGATGGGGGCCTATAGTGTGAGTAAAGGAATTTTTCAGATGGAAGGAGGATTTACCTATCAGAACGACGAATATCATACTGAAAAGATAAACACCCAGAATAATGTGCAGCTGCAACTGCGTTACGGCGAAATTTTTGAACAGCTGGAATTCGTTTCCGAACTTTATTTCAGCAGTTACGAACTTACCGATTATGAGTTTCAAAACAAGACTTCGGGTTTCCGCCAATTAAATTTCGGGATGAAGTACCTTGTTTACGACCATTATAAGTATTATGTTGAGAAACGGAACGTATACAGCTGGAAAGCCAACCAGCGCTTCAAATGGGGGCGTCTCATTCCGGCAGTTTCGGTATATGCAGGAGCTCAGTTCAATACCAAACACAATTTCTATTATCCGGAACTGCCCGATGTAGGCCTTAAAGCCATGATCATTGCCCAGCAGCACCTAAGCAGGCGCTTCAGCATCACCTATAACTTTATCGGAGAGAATATAACCGATGAGGCTTTTACAAGTTACAGCTATATCGTGACCGCCTCTCTGGGGCTCAGCAATAAATGGAGCATTTTCGGTGAGCATCAGGGAATATTCGACCGGAAATACAAATCGACACCTGTTTCATTTAAGGACGAAGCTTTTTTAAGAGGCGGGCTCACCTTTAAACTTCACCAAAACCTTCAGCTGGATGCTTTTGCGGGAACAAGTATAGGAAACACACCTCATAAGATACAGGCCGGTTTAGGCGCATCGTGGCGAAATCATAAAAAATACGAATTCAAAGATCCTACAGAATTATAAAAAAAGGAACCTGTAACAGGTTCCTTTATTTTTGATGGAATTCGATTAATCCATCCAGCGGCTTCTGGTAGAACACCCCCGGCCGTATGTTGTTCTTTAAAAGGATATCCTTAAATTCCTGCTGCAATAAAAAGGCCGTAGATCCTATAAAATGTACAGGTACTTCCAAATGACTTCCATACTGCCTGATATAGTGGTCTATAAAAAACTGTACTTTAAGGTATATGAGTTCCTTTAGAAAATCGTGATCTTTATGTGCAATTAAAAAAGGAAGGAAGGAAGCGAGATAGGCATTCGGATTCGGTTCCTTGTAAAAATGATGCTTTACGTAATCCGGACTTAGGTTATAGGATGCCTCAAACAGGCGTTGAAGATCAGGCGGCATGGTTTTGAAATAATAAGAACGGATAAGTTCTCTGCCGAAATCAACACCGGAACAGTCATCCATAGCCATATAACCCAAAGACTCTACTGCCTGCTCTACTTCTTTCCCGTTGAAATAGCTGCAGTTGGAACCGGTGCCGTTAATACATACAATACCCGGCTTCAGATCCTGACAGGTAGCATAGACAGCCGCATAGGTATCTTCGAGAATTTCAAAAAACACAGCATTGAGAAAAACTTCCTGCAGTGCGGCCTTCATATTATCTTTGGCATGTTTTGTACCACAGCCCGAACCATAAAAATATACTTCCTTGACCGAAATCCTCAGATTCAGCAGTTCTTCGTTATCCAGAATTCTCTGTACAAGTACCTCCTTATCCAAAACCTCCGGATTCAGCCCGATGGTAAAATAACTTCCTAAGTACTGCTTACTGTTAAAAAGCAGCCAGTCTGCTTTTGTGGATCCGCTGTCTACTACAAACTTCATAAAAATGTCCGAATTAAATTCGGACACAAAATACGTTATTTTAATTGATCTACGTAAACAATAAGATCTAAAAGTTTGGCCGAATATCCGTATTCGTTATCGTACCAGGAAACAATCTTAAAGAATGTTTCGTTGAGGGCAATTCCCGCATCGGCGTCGATAATTGAAGTTCGTGTATCGGAAACAAAATCCTGTGAAACAACAGGCTCGGTAGTAAAGCCAAGAATGCCTTTGTATGCTCCTTCTGAGTGTTTTCTAAAGGTTTCCATAAGGGCTTCGTAGCTCGTAGGTTTTGCCAGCTTTACCGTAAGGTCTACTACCGAAACATTTGCGGTGGGAATACGGAATGCCATTCCTGTAAGCTTTCCTTCGAGTTCAGGGATCACTTTGGTTACAGCTTTAGCAGCCCCCGTACTGGCCGGAATGATATTGTTCAATGCAGAACGCCCCCCTCTGAAATCCTTTTTCGACGCTCCGTCTACTACAAGCTGCGAAGCTGTTGCGGCATGTACGGTCGTCATAAGCCCTTCTACAATACCGAATTCATCATTCAAAATCTTGGCTATCGGTGCCAGACAGTTTGTCGTACAGGAAGCATTTGACACTATAACGTCTTCACTTCTTATATCGGTATGGTTAACCCCCATCACAAACATGGGAACATCGTCCGAAGGTGAAGAAATAATTACTTTTTTCGCACCTGCCTTCAAATGCAGGCCTGCTTTATCCATTGTTTTAAAGATACCCGAACAATCGGCGACTACATCGGCTCCTACCTCATCCCACTTTAAGAGAGCCGGATCTTTTTCAGAGGTAACCCTGATTTTCCGGCCATCAATAACGAGAAAGTTCCCGTTTACCACGATTTCCTTATCAAAGGTACCATGAACCGAATCGTATTTCAGCAGGTAAGCCAACAAGTCAATATCGATTAAATCGTTTATTGCTACAATTTCAACATCATTGCGTTCAAATGATTCACGCATAAGGATACGGCCTATGCGGCCGAATCCGTTTATTCCGATTTTTACTTTTTCCATAATCCTAAATAGATAATATATCTGAAATTCTGATGAGTTCTTCGTCAATACATGCTTCTCCCTTGATCGCTTTTTCAAGCGGTGTAAAAGCAATAGCATTGTTCTGCAACCCAATCATGATGTCTTTCTTTCCATCCAATAACGCTTCTACTGCGGCCACTCCCGATCTGCTGGCCAGAACCCTGTCGAAACAGCTTGGAGAACCTCCCCGCTGAATATGGCCAATTACGGAAACTCTTACATCGTATTCCGGCAGGTTTTCCTCCACATAATCACTGAGTTCATATACTGATTTACCTGATTTTTCCCCTTCAGCAACAATAACGATACAGGATGATTTTCCTGAAGCTTTACTGCGTTTGAGTTTTTCAAGTAGTTTTGGAAGCCCGATATTTTCTTCGGGGATCAATATTTCTTCTGCTCCTGCACCTATACCTGAATTTAAGGCAATAAACCCGGCATCCCTTCCCATCACCTCTACAAAGAAAATGCGTTTATGCGATGTGGCCGTATCCCGGATCTTATCTACAGCTTCGATAACGGTATTCAGTGCTGTATCATAGCCTATGGTATGCGTTGTTCCGTAAATATCGTTATCAATTGTTCCGGGAATGCCGATTACGGGCACAGCAAACTCTTTCGAAAGCTGCATACCGCCGGTAAAACTGCCGTCGCCCCCAATAACGATTACGGCGTCGATTTCATGTTGCCTGATCACTTCGGCTGCTTTAGCTCTCCCTTCTGAAGTCATAAATTCCTTGGACCGGGCCGACTTAAGTATGGTCCCTCCTTTTGATATGATGTATTTAACGTCACGCGGCCCCATTTCCTTGACATCTCCTTCAATGAGTCCCTGAAACCCGCGGAATACCCCTATACAGGATATCCCGTAATAGCTGCATGCCCTTACGACAGCCCGTATGGCAGCGTTCATGCCCGGAGCATCGCCACCGGAAGTCAATACGGCAATTTTTTTAATCGTATTCAATATGAATGTTTTTAGTCTTTTATAAAGATACAAAAAAAAGCGAAAAAGCCGGTACCTATTAAGGTTCCGGCTTTTCTTTTGTTTCTTCCGTGTTTTCCTCCCTCCGCTTTTCCTGGAACTTTAAAAAGTCCACTCCGTAATCATCGTCTGGAGTATTGTTGGTATTGTTTTCTTCCTGCTTTTTCTTTTTAGCCCGTTTGTCAGCCTTAATCATAATTTTCCTCAGCAGCTCCTTAAAGGTATTAAAATCTACTTCATAGGTAAGTCCCACTCCCTGAGTATAACCAATTCCTTCTCCTATATAATTGATATCGTTTTCCCTATTGAACACCCTTGCCCGTAAAGTTCCGTCATCGTTAAGGAGCAGCTGCACCTCAACATCGCCTACAATTACATTTTCCTCACGCCCCCCAATAGGTACCCCGAGCTTGCTGTTTACAAGGATGCGGTCATTAATCTGTGTTGATAAGGTAACCCCCACGCGCGCTGCATCCTGCTGTTCCAGGAACGGGTTACGATCGCTCTGCGAATAGTTGAGCCCTACACGGAATTTCCCTTCAGAATCGGAAAAAAGGTCATCAAACAGGCTGCTCGCCCGTTCGAATAAACTTCCGTAAACGGCATTGCTTGCATTGGATGTTGTAATGAAACCGCCCGTTGCCAACAGAGCCATTGCCTGGGTTTCCCTGGTATCTTTATCGGCAAGTTTATAGTCGATCTCCGATTTTATGCTCGAACTTACGTTAGGAAAATCAATGAGGAAGTCGATTTCAGGATTGCTCAGGTTCCCTTGAAGCACAATGGCCACTTCGGTGTCCACCTTCCTGTTTATTTCGGAACTTTCAATTATAAGACCGGGATTGGCCTGGGTTTTATATACTGCCTGAAGGTCAAGAATGGCATTGAGCGGTTCACCATCCCATCGGATCGTTCCGTATTTTACAACATCCAGTTTCTTATCGATAATTCCCCCGTACTTAAAGTTGTATTCTCCATTGTAAACCATAAAATCGCCCCACATGTTAAACCTTCCCAGCGTGTTGATTTCCATTGTGATGAATCCTGCTCCACTGCCCTTCATCCCGTGCCCAGATGCCCGGTCGAGCAATATTTCGATTTCGGCATCGGGAGTGATGTAGAATTCGAAATTAAGCTGTACACCTCCAAACCTGTTTGTTCCCACAGGGGTTTCGATTCCCTTTAACCGGTTCGCCTTTTCTTCCGGAGACAGAAAATGCACGAAGTTGTTATCTCCAAGGCCTCCGGCATCATCAAGCGGGATTTTAATCTTGGTTCCTTTTTTAGACTGCGCCTCTATGTTAACCACAAGATTTTCAACGGGTCCTTTTACCGTAGCTTTCCCGTCTATAAAAGCCGTACCGTAATAGGGTGTGCCCTCTTTATAATCAATATCAAGTGCAAGCAGATTGTTCGATGCAAGCGTGGCGTCAATCGTCCAGTTTTTTAACTTGTTATGTGAAATGGTTCCGTTCAGAAGACCTTTGGTTTTGTGCTTGGAATCGGTGATATTGACATTCCTTAAAATAAACTGGCTTTCCGTTACATCTAATGGAGCATTTTCGTCAAATAAATAGTCAACCCCTGTAAATACGGGCCGCATTCCTGCATTTGTAAGGTAAAGCTTTCCTTCTATATCCGGATCCTTATGGGTTCCCAGAATAGTAACCCTTCCTGAAGCGTCTCCCCTGACATCGGACATAATAGAGGAAAGAAACGGCGCAATGGCTTTGAGGTTAAATTTATTAAAACTCGTATCGAGATTTAGCTTGCTTTGTCCTTTGCTTACCGATATGAGCCCGTTCATGTAAAAATTTTCCACAAAATCATTTACAATGTTCGATTTAACAGTAAAATTCTGTAGTGATTCATCTCCTTCTACTTCAAAGTTAAAAAGCCCTAAAAGCACGTCGTTTATTTCAAGATCCTGAATATTGAGTTTGGATTTGGGTTTGAATATATTGTTTTCCTGAACAAACGATATGTTTCCATTGACAAGCCCGCCGAATGTAAGATTGCGCAGATCAGGGGTAATTTTATCGAGTTCCACATTTTCAAATTCCAGATTAAGATCTTTATAGTTGGCTCCGTTCATCCTTCCATTGAGCAAAACCGTCTGCTTGTTATGGGAAAGCTCAATATCGTCTATAGAAAAATCATTGATTTTCTGATTGAAAACAATGCGGTTCTTATCGTTGTCAAATTCATTCAGATACCATACCGATTCCTTAAACTGGATTTCTGATTTTTCAATTCCGACAACAGATTTTCTGTTTTCATCAATTGTATGGTAAAAGTTAAGGTTGTAGCGGTCGTTTGCATCTGTACCTCCCTTAAAGTTCGTATCTACAAACAAAGTATCGTTACTTTTGGCGTTGTTCAGCACAAAATCATACATCTTGTAAGCTTTCAGATCAATTGTGTCGATTGAAATAAAAGCATTCTGATTTTCGCGCAGGCTGTTGACATCAATCTGCAGGTTGCTTAGCCTGTTCGATCCGTACTTCACATACGGGGTGTTTACATTTAAGACAAATTCTCCGTTATCTGCCGTAATTTTACCGGAAATCGACGTATCATCTGCAATTTCGAGCTTAGGAACCAACAATCCTACTATTTTATTCTGTACCTGAAGATTGTATTCTATAAATTGGTTGGCACCAATGTTAATAGGAGAATAATGGGTATAAAGACCTCCCAGCGAATTCTCTACGAGCGATTTTAACTGCTTGTACCTGAAATTTCCGCGTATGGTTCCGTTTACAATATCATTGGACTCTATGGAAATCTTCCGGATGTTCTGGTCTTCAAATTCCGACTGCACAAACACATGATCAAAGGTATAAGTCTCCTTTGAATTGCTGTAAGTTGCGTTTTGAGCCAGTACGGTACCTTCAAACAAATCAAGGTTTTTACCTTGTCCCGTCAGTTCAAAATGCCCTTTAAATACGCCCAGTGAATCCTTCACTATGTGCAGGGCATTCATATTCAGATGTTCTACATCAACCTTAAAATCAACTGCTGCTTTATCGGATGACAGATCGAGCGTTCCGTTAAAATCAACGAGTGCATTGGGATCCTTGCTTATCACCGTTCCCGTATAGGCCGGAAGTTTCAGGCTTCCGTCAATGGAAATATTGTTATATGTATACCCGTTAAAAACAAACGACTGTACCTCACTTTTCAAAATGGTATTGAAGTGTTTGGGATCAAAGCTCTTTCCGTCTACGCTGGCACTTAAGGTTGCTGCACCTATGTTCTCTTTTCCTAAAAGCCCCCCTATATTGAAATTATCAAGGGTTATGTCACCTTTATACTGCGCACTGAGTTTCTGGTTTACGTTGCGGAGCTCACCGTCGACCTTGACAAACCCGAGTTCGGAAGTAGTTTCAATGTCTACATCTACATAAAAATTTTCATAGGCAACGTTTCCTTTAAGGTTTACCATACCCATTCTTTCGAGTTCCTCAGGAAGTGCTTTTCCCAAAATATTGGGCAGAAGGGCAACTGCGTTGGCCCGGGTGATATTCAAACGGTTAAGGTCAGCTTCCACCCTGAATGGATTCTTCTTTACAAAAAGGTTTTTCAATGCGAAGTTTCCTATGATTTCAGAACCTGACTTATCCGCCAACTGCGTATTCAGCAGTTTCAAGTCATTAAGCGTTCCCTTGGCCTTTGCTGAAAGGTACAGCATATTGTCCTCTCCAAATTCCCCGTAAAAATGCCTGAGGTCGTTCGTGGCAATTTTCGATTTGTCGAAATCTACGTTAAGGTTTACCTTTTCCGTAAAATACTTAAGTCCTCCTTCTGCGTAGCGCATTTCAATATTCCCTTTAATAAAGGATTCCTCTGTTTCAATTGCAAAAGGTTTCAGATCCATTGACTTCTTGGTCATGGAAAAGCTGGTCACCACATCTTTTACATAGATACCCCGCTTGTCTTTGAATGAAAGCCTTGAGATATCAGCCTTTATATTCGGACCTTTAACCACAAGATTGTTCAGGCTACCGTTCATTTCCTTGAAGTCAACAGGTACATTACCTGTATTGTCATCGCTGATTCTGAAATGCCCGTCGTGCATTTCAAGCCGGTCAATCTTCATATAGAACTTGCCGCTGCCCGGCTTTCCATCATCAAATACCGCAATGAATTTATCCAGGTTTGTGAGTGTATCGCCCTTGTATTTATGTATAAAGAAAGTGGTTTCGTATAATTCGGTACTTCCGAACAGCAGTTTTCCATCTGTTAATTGTTTGAAATCGACAATATTGGTATAAAGCCGGTCTATAAACATGAGATCCTTATTGTGATCATCGAGAACGTGCACCTGTTTAAGCAATACGCTTCCATCGAGCTGAATAGCGACTTTTCCTATAGAAGTTCGGATATTAAACTGTTTGTTTATCTTTTCTGTTGCATAATGGGCCAGATCCGTCTGAACAACAGGTGTTGTTATAATCACGGCAACCAGTATAAATACCAGTGCCAGACCCAGCAGAAGACCAAACAGTATTTTTAAAAATTTTTTGATAGCCGTATTTGTTTTAAATTTGCATACTGAACAAGAAACAAAAATAATAATTTCCTCATTGATAATGTAGTATTTGACGTACTTTATCCTGTGAAATTAAGATCCTATTTACAATGGAAACATCTACATATATCCTTGCAATTGAAAGCTCGTGTGACGATACTGGGGCCGCTGTTTTATGTAACGGAAAAGTCCTTAGCAATGTTGTGGCCAAACAGGAAATTCATGAGCTTTACGGGGGTGTTATTCCCGAGCTGGCTTCAAGGGCGCACCAGCAGAACATTGTTCCTGTAATCGACGTAGCACTGAAAAAAGCAGGCATTTCCAAACACGATCTGTCGGCAATTGCCTTTACACAAGGGCCCGGGCTTATGGGGTCGTTGCTCGTAGGTGGGTCATTTGCGAAATCACTTAGCATGGCCCTCGGCATCCCGCTTATCGCTGTGAACCATATGCATGCACATATCCTTGCGCATTTTATAGACGAAGAAGGTTTTGACAAGCCGGAATTTCCATTTCTGGCCCTTACCATAAGCGGCGGGCATACCCAGATTGTGAAAGTAAATTCTTTCACCGATATGGATATTCTGGGAGAAACAACCGACGATGCAGTGGGTGAAGCATATGATAAAACAGCTAAAATCCTTGGTTTTCCCTATCCCGGTGGACCTTTGATCGACCAGCATGCCCAAAAAGGAAATCCTAAAGCTTTTTCTTTTACAAAACCCAGGGTGGACGGACTTAATTTCAGTTTTTCGGGATTAAAGACCCAAATTCTGTACTTTATACAGAAAGAAGTTCAGAAAAATCCTGATTTTATCAGCCGTAATATTGATGATATCTGTGCGTCTGTTCAGCATACCATCATACAGATCCTTATGGATAAGGTTAAAATGGCGGTTGAACAAACCGGTATTACGCAAATTGCGATCGGTGGCGGAGTTTCTGCAAATTCGGGCATACGCAAAGCTTTAAAAGAAACCGAAACAAAATACAACTGGAAGACGTTCATTCCCAAATTTGAATACACCACAGACAATGCAGCCATGATCGGTATTGTAGGTTATCATAAATACCGCCTCGGATTGGTAAGCGATCGTGAAACTGTTTCTAAAGCAAGACTTGAATTTTAATATGCAATTATTCTATGCTCCGGAAATTGGTCCGGAAACCACAGCATTTGTTTTCGATAAGGAAGAAAGCAAACATATCGTAAAGGTTCTGAGAAAAACCGAGGGTGCCGTTTTACATATTACCAACGGAAAAGGAGCTGTTTTTACATCAGAAATAACACAGGCTTCCGAAAAAAAATGCATCGTTGAAATTAAGGATGTCCTTTTTTTTGAGAAAAGAAAGTACAGCATTCACCTCGCCGTTGCTCCTACAAAGATGAACGACCGTTATGAGTGGTTCCTCGAAAAGGCGGCAGAAATCGGGGTTGACGAGATTACTCCGGTTATTTGTGAGCATTCTGAGCGAAAAATCGTCAAAACAGAGCGTTTCGATAAAATCCTCATCAGCGCCATGAAGCAGTCCAATCAGGCCTATTTACCAGTTTTGAACCCTCCTGTAAAGTTAAGCGATTTCATTTCGGGCAGTATAGAAGGCCAAAAATTTATTGCACATTGTGAAGAAACTTCCAAAACAGAACTGAAAGATTTAATCGAACCCGGCAAGCGCTATACATTGCTTATAGGCCCTGAAGGCGATTTTTCCCATAAGGAGATAGCGGATGCCATTGCAAAAGGTTTTCAGCCCGCTGCTCTTGGAGCTACGCGTCTAAGAACAGAAACGGCTGCTATCGTAGGCTGCCATACATTTGTAATTAAAAATGACTGATAAGCCGTTCTGTATGAATCTAAGCAAAGAACTTGTATCGTTTATAAACCAGCACCTTGATTCGGATCTGCAGCGACTGGCTCTGCAGAAAAACCCATTCCCTTTATATGAATGGAAATGGGTACTGAATCAGATACAGGCAAAAAAAAAGGCTCAGAAGAAACTGCCAACATGGTTCGGCAACAACGATGCTGTTTTTCCGTCTGCTTTGTCGGTTGAGCAAACTTCTTCCGAACCTCTGGCTCAGTACAAAGCTTCCCTTATTAATGGAAATTCCCTTATTGACCTTACAGGAGGATTTGGAGTAGATGATTTGTATTTTGCCAGATCCTTTAAAAAAGTGGTTCACTGTGAACTTCAGAAAGAACTGTCGGATATTGTTTCCCATAATTTAAAGGTATTTGATATTGACAACATTGAAACGGTAAACGGTGACAGCATAGCCTACCTGGAACAAACAGCCGGTCCTTTTGACTGGATCTATGTTGATCCTGCCAGGCGGGATGAATCCAAATCAAAAGTATTTTTACTTAAGGACTGTACCCCTAATGTAGTGGACTTACTGCCCCTCCTTTTTAAAAAATCAACAAATGTACTGCTAAAGGTTGCGCCGCTTCTTGATGTTTCTGCTGTTCTGCAGGAGATAAACCATGTAAAGAAAATATACGCCGTTGCCCTTCAAAACGAAGTAAAGGAACTGCTGATTATCCTTGAAAAAGATTTTAACGGTATTCCCGACGTAGTAGCCTGTAACATTCTCAACAACGGAGAAATCTGCAGTGACGGGTTTTCGCTGGAAGATGATGAATCAGCATTACTATCCTTTCCCCTTACCTATCTTTATGAACCTTACAGCAGTTATCTTAAGCTTGGTCAGTACAACAGCATAGCCAACCGCTTTAACGTTCGAAAACTGCATAAACATTCTCATTTATACACTTCCGAAAAACTGGTAGATTTTCCCGGGAGAAAGTTTAAGATAGAGCAGATTATTCCTTATCATAAGAAGGAGCTTAAATTCCTGGAACAATCAAAATGCAATGTAACCACGCGTAATTTTCCTTTAAAAGTAGAAGATCTTCGTAAAAAGCATAAATTAAAAGATGGCGGGGATACCTACCTATTCTTTACTACGGATATGAATAACGAAAAAATCGTTATTATAACAAAAAAGGAAACGACCGCTTAAGCGGTCGTTCTATATTAATACTGCAACGATAATGTTCGGGATGTTTCTGTTCTGAGCTCTTTTAACAATTCAGGATGATCGTTTAATTTGAGTCCGAAAGAAGGAATCATTTCTTTAAACTTCTGTTGCCATCCTGCAGATTTGAATTCTTCCGGAAAGCATTTTTCGATAAGCTTAAGCATAATGGTTACGGTTGTCGAGGCTCCCGGGGAAGCTCCTAAAAGAACTGCCAGGCTGCCATCAGCTGCATTTACCACCTCCGTTCCGAAGGCCAGCTCGGGTTTCCCCTCTTTGTTGCGCTTCATGGTCTGCACGCGTTGTCCGGCAATTTCCAGGCGCCAGTTTTCTTTTTTAGCATTCGGAAAATAGTTTTTCAATGCGCTCACCTTCTTATCCTGAGATGCCAGTACCTCTCCGATGAGGTATTTTGTCAAATCAAGGTTGTCAAGCCCTGCACCAAGCATGGTTCCTATATTTCCGGTTGAAATTGACTTAAACAAATCATAATAAGAACCTGTTTTTAAGAATTTGGTCGAAAATCCGGCATAAGGACCAAACAACAAGGATTTTTTACCGTTTACATAACGCGTATCCAAATGAGGAACCGACATTGGAGGCGCCCCTACAGAAGCAAGTCCGTATACTTTTGCAAAATGACGTTCAGCCAGCTGTTCGTCCTCGCAAACAAGCCATTGTCCTGATACCGGGAATCCACCATAAGATTTCCCTTCCGGTATTCCCGACTTTTCGAGCAACAATATAGAAGCTCCACCGGCACCTATAAACACGAATTTGGAAATAACCGTACGTTTTTCACCTGTTTTGATATTTTTAATAAACACATTCCATCTGCCATCCTGCATACGCTTCAGATTGTAAACTTCGGTATTGAAGGTTACGCTTACACCATCCTGGTTTAACTGATGGTTGATCATTTTACGGGTAAGCTCACCAAAATTCACATCTGTTCCAAGGTTCATATGGGTAGCGGCAATTTTTTCGTTTGCATCGCGTCCTTCCATAATAAGCGGAGCCCAGTTCTTGATCACTTCGGCATCTTCGCTGTATTCCATCATATCGAATAACGGCTGGTTTTTAAGAGCGTCATAGCGGTTTTTAAGAAATCGGGTATTGTCATTCCCCCAAACAAAGCTCATGTGCGGAACCGTGTTTATAAAGGATCCCGGAGTCTGGATGATGTTCTTTTTAACAAGATAAGACCAGAACTGACGTGATTCTTCAAACTGTTCGCATATATCCAGCGCTTTGGTAATATCCACTACCCCATTTTTTTCGGGAGTATAGTTTAGTTCACAGAAAGCCGAATGCCCCGTACCTGCATTGTTCATAGCATCGGAACTTTCCTGAGCAGCTTTATCCAGACGTTCGAAGATTTCGATCGTCGCATTAGGGTTCAGCTCTTTCAGAAGCAGCCCAAGGGTTGCACTCATAATTCCGGCACCTATCAGTACGATGTCACTTTCTGTTCTTTTGTTTGTTGACATTTTAAAATGATCTATTATTTTAAACTTCCGTTATGTATGTGTTCTTAAAATATTTTAGCGGTTACTATTCATGTAATCCTGCAACAATATAGTTGCAGCAATTTCATCTATCAGCGCTTTATTCTGACGCTGTTTCTTTTTTAAACCTCCGTCAATCATTGCCTGAAAGGCTATTTTTGAGGTAAACCGTTCATCTATACGAACGATTTCAATATCGGGGTACAGACCTTTAAGCTTCTCTACAAATTTATTGATCTCGGCAGCAATGGACGACGCTTCATTATTAAGCCTCTTGGGTTCCCCCACAACAATCTTAGCTACTTTTTCTGTTTTAAGATAATGGTCTAGAAACGGGAACAGCAGCTTTGTTTCAACAGTGGTGAGCCCCGATGCAATGATCTGCATCTCATCTGTCACCGCTATACCGGTCCGCTTCCCGCCATAATCAATGGCCATCAATCTGTAATTATGCGTATTCAAACGTTCCGTATGAAGATTTGATCGTTAATTTTTTTGTTCCGGAAGCTTCTACCCTTCCAATGATCTTGGCATTAACGTTAAACGACTTAGAAACAGCTATAATTTCGTCAGCAATTTCAGGAGTTACATAAAGTTCCATACGGTGTCCACAATTGAATACCTGGTACATTTCCTTCCATCCTGTCTGAGACTGCTCCTGAATTAATTTAAATAAAGGCGGAACCTCGAACATATCGTCCTTGATCACATGCACGTTATCAACAAAATGCAATACCTTTGTCTGGGCACCACCCGAACAATGCACCATACCGTGTACCTGACCGGCATTGAACTTTTCTAAAACGGCTTTTATAATAGGAGCATACGTTCTTGTAGGAGAAAGTACCAGCTTACCTGCATTTACAGGAGCTCCCTCTACTTCGTCGGTCAGTTTCTTCTTACCCGAGTAAATAAGTTCCTGTGGAACAGACGGGTCAAAGCTTTCAGGATATTTTTCTGCCAGGTAATGTGCAAACACATCATGACGGGCAGAAGTCAGTCCGTTGCTTCCCATACCTCCGTTGTATTCCTGCTCGTAAGTTGCCTGTCCAAACGACTCGAGACCTACAATTACGTCTCCTGCCTGAATGTTCGCATTGTCTATTACGTTGCTCCGTTTCATACGTGCCGTTACGGTGGAATCAACAATTATGGTACGTACCACATCGCCTACATCGGCCGTTTCACCACCTGTGGAGTGAATCGTTACACCAAATTTCTTAAGATCAGCGATAAGTTCTTCGGTACCGTTGATGATAGCAGAAATTACTTCTCCCGGTACCAGGTTTTTGTTACGCCCGATTGTTGATGAAAGCATAATGTTATCTGTTGCTCCCACACACAATAAATCATCGATGTTCATAATTAAGGCATCCTGCGCAATACCCTTCCATACGGAAAGATCGCCGGTTTCCTTCCAATACAAATAAGCCAGTGAAGACTTGGTTCCTGCTCCGTCTGCATGCATAATAAGACAGTAATCGTCATCGTTCGTTAAATAATCCGGGACAATTTTACAGAAAGCTTTTGGAAATAATCCTTTGTCAATGTTTTTAATCGCATTGTGTACATCTTCTTTCTGGGCAGACACGCCGCGTTGTGCATAGCGATTCGTATTGTTTTCTAAACTCATATTTATTAGTGTGTTGCTGAGGCAAATTTACGTTTAAAAACATTCTTTTGCAATTCAATTAATTAAAAATAATATTCAACAAAAAACGCCATTTATTTTACACATTTACAACACAAAACTGCTAATAATTTTGCAAATTAAAAAATTATGTTAATTTTGATTAAAACACGCAAACATGAAAAAAAACACTTTTTTAATTTTATTCACTTTCTTTACCCTCTCTTCTATTTACGGCCAATCTTTATATAAAAGAGCTTGGGGTACAACGAAAGAACTCATTGCAAAACCAAGTATCGCAGAGGTGCATCCTGTAACAGGCGATTTATATGTTCTTTTTAGAAACGATTTTCCGAATGATTATAAAAATATGCCTGCAGGTTCCAACCTGATTTACGTTTACAGCAGATCAAACGGTTCTTTATCGCTTTTTTTTACCTTTCCCCTTCCTGTTCCGGTTATAGTGAACATGAAGCCTGATTTAGTAGGAACATCCTTAATTGAAAACTTTAAGTTTGACAACAATGGCAACCTGATTGTTACCGGAAGAACCTATAAAAAAGATCTCGCAACTACAGGAGCGTACAGTTCTAAGATGATCACAGACGTTTTTACAAGCAGTTCCTTCATAACAAAAGTAAGTCCGAGCGGACAAATCATATGGTTTACTTATTTCCATGCGCTTGCTCAAAACAAGGAGCATCTGGCAATTGACCCAAACAACAATATATACGTTGTATCCAGAAGGAAAAAGGGCGATGTTTTACCTGGCTCAAATTTTCAGAATACAGGAGATGCCGCCTCTACAGCAACAATTCAAAATGTCATCAGCAAGCTGGATGCCAACGGTAAGCACCAGTGGAGTACTTTTTATGTAAAGGACCTCTCTGAAATTATCGGGATAGAGGCCGGAACCAGCGGTTTATACGTGTATGGCAACCATTTCAGCAGTACAGCACAGAGCAACTATTTCGGAACTAAAAACAGCTATCAGGAATATGCTTCAGGAATTATGTTATGGGGGCAGCCTGCCAGTACATGTAATGTTTTTTTATCTAAATTCAACTTCAACGGTACCCGCGCCTGGAGCACGTATTTCGGCAACCAGATTTCAAAAAATATTTACAACGAAGTATCACAGAATCCTAAAGGCCTTGTGGTAATTGACGACGATGCCTATTTTATTGCCCGACACACCAACGTTAATTCTCTTACTCCTTCGCTGGCAACCAGTAATGCGTTCCTTACGACCCTTCCCTCTCAAAACCATGATCCTTATACGCTGACTAAAGTAAGTTCAAGCGGAAAACTCGAATGGACTACTTATCTGTATTCAGCACAGGTACTGACAAAGTCTTTTGATGGAAGTTCATTGCATTTAAGTGCTACTGTTGAAAGCAATCACCCCAACACGGGGCAAATGACAAACAATCAAAGTTATCAACCTACGCTTAACGGGATTAAAGATGTATACAGTTACGGTATGCCGCTTGATGGTACAAAGATAAGTTACTCTTCTTTCTATGGCTTTGAAGGCGAGGATTTTGGTTACAGCCTGCCTACAATAAACGGTTACTATACCCTTGGTACCGCATATGGTTACAATAATCCCAATACACAATTCGTTACGAATGCAATGGAATTTGACCCTTTTATAAACTACGGAAAACCTGCCTATTACGGAAACTATTTAGCCTATATCACAACAGGACGCGCAAGTACCAAAAATCAACAGTCAAATGCAAACAGAGCGACAATTTACCCTAACCCGGCAGTGGAAACATTAAATATCCAGACCACTGAACCTTTAACAGAAGATACAAAGCTTACTGTTTTTGATGTTGCAGGTAAAAAAGTACTTGCAACCTATGCAAAAGCCGCGGAATTAAACCAGCTAAACGTAAGTACACTGAACAGTGGTGTCTACATCCTGCAGCTTTCTTCATCTAGCCTAAATCAATCGCATAAATTCATTAAAAAATAAATAGAAAATGCCGGAATTAATTCCGGCATTTTTATTCAACAGAAGTAAGCTCCCTTGCTTCCCTTAAAATAGTTTCTTTTCGTTCTGAACTGAATTTAAAATGATCAAGCAATACGGGATTGTTTATTAATTCACGAACCAGTATACAGTTTTTGGTGAGCAGAATCCTCTCCTCCTCGTCGGTAAGGCTTGTTAAACAGGTAACAGGATACAATCCGTAATGGTCTGTTAAACGTTTAATACTTCGATCCTCTGGATAATTCCAGCTGATGAGCCCGATACCATAATAATCGGCAAATGCTATACTATCGTTTGTAAAAAAAGCATTCGTAATAAGGAATCCTTTAACAGGTGAAAAATTTCTATTAAAATAAGTATATTTTCCATCTTTTAAATCACGGAACCTGGAAAGAAAATACATGGGAGTTGTAACGCTTATTTTGGCATCCAGATCGTTTCTGAACTTACATTCACAGACCAGGTCTTCATTTTTAGCAGATGCTACAACGTCTATCTCATGCGTAATGCCGGATGCCCCCTGCATAACCTGCCCTGTGAGAGTATCATATCCCTGAGTTTCAAATATCTTGGCAACCCATTTTTCAAAATAAAATCCTTCCGGTCCCAGTTTCTGCAATGCTCGTTTTAAACTATAACGTGCTGCAACCGATGATTTGATTTTTTTTAAAGCGCTAAATGCCTTCTCGTATAATTCTTTTGTCGGAATACCGTCGTACATGTCCTGTGTTATAAAATCATATACCTGACGGGCTTCATCATGGCTCGCACCGGAATTCACCAGTGACTGGCGAAGGCTCCTCTCCGAAAACGGAACCAGATCACCAGAAAATTTTCTTACCTGTATCACTTTATTTAATTTCCCTGTTTAAACGATCTTTAACATATTCAATTTTATTTTTACCGTGTGGTTTTGGTTTTCCTTCGGAATCCAAGTTTACCATCGTAATCCTGTCTACCGTAATAATGGTTTCATGCGTCATCTTGTTCCGTACTTCGCAACTTAAGACTAAGGATGTTGTACCGAACTTTACGACTTCAAGCCCTATTTCAATAATATCCCCTTCTATTGCCGATGCCATAAAATTGATTTCAGACATAAATTTTGTTACTACATGGCTGTTTTCGAGCTGAACAATACTGTATAGCGCAGCTTCTTCATCAATCCAGGCAAGCAGCTTGCCTCCAAAAAGTGTTTTATTCGGATTAAGGTCTTCTGGCTTAACCCATTTTCTTGTATGGAACCTCATTGTTTTTATCTTTAAAAATACTAAATATAGTGCTTCCTGGTTTTTCTTAAAACACAATTATTTGATAAATTATGGATATTCCGCAAAAAACATTCATCTTTGTAAAAGTAGACTTCATCAAATGAAAAAATTAATACCTTTTTTAGGACTTGCCTTTATGGTAAGTTGCGGCGGATCCGGAGAAGACCGGCAATTGGAAAACCTCAACAAGAAATCGGCACGGGAAGTAACGTTGACGACAGTTACAAAAGGCGATACGGTATATCATCTTACGAAACAGACGATCTGGATGGATGGTGAAAAGATTATTTCTCAAACCGACACACTGGTTACCACTCTGAATCCAAAGACCTGGTCTTCGGACAGCACTTCTGTAAAACTCAACCAAATCCCCATTTACGTTACGGTTCAATAATTATGAAACGATCTTCCAAAACAGTTCAGCTCATCCTCATTACATCAGCACTGGCTTCATGCAACAAACCAGCTGCGAAAAATGAGGACACAGTAAAACAACAGGTATTCATGCGTGCAGATTCAACAGCACAATATACTAACGTAACACAACAATACCAGCACAACCGTCATTCAGGGGCAGGAAATGCCTTATTATGGTATATGGCCTTTCGCCATTTGGGAGGAGGAATGGGTTACGCGAGCAGCGGGTTAAATCCTGCCTCCGTTACGGGAACCAATCACGCAAAGGCAACAGCATATGGAAAGGCATCTTCACGAGGAGGTTTCGGCTCATCAGCGTCAAAGTCTAACTTCAGCAGTGCTTCCTGATGAATATAAAACACGTTACAAAAGATCCTCATTGGATACAACGGGTAGAATCTATAGGTTACGGGTATTACTCTGATAACGAAGTCCCTTACTGGATTGATGATTACTATTACAGTATTTCTGAAGAAACAGCGGATAAAATCTACCATGCTACAAATGAACTATGGCAAATGTGTCTGACTGCCGTGGAGCACGTTATAAAGAATAAAAAATTCCATCTGTTTCATATACCCGATTTCATGCATCATCATATAGAAAGATCATGGGAGCAGGACAACCCAAGTATTTATGGTCGTTTTGATTTAGCTTATGATGCAGTTAAAGATGAATTGAAGCTTCTCGAATTCAATGCCGATACCCCCACTTCCCTTTTTGAATGCGGTGTGGTGCAATGGTATTGGAAGGAACATTTTTTCGGTGCCCAAAAAGACCAGTTCAACAGCGTACATGAGCAACTTATAGCTTCATGGAAAGATTTAAAACCTCATCTTAAAGGTTCATTACTACATTTCACGTGTATAAGGGAAAGTCTTGAAGACCTTACCAACTTAGAATATCTTCGCGACACTGCTATGCAGGCAGGAATCAATACAAAATTGCTGTATATCGATGAAATCGGGTGGAACGGGCAATACTTCACTGATTTGGAAGAAGAGCCTATCTCTGCAATTTTTAAATTATATCCATGGGAATGGATGGTCAATGAAGAGTTCGGCATCCAAATCGTAAACGATGTATTGGAAGCACAATGGATTGAACCATCCTGGAAGATGATCTTATCCAACAAAGCTATTTTACCTGTTTTATGGGAGCTGTTTCCTGAACATCCGCTGTTGCTGGAAAGTCTTTTCAACCATCCGGGAAGTATGTCAGATTATGTAAGGAAACCTTTGCTATCACGGGAAGGTGCCAACATACGTTTTGTTTACAACAACCAAACACTTTATGAAACACCTGGTGAATATGGAGAAGAAGGGTTTATTTATCAGGCTTTGGCTTCCCTGCATAAAGAAGAATCCGGTTATGCTATTATAGGCAGCTGGATTATTGGCCAGGAACCCTGTGGTATCACATTCCGGGAAAGTGATTATCCTGTTACCACGGACAAGAGCAGGTTCATCCCTCATATAATTGAATAAAAAAAGCCCGAAAAAATCGGGCTTTGTAATATATCAGCTACTTCTTAATATTTAGCTGCTTCTTTTCTCGCATCCTGAATCATGGATTCATTTGCAACAATAGCAAATTCTACACGGCGGTTTTTCGCTCTTCCTGCATCTGTATCATTTGTTGCAACAGGATCTGCTTCTCCCATTCCTTGAGCTGTAATTCTTTTAGCCCCAATCCCTTTACCGGTCAAATAGGCTTTTACCGCATTTGCACGACTGCGGGATAATTTCATATTGTATTCATCTTTACCTACACTGTCAGTATATCCGTAAACGGTTACCAATGTGTTATAGTTCTTGATGAAAACTTCTGCAATTTTATCAAGATTTGCTTTAGCTGTAGGTGTTAGTTCGGCTGAATCAAAATTAAAGTTTACCGTATTCTCATTTAGGATTACTTTTATTCCTTCCCCAATACGTTCTACTTCAGCTCCCGGCAATGCAGTTTCTATTTCTTGAGCCTGTTTATCCATGTTTTTACCGATAATTGCTCCGGCTGTACCACCGATTACGCCTCCTAAAACGGCTCCTAAAGCACTGTTGTTTTTGCTTCCTACGTTGTTTCCAAGTACACCTCCTAAAACAGCTCCGGCAGCAGCTCCGGCAGCAGCACCTTTTTGCGTATTGTTCGCATTTTTAACCGTATTACAGCTTGTCAGCATAGACCCTGCCAACATTGCAGATGTTAATACATATACACTTAATTTCTTCATAACTTAATTTATTTTCTAATTATTATTTTTCACAAATGAATATACTATCGTCGCCTCTGTTGAATTATCAGTCAGTTCAAAAGTATTATCCGTAATATTCGAAATCGTCAGATTATATCCTGTAGTGACGTGTTTTGCTTTATCATCCCCGATGAATTTTAGATTGAAGGCACCATCCTGCTTAACATTCCAAATAATTTTGGAATTGAAAAACGGGCAATTTGCAGAGGTTGTGTTGAAGGTAACGGTTCCTGTATTGTTATTCGACACAAATTTCCACTGGCTCCCTTCAAAACACTTAGCATCAGCTACATGAAAAGATGTTACTTTATATCCCGACGGATATTTGGCACTCACCAACGTCCATTCCCCTTTAAGCTTAACCTGGTTGGGAACGTCGTTCTTTGAACTCGTAGCTGTTTTACAAGAAAACATTGCCACAGATAAAATTCCTATTAATAATACCTTTTTCATAATTAATGTATTTAGTATTTCAAAATTAACAAAATTTGTGCCCCAATAGAATTTTCTTCCTTTTTTTTTATGTCTTTTTGTCATAAAATATGCTTTTGGTACCTGTTTTGAACATCAGCGTTCCGTATATTAATCATTTACAGTTATGACATCAGGTAAAATAAATGTAACGGTAGAAAATATTTTCCCGTTGATCAAGAAATTTCTTTACAGTGACCATGAGATTTTTTTAAGGGAATTGATCAGCAATGCTACCGATGCTACTTTAAAATTAAAACATCTTACATCTATCGGGGAGGCATCTGTGGAATACGGAACTCCTAAAATTGAAGTTAAAATAGATAAAGAACAGAAAACGCTCCATATCCTTGATCAGGGAATCGGGATGACATCGGATGAAGTTGAAAAATACATCAACCAGGTGGCTTTTTCCGGAGCCGAGGAGTTTCTCGAAAAATATAAGGATTCGGCTAAGGATTCCGGTATCATCGGCCATTTTGGTTTAGGCTTTTATTCTGCTTTTATGGTGGCAGAAAAAGTGGAAATCATCACAAAATCGTATAAGGAGGAACCGGCAGTACACTGGACCTGTGACGGATCACCGGAATTTACTCTGGAACCATCAGAAAAAACAGACCGGGGGACCGAAATCATCCTGCATATAGCGGATGATTCTGTTGAATTCCTTGAAGATCATAAAATCCGGGAATTATTGACCAAATACAATAAATTCATGCCGATACCGATTAAGTTCGGTACCAAAACGGAAAAAGACGGGGATACGGAAATTGAAACAGATAATATCATCAATAATCCGCAACCGGCCTGGACCAAAAAACCAAGCGAACTTACAGATGAAGATTACAAGGATTTCTACCGCGAACTCTATCCTATGCAGTTCGAGGATCCACTGTTTCATATCCACCTTAATGTAGATCATCCCTTCCATCTGACAGGAATTCTGTATTTTCCAAAATTGTCGGGAGATATCAACATTCAAAAAGATAAAATCCAGCTTTATCAGAACCAGGTATTCGTAACCGATAACGTGGAAGGTATTGTTCCTGAATTCCTTACCATGCTGAAGGGAGTGATTGATTCTCCGGATATCCCGCTGAACGTTTCACGTTCTTATCTGCAGGCTGACGGTAACGTAAAAAAGATTTCCAACTATATAACACGAAAGGTTGCAGACAAGTTAAAATCGCTTTTCAATGAAGACCGTACCGCGTTTGAAGAAAAATGGAACGATATTAAAATCGTACTGGAATACGGTATGCTTTCAGAAGATAAATTTTATGAGAAAGCAAAAGATTTTGCACTGTATCCAACGATAGGCGGGACTTATTTTACGTTCGAGGAGCTTAAAGAAAAGATCAAACCGAACCAGACCAACAAGGACGGAAAAACTGTTGTACTTTATGCATCTAACAAAGATGCACAGCACGGTTACATTACAGAAGCAACTGCAAAGGGGTACGAAGTTTTACTTTTGGATTCCCCTATCGTTTCCCATCTTATTCAAAAACTTGAAATGGAGCATCAGGATATTACTTTTTCAAGGGTAGATGCTGACTCCATTGACAATCTCATTAAAAAAAGTGATGAGATGATTTCGAAGCTGTCGGAAGAAGAGACGGCACAGTTGAAAGAAGTAATTGAAAAGGCCATCTCTGGAAAGACCTACACCGTTCAAACAGAAGCTTTAGACAGTACGTCTGCTCCGTTCCTCATTACGCAACCTGAGTTCATGCGCAGAATGAAAGAAATGCAGGCTATGGGAGGAAATGCCATGTTTGGTAATTTTCCGGATTCTTACAACCTCATTGTCAACACCAATTCGGAAATTGCTTCCAGAATCCTTGGTGAGCAGGATGAGACAGTCAAAAACAGCCTTATCCACCATGCTTTGGATCTGGCCAAATTATCGCAAGGCCTGTTAAAAGGTGAAGAATTAACGGCATTCGTTAAACGCAGTTTTGCAAATATTTCCTAGATATACCAAAAAAGAGCTGCCTAAAAGGCAGCTCTTTTTTTATGATACGATCAACTGTTTTAATTCTTCCAATGAAACGGTCTGTTGTTCCCCTGATTCAAGGTTTTTCACAGCATATACCTGTTGCTGCATTTCTGTTTCACCAACAATAACGGCATAAACAATCCCCTTTTTATCGGCAAACTGAAACTGTTTCGCTACTTTGGCTTTGTCGGGATACAATTCGGCATTGATACCGGCTTCACGCAGGTACTGCACCGCCTTCATACAATACTTAGCCTCCTGATCACCAAAATTAAGAAAAAGTACCTGTGTTACATTAGACACTGTCTGCGGGAAAACATCCAGTTCTTCCGCTACAAGGTATATGCGGTCAAGCCCAAACGAAATCCCTACACCGCTCATGTTTTTTAAACCAAATATACCGGTAAGGTCATCATAACGGCCACCTCCACCAATAGAACCTAACTTTACCGTTTCAGGCGCTGCTACTTCAAAAATGGCTCCCGTATAATAATTTAAACCGCGGGCAAGCGTTACGTCCAGATTAAGTGTCGCCGATTTTAATCCCAGTTCTTCAATTGTTTCACAAATGAACGTAAGTTCTTCGACTCCTTTTGTTCCTTCTTCCGAAGCAGCCAATAAATCACGCAGCTGTTGTAGCTTATCAGAAAGTGAGCCCGTAAAATTAAACAGGGGCTGTACTTTTTCAATAGCCTCTGGGGAAATACCCTTGGCCATCATCTCTTCTTTTACACCGTCCTCACCTATTTTGTCTAATTTATCAAGGGCAACGGTAAAATCGATCAATTTGTCACCCGCGCCAATCACTTCCGCTATGCCGGATAATATTTTACGGTTATTGATTTTAATGGTTACTCCTTCTATTTTGAGTTCGTGGAATACGGCATCGTAAAGTTGTACCAGTTCCACTTCCTGCCATAAAGATGTAGATCCTACCACATCGGCATCACATTGGTAAAATTCCCGGAACCTTCCTTTTTGCGGGCGGTCTGCACGCCATACCGGCTGAATCTGATACCGTTTAAACGGGAACTCAAGCTCGTTCTGATGTTGTACCACATAACGCGCAAAAGGTACTGTAAGGTCGTAGCGTAACGCTTTTTCCGAAATCTGCGATGTCAGTTTCAGGCTGTTCCGCTCTGTTAAATATGCCTCCGAAGCCTTGGATAAATAATCTCCGGAATTTAAAATTTTAAATATCAAACGATCCCCCTCTTCTCCATATTTTCCCATCAACGTTTCCGAATTTTCAAACGATGGAGTTTCAATAGGTTGAAATCCACTGCGCTCAAAATGCTTTTTTATAATAGAAATGATGTATTGCCGTTTTGCTACTTCAATAGGGGAAAAATCTCTGGTTCCTTTCGGAATACTGGGTTTCTGTGCCATCTTTTATTTTTGTTTATGCAAATATCGTGAATATATTTTTCTTTTAATCCGGTTTTATAATGATTTTACCTGTCCTGAAGCCTTCAGCATCCGGTCGTTCTGCATGAAATCCTTGCGGAGTTCTACTTCACTGAAATAACCGGAAACCAGTGTTTCCATCTCGGGTCCGAGATATTGGTTTATTTCAAAAAACAACAACCCGTCTGCTGCCAGACTTTTGCTTGCAAGCCCGGAAATCTTCCTGTAAAAAACAAGCGGGTCTCCATCATCTACAAACAGGGCAGTATGCGGTTCGTGATCCAGTACATTTTGATTTATTTCCTGTTTTTCCTGATTCCGTACATACGGCGGATTGGAAACAATAATGTCATATTTTTCCAGGCTTTGGGTTTTTAATATGTCCTGTTGAACAAATTTTACATCTGCATTAAGGGCACGGGCATTTTCACGGGCAATCTCGAACGCCTCATACGAAAAATCAATCCCGGTTACTTCTGCCATAGGAAATTCTTTTTTAAGGGTTATGGGAATACATCCCGATCCGGTTCCGATATCGAGTACCTGCCATTTTTTTTCAGGATGCACCCGCATTTCCTCCAGTATCCAGGCGGTGAGTTCTTCTGTTTCGGGCCGGGGTATCAGGGTAGCCGGTGAAACCTTGAACTCATACCCGAAAAAAAAGGCTTTTCCCGTAATATACTGAACGGGCTCATGCTGCAACAAACGGTTAAGAAAATGCTCCAGTTTCTCTTGTTTCGCTTCTGTGATTTCCTGTTCCGCATTTAAAACGGCGTACGCTCTGGAAAATCCCATAACCGACTCCACCGCTGCATAAAAAAGGTTCAGCCTTTCCATATCGTCATAAAAGGAAGGCAAAACTTCGAGAAATCGCTTTTTATATTCGTTTACCGTCATCTTTTCTTAATTTTGTAAAAAACTACAACATGCCTTCACACGAATATTATATGTACCGCGCACTTTTCCTTGCTTCAAAAGGCTTACCGGATGCAATGCCCAATCCGTCAGTAGGAGCTGTAATTGTTCACAAAGATACAATTATTGGTGAAGGTTACACAAGTTCTTTTGGCGGGCCGCATGCTGAAGTAAATGCCATTGCCTCTGTTAAAGACAAAAAGCTGCTCGCGGAAAGTACGCTTTATGTGACTCTGGAGCCCTGCAATCATTACGGAAAAACACCTCCCTGCTCGGACCTTATCATTGAAAACCGTATACCTCATGTGGTGATCGGATGTATCGATCCCTTTAAAGAAGTAGCCGGAAAAGGTATTGCAAAACTGCGCAAAGCAGGCATCAAAGTTACCGAAGGCATATTGGAAAACGAATGCAAAGAAAGCCATGCCCGTTTCTTTACTTATCACGAAAAGAAGCGGCCCTACATCATTTTAAAATGGGCGCAGACGGCAGACGGCTTTATTGCTCCAGATAAGCGCGGCAGGCAACATCCTGTCTGGATATCGAATATTTATTCCCGCCAGCTTACCCATAAATGGAGAAGTGAAGAAGCGGCCATATTAATTGGCACCAGAACGGTGTTCGATGATAATCCATCGCTTACAACCCGTGATTATTACGGAAAGAATCCGGTACGTATATACCTTGATTCCGAACATAAAATTACGAAAATATCAACCGTTGTAAATTCAGAAGCCCGCACGATTTGTTTATGCGCACGCGCTCCGGAATACCCGATCCCTCATGTTTCTTACATGGTAATTGACTTTGAAAACCTCGCTGCGGAAATATGCCGTGTTTGTTATGAAGAGCGGCTTCAATCCCTCATTATTGAAGGAGGAAGTTATACCCTTCAACAGTTTATTGATTCAAGGTATTGGGATGAAGCCCGGGTATTTGAAGGCCGGATGATTCTTGGTAACGGAATTGCAGCTCCCGATCTAAAAAAAATTCCGGCTGCCTTTTCACAAAAGATTGTGACCGATACTTTAACGCTATATAAAAACGACTTTAAATGACGGATACCTACAAAACGATAGAAAAGCCTACAGACGAAATATTGTTTAAGGAAAAAAACAGTAAATTTTTTGGTTATGCCTTTCCCGTTTCAACGGAAGATGAAGTTAAGTCATTTCTGGAACAGGTAAAGAAACAGCATTATTCTGCACGCCACTGGTGTTATGCTTACCAGATAGGCACTCTGAAAAAGATATACCGTGCAAATGATGACGGCGAGCCTAACAACAGTGCCGGTATGCCGATTTACGGCCAGATACAGTCCTTTGACCTTACCAATATCCTCGTGGTCGTAGTGCGTTACTTCGGCGGTGTAAAACTGGGTGTGGGAGGCTTGGTAACTGCCTATAAGACAGCTGCACAGATGGCCCTTGAAGATGCCGAAATTATGGAAAAAACCATAGATGCGCATTTCCTTATCCGGTTCGATTATAAAAACATGAATAAGGTAATGCGGATTATAAGGGAAAAGAACCTGAATATCGTAACCCAGGTTCTCGAACTTGACTGCCTGATCGAAGTATCATGCAGATTAACCCGTAAAGATGAAATTGCAGAGGCTTTCAACCAGCTGTTTGAAGTTACTGTAACTGAAAAGGAAGGTTAATCATATTTAAAATTCAGCAACTGCTCTTCCATAAGCATACGGAAAGAATCGGATTCCAGTTTTGTCTGCGCGTTCATAAACTGCATCATATGTAAGGCAAAATATGGCGCTTTTTCCTTAGGAAGGTGATAGTGTTCGTTTAAAAAATCGGCAGGATAAGCATTCAGAAAACGCTCCATGGCATTGATTTCATTTTCTATGGAAAGTGATTTTTTATTAACCTTAGCTCTTCCGCTAAGCTTGTTCACAAGTCCGTCGAGCTTCAGCCCTCCAACAGCGGAGTAATCATCTTTATAATACAGCTGGTTATCTGTTTTTACTGCGCGCTCTGCTCTTGTGTACTTTTTCCCCTCAAATCCAAGCTTGTTGTTGAGGTTGGTATATTCTATTTCAACTTCGTCAAGAACTGTTGATTCTGTAAGAAGAACGCTGAGACTCTTACGGTCGATAATCTTCTGGGAAACATCAATCGTTTCCACCAGATTGTCGTTAACGTAAAAAGCCAGCTTGTCGTTGACATTCAATTCAACTTCCTTATAAACGTTTTGCCCCATTTTTATAACAGGCCCGTTATTGCGTTGTATCGAAATCACGGCTGCATTTTCAGGTTTATACAGCCTTGCTTTTAAGTTAACCTTCGTTTGACCGAATCCAAAAAAGGAAATCAATCCGAAAAACAGGAGAAAAAGTGTCTTCATAGAATTATTTTTTCCAAAAATTACGCTTTTTATACCACAACTAAAAATGATTTTTAAGTTTTTTAACGCACCTATTCCCCGATAAGCTTTTCCAAATATTCAGGAACAGCAACGGGGCGTTTCGTATGCATATCCACGAACACCAGAACCGTATGCGCCGTTGTTAATAACTCCCCCTTTTCATTAATGATTTCATAGTCGAATTCTATCTTAACGCCACCTAAAAACTTAAGCTTTGTAACCACTGTAAGCTCCTCGTCATAATGTGCCGGCTTTTTGTAATTCATCGACAGCGATACCACGGGAAGCATAATGCCGCCTTCTTCGAGCTCTTTATACGAAATCCCTTTATTTCTAAGCCATTCCACGCGTCCCATCTCAAAATATTGCGCATAATTACCATGATAAACAACCCCCATTTGGTCGGTTTCCGCGTAGCGAACACGCAGGCTAATTTTATGTTTTTGCATAAAAAATAAGGTTCAAAAATTTTATAATTCAAATAAATAATTACTTACAATATTATTTCTAAAAATCAAATAGCAAAATCATTTTTTTTGATGATTTTTATTCACATATTTGTAAATGTAAATGTGCGTTATATAACTCTTTAAGGCACTATTATTTAACACTATTATCTCAAAAAAATGCTTGACTATACACAAGAAACCGCAATATCTGTTTGGACTCGTTGTCTCCAATTCATACAGGACAACATTGGCGATCAGGCGTTCAAAACTTGGTTTGAACCGATTGAGGCTATTGAGTTAACAGAAAACGCTTTGTATATTCAAGTTCCGAGTAAATTCTTCTACGAATGGCTGGAAGAACATTATGTAAAGGTATTAAAATCTGCATTAACTAAGGAACTTGGTCCTAAAGCAAAGTTATTGTATAAAATCAAAATGGAAAATACTTCGGGAAGCAAACAACCGTTTACCGAACAATTACCGAGTACCCAGAGAGAACCTGTTAAAACCCAGGAACTGGACGTTCCGGTTCAGACCAAGAATCCTGAACTTAAAAACCCGTTCGTGATCCCGGGTATCCGCAACGTTAAAATTGAATCCCAGCTTAATTCCAACTACAGCTTCGACAACTTCCTGGAAGGGGAATCGAACAGGCTGGCACGCAGCGCAGGATTGGCTGTTGCAAACAAACCGGGAGGTACCGCTTTTAACCCTTTGCTCATTTACGGAGGGGTAGGCTTGGGTAAAACACACCTGGCTCACGCCATCGGAGTTGAGATTAAGGAAAAGCATCCTGAAAAAACGGTACTGTACATTTCTGCCGAGGTTTTTACGCAACAATACGTAGATTCGGTACGTAAACAGACACGAAACGACTTTATTTATTTTTACCAGCTCATCGATGTCCTCATTGTGGATGACATTCAGTTCCTTTCCGGAAAATCGGGTACGCAGGATGTGTTCTTCCATATTTTCAATTATCTTCATCAAAACGGCAAACAGGTAATCCTTACTTCCGATAAGGCTCCTGTTGATATGCAGGATATCGAACAGCGCCTGCTTTCCCGTTTTAAATGGGGACTTTCTGCTGAAATTATGCATCCCGATTTTGAAACACGCGTCAGCATTATTAAGAATATTCTTTACCGCGACGGTGTTGAGATGCCGGATGACGTGGTTGACTATGTTGCCAAACATGTCAAAACGAACGTACGCGAACTGGAAGGGGCCATTATTTCTTTGATTGCCCAGTCATCTTTCAACAAAAAAGAAGTGACCATTGATCTGGCCAAACAGGTTATTGAGAAATTTGTTAAGAATATACGCAAGGAAATCTCTATCGACTATATTCAGAAAATCGTATCTGATTATTTTGAACTCGATATTGAAACGCTGTGTTCCAAATCGCGCAAACGCAATATTGTACAGGCAAGGCAACTGGCGATGTTTTTCGCAAAGAAATACACCAAATCATCTTTAGCCAATATTGGTTCGCAAATTGGCCATCGGGATCATGCCACGGTTCTTCATGCCTGCAAAACTGTTGACAACCTGCTTGAAACCGATAAGGAATTCAAAGCGCATTTTGAAGATATCAATAAAAAACTATCTATGTAATGACGAAGGTTTTGATGGTATGTCTGGGAAATATCTGCAGGTCGCCACTGGCTGAAGGTATTTTAAGATCTAAAATAAATTCACAACATGTTTTTGTAGATTCTGCCGGTACAGGTGCATGGCATTCAGGGGAATTGCCCGATAAGCGATCTATTGCCGTTGCAAGAAAAAACGGTATAGATTTAACCGATCAGCGTGCACGCCTTTTTCTGGTAGAGGATTTTGACCGTTTTGACCATATTTATGTAATGGATCAAAGCAATTATAAAAATGTATGCAAACTGGCACCTAATGAAGAAGCACTGGGCAAAGTACAGCTTATTTTAAATGAAATCCATCCTGATGAAAACCGGGAAGTTCCCGACCCTTATTATGGAGGAGATTCAGGCTTTGACCATGTTTTTCAAATGCTTGACGAAGCCTGTAATAGTATAAAACAAAAAATCGAAAACGCTTTATAAGGCGTTTTTTTTACATTCAGCATATGACAACAAACGGTACTTTATATCTAATTCCGGTAATGCTCGGCGAAACTGCGGCAAATGAAGTTTTACCAGCAAGTGTAATGCGGGCTGTTGAACTTATAGACGACTATATCGTTGAGAACGGGAAGGTAGCGCGAAAATTCATCAAAGCAATAAACCCCGAAAAGGTACAGGCTTCGCTTCGTCTTTTTGAGCTTAACAAACATACTGAAGAAAGGGAAATTAAATCGTTTATCCAACCCCTGCTTGAGGGTCGGAATATGGGACTTATGAGCGATGCCGGGTGTCCGGGTGTTGCTGACCCTGGCGCTGTAATTGTGGCACTGGCGCATGAAAAGGGAATCAAGGTAGTACCTTTGGTCGGACCATCCTCCATTCTGCTTTCGCTTATGGGCTCTGGTATGAACGGGCAATCGTTCACTTTCAACGGCTATCTGCCCATTGATAAAGCCGATAAAAGAACCATGCTCAAGAATCTCGAAAAATGGTCTTTTGAGCGCAATCAATCTCAATTATTCATTGAAACGCCTTACCGTAACAACCAGCTAATGGAAGAGATGGTTCAAAGCCTTCACCCCAATACTCTGCTTTGTGTTGCCTGTGACCTTACCCTTCCTACTGAAGTCATGATAACCAAACCGGTTCATTTCTGGAAAAAGCATAAAATCGACCTACACAAGCGTCCCTGCATCTTTATCCTGCATAAAAAATAAACTTACCGGAGCTAAAAAAAAGCACTCTGATGAGTGCTTTTTAGATAATTAAAAAAATGAAAATTTAATTAGTTTTAATGATCTCATTGAATAATGAATCGTTTTCAGTATAAAAGTCGGAATAATGAAGTCGTTTCGACTTTTCAGTTTCTTTGGATGGAAGAACATACATTCTGTTCTTTTCCATCAAATAGTTTCCTCCGATCAGTATGACCGGGCATAATAAAGAAATGCTTAAAACTACTAGGTGAGATAGTACTTTCTTCATATTAATAATTTTTAGATTAATAAAAAAGCAATCTTCTTATGTGTGTTGTTTGTTGTATGGAATTGATATTACATCATTCCCGGATACTTCTTTTATAATTTTATAAATTGTTTGGCAAAAATGTTAAACCTTCTACCTTTTGAGTATTGGAAACGATAACCCGGTTGTTTTTATCTTTTACGATCATGTTCTCCCGAGCCCTAAAATGATACCGATACCGCCATCCCTATTCTTAAAGATAAGAAATCTTCTTAATAAAAAAAACACTTTCTTACCGTACATACTAAGCTTATCTCTTTAAGGCATTATTTCATAGTCTGAATAAACAACCCTATTAGAATGGCTTATGTAATTTACCGTATCTTTTGCCACGGATTTCTGCAGATTGTTAACTGAAGTACGGTATTCTTTAATCGTTAAATAATATCCTCCAAACAGAATAAGAGGACATAGCAACGATATACCGATAACGACTAAATACGGTAGTAGTTTTTTCATATAAATATTTTATAAGCATTATTAATCCTTATGTTTATTGTTTAATTAATATTACTTAATCATTTATATGTTAGTTATGTACTAATATACGCTATTTTTCCATATTAACAAGCGTTTAACAACCTGTTTCTAAAAAAAACGTTGACAACGCAATTGCACAGTACACAAGCGCTTCAGCTTCAATTGGTTTACATCGGCAATTCGCAAAAAAAGATTATGTGATCATGGATTGCCAGATACGGGCACCTCAGCAGCTCCATCCTGTTTTAACGGAAGTTCCTTTCCTATTAATTTGATTTCCTGTGTTTGGAGTGCGTTTTCATAATTTACGAATACCGTTGGAACGCCAAGTCCCTTAAAGGTGCAATAAACACTGTAACCACGTTTTTTACTGCCAAAAACTTCAATGGATTTGATTTTAAGCCTTTTATTCATATGTTCGGCACGGAGATAGGCATCATTCTGGGTGATGTGTGCATACTTTTCGAAGTTGCTAGGGTTTCCGATCTGTATGCTGTCTCCAACCTGAATCAGCGTACCGTCACGTGAAAGGTATTCTTTATAAGTGCCTGTTTCGGTCAGGTCGCCATATTCCACCCTTTCCCCTTTTACTGTCTGCGCCACTATTCCCGGAGCAGTTAACAGCAGCAACATCAATATGAACCAGTTAAGATATTTTTTCATAATCCATAATTTAAAGTACTTCTAAATTTAAGGTTTTTTTTGAAAAAATAAAACAACCGTCCAACGATTGTTTCTTCGCTTTCCTTATAAATTGAAAAAAGATGATAAGCCTGCCGTATAAAGCTGAAAAAAAGGTTTCAATTATTCTTTCTTAATACCGTACAGAAAACCAAGGCGCATACGGATAAGCATTTTTTTTACGAAGTTCCAGAAGAACGTATGCTGAAAAAAAAGCGTACCGATGATAATGAGCATAACCTTATAAACAGGAAGTATGAGTATAAGCGATAAGGGCCAGTAAATGGCAGGATGCAGGCTGTCTTTAGTGATGCCGATCATTTCCAGAACCGGTCGTGTTATATAGGCCGATGTACTGCCTGTAATAGCAAATACAGTCAGAATCACCGCGAATTGAAAATTAGAAGTTATTCCCCACTTTTGTTTTAATGAAGCCATGAGCCTTAATTTTAAAGTGCAAAGATAGTATAATTTAGTCTAATTTTAAATTACTAACCTGTTGAAAATACAGCAAGTAATGATACAGCATATAATTTACTTCATAACCATAATGAGTCTGGGCATTATAGTCAATAGTATAATCAATTCCGCTTGTAGGACGCATTGCCCTGTTATTCCATTCCTGTACCCATCGGCGGTTTTTAGATTCTAGATAATCCAGCGTATAATACCCCTTAGGTTTGCGGTTGGTACTGAACCAGCGCTCAAAACCTGTATCCATAATGATGACTTCGTATTCCAGATCCGGATTGGAAATGGTGATCTTGTCATTTTCAATTTTCGCCGTACCGTGATCTGGCTGGGCCGTATTTTTCTGTTGCGATACACAACTTAGAAAACTCAGGCTGCATAAACAAAATATAAAGGTGGTGGTTTTCATAATTTCTATATTACATTTATATAAAGAGCTATGATTCTCAATCAACAAATACCAAGCCGATATTTTGCCCGATCATCATACTACAATTGATTTTCAAATATATAACACCTAAAAACTAAACAACGGCCCTCTTAAACAGGCTAACAGGTATGGATTTATGCGTGGCAATTAGCCCGGTCACTTCATTATACCAGGCTACAAACAATGTCCTTTCCTCGTCATCAACAGCGTATACGGTCATTTTCACCCCTCCTGATTTAAGCTGAACGACATCCCCTATTTTAAATTCAATTTTGCTCATAACGTATTTTTTAAATCTGCCATAACTAAATATAATAAAAAAACGAATTACTTTTCGAATGTTCCTACTCCATAATATTTTTAGGCATGCCCTTTACAGACCATATTCTTCATGCCCGTCAACTATTAGGAAAGACCATGTTTTTTATCTAAATTTGTTTTATAACATAAAAATCATAACAAAAATGGTTACATCGGATCAGATTAAAAATCTTATGGATCGCCTTGGTGCGTTAAGGAGGTATCTTTGACATCGATCAGAAATTAATTGAAATACAAAACGAAGAGGAAAAGACATTTGCTCCGGACTTCTGGAACAATGCCAAAGAGGCTGAAGTCATCGTACGCAACATCCGCTCCAAAAAAAAATGGGTAGAAGGGTACGAAAGTGCCAAAAACCATCTCGAAGAACTCCAGATTCTTCTGGAATTTTTTGCGGAACAGCAAGCCAGTTCCGAGGAGGTTCAGGCGCAGTTTGATGCTACCTTTAGCATTATAGAAGATCTGGAATTCAGGAACATGCTTTCTGATGAAGGAGACAGTATGAGTGCCGTATTACAGATTACGGCAGGTGCAGGCGGAACAGAAAGTTGCGACTGGGCCTCAATGCTTATGCGGATGTACCTTATGTGGGGTGAAAAAAACGGGTATAAAATCCGCGAACTTAATTTTCAGGAAGGAGATGTTGCCGGAATCAAGACGGTTACACTTGAATTTGAAGGTGAATATGCTTTCGGATACCTCAAAGGTGAAAACGGCGTTCACCGCCTTGTACGCATTTCGCCTTTTGACAGCAATGCGAAAAGGCATACTTCATTTGCTTCGGTATATGTATACCCTTTAGCAGATGATACCATTGAAATTGAAATCAACCCCTCGGATATTTCCTGGGAAACGATGCGTTCATCCGGTGCAGGGGGACAAAATGTCAATAAGGTGGAAACTGCCGTAAGGTTGCGCCACCATCCAACGGGAATCATTATTGAAAATTCAGAGACCCGTTCGCAGCTCGACAATAAAACCAAAGCCATGCAGTTGCTTAAATCACAATTGTATGAAATCGAGCTCAAAAAACGCCAGGCAAAGCGCGATGAGATTGAAGCCAATAAAATGAAAATAGAATGGGGATCTCAAATCCGCAACTATGTAATGCATCCTTACAAGCTTGTAAAAGATGTACGCACACAATTCGAAACGAGCGATGTGGACAGCGTGATGAACGGAGGTATTGATCCTTTCCTCAAAGCTTTCCTTATGATGATGGGACAAAAGGAAGAATAGCATACATTCCCTTATTTAATAAAAAAAAGCTGTCGTAATCCGACAGCTTTTTTTATGTATTAACAACTAGCGTACCAGTTTCTTGTATTTAAGTCTTGTTGGAGCAACGTCTCCAAGGCGTTTCTTCCGGTTTTCTTCATAATCGGAAAACGATCCTTCGAAAAAGTATACCTGTGAATCTCCTTCGAATGCCAGAATATGCGTACAGATACGATCAAGGAACCAGCGGTCGTGCGAAATAACAACGGCGCAACCTGCAAAATTCTCAAGTCCTTCTTCCAGCGCACGAAGCGTATTGATATCCAAATCGTTGGTAGGCTCATCCAACAGCAGTACGTTTCCTTCTTCCTTCAGCGTCATGGCAAGGTGCAGGCGGTTTCGCTCTCCACCCGACAAAGCAGATACCTTCTTGTTCTGATCTGAACCTCCGAAATTAAAACGCGACAGATACGCACGCGCGTTTACCTGCCGTCCCCCCATCATAATGAGCTCCTGTCCGTCGGCAAAGTTCTCATATATGGATTTATCCGCATCTATTTTAGTGTGTGACTGGTCTACATATGCTATCTTAACCGTGTCACCTACCACGAATTCTCCGCTATCTGGAGTCTGCTCTCCCATAATCATACGGAATATAGTCGACTTTCCTGCTCCGTTGGGCCCTATGATTCCGACAATCCCCGCCTGAGGTAATGTAAAATTCAGGTTATCGTAAAGCAATTTATCCCCGAATGCCTTAGCTACGCCTTTAGCTTCGATTACGTTTGTTCCAAGACGTGGACCGTTAGGAATGTAGATTTCCAGTTTTTCTTCCAGTTCCTTCTGATCTTCGTTGAGTAAGCGGTCGTAATTCTGCAAACGTGCTTTTTGTTTTGTCTGACGTCCTTTTGCGCCCTGGCGTACCCAATCTAACTCCCGCTCAAGGGTTTTTCTCCGTTTTGAAGCCGTTTTTTCTTCCTGCTCTAAACGTTTCGCTTTCTGATCAAGCCAGGAAGAGTAGTTTCCTTTCCATGGAATTCCTTCTCCCCTGTCGAGTTCCAGAATCCAACCGGCAACATTATCAAGAAAATAACGGTCGTGCGTTACGGCAATGATCGTTCCTTTATATTGTTGCAAATGCTGTTCGAGCCAGTGAACAGATTCTGCATCCAGGTGGTTGGTAGGCTCATCAAGTAACAATACATCGGGTTCCTGCAATAAAAGTCGGCACAATGCCACGCGGCGGCGTTCACCTCCAGACAATACGCTGATTGGCGTATCGGGTTCAGGACATCTCAATGCATCCATTGCAATGGCAAGCTTAGTATCGAGTTCCCAACCGCCTGAAGCATCGATCTTATCCTGTAATTCAGCCTGGCGGTCCATTAGTTTCTGCATTTTATCTGCATCTTCATAAACCTCCGGTAAACCAAACATATCGTTTATCTTATTAAACTCGTCTAAAATACCTACGATTTCAGCCATCCCTTCTTTTACGACCTCAATAACCGTTTTGGTTTCATCGAGCTGGGGCTCCTGTTCCAGATAGCCAACAGTATATCCTGGAGCAAAAACCACATCTCCCTGATAGTTTTTATCTACTCCGGCAATGATTTTCAACAGGGAGGACTTCCCTGAACCGTTTAAACCAAGTATCCCGATTTTGGCACCGTAGAAAAAGCTTAAATAGATGTCCTTTAACACGGTTTTATTTGTCGAAGAATAGGTTTTACTTACTTTCGACATCGAAAAAATTACTTTCTTATCGTCTGACATTTTAAATGAAATATTTAACTATATAGAATTCAAAAATAGCACTATTTAAAAGATAAAAAAAATTTAAAATGGATGTTTAAAATTGCACTTTTTTGAAAGTTTAGTATATTTAGAGAAAATTTAAACATATGGTATTTACAGAAAATTTCAGAAAATCCGACAACTTTAGAATCAATGGTCAAATGTTATATATCATTGACGAGAACAATAATGAGCTGGAACTTTTTATAGGGGAGGAAGTAGAAGCTGCCCGCTGGAGCGATGAAGGAAGACTTATCGTAGTTTTGAAAAGCGGAGCCGTGCGTTCTTATGAGGATGAAGTGAACTATATTAAAATATAAACAAAAAGACGCTATTCAGCGTCTTTTTTTATGTAGGTTGCGATTACTTTATCCTGTCCGTTAAACAACTTCAACTTATTTTTCTCAATTTTGAGAAATTTCGTATCAGAAAACGGAACGCTGTAAATAAGATGCTTCATCTCATCTCCGCAATAACGCATCGTGGACATTCCAAGTTTAAACGTTATCTTATTATCCTCCGTTGTGTATTCTCCCCCTTTTCCGTTACAGCCGTCACTTGAACCGTAATTGCCATCTGCAAAGGTTAAAACCAGTTCCTTTTGTTCGTCTGTAGGAACAAAATCCCGATTTTCCATATCAAGCCGTTGAAGAACCCACGACGTGTTGTTCAGATTATCGGATATCTTTTGCGAAGTTGCCTTGCGTGTATCCAGAACAGTTTGGGAGCTTGTGCAGGAAACCATTCCCAAAACCAAAACTCCTATTCCTAATAATGCCTTTTTTTTCATTTTTTATTTCAAATATACTACTTTTTTTTCTTAAGGCTGAAACCATAAGCCAAACGCAATGCAATTTGATCGGTTTCATAATCGCTGTAGTATTCGTAACGGATACTGGCATCTAAAAACTTGTTGGCAAATCCGAAAACGGGAGCCAATATAAGGGAATTGTCAATATTGCCGTTTACCCCAAAAGCGGCTCCTGCCTCACCCATAAGGTAGAACTGGTTCCCAAGGAAATATTTAAAACCAAACTTTGCAGGAACAAACCCTACATCCTCCGGATCGGAAAACATATGGGTATATCCCGATGTAAGGGTAATAGATGTTTTTTGGGAAAAATCATATTGCGCGCGGGCATCAATCCCAACACTTCCATCATAGGCACCATCGGTGGGGAAACCTCCGTTTAAACCGAAACCTAATCTAAAACCTTTGTTATAGTCTGTCTGTCCAAATGCTATGGTCCCTATAAAAAGAGTCCCGATAGCCGTTAAAAATATCTTTTTCATGTTCATTATTTTGGAAAGATATACCAATCGTTATGCCAATACGCGGGAATGTAAGTATCTTTGCACAAATTTTTTCAGGAATGAACTTAAACAAATATACGAGGGAATTCGGTTATAACCTCAAGCTGGCCTATCCTATTATCATGGCAATGCTGGGACATACCATAGTCGGGATTATAGACAACATTATGGTCGGAAAAATAGGTGCCACGGAGCTCGCTGCTGCCTCGCTGGCCAACAGTTTTGTATTTATTGCCTTATCGGTAGGAGTTGGTTTTTCCACAGCCATTACGCCGCTAATCGCCTCTGCAGATACTGAAAACGATGTTGATAAAGGACGCAAAGTTTTTATTAACGGCGTTTTTCTGTGTACCCTTTTAGGTGTTCTGCTGTTTTGCATCCTGTTCTTTCTCAAACATTTTATTGATTTAATGAATCAGCCCGTTGAAGTCACTGAAATGGCCAAACCTTTTCTTGATATTGTGGCGCTCTCCCTTATTCCGCTTGTTATTTATCAGGGATTCAAGCAGTTTTCTGATGGCAAATCTCAGACTAAATACGCCATGTATGCCACGATCATTGCCAATGTTGTCAACCTGCTTTTTAATTATCTGCTCATATATGGTGTGTGGATTTTCCCCGAAATGGGGATGATGGGAGCAGCCTACGGAACGCTCATATCCAGAGTCGTGATGCTCATCTATTTTATCATTGTTATGAGCCGTCAAGATATTTTCAGGCCCTATTTACAGAAAATCAGCCTTAAGGAAATCAGCCTGGGTACGTCCCGGTTTATAGCAAGCATCGGTATTCCGTCTTCTATGCAGTCCCTTTTTGAAGTAGCTTTATTTACGGGTGCCGTCTGGATTTCGGGAATGATCGGAACTACTTCTCAGGCCGCCAACCAGATTGCACTTTCCATGGCATCTATGACGTTTATGTTTGCATCGGGGTTGAGTGTTGCCGGTATGATCCGCGTTGGAAACCAGAAAGGTTTGAAAGATTATGTGAAAATGGAAACCGTAGCAAAATCCATTATGCTTATGACGCTCATACTTTACAGCGGTTTTGCATTGTTCTTTGTTATTTTCCACAATTACATTCCATTGTTATTCCTTAACAACAATGATCCGAGCCAGGCGCTGATGAATGAAGAAGTTATTGAAATGGCCGGAAAGCTGTTGCTTATTGCTGCCATATTCCAGATCTCGGACGGAATCCAGGTCACAGCACTGGGAGCCCTGCGTGGAATACAGGATGTAAACATTCCCATGATCATTACCTTTATATCATATTGGATCATTGGTTTCCCCCTGTGTATTTATCTTGGCCTTTATACTGACCTGAAAGCGGAAGGTATCTGGTACGGATTGTTGGGAGGATTGACCGTTGCCGCAATTTTTTCGTATCTTCGCTTTCATTATATGGCAAAACGATACATTAAATATAACCTTAATTAAAAATGATACAGTTACCTAAATTTGTCCTTGCCGACAATACTGATTTTCCTGATAATCTATTTGTAATCCATTTGGAATATCCCCGTTTTATAATAGATCTTGAATCGGAAGATATAGAGTTTCTGGAAGAACTGGACGAAACCGAAGAAGTAGAGCTAAAGGAGGAGATGGACCGTCTTATCGACCAGGCCGCAGCTTTCTACGAAAGGGAAATCACCCGATTTGCCGAAGAATAAAAAAAGATGGTTTAATACCATCTTTTTTTATTCTTTTTCGCATTGTCAGACTTTCGGGACGCCTGCTTCGGTCCTTTTGTTTTAGAAGTACTTTGCCTGCCTCCTGCCGATGCCCCGGTTTTCTTATTCCGAAAATCCTTCTTTGCATTCGGATTCGGTTCCCGCCACGGATACGGATGATCTTTTATAACCTTCACCTGTTTACGGATAAGCTTTTCAATATCTTTCCAGTATCCCTGTTCATCCCTGCCTATAAAGGAAAGGGCAATTCCTTCAGAACCTGCGCGCCCGGTCCTTCCTATTCTGTGCACATAAATCTCGGGAATATTCGGAATATCATAGTTGATAACGAAAGGCAGCTGCTGAATATCTATTCCGCGTGAAGCTACATCCGTAGCAACCAGTATATCGATGTTTTTGTTTTTAAAATCTTCCAAAATCTTCAGACGCATGCTCTGAGACTTATCTCCGTGTATGGCTTCTGCTTTATATCCTTCCTTATTCAGAAATTCCACCACGTTATCAGCTCCGTGCTTCGTTCTCGTAAAAAGCAACACATTCTTTAGCTGCTGGGTTTCCAAAACATGTTTTAACAGCTTCTTTTTATCTTCTTTTTCAACCTGATATGCTTTCTGCATTACATTTTCGGAAGCGCTTGAAACCGGATCAACCGAAACATATTCCGCATTGCTCAGGAATTCATCAGCCAGTTCCCTTACACCTAAAGGCATTGTTGCTGAAAACATCAGGGTTTGCCTGTTATCCGGTGTAAGTTTTATTATTTTGCGCACATCGTTGATGAATCCCATATCCAGCATAAGGTCTGCTTCATCTATTACAAGCTGGTGCATCCCGTCGATGTTGATCTTATTTTGTTTATACAGGTCAAGAAAACGCCCCGGCGTTGCAACCAAAACGTCCACCCCTTCCTTCAGCGCATTTACCTGCGGAATGAGATTTACACCTCCGTACAGCACATAGGTTTTTATCTGGGTATATTTACTAAGGGCTTCAAAATGTTCTCCAATCTGAATGGCAAGTTCGCGCGTTGGAGACAATATTACCGTACGGATCTGCTTGCGCTTCTTTCCCGATCCAACTATTCGGTGGATATTGTGAATGATCGGTATGGCGAAAGCTGCAGTTTTACCTGTTCCGGTCTGTGCACATCCAACCAGATCCCTTCCTTTAAGCAAAACGGGAATGGCCTGTTCCTGGATCGGGGTCGCCTCTGCATATCCCAGGTCTGCAATAGCCTCGGCTACATTATTGTTCAGATCAAATTCGGTAAATTTCATTCGGAAAAATTTTATACAAAACTACATTTTTAATTTCGTACTTTCACGATTTTCTAATATCTTACCCTAATTTTAATTTCATTTTTATGAAACGACTAATATGCTCTATAACGTTCCTCATTTCATTGAATACCTGGTCACAGGCCACACCTAAAGTTGATTTTACAACAGCAAACGCCTCGATTCGTTTTGATCTTTCAGAACACCTTATCATTGGCGAGGTTACTTACCAGTTCAAGGTAAATGAAGCTACCGACAGCATTAAGATCGATGCCCGGAATATGATGATTCAGGGAATTAAACTCAACGGACAAACACCAAAATACTCCTATGACAAGAAAAAAATCGCATTTACTCAGGGATTCAGTCAGGGAGATAACAGTGTTACCATACAATATAAAGCCAATCCAAAACAGGCATTGTACTATGTAGGTTCTGGTACAGATCTGCAAATCTGGACCCAGGGCCAGGGAAAATACACGAGCCACTGGTTACCTAGTTTTGACGATTTTAACGAAAAAGTTGTTTTTAACACGAAAATAACTTTTGAAACGGGTTACGAGGTAATCGGAAACGGGATGCTTGACGGGAAAACCGTAAACGGGAAACAGACAACTTGGAGCTATAAAATGCAGAAACCCATGAGTTCGTACCTTCTTATGATGGCTATAGGTAAGTTCGACAAAAAAACGGAAAAATCAGCGTCTGGCGTTACGCTTGAAAATTATTACCGTCCGGTAGACGCCGCCAAATACAACACAACCTACCAATATAACAAACGGATTTTTGATTTTCTTGAAACCCAGATCGGTGTTGCCTACCCCTGGCAGATTTACCGCAATATTCCGGTAGAGGATTTCATGTACGGCGGCATGGAGAATACCACTTCTACCATTTTCAGCAGCGACTATCTGGTTGATGAGATTGGTGTAAACGACCGTGATTATATCAACGTAAACGCCCATGAAATGGCCCACCAGTGGTTCGGAGACCTTGTTACGGCTAAAACGTCCCAGGATCACTGGCTGCAGGAGGGCTTTGCTACCTACTATGCGCTGCTTGCCGAAAGGGAAGTAAGGGGCGTTGATTATTTTTACTGGAAATTGTATGAAATGGCTGAACTGGTAGCCAAGGATGCTAAAGAAAATAAAAATACCGCCGTGTACAGTGAAAAGGCTACAACGGTTACCTATTACCAGAAAGGCGCCTGGATGCTTCAATACCTGGCATCCCAGATCGGAGAGGCAAATCTAAGCACAGCGGTACGCAACTTCCTGAATAAATATGCTTATAAAAATGCTTCCACCCAGGATTTTCTGGCTGAAGTTACGGCTGTTGCTCCTAATTTCAACAGTGATAATTTTAAGAAAAACTGGCTCGAAAACAAGTCGTTCAATACTAAGGAAGCTTTGTACCTTATCGAAAACAGTCCTATTGTAAAGGCCTATCTCGATGTCCTACAATGGCAGCCAAAAGCGTTTGATCTTAAAAAGGAACCTCTCCTAGCTCAGTTAAAAGACGAAAAGGTTCCTGTTGAAGCTAAAAGGGAGATTATATTCCAGCTTCACGATGTGCCGTATGATCAGGCTAAAGAGTTTTACGATTATGTTGCCGATTCCAAAAATGTAAAAATCCGTCAGGCATTGGCTCAGATCATCAGTGAAATTCCGGCTGATTTTAAGGAAAAGTATACAAAGTTCCTCGATGACAAATCGTACATTACGCGTGAAATAGTTCTTAAAAACCTTTGGATACAGGATGAAGCAGGACGGGCACAGCTATTGGACAAAACTTCTTCGTGGAAAGGATTCAACGATCTTAACCTGCGCATTACATGGCTTATGTTTGCACTTTCTACAGAAAACTACCACAACGATAAAAAACCACACTGGTATTCCGAACTTGAGAATTTCGCTTACAACAAATACAACAGCAATGTCCGTACAAATGCCATTAATGCCATGTGGTACCTTAACAAATACGACAGCAATACGCTTCCGCATCTTGTAAATGCGCTGGTACACCACAACAGCCGTTTTCAGAAATTCGGAAGGGATGCCATCATCAGGCTTACCGAAAAGAAAGAGTTCAAAGAACATTTCAGAAAGCTTATTCCATATCTTCCGCAGGATGAACACGATGCCCTCAAAAAGCTAATCGACGAATTACCTTAATAAAAAAAGCGTTTCTTAACAGAAACGCTTTTTTTTAAATTATCTCGAAAGCCTGTAGTCCTCATAGCATTCATTAACGGCATTAAAGATCTGGTAATCATTCGCCGTGTAGATAAAACGTTCCGAACGGTTGCAGCGCTGCAAAATGCTTACGATGTCTTCTTTGCTGATCTTCAACAGGGCGGAAACCATGTCGCGATCGTATTTCGTCTTCATCAGTTCTATTAACTCGACTTCTTTACGTACCTGATTAATTTTTTTAGCATCTTTATTGCTACGTTTAATAGCATTATAAATCCCGTTAATGGGATTTAAACCGCTGTTGTAATTCGCCGTAAAACCTGTTGGTCCGAAATCCCGGTAATACGGATAGTCTGCCAAAGCGATTAACCTGGTATCCACCGCAAGAATTCCGGTAAGTTTTAAAGTGTTGATCACCACTTCATCCAAAACGGTAGACAAGTCTTTAACGTAAACCTGATTGATTTCGGTTTTCAGCCACGATGGCGTTATTTTAACTTTAAGAGCACGGTATCCTTCAACTGCAATATGCAGCGTATCGTTGACGCTGACCGGAATGGAAAAAGTACCGTCCTTATCTGATTTTGTAACTTTTAGGCTGGACAGATTCACAATGCTCGCGTTTGCTTCAGGTGTAAAAGTCTGGTCATTCAGAACCACGCCTTTCACCCATTTTTCCTGAGCCATTAATGTTATAGAAGAAAGTAGAAAAAAGAAAACTACAAAATATCTCATATTGCTTTTAGTATGATCCAAAAGTAAAGGATATTTTGCAGTTTTAAAGGCTTATTTTGTAAATATTAACAAGAAAATCAGTTCGAACGTCTCGGACGATCTCCTCTTACGGAACTTCTCTCGTTTCTTACGGGACGGTCGTTGTCACGGTTACGCCCGAATTTGCGTTCGGTCCGGCGGTCGCTGCTGCGTCCTTTGTCGGAGAAAGACCGGTCGCTGCGGAAACCACGGTCGTTTCGCTCTCCTCTGCGGTTATGGTCTCTTCTTGATGAAGATCCTCCTCCGCTTGTAGAAATCTCAACATTTACCTGGCGTCCTTCATGATGCATATTGTTCAGGATCTCCATAATGCGGTCACTGTGTACTGCATCGGTATTGAAGAAGGAGAAACCTTCTTTAACATCAACCTTGAAAAGGTCGTCGCGTCCCAGTTCCAAAGTATCACGAAGGAAATCTTTCAGGCTCATCCAGTCGAAATTGTCTCTTGAACCCAGGTTCAGGAAGTAACGAACAGAACCATCGGAATTTACCGCAGACTCTCCTTTTTCTCTTGATCTAGGAGAATCGATTGTATTCTGTTTCTTGTAATATTCGATAAAACGGTTAAATTCTACCGAAAACATTTTTTTGATGAGTTCTTCTTTTGTTAAATCACCCAGTAATTCTTCAATCTTAGGAAGGTATTTATCAATTTCAGGATCTACTTCAACCCCTTTAACCTTATTGGCCAGGTGGATGAGCTGTACCTCACAGATCTCCATTCCTGTAGGAATAGGCTTCTGAACGAATTTGGTTTTGATGATTCGTTCGATCTGCTGGATTTTTTTGAACTCTGATTTTGTAACAATTACGATAGATGTACCTGTTTTTCCTGCACGCCCGGTACGTCCCGAACGGTGGTTGTAGGTTTCGATCTCATCAGGAAGCTGGTAGTTGATAACGTGTGTAATATCATCTACGTCGATTCCTCTTGCCGCCACATCTGTTGCTACAAGCATCTGAATCTGACGTCCGCGGAATGCTTTCATCACCCCGTCGCGCTGTGCCTGTGATAAATCTCCATGCAATGCTGCTGCATTGTAACCATCCTCGATAAGTTTTTCGGCCACCGCCTGCGTATCCCTTTTGGTTCTGCAGAACACGACTGAAAAGATATCAGGATTCATGTCAGCCAAACGTTTTAAAACAGGATAACGGTCACGTCCCCCTACAAGGTAGTATTCGTGTGATACGTTCACAGATCCCTGGTTCTTATGTCCCACTGTGATTTCCTGCGGTTTTCTCATGAATTCTTTTGCAATTCTTGCAACTTCCTGTGGCATTGTAGCCGAGAATAACCAGGTGTTTTTATCGTCTGGTGTATCGGATAAAATAGATGTTATGTCTTCATAGAATCCCATGTTCAACATTTCATCAGCTTCATCTAATATACAAATCTGTATGTTTTTAATGTTAACCAGGTTTCTGTTAATCATATCCTGCATACGCCCCGGCGTTGCTACGATGATCTGTGCTCCGCGTTTAACTTCTTTAGCCTGCTCTGTAATGCTGGCCCCGCCGTAAACAGCAACCGTATGCAATCCTCTTACATATTTGGAATACTGTTTAATTTCATTTGTAATCTGTAAACACAATTCTCTGGTAGGCGATAGGATTAATGCCTGTGTGCTTCTGTTCTCTGGATCAATTTTTTGAATCAGAGGAAAACCGAAAGCCGCTGTTTTCCCAGTACCCGTCTGCGCCAATGCAACGATATCAGTATCTTGTTGCAATAATAAGGGAATAGCTTTTTCCTGTACCTCTGAAGGAGTTTCAAAACCTAAGTCCTGAATTGCCTTTAAAAGCAATTCATTCAATCCTAATTCTTGGAATTTATTCATATAATTTTAAAAATATCTGCAAAGGTACGCTTTTTTTTACGATTTTTAAATTTATATTTATATATTAGCTATTTGTTTCTATTTTTTTTAAAAAATCAATAAGCTGAGCAACAGCTTTTCCACGGTGACTCATCCGGTTTTTTTCCTCCACATCCATTTCAGCAAACGTTTTATCCTGATTTTCAGGCCTGAATACAGGATCGTATCCAAACCCGAGAACACCTCTTCTTTCGGTTGTGATAAATCCGGGAACAGTCCCGGTAAATAAATGTTGCTCGCCCTTCATATTTAAAGCAATAACGGTTTTAAACTGGGCTTCCCTGTCGGAAATCCCGTCCATGCGTGATAAAACCAGATCCATATTTCTGGCAGCATCTTTCTCTTCACCAGCATAACGGGCGGAATAAACCCCGGGTTCACCATTAAGAGCCGTTATTTCAAGCCCGGTATCATCAGCAAAACAAGGAAGTCCATAATGCTGCGTAACGTAGTCGGCCTTGATAATGGCATTTTCTTCGAGCGTTGCTCCCGTTTCTGCAATATCTTCCGTACAGCCTATTTCTTCCAGCGTTACTATTTCTATAAATGAAGGTACCTGACGTTGTATCTCAAATACCTTGTTTTTATTGTTCGATGCGAATACAATCTTCATATATTAACTGATATAGTTCCAGATATTATTTTTTCGGGCCAGCCGTTCAAACACAACTTTGAGGGGCTGATGCTCCGGTTTTTCCAAATTGACGTCTTCTTTTAAAAGTTCAACGGCTTTATGCCGAGCGAGCTTAAGTATCTCCTGATCCTTTATAAGATCCGCAATCTGCAGGTTCAGTACGCCGCTTTGCTGTGTTCCCATAATGTCTCCGGGCCCCCGGAGTTTTAAGTCGATTTCCGATATTTCAAAACCGTCGTTTGTCTTACACATGGCATCCATACGTACTTTTGTATCATTGCTAAGCTTGTTTCCCGTCATAAGTATGCAGTAGCTTTGCTCGGCTCCTCTTCCTACCCTGCCGCGCAGCTGGTGAAGCTGGCTCAATCCGAAACGTTCGGCACTTTCTATTACCATTACGGATGCATTGGGAACATTTACACCTACTTCAATTACCGTAGTTGCAATCATTATATGGGTTTCCCCTTTTACAAAGCGCTCCATTTCAGCATCTTTGTCGGCTGGAGTCATCTGGCCGTGCACAATACTTATGCAGTATTGAGGTAACGGAAAATCGCGTGAAAGGGCTTCATAACCTTCCATAAGATTTTTATAGTCGAGCTTTTCGCTTTCCTTAATAAGCGGGTATACGATGTATACCTGGCGTCCTTTGGCTATTTCCTGTTTTATGAAATGCCAGACCTGCAGCCTTTTACTTTCAAAAAAATGCAGCGTCTGTATGGGTTTTCTTCCTGGTGGAAGTTCATCAATAACCGACACGTCCAGATCGCCATATACACTCATTGCCAGTGTTCTGGGAATAGGCGTGGCTGTCATAACAAGTACATGGGGAGGAAGTGTATTCTTTTTCCACATTTTCGAACGCTGCTCTACCCCGAACCGATGCTGCTCATCGATAATGGAAAGCCCCAGATTTTTAAATCTGACCTTATCTTCTAGCAGCGCATGCGTTCCTATAAGGATGTCTATAGTACCATTTTCGAGTTCTTCATGAATCTGACCGCGTTCTTTTGTTTTGACCGATCCTGTCAGCAATGCTACATTAACACCTATTTTATCTGCCATTTCGCTGATTCCCGCAAAATGCTGGTTCGCAAGGATCTCGGTTGGCGCCATAAGGCAGGCCTGGAAACCGTTATCAAGGGCCAGAAGCATGGACATGAACCCTACGATGGTTTTTCCTGCTCCTACATCTCCCTGCAGCAACCTGTTCATTTGTGCATCATGGGCCATATCGGTTCTTATTTCCTTTAAAACCCGTTTCTGCGCATTAGTCAGGGGAAAAGGCAGGTGCTCATGGTAAAAGGTATTAAAATAACCGCCAACGTTTTTGAAGGCAAATCCTTTTATCTTATGCTTGCGCACAAGATTTTTAGACAACAGCTGCAACTGTATGAAGAACAATTCTTCAAACTTAAGCCGGAACTGCGCCCTGCTTAAGAGCTCCGAACTTTTGGGAAAATGTATATTGAAAAAAGCTTCGTTTTTAGGCAGCAGCCTTAATTCTTCAATAAGCTTTGGTGGAAATACCTCTGTAAACAGATGATGCGTTTCGATAAAAACCTGCTGCATCATCCTTGTAATTGTCCTGTTCGATATACTTTTCTGAGCAAGTTTCTCGGTAGACGGATAAACGGGTTGCAAAACAGACTGCAAAGCTTTCTTGTGTTCCTCTACCGTTTCCATTTCGGGGTGGGGCATGGAAAACAAACCGCTGTAATGATTGACTTTTCCGAAGATAACATAAGGGACATTCAACTGCAGGTTTTCCTTTATCCATTTATGTCCCTGAAACCATACAAGTTCCATTTCTGCGGTTCCATCTGTAAAAACGGCAACAAGCCTGCTTCCCCTCTTTTGTTCAACCGTTTTAATCTTTATAATTTTACCTACAAGCTGTATTTCGGTACTTAAGGAAGTATTCAATTCGCTGATACGGTAATACTTGGTGCGGTCAAGGTATTTATAGGGGTAAAAATTGATAAGATCCTTATAAGTAAAGATCTGAAGTTCCTTTTTTAATACAGCACCCCGTTGCGGGCCAACGCCTTTAAGATATTCAATAGGTGTATCTAAAATATTGTGCTGCATTCTTTGTTTTTTGCTAAGGTAAAGGTATTTGCTGAATTTTTAAAATTTCCAATGGCACGAGACGAATAACTCGTTAATTAATTATATTTACAGTCTAATTATTGTTTTAAATATTATGAAAAAAATTATTACAATCGCATTCCTTTCGGTCTTTACACTTTTTTCGTGCAAAGATGACGAAAAAACAGAAAATCCGGGCAACGGTTCTAAAATAACGAACGTTAAGACCTTTGATAAGGTTAAGGTCGCATTTGGAGACGGGTTGTCGCAGGAGGCTAAGGAAAGCTTCAAGTTTCCCGAGGATATGGAAAAGATTAAGACAATCAAAATGTACATACAGGATTTTTGTCCTAATAAAGATTGTGATGAATGGGACCGTTTCGCCAACGTTTACGTGAAAGACAAGAACAGTGGTGAATGGTATGAAATTGGGCGGTTTATAACTCCTTACTGGGTAGGGACGGAAAAGCTTGCACGCGGATATGAAGTGGATGTAACCGATTTTAAATCGCTGCTTTCCGGTACTACGGAAATCAAAATTTATACGGAAACATGGCTGGCAAAAGGACGTACGTACAGCGTTGATTTTGACTTTGTATACGGAGAACCTGATTACAAATACTCTGCCGTGGTACCGGTTATACAATACAATAAATCTTCGATTGACGGCGTACCTTACGGAAAAACGCATGATCTTGATTTAACAAAAACCATAAAAATCCCTGCAAATGCCGAGGTCGCTTATTTCAGAACCATTATTTCAGGGTGGGGACATGCAACGCCGAATGATGCAGGAGGCAGAGGCTGTGCTGAATGGTGTTACCGTACACATCATATAGCCATAAACAACAAGCCTGCATTTGAACACAAACTCGACGGAATCGGTTGTGCTCAAAACCCTATTAACAATCAGAGTCCCGGTAACTGGAAGCCGGACCGTGCAGGATGGTGTCCCGGAATGGTGGTACCGGTGCGATTCGACAATGTTTCCAAATCCTTATTCGGTACTGCCTTCAATTTTGAATATCAGTTGGAAGACTGGACCAATAACGGAGGCAACGGAGATGCTTTTTATGCTCTTTCAAACTTTGTTGTTGTAAAAAGCAACACTCCTATTGAAAAACCAATCATTACAAACTAATAAAAATAAAAGACTTTCTCTATTGAAAGTCTTTTATTTTTTTGGAATAGCTTTAATGTTTCAACAGCTGTCTTATCGAAACCAAATGCCCTAATAAAACAATAGGTACTATAAATGTTGGAAGCCAACTAAACGGAAAACTTAAAATAGCTATGTTCGGCTGCTCAAAGGCGAATTTCTGTACAGGAGAAGGTGTGGATAAAAAAGCATTTACGACAATGTTAATCAGAAGACCAAGACAGATAAAATTCCATATTAAAATTATCCTTCGGTTAATCTGTCCTTTTTCCAATCCAAAGTATGCAATTACCGGAGCGGTTATGCCTGCTATGATATCGAAATTTCTCCCTTCGAAGGTCATTAGTCCGGGAATGGCTTTGTTCAGAAAAAGCCAAAACAGTACAATCTCGACAGGAATTCTGATTATATTTAAATAGGTAATGTTTTTAAGTGATAGGCTGTCAATAAACTGACGGCCATTTTTCGTCAGGAACAATGCAGTAATTGTTAAGAGCGGCGGCAAAATCCCAAACATCAGTATGTTGGGCGGAAATGAATTTGCATCCGAATTGTAAATATTTTTGATTGTCAAAGCTGCTTGAATGATTAGCCACAGTATCAATCCAAAAATGATTTTCGTTGAATTTTTCCGTACCGTTTGAGATTTGGCAGTTTTGACAATCCAAGAAAACAGAAAAAATGCCGTAAGCGTGGTCAGCCCGAAAACTAAAGGAATGTATAATGGTAAATTTTCCAACATCTTAATCTAATAAGATGGCAAGGTATATTTTTTTTCTGTTACGTTTCTTCTCATAAGACAAGAAGCTGCTTTCGATTAAAAAAGCTAAAAAACAATAATATCAAATAACTACCTGTCTTTAATTTTTGATGTATTCTTGCTGAAAATTTACTTTAAAATCTGTCCGGTATGTTCCTTTGTTTTTACTTTTAGGATGATGTCTTCTATATTGCCTTTTTCATCAATCACAAAAGTAGTACGGTGTATTCCGTCAAATGTTCTTCCCATAAACTTCTTAGGGCCCCAAACCCCATAAGCGTTTATTATCCTTTTATCTTCATCCGCAATCAAAGGATACTGTAAATTATTCTTTGTTGCAAAGTTGAGCTGTCGCTTCTGTGAATCGGCACTCACCCCTATAACAGCATAATTGCTTTTTAAAAAGCGTTCCATATTTTGCTGCAGGTCACAGGCCTCTGCTGTACATCCCGGAGTGGAAGCTTTGGGATAAAAAAATAAAACAACCTTTTTTCCAAGGTAATCTTTTAAACGGATAGTATTGCCGTTCTGATCGGTTCCTTCAAATTGCGGCGCTTTATCTCCTGTTTGTAATGTAGTCATTTTTCTTATTTTTGTAAAATTACAAATTCTTTTATACAACAAAATGACTAAAAACCAAAAAGTTCAATTCGTTATTGATACTTTGGAAGAATTATATCCTGAAGTTCCTGTTCCTTTGGATCATAAAGATGCCTATACCCTGCTGATTGCGGTTCTACTGTCTGCTCAATGCACGGATGTACGCGTTAACCTTACCACCCCCCACCTTTTCAGTAAGGCCGACAATCCTTACGATATGGTAAAACTAACTGTTGAGGAAATCGCGGACATTGTACGTCCGTGTGGTCTGGCTCCCATGAAATCAAAAGGGATTCACGGATTAAGCCAAATTCTCATAGACCGCTATAACGGCGAAGTCCCCGCCGACATGAAAGCACTGGAATCACTTCCTGCCGTGGGCCATAAAACGGCATCCGTTGTAATGGCTCAGGCATTCGATGTCCCTTCATTTCCGGTAGATACGCACATACACAGACTTATGTATCGCTGGAATTTAAGCAGTGGTAAAAATGTGGAACAAACCGAAAAAGACGCCAAAAGGTTATTCCCGGAAGACAAATGGAACAAACTGCACCTTCAGATGATATGGTACGGGCGGGAGTATTCCCCGGCTCGTGGCTGGAAGCTTGATAAAGACGTTATAACGCGGACGCTGGCGACCAAAACGCTCATTAAGGAACTTCTTAAAAACAACAAACAATAAAAAAGGAACCTGTAAGGTTCCTTTCGTTAGTTTTGAAAAGTTATGAAATTAAATGGTCCTTTTTTAACAGCCTTGGTGCTTTTTGAATAATTTAAAATAAAATCGATGGTACCAGGCTTTGGCAAAAGGTTTGTTTGTTGTTTACTGTTGCTGCTTTTGTAATTTTTTATCATATGATTTCTCTTTATCATTTTATTACAATAACGCAGCTGTTTATCTTTTATTGTGAATCATTTAAAACAATTTGTTTCTGATTCATCATCTTACGCAAATTGATGATCGCATACCGCATTCTTCCCAATGCCGTATTGATGCTGATATCCTGTAAATCGGCAATTTCCTTGAAACTGAGATCGTCGTACATTCTTAAACGGATGATTTCCTGCTGGTCTTTTGGAAGTTTTTGAATAAGCTGGTGCAGATCGTCTTCGATCTGATCGGCAATCATTCTGTTTTCAACATTCATCCCCGTATCCATAATTTTTCCGAAGATCGAAAAATCCTCCTGATCACGCTGGAACGTAACCTTATTCTGTTTTCTGAAATGATCGATTACAAGATTGTGGGAGATACGCATCACCCACGGAAGAAATTTTCCTTCTTCATTATAATTGTCCTTTTTAATGGTATTGATTACCTTGATAAAAGTTTCCTGGAAAATATCGTCCGATAAATCCCGGTCTTTCACCTTTGAAAAAATAAAACTATAAATACGTGATTTATGCCGTTCAACTAACTGCGCTAATGCCCATTCATTTCCAGAAGCGTATTCACGAACTAATACTGCATCTGGCAAAAGTAACTTTGCCATCTTAACTTATGTTTAGGTTTTTACTATAAGTATAGATGTTTAATAGGCTTATGTTTGAAGTGTTATGGAACAAATATATAAAAAATTATTTCTTAAAAAAAAATTAAATTAATGTTAGTTTTCATTTTTTTGTGATTTTGTTTGATATGTTCATTGTCTAATAATTCGTATTTTTGCAGTTATTTATAAAGAAATGAAAAAGACAGATTTTTCTAAAATCGATCCCAAACAGAACATCATCATCAAAGGAGCACATCTTCATAATTTAAAGAATATTGATGTGGTCATTCCCCGCAATAAAATGGTTGTGATTACGGGTTTATCGGGTTCCGGGAAATCAAGCCTGGCATTTGATACGCTATATGCCGAAGGACAGCGCCGCTATGTTGAGAGCCTTTCAGCCTATGCGCGTCAGTTCCTGGGCCGTATCAACAAACCAAAAGTGGAATATATAAAGGGAATCGCTCCTGCTATTGCCATAGAACAGAAAGTAAATACAACGAACGCCAGATCAACCGTAGGGACTTCGACCGAAATTTACGACTACCTGAAACTTTTATATGCACGTATCGGACGAACATTTTCTCCGGTTTCGGGTAATGAGGTAAAAAAACATACGGTAACGGATGTAATCAATGCTGTTAAATCGTTTGAAGAAGAATCTAAATGGCTTTTGCTTTCTCCTTTGTTTGAAGCTCCGGAGAAACCCCTCATAAGCCAGCTGAAAATTGCACTGCAGCAGGGATTTGCCCGTTTACTTTATAAAGGGGAAACCAAAAGGATTGATGAATTTCTTGAAACACATACGGAAAAATCGATAAAGGCGGAAGATGTCCAGCTCATCATCGACCGTTTGGTCGTGCGACATGAGGAGGATTTTTATAACCGTTTGTCGGATGCCGTTTCTACAGCCTTTTTTGAAGGAAAAGGGATCTTGTACCTCCATGAACTCGGAACGGGCAGCCAGCTTGAATTTAACAATAAGTTTGAACTGGACGGAATCACTTTCCTGGAACCCAACATCCACCTGTTCAGTTTCAACAACCCGTACGGAGCTTGTCCTAAATGTGACGGATTCGGAACCACAATAGGTATTGATGAAGACCTCGTAATCCCGAATACAGCATTGTCTGTGTATGAAAATGCCATTTATCCATGGCGCGGGGAAAGCATGTCATGGTACCGGGATCAGTTGGTAAACAACTCGCACAAATTCGACTTTCCCGTACATAAACCTTATTTTGAACTGACCCAGGACCAGAAAGATCTTATCTGGAAAGGAAATAAATATTTTACAGGACTTAACGGTTTCTTTAAAGATCTGGAAGAAAACAGCTATAAAATACAGAACCGCGTACTGCTTTCACGCTACCGCGGAAAAACAAAATGTGATGTATGCCAGGGAAAACGACTGCGTCCGGAAGCCAACTACGTAAAAGTAGCGGGTAAGACCATTTCAGACCTTGTAGACTTGCCTGTTAACGAGCTCCGGGAGTTTTTCGGCACTATATCACTGACAGAGTTCGAAGAGAAAGTGGCAAAGCGCCTGCTTTTGGAAATCAACAGCCGCCTGCGCTTTTTAAGTGACGTTGGCCTCAACTACCTCACGATAAACCGAAGATCCTCCACTCTTTCAGGTGGGGAGTCACAACGCATTAACCTGGCCACCTCTTTGGGAAGCAGCCTTGTAGGATCGATGTACATCCTCGACGAACCAAGCATCGGGCTTCATTCACGGGATTCCGAGAAACTCATCGAAGTGCTTAAAAACCTTCGAGATCTCGGAAATACGGTTATTATCGTGGAGCATGACGAAGACGTAATGAACGCAGCCGACGAGATCATCGATATTGGTCCGGAAGCCGGCGTACACGGAGGAGAACTGGTGGCGCAGGGGACATTCGCCGACCTATTGAAAGCCGACACCCTTACAGGAAAATATTTGAGTGGGGCCTTGGAAATTGAAGTTCCCAAAAAACGCAGACCTGTAAAGAACTATATTGAGATCAAAGGGGCACGTGAAAACAACCTCAAGAACATCGATGTTGTTTTTCCTCTTGACTGTCTTACGATGATAACAGGGGTTTCCGGTAGCGGAAAATCAACCCTTGTTAAAAAAATTCTTTATCCTGCAATGGAAAAGCAGCTTACGGGAGTAAGTGAGAAGGCCGGGCAGTTCAACGAGCTAAAGGGCTCCTATTCCCATATCAAGCATATTGAATACGTAGACCAGAATCCTATTGGAAAAAGTTCCCGTTCAAATCCTATTTCCTATATAAAGGCATACGACGAAATACGGGACCTGTTTTCAAAACAACAACTTTCAAAAATACGCAATTACCAGCCTAAACATTTTTCCTTTAACGTGGAAGGAGGCCGTTGTGAAGTATGTAAGGGAGACGGAACTGTAACCATTGAAATGCAGTTTATGGCAGACGTTCACCTTGAATGTGAGGCTTGTAAAGGAAAACGGTTCAAAAAAGAAATTCTGGAAGTTTTTTTCGAAGGAAAAAACATTTACGATATCCTTAACTTAACTGTGGATCAGGCCATGGAATTTTTCAAGGAGCACAAACAGGAAAAGATTGCACAAAAAATACAGCCTTTACAGGATGTGGGACTTGGTTATGTGGCATTGGGACAATCATCCTCTACCTTGTCGGGTGGTGAAGCCCAACGTGTAAAGCTGGCTACCTTCCTTGGAAAAGGAGCGGTTAAAGAGCGTGCCCTGTTTATTTTTGACGAACCTACGACGGGACTCCATTTCCACGATATACAGAAACTGCTGCAGTCTTTCCAGGCACTCATCCATAAAGGCCATTCCATCATTGTGATCGAACACAACCTCGACATGATCAAATGTGCGGATTATGTTATTGACATAGGTCCGGAAGGCGGAAAGAACGGGGGGCATGTAGTGGCAACCGGTACACCCGAAGAAATTGCAAAAAACAAGGATTCCGTTACAGGATATTATCTGAAAGAAAAATTATAAAAAAGCACCCAAAAGGGTGCTTTTTTATAGTCGATAAAGATAATGCTCCGGTACTCCGCAAAGCATAGCATATTAAAATCCCTGATGCATCATTTTTTAATTACCTCTACTGAATTATCTTCCAGCTTCATGGAAAGCCATTGCCTAAGCTTGGCTTCATCTATGTTTTTATCTGCCGTGTATACTGCGACCGTAGATTCAACTATCGAATCTGCCTTTATAAAATTCTGTACTTTTCCTATAGCAATATGCTGAACTTCAGGAAATAAAACGGTAAGTTCCCTGTATAGCTGGGCATTATCATATTTATATTTCTTCAGTTCATTACTTAGTAAATTAATCTGTACCTCTTTTTCGGACATGCTTATTGTATTCTTATTGATCTCTGAAAGGATTTCGGATTTCAGATCCTTTGTATTCTGCTTAATAGTCAACTGCGCATTTGTAATTCCAAAATCTCCAAGTTTACTATTCAGTTTTTTTATTTCAATGCTATCAAATGTTTTCGATAAAAAGGCCAGTTCAATCATCCGGGGTGAAACTCCGGTCGTTATCTTTTTATAAATAACCGTATACCCCTCATCTGTAAACTGTTCCTTTATAAACCTGTCGGTATTCTGTGTAAATTTTTTTTCCTGCAAGAGCGAATAAGCCAGGTAAAAACTCGGTACAATCATCAACAGTACTAAAGTTGTGATAATATAGCGAAGCTTTTGATCGAAGGATTTGTTTTCTGTAACGACAGGCCGGTATTTAAGATATTTAATAATAAGAAAAGTAGCAATACCAATAAAGAAACAATTGATCGTGTACAAATACATGGCACCTGCAAAAAACTTTAAATTGAATGTAGCCAGGCCGAAACCCGCCGTACATAACGGGGGCATTAATGCGGTAGCAATGGCGACGCCGGGAATCGGATTGCCTTTTTCAATCCTTGTCATTGAAATTGCTCCGACAAGGCCTCCAAAAAAGGCAATCAAGACATCGTAAATAGTTGGTGAAGTTCTGGAAAGGAGTTCTGACTGGATCTCTTTAAAAGGACTCAGGTAAAAATAAGCTGTTGAAACGGTTAAACTTACCAAAGTAGCTATTAATAAATTCTTTCCCGATTTCTTCAGTAAACTAAAATCATAGGTAGACAATGCAAATCCGGCTCCTACTATAGGCCCCATTAAAGGGGAAATCAGCATGGCACCAATAATTACAGCAGTAGAATTCATGTTCAAACCGATCGATGCAATAAGGATGGCACATGCCAGGATCCAGAGGTTTGCACCTCTGAACGAACTGTTCTTGAAAATATCTTCACGAACTTTATCTTTATCCTCTTCTCCCTGGTTCAGATTAAATAAATTGTAGAATTTATTCATATATGTACGTCAATTGAATGCTTTACTTAAAAATAGGAAAAAACATCTACATTTCCACGGTAATTTTATTCAATCCGGCATCGGCTTAGGCGCAAATAAAAAAGAGAGTCTGAAAACTCTCTTTTTATAATTTTTATGAAGGCAACCTATGTTCTGTTATGGGTTCGTGCTCCAGATGGAAACAGATTTGATAAGCGCTCTCCTCGGTAGTTTTAAGGTAGCTACTATAAGCTCGGCAAAATCATCAGGCTGCAAAACCCGATCAGGATTTCCGTCTGTCAGCCCGAGTTCCATACTCATATCCGAAGCAATTGTGGAAGGCGTCAGTGTGGTAACGCGGATATTGTTTTTACGCACCTCCTTCATAAGTGATTCGCTCATCCCGATTACGGCAAATTTTGATGCAGAATAAGCAGAGGTCGTTGCATTTCCGGCAAGTCCGGCCGTAGAGGCTACATTGAAAATATCTCCCTCATTCAAGGCAACCATCTGCGGAAGCAGGGCCTTGGTTACATAATACATCCCCATTACGTTGGTTTGAATGATGGAACCGAAATCTTCCGGGCTCATTTCCAGGAAAGTTCCGAATTTAGCGATTCCTGCATTGTTTACGAGGATGTCTATTTTTCCAAAATCGGCTAATATCTGCTGTATTCCTTTCTGTACTTCCCCAAAATCCGAAACATCAAAAACAGCATAGGCAGCAGTAACGCCGAAACTTTCAAGTTCAGCCTTCACTTCCTTTAACAGCTGTTCATTGCGCCCGGTGATCGCAACATCAATTCCCTCTTTTGCAAAAGCAACAGCTACCGCTTTTCCCAAGCCGCGGCTTCCTCCTGTAATAAGTGCCTTTTTACCTTTTAACATGACGTTTTTTTTTTAATTTTTATATCTTATAAGAAACAAAAAAGGATACACATCCGGCTTTTATTTCTTTTTGCGCTTTTCGCTTCTTTTACGTTCCACCGCACGGTTTCTCGGAGCCGATTTCCGAGGATTCCGTTTTCCGGGCCCCCCGAGGTTAATTTTTTTGTTTTTATCCTTTTTTTCATGAAAAGCTTCCCCGCGATCGTTATCGATTTTGCGTCTGTTGGTAGCCATCTTTACCTTGTCCTTTTCAAATTCCAGACGCTGCTCTTCAATTTTTACATGTGAAGGTATTTCATTCAGCGGTATTTCATAATCCATCAAAGCTTCGATTTCCAGTTGGATCTCCTCTTCTTTCGGACTTACAAAACTAATGGCAACACCCTCCTTGTCTGCCCGCCCGGTTCTACCAATACGGTGGATGTACTGCTCCGGGGTTTCGGGCAGTTGCATATTGAACACATGCGTTATATCGGTAATATCGAGTCCTCTCGCCATTACATCGGTCGTTACCAGTCCCCGAAGTTCTCCTTTCTGAAACAGTTCCATCGTGTTCAGCCTGTAATTCTGGGTTTTATTGGAATGAATAACGCCAAACTGTTCCGGAAAATCTTTATCGAGATGTTCTAAAACATAATCGGCCAGGCGTTTGTTGTTTACAAACACCAAAACGCGCGAAGACGTTTCATCGTTTGTAAGTATCTCTTTGAGTATATTAAGTTTAGTCAGAAAATTGGGGGCCGGAAAAGCACTTTGTCTGATTTGCTCCAGCGGGGTACCTGAAGGTGCCAGGGAGACTTCTTCGGGAAAATTAAAATAATCTTCCAGTACTTCGTCCACCTCTTCGGTCATTGTAGCCGAAAAAAGGATATTTTGTCTTTTTTCCTTCATCATGGAAAGAATCGAAGTAAGCTGTATACGGAATCCCAGATTCAGAATTTCATCGAATTCATCAATAACAAGCTTTTGCAGACTGTCAAATCGTAACACGTTATCCAGGGCAAGATCCATGGTTCTTCCGGGAGTTCCTACCAGGATATCGATACCGTCGTAGACAGATGTTTTCTGCGTATTGATGTTTACACCTCCGTAAATTCCAATGGTTCTGATAGACATATATTTGGTCAGCTTCTCAACTTCCTCCACCACCTGTACAACAAGTTCCCTTGTAGGTACAAGGATCACCACTCTGGGAGCATCTGTAGCCTGAAATTTCCACTGTTTAAGTATAGGCAGTAAATAGGCAAATGTTTTCCCGGTTCCGGTTTGAGCAATCCCCATAACATCTTTGCCCGAAAGGATCACGTTAAACGATTTTTCCTGAATGGGGGTCGGATGTACAAAACCGAGTTCATCGATTGCTTTCTGTAAGGATTTGGGTAAGTTAAACTGCTCAAATGTTGCCATAAAAAGATATTTTAAGCAAAGATAATCATTCTATGGCGAAATGAAGGATTTCGGTTTAAATGATTTTTTTGATAACGCGCAGCTTGTGCGTATGGCGGCCGCTGTCGATGTTAAGAATTCCCAGATGATCCAGACGGTCTATACGCACCTTACCATGGGCATGGATGATGTAGTTATCCTCCATAATAATTCCTACGTGAATGATCTGTCCTTCCTCGTTATCAAAAAAGGCAAGGTCTCCCACTTCGCTTTCTTCAATAAAGCTTAAAGGTTCTCCTATTTTCGCTTGTTGAGAAGCATCCCGCGGAATATTATAACCGTTGAGTCGGTAAACCATCTGTGTAAAACCTGAACAGTCTATTCCGAAAGGTGTTTTCCCCCCCCAGAGATAAGGGGCGTGAAGGTAAAGAAATGCCGTTTGTAAAAGGCTTTCTTTAGGTTGGATTCCTGTTATTGCCTTGCCGTCGAACGCCATTTGCTGAACGTTAACATCGGGAAAGGCCAACATGGACAAATCACTTCCAAGAACTATGGATAAGAGTGTATTTTTGCCTGTAATGTAATCGATTAGATCTGCACAGTAGAATCTGGGTGCATTTTGCAACTGAACGAACTGATTTTGAGAAATGACCATGAACTGTTTATTGTCGATCCAGCCTTCATAAGAATCGGCCGACAATTGTATCCTTGACCATTTTTCTTTTGTTTCAAGAACAGTAAAGGTATCTCCGAAAAGCACCTGGCTAACCATTTCGCTTCTGTCGGAAGGCTCAAATCGCAACGGAACTATAGCTAAATTACAAATTGCAAACATAATCTTGTTTTAAAAGGAAATGAGAAGGTATGGTACCTTCTCATTTTATAAAAAGTATCTACTTTAATTATATCTTTTCTATAACAATGGCAGACGCTCCACCTCCACCGTTACAAATTGCCGCAGCACCGATTTTAGCGTTGTTCTGCTCGAGAACGTTTAACAGGGTCACAACGATACGAGCTCCTGAACATCCAAGTGGATGCCCTAAAGAAACTGCACCCCCGTTAACATTTACTTTTGCAGGGTCTATTTCAAGAATATTTGTATTTGCGATACCTACAACAGAGAATGCTTCGTTGAATTCGAAGAAATCAACATCCGAAATGTTCACTCCTGCTTTATTCAATGCCTTTGGTAATGCCTTTGCAGGAGCTGTTGTAAACCATTTAGGTTCCTGTGCAGCATCTGCAAATCCTTTTATGTAAGCCAATGGCTTCAATCCTAATTCATTTGCTTTTTCCTCGCTCATTAAAACAACTGCTGCAGCACCGTCATTAATGGTTGAAGCATTTGCTGCCGTAACGGTTCCTTCTTTTGTAAAAGCAGGATTTAAGGCAGGTATTTTTTCAAGCTTTACGTTGCTGTATTCCTCATCTTTGGTCACCATTACCGGTTCTCCTTTTCGCTGCGGAACAGCAACAGGAACAACTTCATTATCGAACTTTCCTGCATCCCATGCAGCAGCCGATTTTTTATAAGATCCGATGGCAAATTCATCCTGGGCTTCTCTTGAAATGTTGTATTTAGTTGCAGTTGCATCCGCATAAACACCCATTGCCTGGTTTTCATATGCATCAGATAAACCGTCTCTCTGCATACCGTCGATAAAAGCAGTACCACCAAACTTCACTCCCGTTCTCAGGTTCGCATAGTGCGGAATCATGCTCATATTTTCCATACCTCCGGCTACAATAACATCAGCATCACCGTTTGCAATAGCCTGAGCTCCCTGCATAATAGCTTTCATTCCGGAAGCACATACCTTGTTTACAGTAGTACACGGGACTTCGTTTGACAAGCCTGCAAGCAATGCCGCCTGACGTGCAGGTGCCTGACCTGTACCCGCCTGTACCACATTACCCATCAATACTTCATCAACTTTATTTGGATCAAGATTAATCTTTTCTAAAGCACCTTTAATTGCTGCTGCTCCTAATTTAGGGGCAGGGACTGTAGATAATGCTCCCATAAAACTTCCGATAGGGGTTCTAGCAGCCGATACAATTACTACTTTTTTACTCATACAATATACAGTTTAGTTTAGTGCGAATTTACTAAAATATTCTCTATTTACACAATTAAAAATTGGTTATTAATTGAATTGTTAAGGTAAGTTTAATAAAATTTGATTTTTTTACGTTTTATACTTTGTTGATTTCAAGGAGGATGCCTGCCGGCCCAAATAGTTTTTTCTAAAAAAAGATTGAAATACTTGCAAAGTCTTAAATCTCGTCTTACATTTGCAACCGCTAAACCGAAATACTGGTTTTGCTCAGGAGAGGTGCCGGAGTGGTAACGGAGCAGATTGCTAATCTGTCGGCGGGCAACCGTCGCCAGGGTTCGAATCCCTGTCTCTCCGCTTTTTAAAATTTGTTTCGGGGTGTAGCGTAGCCCGGTCATCGCGCCTGGTTTGGGACCAGGAGGTCGC
>JBEBOB010000002.1:0-392803 GCA_040396655.1 Flavobacterium sp. | reverse complement strand
ACAGGTCTAGCAACATCTACCGTTACATCGTGATAAGTTTTATCACCAAGAACTAAAGGTTTTCTAATGGGTGCTTCGTAATGTGACGACATAATCCTTTATAATGTTTCTAATTAATAATATACTTATACATTTCTAACTTTAACCTGATAGAACACATTTGGTTTTGTTCCTAAATGCTCCAATAAGTGGTATCTTCTGTCACCATCGTATAATTTGGCAACCTCAGATTCTTTATTGTTCACATCACCAAATACCATGGCTCCTGAAGAACAGGCAGCAGAACAAGCTACTTCGAACTCATTTGCATTTACCTGGCGTCCTTCTTTCTTAGCTTTTAAGATGGTAGCCTGAGTCATTTGGATACACAAAGAACATTTTTCCATAACCCCGCGCGAACGAACGTTCACATCAGGATTCAATACCATGCGTCCTAAATCATCATTCATATGATAATCGAATGCATTGTTTTTATTGTACAAGAACCAGTTAAAGCGACGTACTTTATAAGGACAGTTGTTTGCACAGTAACGAGTACCCACACAACGGTTGTAAGCCATATGATTCTGACCCTGACGACCGTGAGAAGTTGCAGCAACCGGACACACTGTTTCACAAGGTGCGTGGTTACAGTGCTGACACATTACCGGTTGGAATACTACCTGAGGGTTGTCTGCAGGATGCTCCAGGCCACTGAAAACCTCGATGCTTCCCATTAAACCGCTTGCCGTATTTTTGGTATCCACATCTTTTTCAAATGTATCCTCAGATGAATAATATCTGTCAATACGCAACCAGTGCATATCGCGTGATCTTCTTACTTCGGCCTTACCTACTACCGGTACGTTGTTTTCAGCGTGACATGCAATTACACACGCCCCACATCCTGTACAGGCATTCAAATCAATCGCAAGGTTGAAGTGGTGTCCGACCGTACGGTCAAACGATTCCCAGATATCAACAGTAGAAGCTTCAACAGACTGGTGGTCTAAAGATACATGTGGTTTAGGATTCCAAACCTTAACGTCTTTTGTATTGAAGATTTCCAAAGTAGTATCTTTAACAATATCGCCACGTCCCATCAATGTTCTCTGAAGCTGTACACAAGCAAACTCGTGATCACCAGACCCGAGAGAAACCGTTACGTTCTGTGTATTGTTGAAATCTTTATATAATTTGTAGGCATTAACACCTACCTGCATTTCTTCTTTCAGGGCCGATTTGCGTCCGTATCCGAAAGCAAGTCCTACAGTTCCTTTTGCCTGTCCAGGCTGGATAAACGCAGGTACGTTTTCCAGAACGGCATCCCCTACTTTCAAAGTTACATAAGATCCGTTTAGACCTCCGTTTGCAACATTATAGTTTTTAATGCCTAACGCTTCAGCATCCGCTTTGGAAACTGTTACGTAGTTATCCCAAGAAACACGTGTAATAGGATCAGGGAACTCCTGTAACCAAGGGTTGTTTGCCTGTTGCCCGTCACCCATTCCGGTTTTAGTATACATAACCAGTTCAAGACCTGCCGGCTTTTTAGCAGCAGCCAATGAAGCGGCAGCAGCTCCGAAATCAGCAGTTGCAGTTGCACCTCCTGTAACTTCTACAGCTGCGAAACCGTCGTGAACAAGCTGGTTCCACGTTTTTCCGTTAGCAAATGTAGTTCCGACAGCTTTTACATAATCATAATATGCCTCTGTTTTCCCTAACCAGCTTAACAAACCTTCCTGGAATTGTTTCGTATTAAATAAAGGACGTATTGTAGGCTGTGTAACCGAATAATGACCTTTTCTTATTTGTACATCACCCCATGCTTCCAGATAATGCGTTGCAGCAGCAGCAATGTTTACCAAAGAAGCTGTTTCATCCTCACGCAATGTGAAAGAAGCAGAAAGTTTAACTTTCTTCAACCCTTCAGCGAATGCGGCTCCTTCTGCTAAAGTATAAACAGGATTTACTCCACTCATGATTAAAGTACCTACCAAACCGGCATTCATATCTTTAACCAACTGGGCAACCTCTTTATTATTACCTCCTCTTACATATTTTGACTGAGCAGGGTTGAATGCAGCTGAGGCCAAAGCCTGGTTGATGGCAAACACCAACAACTGTGCATTCACGTCGTCAAGTCCTGATACCAGAACCCCTGCCGATCCGGCAGCCTTCAACTGCTGAGCAGCCTTCATTACTTCTGCATCGGCAGCAGTATTTCCGACAGAAACAGCGTTTCCGGTAACGATATTATATATTTTTACTAAGGCTAATTTTTGTTCCGTAACCGTTAAAGGTATACGTTTATCGGCATTGGCTCCGGATAAGGACATATTGGACTCCAACTGAATATGCTTAGACATTTTTCCGTTTTTCGGAATACGTCCCTTTGCATAATTTGTATCGTATCCACCACCTTGCCAGTCTCCAAGGAAATCAGCTCCTACAGAAACGATCACATCCGCTTTTCCGAAATCGTAATCAGCTAAAGCGCGCGTTCCGTATGCCTGCTGGTAAGCATCCAATGCTGCATCTGCACCTACTGCATCGTACACGATGTGTTTGGCAGTTGGGTAAGCAGTTTTGAATTCCGCGATCAACTTGTCAGTTGACGGAGATGCCATTGTATTTGTTAATAAAACAATCTGCCCTGCTGCAGAAGTTAAGCCTGCTTTTATTTTCTGATCAACTTCTGACCAGGAAGCAGCCTTACCGTCTACTTTAGGTTGTTTCAAACGTAAACTATCGTATAAAGACAATACAGATGCATGAACACGTGCATTAGCACCGGTTAATGCGTTTTCCATGAAATTGTTCTCTACCTTAATAGGACGACCTTCGCGTGTTTTGATTAAAACGTTTACGAAATCGAAACCATCAGCAACTGTTGTTGCATAGTAATCTGCAACTCCAGGAACAATTTCTTCTGGTTGAAATACATAAGGAATTGACTTTTTCACAGGTCCTTCACAAGCTGCTAAAGAAGCTGCAGCTGTGGAAAAACCAACGTACTTTAAAAAGTCTCTACGAGTCGTAGATGAAGAAGACAAAGCGTTCTTATCTCCAAGAAATTCCTCTGTAGGGATTTCTTCAACAAACTCATTGTTTCTTAGCCTCTCAACAATAGAACTGTTCTCGTTAAGCTCCTCAACACTTTTCCAGTATTTTTTGTTTGATGCCATTGTATATATATATTAGCTTCTTAAATTATTATTAATAGTGACATTTACCACACTCCAAACCACCTAAATGCGCAGCCGTTAATTTCTTAACACCGTACTTTTTAGATAATTCTTCGTGAATTTTCGCATAGTAAGCGTTATCCTTAACGTTTACTTCTGTTTCACGGTGACACTCGATACACCATCCCATTGTTAAAGGAGAATGCTGTCTCATGATTTCCATTGATTCAACAGGACCGTGACATGTCTGACATTCCAAACCTGCAACCGAAACGTGTTGAGAGTGGTTAAAGTACACAAAATCTGGTAAGTTGTGAATACGAACCCACTTAACCGGTTTTTCTTTACCTGTGTAAGATTGTGTTGCCGGATCCCAACCTACTGCATCGTAAATTTTCTTGATCTCAGCTGTGTAGAATTCTTTAGAGTAATCCAAATAAACAGAATCTTTAGAACCTGTAAACTCTGTGATGTTTTTATGACAGTTCATACAAACATTCATAGACGGGATACCTGAAGTTTTTGACGTTCTTGCCGAAGAGTGGCAATATTTACAGTCGATGCCGTTTTCACCGGCGTGAATTTTATGTGAGAAATGGATTGGCTGGATCGGCTCATAGTTCTGATCCACCCCTACCTGCATCATAAACCCGAATGCAAAATAGGCTCCTGTCAACAACAACATGATAACTGCAGTAATCACAAGGAACTGGTTTTTAACAAACGCTTTCCAGATCGGAAGACATTTTGTCTCAGTTGTTGTTAAATTATTTTTATTGGCTACTTTATTTAAAACTCTTCTAACAGAAACAAGCATTACAACCAACATAGCCAGTACTACAACCAAACCGGCTAAAACTACTGTCTGGGAAATACCGCCTGTTGCCTCTCCGCCGGCTGCTCCCGCAGCTCCTGGAACAACTTCCGGTTTTTCCTTTTCTGTTGAAGTGTAGGCGATGATGTTATCGATATCCTCATCAGACAAGTTAGGAAACGAGTTCATAGGAACCTTCTTCCACTCATTGAACAATTTTACTGCCGCTGCATCTCCCGATTTAATTAATCCGGAACTGTCTTTAATCCATTTGTGCAACCACTCTGTCGGATGACGGTCTACAACCCCTCTTAACGCCGGACCTGTAGAATTTGCATCTAACTTGTGACAAGCCGCACAGTTTGCATTAAACAACTCTTTACCTTTTGCAGCGTCTTGGGCAAAAGACGCTGTAGAGAATGTTAGCATAAATGCTAAACACAAGAAAAGAATCCTTGAAAACGAATTATGGTTACCCACTTTTTTCATAGTTAAAGAATGATTATCAACTAATTTTGGTACTAATTTCCCCTGTATTTACTACAGATTCTACTCTACCTTATTTATAAACTGGGACAAAAATACAACATAAGATGCAGTTTATAAAGCTTAATGAAAACCAAAATTTAATTTATAATAATTCTAAATAAAAACTTAAAGCCCCCGTAATTGAATATTTTTTAATTTTGTTTAAAATTTACTCAGTATGAATATTTTAAGAACTCATAAACTTTTTTTTACGATTTTTTTAACAATTATTGCACAATCAGATAGCTTTGCGCAAACTCAAATATTAACAAACAGCGAACAGGAAACCATAGACCTATTGTTACAGCGAAAAATGAACCAGAACAATCAGTTTTCCCTGTACACAAATTTCTCCGTTCAGCTCAAAAACGGACTCAAAGAAGAAGTAGAACCCCTTTATAAGGAATTTACAGCACAATACCCACAAATAGACGCAACCATTATTTTTGCCAATCCCAAATTCAAACTGGTCGTAGGCAATTTTAAGAACAAGATCGAAGCTGAAAACCTTCTCAAAAAAATACAGGCAAAATACCCCGATGCCTTCGTGGTAAAACTCAAGCATTAAAAAAGGCAGTGTTTACAACACTGCCTTTTTTTCTTTTGTAAAGTAAAAATAAATCCACATCACACCCAATACAAAACCAAAGAGTACTCCGGTTATAACAAAGTACAGCATCAGCAGCAGGTATGTGATAATTTTCTTTACGGCTTCCATCCTTCCTAAGGTTTAATCAACAAAAGCGAAGTCGTATTCTTTAACCAGTTGTATTTTTTATCAATCATTTTCCTCCACGACAAAACCGTAGTCAGGATCAGGTCCTGCTGCTGTATGAAGTTCAGGTCAATCTGTACGTCGGTAAGCACAATGATATGATTGGGCTTTGCCTGCTCGATCAAACGAATTTCTTCTTTGACAAACGTATTGTTTTTCAGATGGCCGTTCATATCCATGATGATGACCTGCGAATCGTTATTCTGAATAAACTTCAGGATAAAAGGAATCAGCTTTTTATCGCTTTCATGAAAAAACGGAACAAAGATCTTATTTACGGTTTCCAGGTTTTTGTCGATGAAAATTCCGACTGGAACTTTAGAATTTGCGATCACATAACGCGTCTTATCATCGAATGGCGAATAATCAAACAGCTTTTCCCTTCCCGTTACCTTGTCCACAATGATTTCCGGATTTACAATTCTCGTGGTAAACCCCAGCAGCCTTCCAAGTATGGTACCGTCGTATATTGAAGAGCCGAGCTCCATCAGGATAAGATCATAATTTCCTTTATGTGCTACTTCCACAATTTCCGAATCAATATCCGTTGATACCTTGTAAAGGTTAACAAGCTCCTGGTTCATCTGGTGTGCTTCCGCTTCAATAGGGTTGAAAACCTTTTCCTCGTATTTATCATCCAATATATCCACATCGCTGCTGTTTACAAGATGCAGCGCCGTAATCGTACTTCTTTCATGCTGGCTTTTGGTAAACATGTTGGCCAGCTTCAGAAGGTTCTTCCCCGTGGAAATCTGCTCAAAGCAAAAAAGGATTTTGAACTTCACCTCATTCAGCACCTCTCCTGCACCAGTATCTTTATCTCTAAAGACCTTATTGATCAAATCCAGCGCCGGTCCCGTCATAAAGGTCGTAACCAGTGCCATAATCACCATCATGGCAAAAACTTCAGGTGTGAGTACCCCAAGTTCGAATCCGATGTTGAGGGCAACAAGTTCCATTAGCCCCCTCGTATTCATCAAAGCCCCGATGGTTAGGCTGTCTTTCCAGCTTTGACCTACATATTTGGCAGCAACGGCACTTCCTATGAATTTTCCTGTGACGGCAACCAGTATGATAAGCCCGGCCATTTTCCAAAGCTGCCAATCGTTAAGCAAGCCAATCTCCGTTCTAAGCCCGGTAAAGACGAAGAACAGCGGCAGGAACAGAATAACCGCAACATCCTCCACCTTCTCTACAAATATCTGACGGAATTTGTGGTTATCAGGCATAATGGCACCGGCCATAAATGCTCCGAACAAGGCGTGGATACCGATAATTTCGGTAGCATAGGAAGACAACACGAGCACGAGCAAAAAGATAGCAACCACCGGTTTGCTCAAAGCCTTGTTGTTTTTATTCAGTGTTCCGATATGCTTTAAAAACGGGCGTACCAGTTTTAACATTATAAGCACATATACTACCGCTAGTGCAATAACATAAAGCGCACTCACAAAAGATCCGGCCTTAACAATAGCGATTACAACCGCCAGTATGCACCAGGCCGTAATATCATCTGCAGCTGCAGAAGTCAGCACCACTGTTCCAAGTTTTGTTTTTTGTATACCCCGTTCCTGGACAATCCGTGCGAGTACCGGAAAAGCTGTAATACTCATGGCTATCCCCATAAAAAGGGCAAACGACAAAAAGTTGATTCCTTCCGGAGCATAACTCGTATAGGTAAAGTAAGCCAGTACCATTCCAAGCGCGAACGGGATGATAATGCTTGCATGACTTATAACCACTGCATCATGGGCCTTGCTTTTAAGCACTTTCAAATCCAGTTCCATTCCTATTACAAACATGAACAGGATTAATCCCACCTGACTTAAAAGCTGAAGGTTTCCAAGCGAAGCTGCAGGAAAAAGCGCCGCAGAAGCTTCAGGAAAATACAACCCGAACAAGGAGGGCCCCAATACAATCCCCGCAATAATCTCCCCAATCACCGACGGCTGCCCTATCTTGTTGAAGAGCCACCCGAAAAAACGGGCTATTATGACGATGGCAATAATCTGAAGTAACAGTAAAGCTAAAGGGTGATGCAGGTTTTTAAGAAATGAATCTATAAATTCCTCCCAGTTGTTCTTATCGGAAGTGATCTGAACCACGTCCACTTCCAAAGTAGTTCCCTTCCTTACAGTTAAATACATGAGGAAAGAAAATACAATAATCACAAGGGCATAAAAAATAGTGTTTTTGTACTTACGCATTGATCTTTAGTTTTGATTTGCGTACAAAAGTCTGAAATCCCCGTTACGGTTCAGCAGTTAGTGTAAAACAATCCGAACCAAATGTAACAAAGCAGAGGAAAAATGTAACAAAAAGTTACAACAGCGAAAGAAAGTCGTTCCTGTAATTCATTCCAATGGTAAAAGTCTTAGGTTTTCCTTCATGCGAAATCTTGGAAACAATTTCATCGTGCGAGTAGTAGTTCACACAGCGCATGGACATGATTTCACGTTTGTTAATACGGCAGAACTGCCGCTGGGGAAGCAGTTCCAACAGCTTTTCAAATGAACTGTTCTTAACGATGAGATGAGAGCCGTCTATAAAAAAGATCACTTTATCCCTACTGTCCACTTCCGAAACCGTTATATAAAAAATATCCTGCGTCTGAATAACGCTTTTTCCCTTTTCTGAATTTAGTGTAATAAAATCAGAACCTCCTTTTCCTTCTTTCGGCATCCGGTCTACCTTACGGAATGCTTTTTCCAGCCGGTCCTTCTGAACCGGTTTTGTGATATAGTCTACCGCTTCCAGATCAAAAGCATCCACGGCATAATCTTTATAGGCCGTCGTAAAGATGACGTGTTTCCCGTTGAGCAGATTGGCTATCTGCAAACCGTTGATCCCGGGCATTTCAATATCGAGCACACATACATCAAATTCCAGTTCGTCCTTTTCCTGAATAAATTTTTCCGGGCTGTTAAACGCCCTTACCACTTCCACATCATCAATCTGCTCACACAACAGTTTAAGGTACTGTAACGCCAGCAATTCATCATCCAACAAAACACATCGTAACATTATTCTTCTAATTTTATTTTAAGGGAAACCGCATATGTTGTAGCATCCACAACCCTGTTCAGCCTGTAACGGTCCTGATACAGGTGTTTTAGGCGCTTTTCAAGGCTGTTGACCCCGATACCGCTGCTTTGCTTCTTCAACGGGGATTTAGCGGATATTTTATTCGAAACAGCTAAGGTAAAATGACCATCCTTCAATTCAATGAGAATAGATATAAAGGCATCTTCGCTCTGTGTATCGGCATGCTTAAAGGCATTTTCTATAAGATCTATCGTTACCAGGGGGGCAATTACCTTGCGCTCCAGGAAGGTATCGCGCTCGTCTACGTTTATTTTCGTACGCAGGTCAAAAAGCGGACTCAGCTTTATCTTGTTAATCTCGATAAGGTTTTTGATAAAATTGATCTCATCACGTGGGGTTACATACTGTTTCGGGGTTTTATAAAGCACATAGTCCAGCACGTTCGACAACTTATCAATGGTATAATACGACTGATAAGCATGTGACTGTATGGAATTGAGTATATTCTTGAACAGATGGGGATTCAGGCGCGTATCAATATTTTCGAGCTCGATTGTTTCGTACTTGCGCTCAAGGTATCCTGTAGATTTGTGATAATCTTCAATCATCTGCCTGTATTTCCGCATCTGGAACCAGAAATAGCAAACCGCAACAATGAGTAACAGGATCAGATAATCTTTAAATCCCATTATTCGGCTGTTTTAGATTTTTTGCTTACATCCATAACCGGTACCAATCCCTCAGAAGGCATATAGATGATCTGGGGTAAATCACCTTTATCTGCAAGTTTTTCCAATGTGCGGATAAAGAGGTACTGGTTATAGGTCGTGTTCAACGTGCCGTTTTCGAGGCGCATAGCCTCGGCCATTCCCCTTGCGCGTTCCACTTCGGCCTGCGCATTGAGCTTTTCAGCCTCAAGTCTGGCCTTGGCTTCTTCAATAAGGATTTTCCGGTTTTGTTCTGCCTTCGCCATTTCAGCCTTTCCCGCCATTTCCTGCTGCCAGACGTTGTACAATGGCAATCCGAACATTAAAATAACGATAATGACGACAATGCCCATAAAGATGTAAAAAACAGGTTTTGTATTTTTCATAATCAGTCTAGTGTCCCTTTAAATGTGATGCCTAAAGATACTACATAATTTGTAAAGTCCCTCATTTTCGTGAAATCACCGCCTCCAAACGCCATCTGATATCCTAGGTTACCTGTAAGGTACATAGACGAATCTTCATCCATCCGCAGCAGTTTATATGAAAAGTCCACATTCGGCGTCAGCACGTAATAAGCATCCCTGTTCAAGCGAACAGGCATACGCATTACGGTAGTAATACCCGTGTCGGAATCATAAGAAGTATATTCCTTGACTTCATTTCGGTTTCTTAGCGTCGTAAGCAGAATCCCGTTGGAAAATCCCAGCCCGATGTTCATTTTTTCGGTAGCCACCACATCATATTGCAGCGGCACGCTAAAGGTAAATACATGCAATAAGGTTCTGTCTGTATCATAACCGTAGCCGTTCCGGCCTTTTTTATTCGTATAGAGCATCTGCCCTCCCACGGAAAAAGCATCAGTAACATAATAGCGGCCCGAAAGGTTGGCGCTCACAAGTTGTTGGTTAAACACGGGCTGCAGGAAAGCACCTGCAAAAATTCCAAGATCGTTTTTACCGTTTTGGGAAAAAGATAATGTCGAAGCAAATAATGCGCTTAAAAGTATAAAAGTTTTCATGAAAGATCTGTTTTTCTGCTGTCAAATCAAAAAACAGACCAAAAATAAAATGCCTTGCAGTGGCAAGGCATTTTTGTATTAAAAACCGGCTATATTAATGATTTTACCCGGTACGATGACAACTTTTTTAGGTGTTTTTCCCTGAAGCTGTGCCTGGGTGCGCTCATCAGCCATGATAATGGCTTCAATCTGCGCAGCTGTAAGATCAAGCGGAAGCTCTATCTTGAAACGCATTTTTCCGTTAAAAGACACCGGGTACTCTTTGGAACTTTCCACTAGGTAACGCTCATCGAATACTGGAAAAGGCTGTTTTGAAACCGATTCCGTATGTCCCAGCAGTGCCCATAATTCTTCTGCTATATGCGGTGCATAAGGCGATACCACTACCGCAAGCGGTTCCAGGATCGCACGATGACGGCACTTCTGCTGTGTGAGCTCATTGACGCAGATCATAAACTGGGAAACCGACGTATTAAAAGAGAAGTTTTCAATATCTTCTGTTACCTTTTTAATCGTTTTATGCAGGGATTTATACATTTCCCCGGTCGGTTCCTCATCTGTCACAACAACTCCCGTCTCGTCTGTATACAGCTTCCATAATTTTTTAAGGAATCCGTATACGCCGGTAATTCCGGCGGTATTCCATGGTTTGGCCTGTTCAAGTGGGCCTAGGAACATCTCGTATAAACGCAATGTATCTGCTCCGTATTCGTTACATATATCATCAGGGTTTACGACGTTGAATTTGGATTTGGACATTTTTTCCACTTCGTGTCCCACAAGATACGTTCCATTATCTTCCAGGATGAATTCTGCACTGGCAAAATCAGGACGCCAGTTCCTGAACCCTTCTATATTCAGTTCGGATGAAGCGTTTACCAGGGAAACATCTGCATGGATAGGCTGTACTTTGTAATCTGCCATTTTTCCTTTCGACACAAAAGTATTTGTTCCTTCTATACGATAAACAAATGCCGATGTTCCAAGTATCATCCCCTGATTAATAAGCTTACGGAAAGGTTCTTCCGTAGGCACAATATCCATGTCCTTCAGGAATTTGTTCCAGAAGCGGGAATAAAGAAGGTGCCCTGTGGCATGTTCGTTTCCACCTATATACAAATCAACGTTCTGCCAGTATTGAATGGCCTCTTTTGCTGCAAGCTCGTTTTCTGCGGCCACATCCATATAACGCAGCCAGTACCAGGAGCTTCCGGCCCAACCCGGCATGGTGTTGAGTTCCAAAGGAAAAACCGTAACATGATCGATAAGGCTGTTGTCAACCACTTCATTCTTTACAGTATCCCACGCCCATACAGCTGCATTTCCAAGAGGCGGCTGTCCGTCTTCCGTCGGAAGGTATTTCTCTACCTCCGGCAGCAACACAGGCAAATGCGCATCCTCTATCATTTTAGGAAGCCCGTTTACATAATATACTGGGAAAGGTTCCCCCCAGTAACGCTGGCGTGAAAAAACAGCATCACGCAGGCGATAATTTACCTTTGCTCTTCCGTGCCCGATGCGTTCCAGTTCGTCCACAGCTTTCCGGGTAGCTTCTTTGTACCCAAGACCGTTAAGGAAATCAGAATTCTGCAGTTCAAAACCGCTTTTTTCAGTATAAGCTCCTTCCGATATGTCCTGATTAAAAATGTTGCGTATCTCCGGCATACCTTCTGCTCCGGCAAAATGTTTTGCAAAATTATAGTCGCGCTCGTCACCGCACGGAACCGCCATCACGGCTCCTGTTCCGTATCCTGCCAGCACATAATCGCCAATCCATATGGCAACCGGTTCCTTGGTAAAAGGATGCTCGGCATAAGCCCCTGTAAATACGCCCGAAATAGTTTTAACATCTGCCATACGCTCTCTTTCCGAACGTTTTGCCGTTGCCGAGATATAGGCATCCACTTCAGCCTTCCGGTCGGGAGTCGTAATCTGCGATACAAGCTCGTGCTCTGGCGCAAGGGTCATAAAATTAACTCCGAAAATCGTGTCGGGGCGTGTCGTAAATACGTCAATGCTGTACGGAGCGCTTCCCTGCGTTCCCTTTACATTGAAAGATACACTGGCTCCAACCGATTTCCCGATCCAGTTGCGCTGTGCTTCCTTGATCGATTCACTCCAGTCAATCGTATCAAGCCCCTGCAACAGCCTCTCGGCATAAGCCGAAATACGCATGCTCCACTGCGTCATCTTCTTACGTATAACAGGATGTCCGCCCCGTTCCGAAACCCCGTTGATGATTTCATCATTAGCAAGAACCGTTCCCAATGCAGGACACCAGTTCACCTCTGTTTCTGCAAGATATGTCAAACGGTATTTTAAAAGAACCTTCTCCTGCTCTTCAGTTGTTAAAGCATTCCATTGCGCAGCTGTAAACAAATCGGTATGCTCATCGCAAACAGCCTTAACATCCGCATTTCCGTGCGCGGCAAAATGATTGCGTAAATCTTCTATTCGTTCCGCCTTGTCTGTATTTTTATTGTACCAGGCATTGAACAACTGGATGAATATCCATTGTGTATGTTTATAATATTCGGGAGTTGAAGTACGTACTTCCCTGGACCAGTCGAATGAAAATCCGATCTTATCCAGCTGTTCCCTGTATCTGCTGATGTTAGCTTCTGTAGTGATTGCAGGATGCTGCCCTGTCTGAATCGCATATTGTTCCGCCGGCAGCCCGAAGGAATCGTATCCCTGCGGATGCAGTACGTTGAAACCCTGATGACGTTTGAAACGCGCATAAATATCCGAGGCAATGTATCCCAGCGGATGACCTACGTGTAAGCCTGCACCCGACGGGTAAGGAAACATGTCCAACACATAATATTTAGGTTTGTCGGAATTGTTTTCTGCTTTAAACGTTTCATTTTCGCTCCAATATTTCTGCCACCTGGCCTCTATTTCGTTCGGATTGTATTTCATCAGAATTTTGTATTACTAAAATTTTTATAAATGAATCACAAAATTAAACATTATTCCCTTACAGGCTGTTTTAAATACTTTTAGTTTTGTATTTTAGCCAAAAATTATAATTGCTATGGCTACATCGTACGAAAAATATCAGAAGCGCAGATTACTTTCATCTTACTTTTCGGTTATTTTAAGTATTTTTTTAGTTCTATTTCTTTTGGGATCCCTGGGGATGTTCGTAATTAACTACGAAAAAATCTCCAATAACTTTAAGGAAAACATCCCTATGTCCATCTATTTCAAAGATAATGTAACAGAAGAACAACTGGCTGTTTACCAGACCGATCTGGGCAAGGAAAAATTCATAAAGGACCTGACCTTCGTACATAAGGATTCTGCAGCCAACACCCATCAGAAAACCATAGGTGAAGATTTCGTAAAATTCCTGGGGTTCAACCCTTTACAGCATTCCTTCGACTTACATTTCAACGGTGCATACGTTGAAAAAGACTCTATAAAGGAAATTGAAATTTCCATTAAGGAAAATCCACTTGTAGACGAGGTCGTTTACGATTCGCAACTTGTTGATCTTGTAAACAAAAACATCAAGACCATAAGTTTCTGGGTACTCATCATCAGCGCTTTTTTCGCTGTGATTGCTATGCTTCTTATCAACAGTTCCCTAAGACTTTCGATCTATTCCAAACGCTTCATCATTAAAACCATGCAGATGGTAGGTGCTACAAAATCCTTCATCCGCAAACCTTTTATCTGGAACAGCGTAAAGCTCGGCATGATTGGCTCGGCTCTTGCTATTGTGGGAATACTTGCCCTGACGGCGTATGCTGATAACAAGCTGCCTACACTTGGGCTCATGAGCGATGTAAAATCTATCGTATTGGTATGCGGCACCGTATTTATACTCGGAATCGTCATTACCTACATCAGTACATATTTTGCCACACAACGCTTCCTGAATTTAAAATCAGACGATTTATACTTATAATCTTATGGAAAACAAACCTGAAAAATCGTTTTTATTCGAAAAACAAAATTACCTCATCCTGCTTATCGGTGTGGTGGTCATTGCTTTAGGATTTTTATTAATGACCGGCGGTAACAGTACCGATCCCAACGTATTCAACGAGGAAGTTTTCAGTTTCCGCAGAATACGCCTGGCTCCTACCGTTATCTTTATCGGCTTTGGAATCTGTATTTATTCCATATTCAAAACACCTAAAAAACAATCTTAAAAACTTTTTAAATGGATTTACTTCAAGCCGTCATCATTGCGATTGTTGAAGGTTTAACCGAATATCTGCCTATTTCATCCACGGCCCATATGGGGTTTACCGCGGCATTAATGGGAATGGAAGAAACCGAGTACCTTAAAATGTTTCAGGTTTCCATACAATTCGGAGCCATCCTTTCGATTGTGGTGCTGTACTGGAAAAAATTCTTTGATTTTAAAAACCTTTCCTTCTACATTAAACTTGCCTGTGCCGTAATTCCTGCTCTTGTATTGGGCTATCTTCTCGACGACAAGATCGAAGCCGTACTGGGCAACCAGATCGCTATTTCTTCTGTTCTGGTATTGGGAGGTGTCGTGCTTCTTTTTGTAGACAAATGGTTTAAAAATCCTGTTATACATGACGAAAAACAGATTTCCATTAAAAAGGCGGTCACAATCGGTTTCTGGCAGTGCCTGGCTATGATGCCCGGTACGTCGCGTTCTGCTGCTTCCATCATCGGAGGGATGACACAGGGGCTGAGCAGGAAGGCTGCAGCTGAATTTTCATTTTTCCTGGCCGTGCCTACCATGCTGGCCGTTACGGTATACTCTGTTTTCGTTAAGACCTGGGGGCAGGGAACGGAAAATGCCCAGAAAGGATACGAAATGATCTTCTCCTCACAGGAAAACATCAACGTATTCATAATAGGGAACCTTGTCGCCTTTATAGTAGCCCTTGTCGCCGTAAAAACGTTTATTTCTGTGCTTACCAAATACGGTTTCAGATTCTGGGGCTGGTACCGCATCATCATCGGTATCGGACTGCTTATTTATTTCTATTCAAACAACTAGATGGAACCACTAACAAAAGAACAGTTCCTAGAAGGACAGGTGCTTCTTATTGACAAACCACTTACCTGGAGCTCATTCCAGGCGGTAAACAAAATAAAATATGCTTTACTCAAAAACGTAGGGCTGCCCAAAAAATTTAAAATAGGTCATGCCGGTACGCTCGATCCCCTTGCATCGGGCCTTCTGATTATCTGTACTGGTAAATTCACAAAAAAAATACAGGAACTTCAGGGACAGGTTAAAGAATACACCGGAACCATTACCGTTGGGGCCACCACCCCGTCTTACGACCTTGAAACCGAAATCAACGAAACGTTCCCTATACAACACATTACAGACGCGCTCATTGAAGAAACACGTCATAAGTTCATCGGCGTAATCGATCAGCATCCCCCGATTTTTTCTGCTTTAAAAAAGGATGGAAAGCGTCTTTACGAGCACGCCCGTGCCGGAGAAGAAGTCGAAATCCCATCCAGAAAAATCGAAATCAGCGAATTTGAAATAACCAGGGTTGCTTTGCCCGAAATTGATTTCAGGGTGGTATGCAGCAAAGGAACCTATATTCGTTCCCTTGCCTTTGACTTTGGAAAAGCCTTGTATTCGGGAGGTCATTTAACGGCCTTGAGAAGAACAAAAATCGGTCATTTTTCGGTTGAAGAGGCTGTAGACCCAATTGCCTTTGAAAAAAGGTACATTCCTGATTTTAAGGAAAAGGCATAAGTTTTTTCAGGTTTCAACTAAAATGACGCAGCTCCCACCATGAAAAAATGGCTTTTTCTTTTCTTTATCCCCTTTTTTACCTTTGCACAGTTCCCTAAACTTCAAAAGGGCGACCTGTTATTCATTAACATTGAATGCGGCGGAATGTGCGACGCCATCAATGCGGTAACTTCGGGATATGATGATATAGACTTTAACCACATGGGAATCGTCACTATAACAAATAACAAGGATTTCTTCGTATACGAAGCAATCGGTAAAGCAGTCGTTAAAACACCCATTGCAACATTTCTTTCCTATACGAAAAAACCGGTATATGTTGGAAAATTAAAGAAAAAACACGCAAAGCTTATACCTGTTGTTCTGGCTTTTTGCGAAAGTCAGCTAGGAGTACCTTATGACAACGATTTCCTTTACGACAACGGCAAATACTATTGTTCGGAACTCGTATATGATGCTTTCAAAGCAGCCAATCGTGACAAGCCTTTTTTCCAGCTGTTTCCCATGACTTATAAAGAGCCTGGTTCTGAGAAATTTTTCCCGGTATGGATCGAGCACTTTGCACAGCGCGGAATAGAGATTCCGGAAGGGAAGCCGGGTTGCAATCCTGGAGGAATGAGCCTTGATGCAAAAATAAAGCTCCACGAGCTGCAATACAGGTAGCTGCAATCTCTTAAACTTTTAAAGTTATGATATCGTTTTGTTCCGCAGAACGATTTTTTTATGTTGCGAAAAAATCGTATTTTGTATGGGAAACAGAAAAATCATAAGCTATGAGTATTGAAAAATTCAGATCCCTGCATTATCAGGACAAACCGTTATTAATAGCCAACACATGGGACGCGATCAGTTCCAAAGCTGCCGAAAAAGCAGGCTTCCAGGTCATTGGCACTTCCAGCCATGCCATTGCCAATATGCTGGGTTACGAAGACGGCGAAATCATTCCTTTTGAGGAAATGTTCCGCATAGTACAGAAAATCGTAAAATCTACCGCTCTCCTGGTATCTGCGGATATTGAATCAGGATATACCGACGATCCGGAGCTGCTGAACAATTATGCTGAACAACTTACAGATGCCGGCGTACTTGGCATTAATCTCGAAGACGGACTTACCAGCGGCAGCCAACGCAGACTTGGAGACGCTTCGTTGCTGGCCCGTAAAATAAAATCGGTCAAATCTCATCTCAGGTCCAAAGGAAAAGATCTTTTCATCAACGCACGCATTGATACCTATACAACCAAGCACCCCGATGCAATTGGAGAAACCCTCAAACGAATTAAAATTTATGAGGATGCAGGAGCAGACGGATTCTTTGTTCCCCTCATCAATGAAGATTCGGATATAAAGGCTGTTCTCAGTGCCACTTCCCTTCCATTGAACGTCTTTTTAAAAGAAGGGCTTAAAAATTATGAAGAATTTGCGCTTCTCGGAGTCCACAGGATTAGTTCAGGTAACGGTATCCATTCCAACATAACGAAAGCAACAGAGGAAGCTTTTCAAAAACTTCACGAAACAAAATCGCTGTAATCATCCGAAAGTAAGACTGCCTACTATTTTTAATAAAATTGCCGATTCGGAGATTATTTCACTACATTTATACATTCCGGATTTTAAACCGGTTCATGTATGGGTTTTCATTATAACGAGATTGAACGCGTAACAAAACTTACGAAAAAGGAGTTCATAGAAAATTATTATAAAAAGCAGAAGCCGGTGGTTATTACAAACCAGATAGAGGACTGGCCTGCCTTCACGAAATGGAACCTGGATTTCATCCGGAAAATCGCGGGAGACGAAACGGTTCCGCTTTACGACAGCAGAAAAACGGATTACACCAAAAAAGTAAATGAGCCGGATTTTACAATGACGATGGCTGAATACATCGACATCCTTGAAAAAGGTCCTACAGACCTCAGAATATTTTTATACAACCTCATGAAGGATGCGCCTTCCATGAAGGAGGATATGAAATGGCCCGATCTGGGGATCCGCCTGATTAAAAGCCTGCCGCTCGTGTTTTTCGGCGGTGAGGATGCTAAAGTATTTATGCATTACGATATTGATTATCCGAATATCTTTCATTTCCACTTCAATGGCAGGAAGCAATGCATACTGGTTGATCCGAAGGAGACGAAATATATGTACCGGCTTCCTTATTCCTGGATCTGCCATGAAGATATTGATTTTGAAAACCCCGATTTTGAGCGTTTTCCGGCGCTTAAAAAGGTTAATCCTTACATCACGCATCTTGAGCACGGGGAAATGCTTTATATGCCGGAAGGCTGGTGGCATTATATGAAATACGAAACACCGGGATTCTCACTTAGCCTGCGTTCTCTGGCCGGAAGGCCTGGAAATCTGTTCAGGGGATTTAAGAATGTGGTTTTCAACCGTTATTACGACAATTTTATGCGTAAAAGAAAAGGGCAGGAATGGCTGGATTACAAAGATGCAGAAGCCATAAGGCAGACTAACAGCGTTGCCGGCGTACCCACGCACGAAGTACTTAAATAAAAAAGCCGGTTATACCGGCTTTTTTATTAGTTCCAGCATCTCCTTCTGCATAGAAATTCCTTTATCGTTGTTGTACCATACCTGAATTCCTTCCTTTACTTCAGGTGTAAAACCTCCGTACAATTCAAGCAGTCGTTTAACCTCAGCCTGTGCACCCTGAGGCCTTGGTCCCCAGGTAAACAATTCTTCGGACAGATCTTCCGAAACGGCAATGAGTTTTGGAATGGAACGCCCACCGTTCGTCAGGTAACGCTGCATCAGTTCATCATTATCGTCCCTTAAAACCATGCGCAAATCGATCATGGGATTTTCATCGGCCATTTTCTTCAATACAGGTATATTTTGTGCTGCATCTCCACACCAGCTTTCCGTTAGAACAAGCCACACCTGTTTTTTTCCGATCTTCTTCACTTCTTCCTCAACTTCCGGCAACAAAACCTGCGTTTTATTCAATCGTTTCATACGTTGCTGGTTCAACTTGGTAAAATCAAACAAAAAGTCGCTTTGTTCATGACCTGTACTTTTATTTTCAGAAATTAAATCATCTATTAACGCACGGTATGCATCGTATGTCATAGAATTTTGATAAGCTTGTTGGAAAATAGATTTCATTATTTGTAATTTTAATGCAAAGTAAATAAAACTCATGAAATATACCTCAACATTTGGCATTGCATTATCGGGTGGCGGACACAAGGGAATTGCACATGCCGGAGTTTTACAGTTTCTGGAGGAACAGGAAATCCGACCCGAAATTATTTCCGGAACAAGTGCCGGATCCATCGTAGGAAGCCTTTATGCCTTTGGAAAGAAACCTATGGAAATATTGGATTTTTTCAAATCGGTAAGCCTGTTCAACTGGAGCCATCTGTCGTTCACCAAAGCAGGGTTCCTGGATGCCAATAAATTTGAACGTTACCTTAAAAATGTTTTTGACGATAAAATCTTAATGGATCTTGAGAAAGAACTGTACATTTCCGCTACTGAAATCAAACGCGGCAAGCTTAAAATTTTTCATAAAAAAACACGTATCGTCGATGCCGTATTAGCCTCAAGTGCCTTTCCGGGTGTTTTTTCCCCCGTATTGATCAACGATAAGGCATACAGTGACGGAGGCATACTCAACAATTATCCCGTGAACACCATACAGGGGCGCTGCGATTTCCTCATCGGCAGTAATGTAAATCCGGTACTGACCTATAAAGACAATTCCCGTTTTCAGTCGATCAAAGCTGTCGCGCTGCGCGCTTTTGAAATTATGATGATGCAGAACGCCGCTCCTCAGAACGAACTGTGCGACTGGCATATCCAGCCCGAGAAGCTTTCGGAATACAGTACGTTTGAAACTTCCAAGAAGCGCATGGAAGAAATTTTCATTATAGGTTATGAAGAAGCAAAGGAGTCTTTTGAAAAAATAAAGCACAAATTGGAGTAATTAACTTCCTAAAAATAGCAATAATTGTATATTTGCATAAATTTTTTCCACACAATGAAATACAAAAGAATACTTTTAAAATTAAGTGGCGAAGCATTAATGGGTGACAACCAATACGGGATCGATCCCGTTCGCCTGTCTGAATACGCACAAGAAATCAAAAAAATTTATGATTTGGGGGTTGAAATTGCCATTGTAATTGGTGGAGGAAACATTTTTAGAGGAGTTGCGGGAGCGAGTAAGGGTATGGACCGTGTACAGGGAGATTATATGGGAATGCTTGCTACAGTGATCAACGGGATGGCACTTCAGGGAGCTCTTGAAGACGCCGGAATGTCTACCCGTCTGCAAACGGCTTTAAAAATAGAGGCTATTGCCGAACCTTACATAAAACGCCGCGCCACGCGCCATTTAGAAAAAGGCCGCATCGTAATTTTCGGTGCAGGTACCGGAAATCCTTATTTTACAACCGATACTGCCGCTGTATTAAGGGGTATTGAAGTAGGTGCAGACGTAATCCTCAAAGGTACTCGTGTTGACGGTGTTTATACAGCTGATCCGGAGAAAGATCCTGCTGCGACAAAATACGAAAACATTACCTTTAACGAGGTACTGGAAAAAGGTCTTAACATCATGGACACCACGGCCTTTACCTTAAGCCAGGAAAACAACTTCCCCATCGTTGTTTTTGACATGAATAAAGAAAGTAATTTATTAAAAGTGTGCCAGGGCGAGAACATTGGTACAACCGTATACTAAAAATAAACAAGTCATGACTGAAGAGATCAATTTTATCATCGACGAGGCAACAGAATCCATGGAAGGGTCTATTGCCCACCTGAATAAAGCTTTGTTAAACATCCGTGCAGGAAAAGCAAATCCTCAGATGCTTGGAAGCGTGTTTGTAGATTATTACGGATCGGCTACTGCTCTTTCTCAGGTTGCGAACATCAATGTCCCTGATCCCCGTACTTTAACGGTGACTCCATGGGAAAAAAACATGCTGCATCCCATTGAAAAAGCCATCATGGTGGCCAATCTTGGGTTAAACCCTATGAACAATGGAGATACGATCATCATCAACATCCCGCCATTGACAGAAGAGCGCCGTAAGGATCTCGTAAAACAGGCTAAGACAGAAGCGGAAGATGCTAAAATTTCCATCCGCAATGCCCGTAAGGATGCCAATACGGAAATCAAGAAGCAGGAAAAAGAAGGTACTTCGGAAGATATCTGTAAAGATGCTGAAGAAAGAATCCAGAAGCTTACAGATGCCTTTATCAAAAGAATCGACGGCATCTTCGTTGAGAAAGAAGCTGAGATCATGAAAGTTTAAATACAGCCGCTCCCAGGAGCGGTTTTTTTATTATTATCTTTATAAAAAAACGTTATGTACCTACCTAACGACCAGTCGAAATTATTTTGCCTAGAATGCGTTGCAGAAGTAGACGACAATAGGGAAAGCAGCATCTTCCCTTTTCTTGAGCAGCTTGTAAGGCAGCACGGCGTTGTAAATGTTTACAAAGCCTGCGACAGTATTGAAAGCTTCGAGGAAAGCCTCAACATACTGCTGTATGAGGACCGTAGCTTTCAGGATTACGACCTGCTGTATTTTATCTGTCAGGGAAACGGCGAAGACATAATGATCGACGGTTATATTTATTCGCTAGGGGAAATTGCAGAACTATTCGAAGGAAAGCTAAAAGGTAAAATACTTCATTTCTCCAATTCCAAAGACCTCAACCTGGATTCAGAAACAGCCCAGTATTTTCTGGATGTAACGGGTGCGAAAGCGGTATCGGGCTATATGGAAACGAATTCGTTTTCAAGTGCGGCCTTAGATATGCAGTACTTCGGCCTATACCAGGATCTTCCTGATGTACGGGATCTTGTGGAAACTTTGTTTGAAAAGCATTATGCCCTTTGCACCCGCCTGGGTTTCCATCTTTACTACTGATCGTTTTCTATTTTAACAGCATAAAGCCGTTTTTCTGGCACTGAAATTGTATCTTTATATAAAAAGAAAAACTATGAAAAAAGTAATTTCAGCAGCAGCCATCCTTTGTCTTGGCCTTATGTCTTTTAAAACTCCAAATCACGATCCGTCTACAGATTCAACTGCCGGCATCGTTCAGGAAGAGATTGTTATTGAAGGTGTCGGAGTTAACAAAACGGTTGAAACAACGGGAAAAGAAACAATAAGGATCGAAGGCACCAACAATAAGATAACCATTGTAGGAGGATGTACTCTTATAAAGATTGAAGGTGTGGACAATACCGTTACCGTTGACGATGTAAAAACGGTAAATATCGAAGGAACCGGCAACAAGGTAAACTATAAAAAATCCTCGAATGCCGATGGCAATCTCAAATCAAGCATTTCGGGTGTCAACAATAAAATAACGAAAGGCTAACCTTTTCAGTTACGCTTCCTTGCGAAGCGTTTTTTTTATCTTTATTATTAAATCACATGTTTAATTATTTTATAAAAGGCCGGATTGTTTTATCCGTGCTAATTTTAGCGGTACTAACCATTACGGTATTTTCCGGGTGTTCGTCCAGAAAAGAAGCGGCATTTGTTCCCAAAACCGTTTTTGAATCACCCGAACTCGTCATCACACAGGTAGCTCCGCATACATATGTTCATACATCCTATCTGAATACGCAGAGTTTCGGAAAGGTTCCCTGTAACGGAATGATCGTTAAAAACGAAAATGAAACCATTGTACTGGATACACCTGCAGACAACAAAACGGCTGCTTTGCTCATCAACTGGATCCGAAACGATTTAAAAAGCAGTATCAATGCTGTAGTTCCTACTCATTTTCATGAGGATTGCCTTGGAGGCTTAGAGGAATTTCATAAAAACCGGATTCCTTCCTATGCCTATTACAAAACGGTCGAAATTGCAGAATCCAAAGGATTCGCTGTTCCAAAGAACCGTTTTCAGGACTCCTTAAACCTTAAGGTAGGGAACGATTCTGTTTCACTCGTCTTTTTCGGGGAAGGCCATACTAAAGACAATATCACAGGGTATTATGCTACCGATAAAATTCTGTTTGGCGGATGCCTCATCAAGGAACTCGATGCCGGGAAAGGAAACCTGGCCGATGCCAATGAGGTGGCATGGTCCGAAAGTGTAAGAAAGATTACAAAAAAGTATCCGGAAATCAACAAGGTTGTTCCGGGTCACGGTGAACCGGGTGATGCCCGCCTCCTCCAATACACCATTACATTATTCTCTAAATAGGCTATGCAGTATATCTATATCCACGGATTCGGCACTACTGGTGCAGGCAGTACCAAATTTAAAAAAATAAAGGCGCACGCTGCTTCTAAAAAGGCAAAGGCAATCGCCCTGGAGTGGCATGCATTACAACCCGACATCGTAAAGGAATTGCTGCAGCAAATTGATTCACAGGTCGACTGGGCGCAGCCGGTTTGCTTTATAGGATCTTCAACAGGCGGTAATTTCACCTGGCAGTTGCTCGAAAGGCTCAACCTAAGAAAACTTCCAATGCCTTTTGTCCTCATCAACCCGCTCGTAAACATTGTGCAGCGGAAAATGGACAATCCAGATTTTCCGGTTGCACTTGCTCAACAGTTAAAAGACCCGTCAGATGAGCTTTCAGGCGGTCTTGTTTTGCTAGGCCAACAGGACGAACTGCTGGATCCCGCATATTCTGCCCGGATTTTGGGTCAACGAAACCACATCGTGAGGGGAACCGACTGGAACCATACCCTGAGCAATCTGGACACAGACTCTTTTTTAAACTATATCGATATGGCAGCCGCAAACCGGGTGCCTGGACAATCTCATAATTAACCCCCAAACAGAAACCATGATACATGTAATCGTTACCTATACCATAAGCCCTGACTTCATCGCAAAGAATAAGCAGAACATCGCCCTGTTTCTTGCAGATTTTAAAAAGCTCGATTCTTCAAAATTCCGATATTCCATATTTACGGACAGCGAGGGCAGTACGTTTACCCATCTGTCGGAATATGCAGATAAAACAATACAGCAGGAATTGCTGAACGTACCGTCCTTCCTGAAATTCCAGCAGGAAAGGGATCTTCATATACTCAACGATTCCCATACTTTTAAAGAACTAATCCCAATAGGGGCATCCTCAATATAACAACAACGCTGTCAGAAGGCAGCGTTGTTGTTAAGTTTGCTTATCAATTGCGTAAGGTTCAGAAATAGTAAGATCAGTGGCTTGAAACCATTTTAAGTCCGACAATGGAACCTATAAGCGTAAAAATAAAAAACATACGCCAGAAATCGGCCGGCTCTTTAAAAAATACGATCCCTATAAGTACGGAACCTACCGCCCCGATACCGCTCCAGACCGCGTAGGCTGTTCCCAAAGGCAGCTCTTTACTTGCTTTGATAAGCAATCCCATGCTGATGGATACACTGATTAAGAATCCGAGATACCATAAATATTTCTCGGTTCCGCTGGCACCGTTTGCACGTCCTATGCAGTATGTAAAGGCCACTTCGAAGAGGCCTCCGACAACTAAAAATACCCAGTTCATTTTTATTCTTTTTAGGAACCAAAGATAGCAAAACCGTTTGGGTTATATTCCTTCAAAATTATTCTGACCAAACTGTCAAAAAAATCGTACCTTTGCCCATTAGAAAAAACCGATATTTAATTATAGCAATATAAATAATGAAGCATACCAAGATTAAAGATCTTTTAACAGGATCAAGTCTTTTACAGGAAGTAATCGCAAAAGGATGGGTCCGTTCGTTCAGAAACAACCAGTTCATTGCGTTAAACGATGGTTCTACCATTCACAACATCCAATGTGTATTGGAACTGGATGCTTTTTCTGATGAAACAATTAAACGCATCACAACAGGTGCCGCCATCAGTGCAAAAGGTACCTTGGTGGAAAGCCAGGGTAAAGGACAGAAATACGAGCTACAGGTAACATCTTTAGAGATTCTGGGAGATTCTGATCCGGAAAGATACCCGATCCAGCCTAAGAAGCACTCTCTGGAATTTTTACGTGAAAATGCGCATCTGCGTATCCGTACCAATATGTTCGGAGCGATTATGCGTGTACGCAGCACCCTGTCTTTCGCTGTTCATAAATATTTTCAGGACAACGGGTTCTTTTATGTGAATACCCCGATTATTACAGGGTCTGATGCAGAAGGAGCAGGAGAAATGTTCCAGGTTACTTCATTGCCTTTGGACGGATCTGCTCCGAGAAATGAGGACGGAAGCATTAATTACAAAGAGGATTTCTTTGGAAAACACACCAACCTTACCGTATCGGGACAGCTGGAAGGAGAAGCCTACGCCATGGCATTAGGATCGATCTATACTTTCGGACCGACGTTCCGTGCTGAAAATTCCAATACTTCCCGACATCTGGCGGAATTCTGGATGATTGAGCCGGAAGTTGCCTTTAACGACCTCGATGCGAATATGGATCTTGCAGAAGACTTCATCAAGTTCGTTGTAAAATATACTCTTGAAAAATGTGAAGACGATTTAAAACTTCTCGAACAGCGTCTGATTGAAGAAGAGAAATCAAAACCACAGGCGGAACGATCTGAAATGACGCTTATAGAAAAGCTCAATTTTGTTCTGGAAAACAATTTCAAACGCGTATCCTATACCGAAGCCATCGATATACTTAAGGCTTCCAAACCGAATAAAAACAAAAAATTCCAGTACATCATCGAAGAATGGGGTGCTGATTTACAAAGTGAGCACGAGCGTTTCCTTGTAGAGAAACACTTTAAGTCTCCTGTCATCCTTTTTGATTATCCGGCTAAAATAAAAGCGTTCTATATGCGCCTTAACGACGATGGAAAAACGGTTCGCGCCATGGATATCTTATTCCCAGGAATAGGCGAAATCGTAGGTGGTTCACAGCGTGAAGAACGTTACGACATGCTTGTTGAAAAAATGAAAGCCCTTGATATAGCCGAAGAGGAACTTTGGTGGTACCTTGATACCCGCAGGTTCGGATCTGCCGTTCATTCCGGGTTTGGGCTTGGCTTTGAGCGACTGGTATTGTTCGTAACCGGAATGACCAACATCCGCGACGTAATACCGTTCCCAAGAACGCCTCAGAGCGCAGAATTTTAAACAATCTTTCACAGATTTTATACCTTATTAAGTTTGACACAACACGTTTTATTTGCTATTTTTGAATAAATTCGTTTGTGTCAAACTTTTTTAATTAACACTAGTCCAAAGGATCACCATACATGTTAAAGCAGAATTTACAGTTAAAACTGTCACAGAAATTATCTCCGCAACAAATTCAATTAATGAAATTGATTCAATTGCCTACGCTTGCATTTGAACAGCGACTGAAAGAAGAATTGGTTGAAAATCCTGCATTGGAATCGGGGAAGGATGAAGATGGCGATACGGATGAATTCCAGGATGATAACGATTACGATGATTACGACAGTGATCATATCGACACGGAAGACATCAATATTGATGATTACCTCAGCGATGACGAAATTCCCGATTATAAGCTTAAAAGCAATAATTACAGCGACGATGACGACGAAACCTTTTCGCCCATTGAGGCCCAGATAAGTTTTCACCAAAGTCTTATCGACCAGCTCAACACCTTTATCCTGAGCGATGAGGAACGTTCCATCGCAGAATTTTTAATAGGCAGTATGGACGATATGGGGTATATCCGCAGGGATATTCAGGATATTGTAGACGATATGGCCTTTACACAGGGAGTTTATGCAAGTGAAGAGCAGGTTCAGCATGTACTTGTAAATATTATTCACGAACTGGAACCCAGCGGCGTGGGAGCCCGCGACCTGCAGGAGTGTCTGTTGCTGCAGTTGCAGAACCGTACCCCCAATGAATCTGTAGATCTTGCCAAAAACATCGTAGAACATCAGTTTGAAGCCTTTACCAAGAAGCATTACGACAAGCTGCTGCAAAAATACGGCGTTTCCCAGTCGCAACTGCGCAAGGCGATCGATGAAATAGAGAAGCTCAATCCCAAACCGGGAGGTAGTTTTTCCGGAAGCTCGCGTGCGGTGGAACATATCATCCCCGATTTTACCGTAAAAGTGGAAGACGGCGAAATAGAACTGTTCCTCAACAGCCGGAACGCTCCCGAAATGCACGTTTCCAAAGAATACCAGGAAATGCTGCAGACTTATAAGGACACAAACGAGAAATCTTCAGCCCAGAAAGATGCCGTACAGTTCATCAAACAAAAGCTCGACGGTGCCAAATGGTTCATAGATGCCATCAAACAACGGCAGGAAACCCTTTTCGTTACCATGAGCGCCATCATTGAATACCAAAGGGAATACTTTCTGGAAGGAGACGAAACCAAGATACGTCCCATGATCCTGAAGGATATAGCAGATATGGTGGGATTGGATATTTCAACCATCTCGCGTGTGGCCAACAGCAAATATGTCGACACACCTTACGGTACCAAGCTTATCAAGGAGTTTTTCTCGGAAGCCATGGTGAACGACCAGGGAGAAGAGGTTTCCACGATCGAAATCAAAAAGATCCTGCAAAACATCATAGACGATGAAGACAAGCAGAAACCTTACCCGGATGATAAACTGGCAGAACTGTTAAAAGAGAAAGGATACCCTATTGCACGCAGAACCGTTGCAAAATACCGCGAGCAGCTGGATATTCCCGTAGCGAGAATGCGTAAAAAGATCTGATGAAACACCTTGCAAAAATAGCATCCTACCTATTCCATCCTGTCTTCGTGCCCACCATGATTACAGGATGTTTCTACTTGGCAAATGCTGCTTTTTTTGCTCCTTTGGAACGCTATGTTGCAACAGGCCAGGCCTTCCTTATGACGTGCCTGCTGCCGGTGTGCATCTACTTTTTTCTTAAATCGCTCGGGCTTTTAAAATCCACGATCATGGTAGACAATGTAAAAGAGCGCTCCGTTCCCGTATTCCTCAACATTATCATCGTGAACATTCTTATCTTTAAAATATGGGAGGACGCTTCAAATAGCGCCTTAAAAGTATTTTTTACCGGCTATGCCATCTCTTATACCATTTTATTCTTCAGCGTACTTCTCAAGCGAAAATACAGCATCCACGTGGCTAGTTTATGCAGTGCCATCCCGCTGTTTGTAAACCAGACCACAACCTACTACCTCAATCCGTTCTACGTACTCCCTGTTCTCTTGCTTATTATCGGGATCGTGGCATCGGCACGACTGTATCTGCGGGCCCATACCAACGTGGAAGTCATCCTCGGAGCCATCATCGGTTTCGTGCCCTCGTTCCTGCTGTTCTACAAAATGTAAAACATCAATCCGACATTGACCATGTTGAAATAATTTTCACCGGCATCTACCGTTCCTTTTTTATACAGCGGTTTGAATCCGTAATAGGCATAAAAATTCCAGGTATTAAACCCTGCCGTTACATATACACCGAGATTTGACTTACTGAGCAGTTCATTTTTTTTCGTCTCAATTCTACCATATGCTCCTTCGTACTTGATTCTGGAATTCAACAGGTAGCTGTATTTGATACCTGTATAGACCCTCCAGAATTTATGAGAATGCATTTTGGAAGTACGCCATCGGAACTCCAACGGAATTTCAAGATAAGTGAGTTTCTGTACATTTTTATTCAGATCGTTTTCTATTAAAAACGAAGGATTGCCGTCATCATGGAGCAAAACCAAATTATGCCGTAAATTATAGAAGGCCAGGCCCGCTCCGGGAGCAATTGCAACTGTTCGCTGCCTGTTCACGGGGATATCCCTTAAAAAACCAAAACTCGTTCCAACGGATATCGACCGTTGCTCAAGCCCTTTCGGTTTCTGCATAAGCATACTGTGCGTAATACCGATGTAAAACTGATCTTCCCTGTAAAAAGGATCGCTCACCTTTATCGTTCGCTCATATGCAGGCAGACTGTCCGTTGCCTGTGCCAGCGCAGTCCATGAAAACAGCACTGTAAGAAAACTCCATATCCCTTTCATATCTAAAAATTATAAACCAGTCCTACGCTCAGTAATTGTTTGAATTGTACCCTCGGGCCTTCGGTTACCTGTGTACCGTTAACGTCCCGTTTATTCTTGATATCGTCGTCATAAATCATATGCCCGCCAAGCGTGGCCTTAATAACGTCGTTAACCTTCATTTCCAGCAACAATTGCCAGTCAACGTCTATATTACCGAAATTGTTAAGATAATCGGTATACAGCGTGATATTATGCTTTAACGAAACATTCTTCATCACACTTTTCTTCCATTCGCTGGTAAACAGAAAACCAAGCTCGTTACGTGATTTCTTACCTGCTCTCAACAAATTACCGTCGGCATCAAAAACACCTCCTTCAAGACCGAATTCCCCCTTGTTTGCAAGAGAATCATCCAATACCAATGTAGATTTCAATGTAGCGGGCGAGATATAAGCTTTAAAATCGTTCTTGAAATATTCGGAACCAATACCCACAAAAAGATAGGCCGGAGCAAAAGCTCTTGAAATAGGCTTGTCTACATTCGGGTATGCATAACCGTTCGCCATCTGCGTGTTCAACGTAAGCTTGGCCGAATAGAACCAGTTCGATTTCACAGAAGACTTATAACCGAATGCGGAATTCAGGCTTAAAACGTCGTCCGTCTTACGCAATTCCACGTTTTCCTGCTTGTTCAGTCCGTACCTTACCTTAAGCTCGTTAAGCCATACCGTCCTGCCCTTTTCATATTTCCGGGAAAAATCGGCTTTTACAATTCCCGAAACCGAGCTGTATCCCCCGGCACTCCAGTTGGAAAATGTCCCCTGGTTCACATCGAGCCCCAGACTGTTTGTCTTTTTCCAGAAACTGATTCTTGAACGTACAGGGGAAATGGCATCATACGGAATCTGATAATTTGCCCGCGGCAGGCGGTCATAGACAAAATCCGTGGTTTTGGGAACAAGGAAATAAGAAAGATCGGTATTCTTATTGCGCTTCGTAACTTCAAATGTTGAAACCACTACCTGCTGAATCCCTCCTGATTTTGTTTTTTTCAGAACCGAATCCTGTAGCACCATTTTAGGTTCAACGTGGATGGGCCTAAGAAAAAGGGTATCGTTTTTTTTGACTATTGAATCAAAAACAGAAAACCTCGACTTGTAAAAAGAATCAATCGTATGGTGATTTTTGTTCATACGAACCGAATCGGGTACCTGTGCAATACCTGTCAACGAAATCAATATAAACAAAGTAAGTAGTCTTAATTTAAACATTACTTAATTTTTTAAATAAGTTTTGCAATGATTTTACATCCAGTCCGCAGAATTCCATTTGCTCCTGTACCGTAGCATGTTCAATGAATACATCGGGTACCCCAAGGTTCATCACGGCTGTTTCGATACCGTTTTTTAAAATAATCTGGCTTACCGTACTGCCGAAACCTCCTTTTACCGCTCCTTCTTCAACGGTAATAATCATGGTGTAACTTCGGGCAATTCTGCATACTTCTTCCTCGTTAAGAGGTTTTATGCGTAAAAAATGAAAAACGGCAAAACAGTCCTCATCAAAGAACAATGCGTCTTTCACATTATCTAAGATGGTCCCAACGGTAAACACTGCAATATCCTTACCATTCTTTATCGCCAGGATCTTTGAAAAATCGATTTTTTCAAAAGGCAGCTGCCAGTTTTCAATAGTTGTTGCTCCTCTCGGGTACCTTACGGCAACAGGGCCTTCCCTATGGTTTTGAAGCGTGAACAGAACCTGTCGCAGTTCAACCGCGTCCTTCGGCGCCAGAATGGTCATGTTGGGAATGACCTGCAGATAGGCAATATCGAAAACGCCCTGATGCGTAGCACCATCTTCACCCACCAGCCCGGCTCTGTCAACACAGAAAACAACGGGAATATCCTGCAGGGCCACATCGTGAATCACCTGGTCGTAGGCTCTTTGCAAAAATGTTGAATAAACAACGCAGAAAACGGTATATCCTCCAAGTGCGATACCGGCAGCCAGCGTTACAGCATGCTGTTCAGCGATTCCAACATCTATGGCCCGGTCGGGAAATTCGTCCATCATAAACTTCAGGGAACTTCCTGTAGGCATTGCCGGCGTTATAGCAAAAATCATTTCATTCTGCCTGGCCAGCTCCAGAAGCGTCAAACCGAAAACATCCTGATACTTGCTAAAAGCTTTCCCTGAATTCAGAAACAGGTCACCTGTAACCTTATCGAACTTCCCCGGAGCATGGTATACCACCTGGTTTTCTTCGGCCTGCTTCAGCCCTTTGCCCTTTATGGTGGTCACATGAAGAAACCTAGGTCCTTTCTTTTCCTTCAAACGCTGCAGCTCATGGATCAGGCTTTCGAGATCGTGCCCGTCAACTGGGCCAACGTATTGAAAATTTAATGATTTGATCATGTTGTTGACCTTCGGATTCCTTCCTTCCCTTACCTGGGTAAGGTACGATTTTAATGCTCCTACGCTGGGATCGATCCCTATGGCGTTGTCGTTCAGTACAACAAGTAGGTTGGCATCGGTAACACCTGCATGGTTCAAGGCTTCAAAGGCCATACCTGAAGCAATGGAAGCATCTCCAATCACGGCGATATGGTTGGTTGCGTTTCCTTTCAACTTATCTGCAATGGCCATTCCCAATGCTGCAGAAATGGAAGTGGAAGAATGTCCTACGCCGAATGCATCATAAATGCTCTCCGAGCGTTTTGGAAAACCGCTTATTCCCCCGTTCTGCCTGTTTGTTTCAAAAAAGTCTTTGCGACCGGTAAGGATTTTATGAACGTATGCCTGATGACCTACATCCCAAACCAGCTGGTCTGCGGGTGTGTCGAAAACGTAATGCAGGGCAATGGTAACTTCCACCACCCCTAGGCTGGCTCCGAGATGCCCGCCTTTAACCGAAACCACATCTATTATAAACCGACGGATTTCCGAAGCTAACTGTTCGAGCTCTGGAATTGTTTTCGATTTTAAATCGGACGGGAATTGGATCGTCGGCAATACGGATATCATTTACATATAAATTACAGAACAAATTTACAATAATATCTTATTTTTGAATGATTAATTTAAGTTTGGAATGATACTCGACGATTCATACTATATGCAGATTGCCCTGAATGAGGCAAAAGAAGCCTACGAAAAAGAGGAGATACCGATTGGTGCTGTAATAGTAGCCAATGGAAGGATCATTGCAAAATCGCACAACTTAACCGAATACCTCAACGACGTAACCGCTCATGCAGAAATGCAGGCCATCACTTCGGCTTCGCATGCAATAGGCGGAAAGTACCTTAAAAACTGTACCATGTACCTCACCGTTGAACCCTGCCAGATGTGTGCCGGAGCGCTTTACTGGAGTCAGATATCCAGAATAGTGATCGGGGCCCGTGACAACAAAAGGGGCTTTGAAAACATGGGGGGCAGACTGCACCCTAAAACAGAAGTTGTTTACGGTGTCCTGGAAACGGAATGCCAAAACCTTATGCTGGACTTTTTCAGGCAGAAAAGATAATCCGCCCCGAAAGGCGGATGGTATCATTAAAACCTGTATCCTACAGAAAGCTGCATAACGCGTCCTTTCCAGTTTACATCCGGATGGTCCACCACATTGGTGAGCCCTGCGTTATACCTTGCTGAAACCATGAAGTTCAGCGGCAGGTTGATACTTAAACCCACGTTTACGGAAAAATCAAAATCATTAAACTTTGCACTGTCCGGATCAAGATCGGAAAACTTCATATTAGAATCGGTAAGAAAACCGGCCTGCGGACCTGCTTCAATGGCGATTCCGTTGGTAATGTAATATTTGATCATTACAGGAACGTTTACATAACTCAGGTTAAAATCGTGCTCTACTACTTTATCGTTTGAAAAGGCCTTCCATTTACCACCCTGAGATGAATAATAGACTTCGGGCTGTATCGCAATTTTATTAAACCTTATCTCTGCAAACAAACCGGCATGGAATCCGCTGCGTGAATTGTTTTCATGAAATTCGCGAAAATTCTTACCGCTCAGGCTCGCATTGTTATATCCCACCTTTGGTCCGAACGTAAGGTCCTGGGCCGACGCCTTTTCCGCAAAAATCATCACGAAGAGGGCCGCTGCTATAATTTTTGTTAATTTTTTCATAATTATATCTTTTATATTTATCCATCAAAATTCAATCCAAAGACACGAAGTACCGAAAAAACAACGCAAAATCCTAATGAAATTATGGTTAAGTGTATCCTTTTTCCACAGCTGCTCCACACGTTTACTGTACAGTTTTGCAATCTGTATTGCCAATGTACCTTTTAGCAATAACTGACCAAAGCCCTGTTTTCTTATATTGCTCTAAACAAAAAAGCCGCACCTTAAAAGGTGCGGCTTTTTTTAATCGATTTGTTTTCCTTCTTTATCAAAGAAGTGATATTCTAAATACGTGTACGCATCACGCGGCACGACTTTTACCCAGCGCTTGTGCTCAAAAAACCATCTGGTTCTAAGCGAAGGGAAACCTTTTGTAATATACGCAGCTATAAAAGGATGCGCATTTAAGACCACGTTTTTATGATCTTTAATAATTCTTTCCAGGTCAGCTGCTATTTTATCAATAACCAAGATAGGAGCCTCTATTTCCCCTTCTCCGTTATGATCGGGGTTTTCTTCTTTTGTTTTGATAGAAACTTCGGGTCTGACTCTTTGTCTAGTAATTTGAATCAATCCAAATTTACTAGGAGGCAAGATTTTGTGTTTTGCTTTATCATCGCTCATTTCTTCTTTCAGGAAGTCATACAGAACTTTCCTGTTTTCAGGATTGCTCATATCGATAAAATCGACTACGATGATCCCTCCCATATCGCGCAATCTTAACTGGCGGGCAATTTCAGATGCTGCGACCAAATTTACCTCAAGAGCCGTATCCTCCTGAGACTGAGCTTTGTTTGAGCGGTTTCCGCTGTTCACATCCACAACGTGCAGTGCTTCGGTGTGCTCTATGATAAGGTAGGCTCCCTTGCTCATAGAAACGGTTTTGCCGAATGAAGTTTTAATCTGCCGTTCGATATTGTATTTTTCGAACAACGGAACTTCTTTGTTGTGGTAATGCTTCACGATGGAAACTTTTGAAGGAGCTATTTCTTGCAGATAGTCCTTCGTCTGGTAATACAGCTCCTCGTCATCAATATGGATTCCGGTAAAGGAATCATTGAAAACATCTCTCAGAATAGAGGATGCCCGGTTGACTTCCCCGAAAACCTTTGATGGATGGTGTGCTGTGGTCAGACGTTTACAAAGTAGAATCCACTTGTCCATTAAACTTTGTAAATCTCTTTCTAATTCCGTAACGTTTTTGCCTTCGGCTACTGTACGTACAATAACTCCGAATCCTTTTGGCTTAATAGTCTGCATCATTTTTTTAAGACGATCTTTTTCCTGTTTTGATTCGATTTTCTGTGAAATCGAAACCCGTTCGGAAAAAGGAACCAATACCAGATAGCGGCCGGCCAGAGAGAGTTCAGAACTGATTCTGGGACCTTTGGTTGATATAGGTTCTTTTACTATTTGTACCAGAATTGACTGGTTGGCACTTAACACATCGGTTATGGCGCCGTCCTTGTTAATTTCGGGTTCAAAAGGAAAATTCTTAAGAGTGAAATCATTTAATTTACCTGCGCTTACAAGTTTTGTAAATTTCATCAGCGTAGCCAGGTTGGGCCCTAAATCGTGATAATGTAAAAAGGCGTCCTTATCGAACCCCACATTCACAAAAGCCGCATTCAGTCCCGGAACAGGTTTTCGGATTTTGGCAATAAAGATATCGCCTACCTGAAATCCTTTTTCATCCTCTCTGTCGCGATGCAATTCAATTAATTTTCCATCTTTTAATAAGGCAAAATCTACTGTATTGGAACTAGACCTAATGATTAACTCTTTGTTCACTTCGTACATTTTTATCCATACACCATCGTTTCACAAGCCTGAAACATCAAGCTTTTCAACGTTTTAGTACAGATGGATTAAACATTAAACAGGTATTACCCTTATCCTTTTAAAAAAGGATGTTTTTTCAAAGAACTTTTTAAAATTAAAAGAAAAAAGTAGTTTTAAACTACTTTTTCTTTTTGTGACGATTAGCTCTCGCTCTTTTTTTACGTTTGTGCGTAGCTACCTTATGTCTTTTTCTTTTTTTACCACTTGGCATAATCTTGTAGTTTTGAGTTAGTACTTATTTATTTTACGTCTGTGTTTGTTTTAACACCTTCTACAAACACTTTAGCTGGTTTGAAGGCAGGAATGTTATGAGCAGGTATTTTTATTGTCGTATTTTTAGAGATGTTTCTTCCCGTTTTTTCTGCTCTGGTCTTTATAATAAAGCTACCAAAACCTCTTAAATACACGTTATCTCCACTCTCTAAAGAAGATTTCACTTCTTCCATGAAAGATTCAACAGTAGCCTGCACGTCACCTTTCTCAAGCCCTAATTTCTCCGAAATCTTTGCTACAATGTCTGCTTTAGTCATTTCTGTTTATAAATTAATTGTTGTCTGTTTTTTGAGAGTGCAAATATATTAATTAAAATTCCAAAAATTCAACCTTAATGCATTAAAATTTAATCATATAATATTTTAATTTTGTTTTTCATTATATTACAGATGGACTTTACAGAAAATTTACTGCACTGGTATCGTGAGCACAAACGCGATTTACCATGGCGTAATACTTCAGATCCCTACTATATCTGGCTTTCGGAAATTATTTTACAGCAAACGCGGATAGAACAGGGACTTCCTTACTATGAGGCGTTTACACAAAATTTCCCTACTCTTAAAGATCTGGCAACAGCAGACGAGGACCGCGTTCTAAAACTCTGGCAGGGACTGGGATATTATTCCCGTGCGCGCAACCTGCATCACACGGCCAAGGCAATTTATTTTGACCTGGGCAACCGTTTTCCCTCCCGTTACGATGAGATTATTTCCCTTAAAGGTATCGGGCCGTATACGGCAGCTGCCATTGCTTCCTTTGCATTTAAAGAACCTGTTGGTGTGGTCGACGGAAACGTTTTTCGTGTGATCTCCCGTTTTTTCGGTATTTACGACGACATTTCATTGCCCAGAACGCGTACTGTTTTTCAGAATCTCGTAAACGCCCTCATTTCAAAAGAACATCCCGACCTGTTCAACCACGCCCTCATGGATTTCGGAGCAACCGTTTGTACGCCTGCTGCTCCGAAATGCACGCATTGCGTATTAAGCGGGGCATGCGTCACCTTCCTGAACAACGAGATCAGAAACCTTCCGGTTAAGACAAAAAAAACGGCGGTAAAAGACCGGTATCTCAACTACCTCATCATACGCAATAACGACCGCATAGCCATTCAGCAAAGAACCTCCAAGGATATATGGCAACAATTATACGAACTGCCGCTTGTGGAAACCTCCGACAACGGGGAAGAATCCATCCTCGACCGCATTTCCGAACTGTATCCTTCACAGGGCGTTATAAAGATTACGGAACAGCCCGTAAAGCACAAATTATCGCATCAGCAACTCCACATCAACTTTTATGAGGTAGAAGGTCATAACAATGCTTCGTTGCGGTATGTAGCGGAAGAAGAACTGCCTCATTACGCCTACCCCATAGTCGTATGGAATTTTTTAAAAGATTTCTTTTCTCTTGAAAAAAATTAGTATTTTTGATTAACAAGTAAATCACTATGCACGGAACTTTAAACAAGGTTACTTTAATCGGTCATTTAGGCGATGAGGTAAAGATTCACTATTTTGAAGGGGGGAATTCCATCGCCCGTTTCTCTATTGCCACAAACGAGGTTTATATCAACAAAACCACAAACGAAAAGATTACTTCAACCGAATGGCACAATCTTGTTTTCCGTAATAAAGCTGCGGAATTGTGTGAAAAATACCTCAGTAAAGGGGATAAGATTTACATTGAAGGCAAAATCAGGACGCGTAACTGGCAAACCGAAGACGGTACTACCAAACATACTACGGAAATTCAGGTAACTGAATTTATTTTTCTTTCTACAAAAAAGGAAATCGATGCTAAAAGCAAAGGTATTAGACATACCACCGACGAAGACAAATTCAACAACTTCGAAGTCCCTAAAGTATCTGATTACGACAAACTTAACGACATTCCCTTTTAATATTTAACTAAAATTATTGCATTTGGATCCCGACCCCGTCACAGAAACAGCGCTTTTTTTAATCTTAACAGGACTTACCCTTGCAGTCTCCCTTTTTTTTGTTGCAGTGTTTGCAGCAGCAGAGGTAGCCTACTTTTCAACCTCTAAAAACCGATACGAGCAGCTTCTTGCCTATTTTCCCAAAAAAGCCAGGATGTACCAAAAGCTTCTGGACAAACCTATAAAGCTGCAAGCAACAATCAACCTCAGCAATACTATTTTCAAGGTTGTTTTTTTATGGAGCCTGTTTGTGGTGTATTCGCACTTTTTCCACATCCGGTTCTGGGGTATCCTCCTTACCGTTTTCCTGGGCAGTGCCCTTCTCGCCTTCATAGGTGAAATATATCCCAGGATCTACAGTTCAAGACAGCTGAACAAAGTGGTGGTAAATTCTGTGCATTTCATTTATTTCTTTGCAGTACTCCTTACCCCCTTTACCTGGATTTTCCGAAAAACCAACCGCTTTATCGTAGGAAAGATTGACAGGAGAGATGATTCATTTTCCATGGAGCAGCTTTCCCAGGCAATCGAAATGACCGACTATAACCCGGCCAACCAGGACGAACAACGAATTCTTGAAGGCATCGCCTCATTTGGTTCAACCGATGTTTCACAGGTCATGACCCTTCGCATTGACATCTTTGCCCTGAGCGATGACGAACTGTTCCATGAAATTTTACCGCAGGTAATTGAAAAAGGTTATTCAAGGATTCCCGTGTATAAAGACAGCATCGACAACATTGTCGGAATTTTATACATAAAGGACCTTATCCCTTTTTTAGACCGTAAGGTTTTTCAATGGACCACCCTGCTCCGGGAACCTTACTTCATCCCTGAAAGCAAGAAACTCGACGACCTGCTGACCGATTTCCAGACGAACAAAAACCACCTGGCCGTTGTGGTTGACGAATTTGGAGAAACTGTGGGGATCATCACACTTGAAGACATCATTGAAGAAATTGTAGGCGAAATTGCAGACGAATTGGATGAAGATGACAAACTTTATCAGAAACTCAACTCAAATGTTTATATATTTGACGGAAAGATATCGATGCTGGATTTTTACAGGATACTTGATGTTGACGAAGAGCCCTTTGACGAAGCGCGTAAAGAAGCGGATTCACTCGGTGGCTTCCTGCTGGAACAACTTGAAGATTTCCCGAAAACAGATGATGTCATTACTTTTGAAAACTATACCTTCAAAATTGTAAGCATTCATAAGCGTCGATTAGAAAAAATTAAAGTCACCATCAATGAAGTCAATTAACTTTTACATCCCTTTCATCGCCGGAATACTGTTTGTTTCGTGTAAAGAGGATGTTACACCTAAACCCGACGGTTTCCTAAGCCTTGAGTACCCTAAGGCTGCCTATGAGGAGTATGTTTATGAGAACTGTGGTTTTAAGTTTAAAAAGAATACGCTTGCAAAGATTAATCCGGAAGAAAACTGTTCTTTCAAGATTGATTATCCCAATATGAAGGCCAGTATCTACATCAATTACCGCCCTGTTCAGAACAATCTAACGTTACTGCTTAAGGATGCGCAGAAACTTACCTATAACCATACGATAAAAGCCGACGACATACAGGAGGAAATTTTTGAACATCCCGAGAAAAAGGTATACGGTATGTTCTATCATGTAATCGGAAACGCCGCTACCAACGTACAGTTTTATGCCACAGACAGCACCCGCAACTTTGTTGTAGGAACTCTTTACTTTTATGCAAAACCGAATTTTGATTCTATCTATCCGGCAACCAAATACATTGAAAACGATATGAAAACCATTATGGAATCGCTGCAATGGACACAGAAATAAAATAAAAAACTCCTGAAATATCAGGAGTTTTTTATTATGCTACATTTGTTTTTGTATCGGTCTTTGTTTTTTTGTCTTTACTGCAACAACCGTCTTTCTTGGCATCTTTCGATTTTTTGTCTCCGCAAGACGATTTCCCATCCTTATGGGAAGAACAACATTTTTTAGCTGTTTTGTCATCCTGGTCTACCATTGCCAGGTCTTTAGCTACCTGCATATTCTGTACTTTGTAAGCTCCGTCAGCAATTTCTTCTACCATTTTTTTAATGGCTTCAGGATTTTGTTTTGCATCATCGAATTCTACAGTAGCCGTTTTCGAATCAAAATCAACTTTGGCAACTTTTACACCGTCCATCTTGGCAAGTTTTCCTTCTATAACCTTGGCACACCCAATGGCACAAGACATTCCCTCCACCTGAAAAGTAGCTTTCTGCATCACACCGCTCACCTCACTGGAAGAAACCTGTCCTTCTGTCTTAAGCGTATCGGTCTTTATTTCTTCCTGTTTATTTGAATTCTGCTTACAGCTTACCAACATAGCTGCTGCAAGAACAATCATTGAAAATCCTTTTAAAGTCTTCATAGTTTTCTTTATATTAATGTTTTACAAATTTATAATTATTTTACAATGCAATCTGCATTCTATTAAAATTAAAATACATGGGCAAACTAATCTTTTTGTTCTGCTGCTGCCTCTTCTTCAAGCGTTTTCCTGTAAGCATCGTAATCCTCATCATCTTCTTTCAGCGCCTCTTCCTTATACTTACCCAGGCTGATATCAAAATCATCGCTTGTGCCCTTTACGGTGATGGGAATACCAATAATACCGAACGGGGGTAAACCAAGGCGCATACCAATATTCAGCTTACCGTCAAGCGTCACCTGTCCTTCCACCCTTGGCCTGAAACCGGCGATTTTAAATTTGGTCCGTTCTATGGTCATTACATTATCGGCAATAGAAGTCCTTACGGTCACATTTTTTACACCTGCATCATGTAAAGCATCGGTTTTAGTTTCACGTGCAACGGCGTTAAACAATTTAAACCCTTTAAACTGGATATTCTCCAGAACAAGATCTCCCGCCCCCTTTATTGATTTCATCTCCGGAAACATTTCCCTGTTCAAAACTCCTTCCAGGCTGTATTTGAGCGAGACCTGCCCGGAAGCACTTTCCGCAGCCGGAGCCATTTCTCTGAACAAAGCCATTTCCTTATAGGCACGCTGAATATCGAAATGAGAAGCGTCAATATCAAATTTAAACAGAGCGCGCTTCGTATTTAATGGTCGATAGCTCCCTGCAAACAGAAACGGAGCATCGATTAAACCAAACCGGGTTTCCTGCAGTTCCATTTTTTTATCGTAGACTTTCAGAATCCCTTTTAAATCACTCAGCAGAAGATCGTTGAATTTTACCTTTTGAATATCGGCCGATAATTCAAAACTGATTTTATCCGGCACAAGTACAACCCCCGATCCATTGCTTTTTGCAGCAGGATTTGCTGTTGAAGCTGAAACGGTATTTCCTGTCATAAAGGAATTCACATCCAAAAAGCCTGAAGTCACCTTAAGGTTCCCTTTTAGCGTGGCATCTGGTGTAAGGAGATAATTGATGTAATTTTCGAGATCCCCGTTAAGAACAAAACTTTGTCTGGCATAATTCATCTTTATATTCTCCAGCTTCATCTTATTACGGTAAAAACGGAACTTTCCTTCCTTGAAGATGAAATCATGCGGAAAATACTCCGACTTTATATGGATATCTTTTAACAGGACAAAGCCTCTATTTCTCATTGATGAAGGATCATCAGCCCCTCCTTTGCCTTTAAGCTTAAGGTCTGCTTCAAGACGCCCCTCTACATCCCATCCATCAACAGCAAACAGTTTGTACACATTGTTAAGATTCAGCGTTCCTTTAGTCCCTATATCAAAGGTAAGGTTGTTAAAATTAAACATGCTGGCATCCAGATGAAAAGGTTCTCCTGCCAGAACAAACGATATAGGCAGTATTTTCATATTCAAGTCATTGAACGACCCGCGTGCAGACTCAATATGTGTCTCAAGATTTATCTTTTCCAGCGGTAAATCGGGAAGGCTTGCATACCTTACAAAACCATTCTTCAGCTTAACTATCGTCCTGGTCTGTGGAATACGCTGTCTGTTTAAATCCAATCGCCCACGGGCCTTACTGTCAACGGTAAGTTCCCCTCCAAAATCAACATCTTTAACCGGAATGATTTTCCTGATATCCACAAGATCCACATAGGCCTTTAAGGCCGTATTCATGTCATAATCCACAAGGTTTTGAACCGAAAGCGTCCCGCTCACATAATTTTTTCCTGCTTTAGCATCCAGGTTCTGCACATCCAGTTTTGTATGTTTATAATTCCCGTCACTGTTAACAGCCCTGAGATCAAAAGCCAGCTGGTCTACTGCCATCGGCATCTCGTTCCATTGAAAGTATCCGTTCTTCCAACTGGCATCAACATCGAATTCCGGTATGGACGTTATACTGCTGTAAGTATGGCCTTTTTTTGTCGTAATTTCCGTACTTGCATATGTTCCTTTTAAGTTTGCTTTTAATCTTAAATCCCCTTTTAGCTGCATTCCTCCTATCGCAAGGGTTTTCCATAAACGCGTTATGTCCAGCTGCGCTTCCACTCCGGCTTCTACATAAGCAGGGTAACTGTAAAGGGCATGCCCTTTTGCGAATCCTTCACCAAGCTTAAAGGCAAAATCTTTTATATTCACATTCAGGGAATCGGGGTTCAGTTGTGGCATCCGAAGCGCCATCTTAGCCGACATGTCCTTTACGGGCATATCTGCAAACTGTTTCGCTGCCATGCTTCCTTCCCTTACCTGCACATCAATATTGAGATCGGGCTTCGATGCGGCTTCGTCCATGCGCCCTATGAGCTCCAGGTTCACATCTGTAGTACCGCTGAAGGTCATGCCTTCATACCAGTTGCGGTATTCTTCCGGCACCAGGGAAAAAAGGGCGGCAAGCGAAGCTTCTCTGGAAGCTACCTTCAGCTTAAAATCGGTTCCTTTTTCATCAACTCCAACCGTTCCCGAAACAGCCAGGGGAAGATCGGCCAGCCTTAAATTATTCTGCCTGAATTCCACAGAAACCGGTTCCAGGTTCACCCTTGTCTTAATCGTACCCTTAAGGGGTTTACGGTCGACATATACGCTTTGAGCCAAACCGAAGAATAGGGATCGAATATCGGCATCCGTATCAAAATCGATAAATTTATCGGTTACCTGTACATTTCCCTTTATATGGGTTCCCGTTGTATATACCTTGATTTTAGACAGATCGTCCTGATAAAGGACATCTGTATTATTTATATGTATCTTCTTTAACGACAGGTCGAAAGAACTCTTTTCCGGCGTTTCTTCGGAAGTTTTAAAAACGGCAAACGAAAAGTTCCCCAGGCTGTCCGTTACGATATTGAATTTTCCTTCGTTTACGTAAAGCTGCGTAAATTTTATCTGATCGCCGAAAAGGCTGAAAACATCGATTCCCAAATCCACAGATCCCGTTTCAACTGTTTTTAACGATCCGAATTCCGCTGGTGCGGCAATGGATAGTTTTTCGAGCGATACACTTAAATTCGGGAAATTTTTAAAAAAGGAAATATCCAGATCATCAAAAGTTACGGGCGTAACAATGAATTCTTTAACGGCATCATCAACTGCCACTCCGATCTGTTTTTTAAAAAGCCAGGGGGCCAGCAGTATAAACCCGGCCAGCAAAAAGAGCGCCCCTGAAACGTACAGGGCAATTTTTTTCAGTTTCATTACAATTTCATATCTAATTTACGGCAAAGATACGCAAGAGTTGAACTTTTCCCTAAAATATTTCATCTACTGCTCTATGGATGATATTCAATATTACCTGCTTTCCAATGCAGTACCGTTAAATTTTATACCCTGCCACCCATACTTCATGAAATTACGGATGTTCTGATGTGAATCTCCGGAAACATCATTCAAAACGGATTGATAGTGTTCGGAGAACAAGCGCAGTGTATCAAGTTCAGACAGCGTATGAAGACGTGCAAAATAAAAAACCCTGGCGCTTCCCTGATTTTCATGAGCTTCGTTGAGGAGTTCCCCGTTTTTAAAAGCCGTAGGGTTATGCGTGTAGTTTTCATCAATATAGCGGATAATTTCGGAAAACGGCAATGCGAACAATTTCTCTGGAAATGACATAATGTTGTACTTTTGATACAAATATACAATATTCCTACCTACTGTTTTTTCATACTAAAATCTTATGCTTTATCTTTACACTGATGTTAAAATAAAATACGGACAGCCTATAAAGATACAGGTGCTGTTCTTAAATCGTTTAAACAGGTCCCATGAAAAAACTACTGCATATCCCTTATCTGCTTATCCTGCTACGGCTATTGCTCGCTCCCGTTATTTTATACCTTGCCTTTACGTTAAGGAATGAATCCCGTATCATTCTTGTCGTTTTAATTTTCCTTGGGCTTTTATCCGATATTTTTGACGGTATTATAGCCCGCAGACAACAAATATCGACCGTGACACTCAGAAGAATGGACAGTCAGGTAGACCTTGTTTTCTGGCTAAGCATCGGGGTAAGCTGCTATCTGCTCAATCCGGAGATCATAAGTTCGCATAAAACGGGGATCATCATTGTAATTGCAATGGAGGCGTTATGCTATGTGACCAGTCTTTTAAAATTCAGAAGGGAAACCTGTACGCATGCCTTCCTTTCCAAAATTTGGGGCATCCTACTCTTTATATGCTGCGTATCGATCATAGGATTCCATTATGGCGGCTTGCTTTTGGAAATCACCATAGCGTGGGGTATCTTATCGCAACTCGATGTATTGTTGATCATTCTCATACTGCCAAAATGGAAAAACGATATCCCAAGCAGTTACCATGCACATTTAATACGGAAAGGCATCCCTTTTAAGAGAAACAAGCTTTTTAATAACGACTAACGTTCTTAGAGAATGTTTATCCGTAAGATTTCCTATCTTTATAACACATTCTTTAAAATGCGGAATGTGACACAACCCGTTATGATGAAAATTAAAGACAGATTCTCTATATTGGAAAGAAAACAGCATTTAGCTTATTCTTTTTTCACTATATGCTTCTTACATACCGGATATTCCCAAAACAATGGGTACACCCTTAAAAAGGAATACGGGATCAATGGCACTGTAAAATCGGTTACCAGCTACATGGTGGAAGTTTCCAGATACACCATTCCGGCAGATACGCTGAATTTTTTTGGAAAAAGCAAAATGGTCTTTACAAAAAGCGGGGATTTATCGGTTTACAACCGTATGTTCAACATGCCGGATTATACCTTTAAAAGCCATGCGGTTTATACGGGTACAGGAAAAAACATCTCCTATAACGAAACTTCATCACTGAACAGTAACCAACCCCAAAAGGCGCATTTCCGCTTTATATGGACAGACGATTATCATTATAAAATCGTTTCGGGCGACAAAAAAGACCCTTCTGTGCAATACATTTCGCTTAACCGGGATTTCACTATTGATAAGGTTGTATTTGAGCGCGAACATTACCGTTCGGAAGAACAGGCACAGTATACCTATAACGGTTCAAAACCCGAAAAGATAACCTATACCGTTACCACAACGGAAAACGGGGAAACGAAGATAACAGAGGATCACAGAATAATAAAATCAACCGATATTTACGACAATCCTACAGTGATTTATTTTTACGAGAAAGCAGAAAGCAGGGTTCCGAAATCGGTTGTTTTTAAATACTACGAATATTATTAACGATATGAAAAAAGAAGAACAATACATAGACATAAACAGGGATTCCTGGAACAGGAAAACCGAGATACACCTGAAATCAGAATTTTACAACGTAGAGAATTTTATTAAAGGAGCTACATCCTTAAACGATATTGAACTGGAACTTTTGGGAGATATACGGGGAAAATCCGTTCTTCACCTGCAATGTCATTTTGGGCAGGACAGTATTGCCTTAAGCAGGATGGGAGCGGCCGTTACAGGTATTGACCTTTCTGATACCGCTATTGACAATGCGCGTGTACTTGCGGCGCAATGCCATACCGACACTAAATTTATCTGTTGCAATATATATGACCTTCCGGACCATTTGTCCGAGACTTTCGATATCGTTTTTACAAGTTACGGAACAATAGGCTGGCTTCCGGATCTTGATAAATGGGCCGCTTTGATTTCCAAATTCTTGAAACCCGGCGGAAAATTTATCTTTGCCGAATTTCATCCCGTTGTCTGGATGTTTGATGATGCGTTCTCGCAAATATCCTATAACTACTTTAATTCCGGTGCTATTGTTGAAACATTGGAAGGAACCTATGCCGATAAGAATGCAGATATTCAACAGGAATACGTGATGTGGAACCACGGGTTGAGTGAGGTACTCAACAGTTTATTGGCAAACGGCCTGCAACTCCATATTTTCAATGAATTCGATTACGCTCCTTATAATTGTTTTCATAATACGGTCGAATTCAGTCCCGGAAAATTCAGAATACAGCATCTTGGAGATAAAATCCCGATGGTTTATGCACTTATGGCTACCAAAAAATAATATACTGCACTGTTTATGCGGAATTCCCATAAAACATAAAAACAGCCTCTTAAAGAGGCTGTTTTTATGTTTTAATGACTTTCTTTAGAAGGGATGACTTTTTTTACCAATGTAATGAGTGCAACCATTGCCAACCCGGCAATAATACCAAAGCCAAGCTGCTTCAGAAAAGCAGGAACCGTAGGTGAGAAATGATGCAGGTAATCTATATTGTGCTCAAAAATACCACCCGATACCAATAACAGCGCTATAGTTCCGACTACTGCAAGTATCCTTATCACAATAGGTAAAAGTTTAACCAGAAAATGCCCGATAGACGACAAAAAACCTTTATCGTTGGAAACCTTAATAAGCTTAAAGCCGGCATCATCCATACGTACTATAAGCGCTACAATCCCGTATACACCTACCGTTGCAAGAAATGCAACCACACTAACGGTCAGTATCTGCGTGGTAAGCGGTTTTCCGGTTACGGCGCTCAACGCTATGATAACGATCTCTACAGAAAGGATAAAATCAGTTGTAATAGCCGATTTCACTTTCGTTTTTTCCGCTTCCTCCCCGCTTACTTCTTTTTCTTCCGTTATGACCTCGTGCCCTTCTTTCTTACGGTGAAAAAGATATTCTATAATTTTCTCCACACCTTCATAAGCCAGATAACACCCTCCCAGAATTAAAATGTATTTGATCGCAATCGGGAAGAATGCACTCAGAAGTAATGCTATTGGAACAATAATCAATTTATTCAATAAAGAGCCTTTTGTTATTGCCCATAAAACGGGTAGTTCACGAGATGACAGAAAACCTGTTGCCTTTTCGGCATTTACTGCCAGATCATCCCCTAATATCCCCGCTGTTTTTTTTGTTGCTATTTTACTTGCTACCGCCACATCGTCCATAAGAGCAGCTATATCGTCTAAAATCGCAAAAAAGCCTGATGCCATATATAATTGTTTTTTTTGTAAATGTATAAATTTATCCCAATTAAATCGAGGCTTCAAAATAAATTCCTCTCGTTATTTCAAAAATCTTTACAGGTTACTTATATCATAAAAAAGCACCCCTTAAAGGAGTGCTTTTTTTATCAGTATTATTTTTTGACCACCTTGACAAACTGACTGTTGTCTTTTGTCTGTATGTTCAGCATATAGGTTCCGGCACTTAGCGCGCTGAAATCAAGCTGAACTTCCGGTTTGTCGAAATTACGCGTCATAACCAGGCGTCCGTTCAAATCGAACACTTCCACCTTCGTTATTACTTCGCTGTAGTGAACCGTCAGCATATCGCTTACAGGGTTTGGATAGTATTTCAACCTGCTCAGGTCGAAATCGTTCAAGCCCAGTTTCACGATTACCTGGATCGCCGTAGGGTCGCTAGGACATCCGTTCGCACCGATGATCACAGCATAATAAGTAGCCCCGTCTACAAGCGGCATATTCTGAGGAAGCGCGTTAATTCCGTTCATAGCATCATCATATGTAAGGTACCATACCACGTTTGGCTGATCCATAACGATGTCTTTCAACTCTGCATAATTTTTGAACGACTGTGGTGAAATACCTGTAGGACTGCCAGGACGGGTACCGATGGTTACCTGAACCTGCGTTCTGCCTGATGTACATCCGTTTTGCTCGCGTTCTACAAAATAGAAACCGCTTTGCAGTACAGCTGTTGATGGAAGCGCTGTTGTGGATGTGGCACTTGTATACCATTTATGGGTAATTCCCGTACCTGCAGGTATCACTAAATCTGCAACAGTTGATCCTTCACATAAGGTGAATGGACTTACCACTGGTGCTGTTATATTGATTACACGTACTGCAACAGGTACTTTTACCGACATACAGTTTCCTATTCTCTGAGCCAGGTAGTAGGTACCGTTGAGTAACGGAGTTGTACCGGCAAGCGGAACCGTTGAAGTCGCGCTGCTGAACCATTCTGCTGTTGCATTAGGTAGCGTCTGGGCCACAAGCTGGGCTACTGTTCCGCCACCGCACATATTCTGGATGGTTGCACTAGGAGCTGCAACACTTCCCTGGGCCGCTGCATTTACAGGAACACGTGGCGACTCACATCCGTTGATTTTTTGCGACACATAATATGTACCGCTGACAACTGCGTCTGTATTCGGTATAGGCTGCTGTGAAGTAGCCGACTGGTACCATACAAGTTCCGATCCCGTTACCTGATTCAGATTCACACTGCCGTAGTTCAGTGCTCCACAGAGAGAGATTGTCTGCGGTGTCAATGCCGGTGGTATAGGGTTGATGTCTACCAGTACTCCAATACGTCCTGATTCACATCCGTTCGATGATTGCGATGCATAATACGTCGTATTATCTGTAAGCACATGTGTTGACGGAAGTGGCGTTGTGGATGTAGCAGAACTGTACCATTTGATCTGGGCTCCGTTGGCTCCCCTTGCTGAAAGGTCGGCTATGGTTCCCGATCCGCAGATTACCTGGGTCAGTTGTGCTGATGGCAATGCCAGTGCCACAATAGACGCATTAAAAGGTATTCTTGCCGATTTACAGTTTCCTAATTTTGCTTCTACATAATAGGTGCCATTTTGTGAAATTGTCGTAATCGGGGTTGTGGATGTTGCAGAACTGTAGAAGCTTAAGCTTGCTGCAGGAGCTCCTGTTACCACCACATCGGTTACCGGAACCGCTTTACAGAATACCTGATCCTGTACCGAAAGTATTCCTACATCTACCGTATTAACCGTATAGGCCTTAGTAGTTGCACAACCGTTGGCTCCTGTTAAAGTAGCCGTATAAACCTGGCTGCCGCCTGTGCTCGATACCGTATAAACCGTTGGAGCATCTACTCCACTGGTATAAGGCACTGTAGCCGCTGCATCAAGGTAAAGGTTGTTTGTTGGCGACCAGGTTACCGCTGCCTGCTTGAATCCGAATACGGTATTCAAACGGTTAACGGTTAAAGTTCCTGTTAATGGATTCGCATCCGTGGCGCTTCCTGCATAAAGCCCAACATTGGTTCCTGTTACACCTGAATAGTAGGTTTTGGCATTGTTGCCGCCACCTTCTCCTTCCTGGAGGATTTCCAATACAATGTTCGACTGTCCGTCCCAGTAGAATGCATTGTCAAATATAAAAGTCTGTACACCCTGGAAGCTGTGTGTATGGTTTACTTTGGTGTAAACCGTAGAGAAGTTTCCGGTGTAGAAGCTTGTATTACCAAAAGACGTATTCGGGCTCAGCATCATTTTAAGCGTATAGCTTGGATTGCTGAGGCTTGCTCCTGCATCTGTAGTTTCAAAAGAGAGACTGCTGATATAACCCGCTCCTGTGATTCCCTGAGCCGTTAATTCGGCTGCACTGTAAATAAACTGCTGTCTGGAGTAAACCGAACTCTGAACAAAAGCCGACATTCCAAGAGTAGCTGCTGTAGTTGTTTTGGCAGCTCCTATAGAAGCCTGGGCAGGTAATGCTTTTAAAAGATCGAGTTTGGTTACCACATCTTTACAAACATCAAAAGAAGTTGCAAGGTTCGGGTTGGCCTCAGGCTGGGTTCCGGCGAATACCAGTACCGTTTTCACCACTTCACAGATACCTGTAGACTGAGTAGCCACAAGCGTATAAAGCTGCTCGGTAGTGGTTGAGAACGTCCATCCTGTTGCTGCATTCCCACTTACACCGGTAGAAGGCGTCCATACAAAAGTATCGTAACCTCCCTGGTTGGTTGCTACAGTTACTACAGATGTTGTTCCTCCTTCACATGAAGTTACTTTGTCTGCAGACAATTCGAAAAGCGGTTTCGGATCAATTGTTATCGGTATTTCTATAGGAGCCGATTCACACATAGCAGTTCCTACAAAAACAGTATTTGGCCGTGATTTATGTATTTCCGTATCACCTGTCGTACCCCCCGTCATATTAAGGGGTGATCCAGTATTCGTTGAAAGAATGGCAGTTGCGGTACATTCATCACCATACGTATAGGTTGTCATCGGTACAGACGTTCTGTGGTATCTTAATTCTCCGCTTCCGCTCCAATTACCAAAGTTCTCGTTACTCCAGTTTGTTTGTATCACGATGTTACTTGTACCGTCCCAATTGTAAGGGGTGGTAAAAGTAAAGGTCTGCATACCGGCTGTGAAAGACTGTAAAGCATTGGTATAAACCTGCGTTAAATTGAAATTATCAATATGTGTATCGGTTGCGACAGCCTGGGTAGTTGCACCGATGGCCATACTGAAATTCTTAAGATTATCTCCAGCAGTTACAACATCGAATTTTAAAGCGGTAATAGGTCCGGCTGTCATGCCTCCTTTCTTCAATTCTTCAGCTGTAAAGATGTATTGATGCTTGTATCCTCCCCATGAATGGTAAACGAAAATCCCATCGTTACTATCAGTTAAAACTCCCTCTCCAACTTCAATATCGGAATCCGGAGATTCTTTTCTGCTGCGTAACCAGAAACTTCTGTTTTGTGTTACCTCATCTGCAGAAACAAAATTAGGACCTTCAAACAACGGTTCTTCGTCGGTGTCGTTATCGTACCACCGTGCAACGGCAGTAGCATCTGTAACTACGGCATCCAACTTAACCTTTTGCGGACCACAATATGTTCTGGAAACAGTATAAGAAGAAAAATCAGAGTAGTCACATATCGTTACAACCTTTGATCCTTCATTCCATTCACTGAAATCAGTAGCAGAACATTTGGCTCTTATATATACATCGTACTTTGTTGAAGGATCTAACCCCGTAACAACTGTTGAAACAGCGCCTACTGCAGTAGTAGCCGTAAAGGCTGCTCCCGGTGTACCCGGAGCTCCCGATTTGCGGACTTCGATTTCATAGGCTACGCCGTTATTCAGAATGTCATTCCAGTTCAGTGTAAATCCGTCTTTGGTAATGTTGGTAATATTTACCTTGTTTACATCTACCGGTTTACAGAAAGGCGCATCTTCATAATAAACATCATCTATGAAGAATGAAATATAATCCCCGTCAAGAGGACTGTTTTCAAATGAAAAAGCAAAATAATCATCTGTAGTCACCGGAAAATATACCGAATATTCTTTATAGGTATCGGTGAGCGCAATGTTCTTAACGAAGGTTTTTTTAGACGGGTCAAACTGATCTTCCATCGTATAGACAGCCAGTGTTCCTACATCTGAGTTATCCCCTTTTTTAGCCCAAAAACGCACGCGTTTGGTTCCGTTCCCTAAATTATCCGTTTCAGGCGAAATAAGCAACATATCTCCCTGATAACCCGGATCCGGAGTATTATTACCTAAAAAGTAGTTCGCTCTGTTTGCATAGAAATACTTCTCTCCGGTCTTCGACTCGCCCCAGTTGTCTACGAATGCTTCGCTTTCATTGACATTGTCAATAAGGTTCCAACAATAAGGAAAGGTATAATTATTCCATCCTCCTGTTTCAGCATTTTCCAAACCTTCGAAGAAATTTCCGGTCATAATGCCGCAAGGTGTTTTAAAATCGGCATATTTAAACCATCCTACAACAGGGCCGGTAGGTGAACAGGAATATCTGAAATACACGTCATAAACAGTAGATAAAGACAATCCCGTTAGATTAAATGAAGTGGTTCCGGCCGGAATAACCACAACCGGGGTAGAGCCGGCAGTGGGCGGAGTACCGTTTGAAAGAAACACTTCCAAATCTACTGCTGAAGGAGACGACAGGTTAACAGTAGCTGTTGACCCCGTAATATTGGTGATGGTAACATCTCCCAAATACAGACAGTTAGGGCGTTCAAATCTGAAAACCTGATTATTTAAAGGTTTGTCCGCAATATAATCTACTGCGGTAGTACTTGAAACAGCCGGTGACGTCATATCATCTTCAAGATTCAGGAAAGACCCCGTACCACCTCCCGAAGGATCGTTGATTCCGATTTTCGCCCAAGGAAAATCAGGATCGCCGGCTTCACTTCTGTAAACAAACTCAATAGTATTCGTTGTTTCATAAAGCTTTACCTGGAAGGATATAACAGGATCCGGAGTAGGATTAATCCAGGTATCGGTAGCCCATAACCAGTTCAGCCATTCAATGGTCAATACGCGGTTTGGAGCCGTACCTGTGATTTCGTAACTGGCTTTTGAAGCCAGCTGTCCGTTAATATACCCTTCCCCCGAATTAGAATCCCACAACGGAGCTATAAATGGTCTGAAAGTATTCCATTGATCGTTGGGATAACTCAGGTCTCCGTAACTTACTGAGAACTGGGCATTGGTATCAAAGGTAATGTACCCATAAGCACTAAGCTTAAAATCTGTATAAGTCTTGTTCGCATACTGAAAATTAAAACCAATCGGAATAGACGGGCTCAAATCCCAGGGATTCGTTAATACAGAAGGTACGCTGGTTGCAGTCGCCGAATTGGGCGTAAATGTTCCGACGGAATGTGAAAAACCATACGAAGCAACCTGCGCATTACTCTTCAGAACGCACATACACGCTATGAAAAATAAGTAAATACGTATTCTTTTTTTCATATTTTTTTTGATTTAAATATGAACTAAAATTATATCTTTTTTTTTAATCTATTATTTTTTTTTATAAAAAAACAATTATAACCCATTCATCCACTGCATTTTCTTAAATTATTGCGTTATTCACTCATAAAATAGCATCAAAAAATGCTTTGTATGATTCCTCCTTCTCATTGAACCGAACTTCTAAGGTACGTATACTTACTCATTAGGTCCCTGCATTAAAAAAGCCCGAAACGTTCTGTTTCGGGCTTTTTTAATCATTTCAAAATCTTCACTATTTCACTAAACCCTCTTGCTTCTGCATGCTGCAGGGCTGTAACTCCATCATTATCCGGTATGCTTAAATCGGCGCCCGCATCTTTGAGTATCTGTACAATCTGCCGGTACTTACCGCTTCCGTCGCCCAGCACTACAGCTTCCATTAATGCAGTCCACCCCAGGCGATTTACGTGGTTAACCGGGAACCCTGCCGTATATGCCAGCAACCTTACCGTTTCAACATGCCCCCGCTCACATGCAGGGATAAGAGCTGTTCCATGGTAACGGTTGTACACATTAAAACGTGCCCCATGTTCCAGGAACAGTTTTACCAAACCGGTTTGCCCTGTTGCCCCGGCATATAAAAAGGGGCTGTCCAGATTCTCTGCCTGCTGGTTTACATCTGCTCCGTATTTCACCAATATTTCGGCCATTTCGGTATACTGCTTATTTGCTGCAATAAGCAACAGAGATCTTTTTGCCTCATCGGCCGCATTTACATCTGCCCCGTTTTCAAGATGTTTCACGACTCCCTGAACATCGTTGCGGTTTACCAATTCAATCATTTTCTTATCTTCCATTCGCGATGATTTTTCGCCTGTCTCCGAGCTGCACGAGATAACCGCAGCCAAGAGCACCGTTATTAAACATAAATACTTCATCACCCTTAAAAAATAATCGTTCCTTTATAGATTGATGAACGCACATCGGAAATACGGGAAACAGCCTCCGCCGAGCAGCTTGCCTCCACAAATACCATATCGGCATCATCGCCTTCTTTAGGCCATTGCTGTTTTCCGCGATCATCAAGAGGGATTATACCATTTGTGGCCAGCTTTAACATCCGGGACAATTCAAGTTCGGTTGAATAACCGTACAGCTGTGCGGCGAGATTTGCTTTTTGCAGCATACTTCCGGAACCAAAGGTATTCCAATGATCAATAATGCTGTCGTTACCTGCCTGTACGCTTACCCCGTGCTTCCACAATAAAGGAATCGGCATTATCAGGCTGCCAAACGGGATGGTCGATATAATTCCGATCTGGGCTGCTCCGAGCTTTTCTGCGACTTCTTCCAGTTTGTTCTTCTCCAGTTTGCCGAGTATAAAGCAGTGGCTTAAAAACGTTTTCCCTTTTAATGCAGGATTCTCGTTCACCTTGTCTATGAGGTATTCAATGGTCTTTAATCCCGATTCGCCCGACTCGTGAAAGTGGATATCGATCCCTTTGCCATGTTCCAGCGCCAGTTCTACAGTAAAATCCACCGTTCTTTCGATCGAACCATCAATAGAATAAGGATCGAGACCGCCAATAAAATCAACCCCCATCTGGGCTGCTTCTTTTAAGTACGGGGCAGATTCCGTGTAAAAAACACCATGTTGCGGAAAAGCAACCAGTTCGGTGCCGAATGTATTCTTCCTTGTTTCCAAAACCTTTTGAAGGCTTTTAAGGGAATCGAGCTTCGATGTAGGCTCTATATTGACATGGCTCCTGGTAAAGGATGTCCCTTTCGACTGCATTAACTCTATAAGTTTTTCCGCCCTGTATGGCAGATGTTCGAACATGCCCGGAAGGATTTCCTGTTCAAGGGCGATCATGCCTTTCACCCCGCCACTTCTTCTGGACACCGCTTTCCACGGCCCCCCATAGTAGGTTTTATCCAGGTGGATGTGCATATCTCTGAACGAGGGCAGCATAAGCATACCCTGGGCATCAATGGCTTTTGCATCTGGCTGGTTGGCAGATATTTTTTTTATTTTTCCCTGTATAACTTCCACCATGAAAAGCTCGGTTTTTGTAGCTACCACTACATCGCCCTCGTACTCAAAACCCGTTTCAAGACGAACATTTTTCAGGAGGTAATCAGCTTCTGCCGTACGTTTCACATTTTCTTCCCGGGCCGAAGGCTGTGCCGTAAGCATTTTCGGAAGGAGGGCGAGCCCGGCAAGTCCCAATACGGAATTCTTTAAAAATCCTTTACGTGATATGGTTGATTGATTCATTTGTACTTGTTTTAACATTATTGAAAAAATGCGTATTCGCACCATTACAAAGTTACCTTTCCCTAAAAGGCTTTTCTTGGAGAATTTCTTTCAATCCTTTCACTATTTATTACTTTTCACGGAATACGCTCGGAGCCATTCCCGTCTGACTTTTAAAAAAATTGGTAAAATAGGCATGATCGGTAAATCCCAGTTCAAAGGCTATTTCCTTAACCGACTGATCCGTGGTCTGCAACAGCCGCTTCGCTTCGGTTGCAACTCTTTGCTGGATAAGCTGGGTTGCGGACACCTTGAGGTTTTTCTTACAAAGGATGTTGAGATAGTTGGCTGAAATATGAAGTTTGTCCGCGTAAAACGCGACGAATTTCTCTTCTCTGAAAAACTCGTCTATGAGCATATTGAACTTTGCAAGCCTTGGATTTGACTGATATACCTTGAACTCTGTAAAGATATCTTCTGCCTCCCTGCTTACTATGGCTGCGATAACGGCTGCACGTGCGTTTATGAGGCTTACAAGAGAATGCTCTTTGTTGAGTTCTTCCCTGATGGCATCAAACTCATAAAGAAGCAGCCTGAAGGCATCTTCTGTGAGCCGGATTACGGGATGGTTCTGATAATTGGTAAAGGAGAACCTGAAATACGGGGCAAACTGTTCAAAAAAAGCGCGTTCCACCATCAACTGGTATCCGATGGTTCCGGTTTTTATGTACCATTTATGCATCTGTCCCGGAAAAAGTACATGGATCTGGTGATTCCCTATTTCGTAATCGGCCGAATCAATGTTATGTATTCCCCTGGCCTGATCAAACAGCACAATCATAAAAAAATCATGTTTATGCGGTTTTTCAATGAGCCTTTCTCCATGAAGGTCATTAAACAGCAGTTCTTCCCTGCCCGCAGCCTGGTTTTTTCTGAACCCTTGCATCCCGATAATGGGTACGCGGCTATTTTCATCCTTTGCTCTCATATATAAAATAGACGGATTTTCCTGCTTTGAAATATTACGGACAACGGCTTATACAGATCCGGCCTGCTTGTGAAATTTATAAAAAAAAATCTGAATAAGAGTTCTTCTTATTCAGATTCCGTGCTTTTCCGCTCATTTAAGAACAATTACTTATAAGGCTTATATTCCAGCCTGAATATAATAGGTTCTAATACTTCTACGTCCTTCCATTTTGTTTCGATCGTAACGGGAAGACCGTCCTCATTATATTCATATATCCATTTGGTTCCTCCTATAAATTCGGTCATATTGTTCTTTGAAACATTCTTTTCAAACGGGGCTGCATTTCCAAACTGGGGCAGCGGCTCCATCTGAAAAACACCTGCAAGACCGAAATCTGGTTTTGAATGGTTGTCGTATGTAAAGTTCCTTATGATTTCCCGGAGACCTTTTCCTTTATTCTGAATACTGTCATCATCTTCCACCCATATGGAGGATTGTACCGCATTATCCGTGCCCGCATAATTAAGGATGTAGTATTCTTCCTTATTTTTACCAAGAATTCCCTTTATTTTACCATTATCATAATAGGTGTAATCATTGAATCCGATCATCGTACCGCGTTGAAAAGTTTCATCCCGTGCAATTCTGCCTGAACTGTCGTATATAATGGTAATATCATGATTGAACTGGGGAAATTTGTAATCGGTATACTTAATCTTTTTTATGCGCCCCCCTTCATATTCAAAATCATGATCGCTGCGCAATTCATTGACCGGGTCGTTCGTTTCCCTTTTCACCAGCTGATTATCATTATTGTAAGTATACTCGGCTATCACGTTGTTATGATAGTCGTAGATCTTATCGACAAGGAATTTTTTCCGGGGTTGCGGATTCCGTGTTTCAGGAGCGTTGTCATCACGCGTATTGCACGCAACCACAACTATTAGTAACAGCAGCAGCTTTTTCATGTTTTATATTTTTATATTTAACTACCTATCAATATCTTATATAAAAATAATCTTTTTTTTGAATTAACTCCCTCTTCTGTTAACAAACTATGCCGCAACAAAACAAAAAGGAATCGTCAAGGAATCAAAAAAACAAAAAAAACAGGGTTATATAGTAAAAAAAAGCATTTAAAAAACCGCGCCGGACATTACCGGAAAAAACATCAGCCTTTGCTCATGACACAGTTGCGTGTACAGGGGATTTGTTATGTGTTCATTGTCTTGTGCGTGTCTTTGAAATAATTGGAAAGTGCCTTCACATGCTCTTCGTTCAATCTGTTGACGTATTTCTGAAACATTGCTTCGGAACTATGCCCTGTTGCCACGATGAGGAGTGAGGTAGGTATCTTCCCGTAAAAATTGGTTGCGAAACTCCGGCGCCCTATATGGCTTGTAACCGCTTTCCACTTAGGTATTACATCCAGTACATTTCGGTGCCCCTGCCTGATGCTGGCTACAATTTCCTCGGCAATACCGGCTTCTCTCGCTACTTCCTTAATATACTCGTTGTATCTTATATGGGAAATCCTCGGGGGAAATCCTCCGTTGTTTTTCAGCAACACTTCTTCCACCATTGGATGAAGGGGCAAAATGATCTGCTTACCTGTTTTTCTTTGAACAAATGAAAGGCAGCTGCATTCGGCAATGGTTTCTACCATGCTTTGATCAAAACGCATAAAATCGGAAATCCGCTGCCCTGTATAACAGCTGATGATTAACCAGTCACGTGCTGCCTCAAGCTCTTTTGAAACCTTTGCTTCTTTTATCTTTAAGAGTTCTTCTTCTGAAAGGATAACGGATGTCTGGTTTTTTTTATATCTTGGAATTTCTACTTCGTTAATGGTTGTGCGGGTTCCTTTTTTCTCTAAGTGATTTAAAATGGTCCTCATAAAGCCAACGGAACGCGACAGGGTATTGTCGCTGTAGCTGGCTTCTTTCCCGAACTCCATAAATTCTTTTATAAGGGATGCATTTATATCGTGCAGCATTATATGCTCCGACCTGTACCCTTCGAACCGCTCAAAAAGGTTCAGAAACACCCAATATCTCTTATAGGTGGATCCTGTGAGCAGGTGTTTTCTTGCAGTTATGTAATTATGCATAAAAAACAAAAGACTCTCTTTTGCAAAGCCGCATTCGGAAAGCCTGCTGCTGTTCCTGACCAGATGTTCCAGATGTTTTACGGCAATTTCCCCGTGGGTAAATTCAACGCTTTTGAAGTAATGTGCAACATCAATTTTAATTCTGTTTAATTTTCTGTACAGATGTTTGTTTTTTTTCAGGTATATGTTCTTTGGAGCTTCACCCGATTCATCCCAATCGCCGGGTTCTATCTGCAAAGAAGTCGGAACATAGTTCGTAATACCATTTTTTTCTGAAATTTTTAATGTAATATAGTAGTGATCATGTTTTTTGGCTTTTAGAATAAACGAAAATGTCCTCATTCAAAAATAAATAATTAATACTCAGCTAACTAAAAGAACGTTATTCTCCCCTAAAAGAATACAGTTGTGTACAAACTTAGGGCATGACCATCCGCCTCACAACTTTTCTGCGTTAAAATAATGAACTTTAACTTTTACAAAAAGAAGAGCTGCCCGGCCCGTTTTTCCCTATTTGATTACAAAACGATATATTATGTTCAGCTCTTCCGGAAAACTCCAACACTATCATTAAAACCTTCTGAAAAACATCTGGAATCCAGGCAAAAAATTAACACCGGATTATTTGCCTCTTCTTTCAATTATTGTTTGTAAACACCCTGATCCAGGATTAACCAAATGTATATATAGTTCCTCACAGTTCCGCTAAATCAAAATGACTAAAATCGGTATAATGCCTCTGCATTCCGTTATCGGTCAGAAGTTTTTTATGCTTTTCCCCTACGCCGATAAACTCTATAGCCAGGTTTTCAGCCGTTTTCAGATCCCAGAGCCCGTCGCCAAACGAAATAATCCGGTCGAATTTTTCCGTACCATAATACAATCCGGCATTTTTAATTGCTTCCGCCACAATCTTTTCGCGTTCTTCCATGTTGTTGGACGCCACAAGCTGGGCCGGGTTAAAACGGATCCCGATTCCTTCCAGTTTTAGCACAGCAGGTTTTAGCAGGGAACCTGTTGCATAGCATACCCCGAAATCTCCCCCGCTTTCAATTCCCTGTATCATTTGTACAGCCCCTTTAACCTCATTTATCTTATGTTGCCGGATCTTTTCAAAGAGGTACTCTTCAAAGTTTTTCATTAGGTACTCTTCAAAGTTTTTTTTGGTTGCACGTTCAAAGATCTTCCTTACAATATGCGAATCTGTATGATGTTCGTAAATTCCGAAGACTCCGTTAAAATCCGGCACATCAATAAGTTTCAGTGATTCCCTGAAAGCAGCATGGTGGATTTCGACGGTATCGGTCAATGTTCCGTCGATATCGAATACTATAAGGTTTTTCTTTTTCATATTTAAATCAGAATAGCAGGTTGTTCTGAAGCGTGTTTCAGATACATGAAAATATAAAAAATTCCCTATAGAAGGGAATTTTTAAACATAATGATCCTTAAAATCCGTCTTTTTAAAACCTAGGCGGTCTTTTCACATAGCTGTTTTAATTTTTGAAGTGCATTGGGATACGTTTCGTTAAAGTACGGGATATATTCCTCGGTAACGTCCACATCTACGGTAACCTTAGTTCCAGCGGCTGTCGGGGTAAAGGTATAGTTTTCATTTCCTCCCGCCCATTTTTCTACTGCAGGCCCTTCGGTAATTTCCTTATCTCCGTCAAGGATTCCGTAATGCCGGATAGATACGAAGCTGTTGGGAACATGCTCTGCAATTTCCGCTACCATTCCTTCCTTTTTACCTTCCTTGCTTATGCCTGTGAAATAAATCTTATCTCCTTTATTCCATCCTCCTTCAAAGTCTGAAGTAGGATTAAAAGCAGAGGTCCATTCCCTGTAGGTGTCCTTTCCCAGCATTAACTGCGAAACCTTTTCGGGCGCGGCCTCAATTTCGATGATGTACTGTAATCTTTGCATAGTTTTCTTTTTTTCAGGTTCATAATTCTGCCTATTTCAAATTTAATATACTTTATACAGTTAAAACTTTGCATAAGACAAGAAAAAGCATCCTTCTTTTTATAGGGAAGACCAATACATCCTAACCTTTACGGCTGCTTATTTTTTAACCTTTCTTATAAAAAAAGGGCTGTTCTATCAACAGCCCTTTCTATTCTACTTTAATCCGTTTTCGAACGTCTACATCGCATTGATTGTAATCTGGTCAGCCACACAACTGCTTGTAGAAATCCAGTTTGTCAAAACCCGGTGCCTGTATTCACTTAACAAAATGTTATTCATATCAAATGAATAAGCACTTTTTTTGGCAAGATCGGATGCGGAATGTTCAATTCTTCCGATAACATCGTAATGCCCCGGATTCATGGAATCTTCCTGTAAAAAGCTGATTCTGATCCCTTTAATACATAATTCATTGTTGTCATGAACCGGCAGAGAAACAGCCACGGAACTCGACGGCACATCGACACCGGAAGCGTTTGTTACATAAGGGAATACCTTATTGTAGAAAGGATTCAGGGTACTTGCCCAACCAAAAGGGAATGCTCCGAACGGTCCCATAGGACTTGGGTAGGAAGTATATGAACCGTTTGTGTAATGTGAAAGGTCCACTACATTGTTCGGACTATATGAGTTACCCACAACGATATAGTTGCTGTTAGGAAGCGTATAGGAAGTCGGGGATCCTACATTGTATCCGAATTCCACCGGATGAGGCCCTGTGGAGGTCATTCCGACGAAACCGAAATAATCCTGAACGGTAATATATTCCACTACCAGCGTGTAATAAGACATATTCGTAATAATCACCTGTTTTTGAGCCTGCGCTGCAAACGCCAGTAATGAAGCGGCTAATAATATACTTTTTCTCATAATGGTCTATCTTACATTTTTAATTTCATTATACTTATCCAGGGCCTTTTCCACAATAGCTTCTTTCTGATCAGCTGAATCATACGAATAATCGCCGGCCGGCTCTCCGTACTCTTCTAATAAAAGCCGGGCTTCATTCACCGCATATTCTGCTGCGTCTGCATTCCCCAAGCTCCCCTGATACATATAAAGCGCATAGGCTTTTTTAAAGGATTCTACAGAAGGGGATTCCTTTTTCTGCATTTCATTTACCTGTGGCCCGTTCTGAGGGTCCTGCTCCTTAAGTGTTTCATCTGCACATGAAACAAGCAGCAACAGTCCACTTGCCATTAAAAACATTTTTTTCATAATTAATAATTTTTAAGTTAATTACGCCAATATAATTACATTTTTTTTATTAAAAAACGTCGTAAACTAAAAATTATTTTCATATTTTAACTAAAATCATGCCGAAAAAACAGAAGGTTTTAGCGCATTTTAAACATATAAACCGAAAATTTAACATTTGAAAAAAAAGGGATCGAGAACATAAGTTTTAAGCAGGTAACGTATATACACTGTATATTTTCTAAATATTTATAAACAAATTCTTTAACCGTAACCAAATACTTATTTACACTGAAGATATGCTTATTGTAAAAATTTAAACATCCCCTGTTATTTTTCCTAAATAGATAAGGATTTTTTATCGTGTAAATTTCATTTTATCTTCAAAATTTACCCGATAAAATTAAGCAGATGCATTTTATTCTCTTAAAAGTCAGATTTATACATACTGCAGATTGGTCCTTGTTGTTGATTGTAACGCGGAATTTATACCGGCTTTACAGATACCATGATGTAGTTTTCCTGGAATAATTCCCGGAACAATTTTGATAATGACCAGGTCAAACGTTTTCATATTTCTTTCTTGTATTCATATCCAAACCCGTTCTTTTGAGATATAAACAGGTAAAGTACAGGTTTTAAGGACCGGCCCGTTTTTTAGGGTCAAAAAATTAACGGGAAAACATAAGGTTTCCCAATTCTAAACCTAAATTATTTCAGGTATTACAACAACAACGGCCATTCACCTGAATTTTCATAATTAAATTAAAAATGCACTATTTAGAACAATTTTAAATAACTTTGTTTAAAATTAATCTAGTCTAAATAAACATGAATAAACATTACATTAACTTAAAAAGGACCATCCTGTATTTTAGTGCACTGCTCAGTTTTCCGGCAATAGCCCAGACATCGACTCCGTGCAATATGCCGGGATTAACGGCCGGTGATACGGGCTGTGTAAATTTTACTTACGACGGCGTATCCACAACCTATGCTACGGTAAGAGGAGCGGACGGAAACATATGGCTTCAGCAAAACCTCGGCAGTCTGGGGGTAGCCAAAACAATGACCGACACCGACAGTTATGGAGATCTTTTCCAATGGGGGCGCTGGAACGACGGACACGAGAAACGAACCGCTGCTACAACGGCGGTACCTGTTCCCAACGATCCGTCTGGTTTAACTTCCGCGGTATCCCTTGTGACCGGCTCACCCGGCTGGTGGGACAGCGGAAGTCTCACCGACACCTGGTCTGCGACTACACCAGCCAGCGTTACGTCAACAGACGGATGTGATCCGTGTAAGGCTCTTGGAAGCGGTTGGGTGATGCCGACCGAAAGCGACTGGTCGGGTATCAAAACTTCCGAAGCCATTACCAATCCTTCTTCAGCTTTTTCGAGCAACCTTAAACTGCCTGCTTCGGGATACAGAAGCTCTTCAACCGGGACTTTTACCTTTGCTGATCAACGCGGCTACTTCTGGAGTGCAACGACCTCTACTACCGGAGCAAAGTATTTTTATATAGGAAGCACGATTGCCAACGCGTCAGCGGGAGCTATGCGCGGGCAGGCACATGCCATACGCTGTATTTACAAAGGAGCCAACGGTATAAGTACCGTAGCTGTGAATACGGTTAACGGCGTCCCTGCCAACATTTCAACAGCTGCAGGAATCCTTCAGTTTACAGCGGTTATAAGCCCGTCTTCTGCCAATCAGAATGTTACCTGGAGCGTTTCATCGGGAAGTTCTGTGGCGACGGTAGACAATACGGGGCTTGTAACGGCCGTTTCAGATGGTTCGGCTGTAATCCGCGCCACTTCTGTTGCGGATCCTTTGGTTTACGGAGAGCTCACCATAACCGTTACCGGTAACGCATCTCCATGTGCTTCTGTACAGACTTTCCTTGAAGATTTTGAGACTTTTACGACCTTCCCTGAAAACTGCTGGACCTCCAATAAAAAGGCACCTTATATCAATCTGGATACGGATGCCCAAACAGGAAACCATTCAATCAACCTTTACAGCTTTTTCAGCGCTACGGATCCTGTTTACCTGGTTTCTCCCGAAGTCTCCACTATAGACGGCCAGCACCTGCTTTCTTTTGATATTACCGGGGTTGAAGCCAATGCCACGACCACGACCCTTCAGGTTGGGACCTTGTCTGACCCCACAGACTTTACCACGTTTTCAGCAGTGGGGACCGCTTTTAACCCAACGGTTGGGAACCATTCTACAGCCGTTATACCTGCGAACCCGGGGCACAAGTATGTGGCCATAAAATACACGCCAAACGCTGTACACCAGGCATTGTTTATCGACAATATTGAATGGAAGGCGGCCACGGCATCCACAGGCCGTTTTGATCCCGGCTCGGTAAAAATCTATCCAAACCCTACAACAGGGCTTTTATATATTGATACGCAGGCAGATCTGCAAGCTGTTGAAATATACAATACGGCCGGGCAGTGCATTTTAAAAACGACTAAGAGGCAGGTGGACCTGTCCCGGGCTGCAGACGGACTCTACATCGTGGTAATCCGCACACCCGACGGGGCACATGCTTCATACAGGCTGCTGAAAAAATAAAGAAAATGAATTAGTTAACCATAATTACCCCTATCAACGGGAAAAGGTTCAGCTTTTGCTGAACCTTTTCTTTTATACGCCATTTTCTCTTTCGTAACGTACTGCGCGTCATCTGTCCTGTCTTTCATTTTTACTCCATCGTTTACCAAGCAGCCAGAATACGACCGACATGCCGATATGCAGCAGCCAGTAATAAACAAACCCGAGATATAACCGCTTTGATAACTGTTGGTCTCTCCGGATGCCAACTTAAATATACCGTTAAAAGTCATGACCAATTGCGGTAACCTTATCAAAAAGATGCACGTCAGAACCACTGCTGTTAGCTTAAATAATATCTCCAGGATTTTTTTTCCCGTCCTAAAATGCTTCTTTTTTTAATCATTGTATTTGCCGTCCGATTTTCCTGTAAAGGTTTTAAATATCGGCTCATTTTATTTAAATTTGACCACAACCTGCTCCTCCCTGGTTAAGGATGAGATAATTTACACATACAACACCTATGAAAGACCTCAAAATAAACAAAAGACCGGCTTCCGCCTCACTGCTCCTCGTTTTTTTCCTTTATGTTCTTCATTCAACTTCCTTAACAGAGAACTTCAGCAGCGACAGCCTGCTCATCCTTTCGGTACTGTTCGCGCTGGTCAGCATCGTAATGAGCTTTTTCTCAGTGTCTAACTACAGGGATAAAAAACGCGGCGTCCTCCTGCTGGCCGTATGCTGTTTCCTTTCTTTTCTTTGCTCCGCTGTTATGTATACCGCATTGTAAAAACAAAAACAGTCTGTATAAACCTTAAGAATCAGTTTTAAATTCAGCCCTGCTTTCGCAGAACTTCTACAACATTTCTTATTTTCTTCTGCCAGATGACGGACGCTGATCGTTATTCCGTCTGCTTTCCTAAGTGTTGTAAGATACAACACTATGTCGCCACCGTATACATCCTTACACTGTAACGAAAAGGTATGTATTTTAGTAGTATCGATTTTAACCGCAACAGTACCTCCGGCATCCGTAATATACATCCCAGTTATTTCAAATATCTTCACGAGGTACCGATACCCTCCTTCCTTACCTCTACCGTATCAAACTTATTTATTCTACGCTGCTTTTTTAATCATTGTATTTGCCGTCCGATTTTCCTGTAAAGGTTTTAAATATCGGCTCATTTTATTTAAACTTGACCACAACCTGCTCCTAACTGGTTAAGAGTGAAACAACTAATTAATTTCTATTAAGAAAACTTCAATATTGACTTCATCACCATCTTTAAGGTTACCCGGATAAAACATCATACCTCCTAATACATTTTCTCCTGATACAGAAATATCATTTATTTTTGTAGAGTCAATCTTTACAATAACTGAACCTGTAGAATCTGTAACATATTCTCCAAATTCATTGAAAGTCTTCATCAAAGACCCTTTTCCCTCCCTTCTAATTTCAATAGTATCAAACATATTAGTCCTCATCTTTCCGGATCCTCTGTCAACTGAATTTATTTTTACATCAATCAGCTTTTTATTTTCATAATTCGTACAGCCAAGTAAGGAAATGATCAAACATCCAGCTATTGTTTTTCTAATATTAAGGATTGGCAATTGCATGTCTTGTTCTATTCAAATGATTAATTATTTCACCTGTTCTGTAATATTGACCAGTCAAGTTAACATTTCTAATTTCCGGCCATTGGAATTCACCTTTCACAGGACTGCCTAAACGAAGAACGGCTGTATTTAACATTTGGCTTTTATCAGCAGGATATCAGTAAGGACAGGCTTCTGCGCAAAAATGCCCGGCAGTTCCATAAACACAAAAAGCCTGAACTGTTTTTTGAAGGCGAACTGCTAAGTGATAAAATTCCCGGGCAACGTTAAACAGCCGTGAGCGATTAAAAACCGGAGCCGTTTTTACTTTATTCCGATCTTTTGTACCAGCTGCCGTCATCGAACAAGATGAATTCGATACCGTTTGCCTTACTCAATAAGAGCTTGTCTATACTTCCGCCATCGAGTGCCTTTTCAAGTACCAGCACATCTTTAAAGGAGAACCCTGAAAGTTGCACATCCTGAAGGCGTTCATCGTATTTTTTGACGATATCGAAAAGGTTCAGGACATTCCGCTCGTCTTGCCTGTATAGTTCTACCAGCAGTACCGTACCGGTATAGAAGACTTCTCCTTCATAAGGACCGAAAACAAAACGTTCCCTGCCGTCTTCATAGGTAGTATAGGTACAGACTTCCGGGCCCTGGGTTTCCTGGTGCAAAACAGACCGGGCTCCGTTAAACCGGGCTGTTGTTACTACTCCCTTTTCATTATAATAGTTCACACTGCGATTATCCGGGTTCAGGTAGGCCCTGTTTTCATCGTTGAGAAGCAACCTGCCCACCTCTTCGCTTTCGCATCTGCAGGAGTATAACGACAAGCCCGTTAAAAACATACATAACAGCTTTTTCATAAGATCTTTTATATTTTGGTTGAATTTGCAACGAATATGCCCTTACGTCCTGAAAAAAACAATTTTCTTTTTTTTCACAGAGACCCGTGAAGGGCATTTCGCATTATAACCATGTAACGTGAAGGAATGTTTTTTTATTGCCCCCCTGTACTTACATCCTACAACGGTATTGCGCGCTCTAACGTGCTTTTATTCCATTACCGGGTTTTTTTCGTAAAAACACCTTATTTTATGCAATTAAAAACACACCATTAAATATTAAAAAAAGAATATAAAATACAAAAAATATTTAATAAAAAAACTTTTTTTTATGTTATTTTAACCTATACTTTTACAACATTAACACAAAATAATATAAAAATGAAAAAATCCATTATTACCTTAATGGGATTATTTACGCTTATAGCGTGCAGCGACGATGCTTTGCAGGAAGCCGAACAAAACGGCAAACCTACTTTTGAAAACCAGGCCAACAGTTTTAACAATGACGACAGCGGCTTCGTAGGCGGCCCCAACGGGACAAAGGAACCCGGGTTAAATTATTATTCGCCTTGGGATATCTGGTATAACAGAGGAAAGCCCAATCAACAACCTTCCTACAATTTATCCAACGGGAACGTTGAAAATATTTCGCCTTATAAACTGGAAGTATTTGCATGGATAGGCCTGGCCTATTTTGATGGAAACGATGATGGAGTTTACAATGACCCTAACTTACCTATTGGTTCACAAATGGTTGCCGATATGGCAGCAAATCCGACCCTGTATCCGAATTTATACCCGAACGGGCATGAAGTCGGTAACCTTGTAAGGACAGCCGGCCCTATTACATTAAATCCACAGGATGGTATAGCTATGGAAGACGTGAATGATCATTTGCCAATGAATGGCAGTGCAGCTCTAAAATATGGGTCGAATTCTTTTAATTTAGGAGGTGTATTAGCACCGGCTGAAGACATTTTAATACGGAATTACGGTAAAGTATTTTTCTACGAGGTAAACGTTTTTCAGGGCGGCGCGTTTGTAGGGACCTATTTTATGCATCCTGAAATACCAAATCTACCAAACCCAAGTTCGGCCGCTTATTGGGAACCGATAAAAAAATCAGGAAATCCGGTACAGGGGAATATGCCGCCACTGGGCAGTTTTGATTTATATTATATTAATCACCCTATTGCAACAAAAACTAATTGGGCTGCTAACTCTTCATCGGGAAATCAATGCGATTCGCACGAGGTGGTTTTCCATGTACCCGCTAATTTACACTCACAACCAATAGGAAATGGAAAAACCCTTGGTATGGGCTTTACCCATCATCCGTATACCTTATGGCAGAATTCGTTTTTAACCTTAGGGGTTTATTAACAATACGAAAAGGCTGTTTTACAGCCTTTTTTAACTTTTAAATTTACAAATATGAAAAAACGGCTTTTACCCGCTTTAGCCTTATTTTTATACGGCCAACTGCTCACGGCACAGGTTGTATATAACGAAACCTTTGACAATTACACCATAGGAAATTTAGGTACCGACCCAAGCGGTAAAGTACCCGGGCAGGGAGGATGGTATACGGAGATGTTTCAAACGGTAAACAACAACTATGCTACCATTACCGCTGAAACGAACAAAGGGAAAGCACTTACTTTAGCCAGTGCCGCAACCGCTCCTTATAAATGCAATCTGTTTGTAAAAAGAACGGATATGGCAACCTTTATAGACCAACGCTCTGCGGGCAATGACGTTCTTAAATTTGAAATTGAGTATTTTACAGGAGCCCAACACGGTACAGGTAGCAGTTCCGCCCATCAAAAGTTTGGTTTATATTATTATAATCCCGCCCTATTAAATGACCCTTTGGTTCAATTCTCTTTTCAAGCTACTACAGGAGAAGTGGTCGCATATTGCCAAGACCAATCAAAGATTATCTATTTAGACAACAATCCCAATAACCTGCCCAATCATCATCCTACTATGCCTTTTAACACCTGGGTTACGTTTATAGTGTACCTGGATTACAACAATAAAAAGGCCTATTTTGAAACCCCGTATTTTAATACGGTAGCCGTTGCCGATTTTTTAAAATCGAGTTCCTCCACAAACTTAATAGAAGACTTTAAACCCTTAGTATTACAGTTTAATTTTTATTCAGAGGTCAATACCTCCCAGGTTTTTAATAAATACGACAATATTAAAATAACCGCTCTAAAAAGCGTCCCGCCCAATGTTGTAAGCAGCCCTACTTTTTTATCGAAAAAATTCAACCTGTATCCCAACCCTGCAACAGAGATCGTTAACATTACCAACAACGAACAGATGATGGTTAAAGAAGTCGAAATTTATGATACAGCCGGTAAATTAATAGAAACCCAAACCTTTAACGATCAAACCCAAATACAGCTCAACATATCCGCATTAAACAGCGGCACCTACCTGCTGCACCTTAAAACAGACGAAGGTATAGCCGTAAAAAAACTGGTTAAAAATTAAGTATATAAAAAACGTTTTATCCGCCGGAAAAAGTTATAATTCAACAAAAATGAAAAAAATTACGTTTTTAGTATTTGTCTCTTTTTTAATGTATCATAATGCCGATGCGCAGGTACTGTATAACGAAACTTTTGACAATTACACCATAGGGAATTTAGGTAACGACCCCAGCGGCGCAGTGCCCGGCCAGGGCGGATGGCTTACAGAGATACTTCTACAAGGAAACAACAGCAATGTTACTATTACCGCTGAAACGAATAAAGGGAAAGTACTTACATTAGCCAGTGCCGCCACCGCTCCTTATAAATGTTTTCTGTATGCAAAAAGATCGGATATGGCAACCTTTATAGACCAACGCTCTGCGGGCAATAACGTTCTTAAATTTGAAATTGAGTATTTTACAGGAGCCCAACACGGTAAAGGCAGCAGTTCCGCCCACCAATACTTTGGTTTATATTATGATCCTGCTAAAGTGAACGAGCCATTGGTAGAATTCTATTTTCAATCTATTACGGGAAATGTAAGTGCTCAATGCCAAGGTCAGTCAAAGCTTATTTATTTAGACAACAATCCCAACAACTTACCCAATCATCATCCTATTATGCCTTTTAACACCTGGGTTACGTTTATAGTGTACCTTGATTACAATAATAAAAAGGCCTATTTTGAAACCCCGTATTTTAATGCGGTTACCGTTGCCGATTTTTTAACATCCAGTTCCTCCACAAATTTAATAGAAGACTTTAAACCAGTGCTGTTAAGCTTTAGATTCTCCTCAGATGTCAATACTGCCCAGGTTTTTAACAAATACGACAATATTAAAATAACCGCTTTAAAAAATGTTCCGCCCGAAGTTTTAAGCACCAATACTTTCCTGTCTGAAAAATTCAATTTATTTCCCAACCCTGCAACAGCTATCGTTAACATTAGCAATAACGAACACATGATGGTGAAAGAAGTCGAAATTTATGATACAGCCGGTAAATTAACAGATACCCAAACTTTTAACGATAAAACCGAAATACAGCTTAACGTATCCGCATTAAACAGCGGTACCTACCTGCTGCACCTTAAAACAAACGAAGGTATAGCCGTAAAGAAGCTTGTTAAAAATTAGGTATCACAAATGGAGAACTTTACCTTTTTTATCCACCGGAAAGTATAATTCAACAGGAATGAAAAAAATTATCTTTTTAGTATTTGCTACTTTTTTAATGTATCACAATAGCGATGCACAGGTACTTTATTATGAATCTTTTGATAACTTAACACCAGGAAACATCACCAATGACCCTTCCGGGGGGACTCCGGGACAGGGAAACTGGTATGTTAATTTGACGTCACCTGTCACAGCCAAAATTGTACCGGAGCCATCAAAAGGCAACATACTTGGAATAGAGAATTTTTCCGTTTTCCATGGGAAACAGAAAAATCTACAAAACGTGTGGAACAACAGAACGACTGGAAACAACATATTGCTCGCCGAATATGATTTTTATTCGGAAGAAATAGAAAATAACACTCGTTTTTATCTTAGAGCAGCAGACAATAAAGTATTAATTGATATGATACTTGCAACGGAATACAACACTACCTTGAAGGTTAAGGAAGCAGTTCTCAGCGCCCTTTTCCCTGCAAGTGGAACCAGTACCCTTTTTGAACAAAAAAACTTTAAGTACACTAAATCATGGTTAACCATTAGGATATATATTGACTATAATACCTATAATTTATATATTCACATCCCTAAATTGAATATTTTACATGCCGTTACGCTTCAACCAATTCTTCCTATAGACCAAATTGATTTTTTGTCAAATCTGAATAATACTTTCTCTGGTATATATATTAAATACGACAACGTTCGTTTAACCGCTTTAAAAAGTGTACCTCCCGAAGTTTTAAGCACCAATACTTTCCTGTCTGAAAAATTCAACCTGTTTCCTAATCCTGCAACAACTATCGTCAACATTACCAACAACGAACAGATGAAGGTTAAAGAGGTCGAAATTTATGATACAGCCGGTAAATTAATAGATACCCAAACTTTTAACGACAAAACCGAAATCCAGCTTAACGTATCCGCATTAAACAGCGGTACCTACCTGCTTCATATTCAAACAAACGAAGGTATTGCCGTGAAAAAGCTGGTTAAAAATTAAGTAGATAAAAGACGTTTTATCCACCGGGATAGTATAATTCAATAGGAATGAAAAAAATTATCTTTTTAGTATTTGTCTCTTTTTTAATGCATCACGATATCGATGCTCAGGTACTATATAACGAAACTTTTGATAATTATACATTAGGGAATTTAGGCACAGACCCCAGCGGCGCAGTGCCCGGCCAGGGAGGATGGTATACGGAGATGTTTCAAACGGTAAACAACAACTATGCTACCATTACCGCTGAAACGAACAAAGGGAAAGCACTTACTTTAGCCAGTGCCGCAACCGCTCCTTATAAATGCAATCTGTTTGTAAAAAGAACGGATATGGCAACCTTTATAGACCAACGCTCTGCGGGCAATAACGTACTAAAATTTGAAATTGAATATTTTACAGGTACCCAACACGGTAAAGGCAGTAATTCCGCCCATCATCGATTTGGTTTATACTATAATAATCCCGCCCTATTAAATGACCCTTTGGTTCAATTCTCTTTTCAATCGACGACGGGAGATGTAGGCGCATATTGTCAAGATCAATCAAAGATTATCTATTTAGACAACAATCCCAATAACCTGCCCAATCATCGTCCGACTATGCCTTTTAACACCTGGGTTACGTTTATAGTGTACCTGGATTACAACAATAAAAAGGCCTATTTTGAAACCCCGTATTTTAATGCGGTTACCGTTGCCGATTTTTTAACATCCAGTTCCTCCACAAACTTAATAGAAGATTTTAAACCCTTAGTATTACAGTTTAATTTTTCCTCAGATGTCAATACCACTCAGGTTTTTAATAAATACGACAATATTAAAATAACCGCTTTAAAAAGCGTCCCGCCCAATGTTGTAAGCAGCCCTACTTTTTTATCTAAAAAATTTAACCTGTATCCCAACCCTGCAACAGAGATCGTTAACATTACCAACAACGAACAGATGAGGGTTAAAGAAGTCGAAATTTATGATACAGCCGGTAAATTAATAGATACTCAAACCTTTAACGACCAAACCGAAATAAAGCTTAACGTATCCGCATTAAACAGCGGTACCTACCTGCTGCACCTTAAAACAAACGAAGGTATAGCCGTGAAAAAACTGGTAAAGAATTAAATTATAAGATGTATTGTATACAACAGCTTTCAACAATTTGTATTTTCGATTTACCTTTCGTCAACTACAATAAAAAATCCTCACAAAATGTGAGGATTTAAAAACTATTCCCTGTCAGTATTTTATAAAATAAACACCGTACCAATGTAGAGTATTTTACAATTTATTTCATTACACAGTGCTATTTTTTTTGCAATTTACTACCATGTCAAATTTATATTTACATTTGACGAAAAATCAAAACATTTAATTAATTCGATAACTAAAAAACATGAAATTAAAACTACTTTTCGCATTACTAATAGTCACAATAAGTAATGCACAAACACAAATTGGTCAAGACATCACATTGGGTGCTAATATTTTAGATGCGGTTGCACTTTCTGAAAATGGAAATGCATTAGCCGTAAGCAGTGGTAGTGTTGTTCAAGTATATTCTAAAGTTTCTGGAAACTGGGTTCAGGTGGGACAAGACATTCAGCAGTACGGTTATAGAATTATGCTTTCAAATGATGGTTCTATAGTAGCAATTACCAGCTATGGAAACTTGAACCTGGTTAGAGTTTACAAAAATATTAATAACAACTGGACTCAAATAGGTAAAGATATTGCAGAAGACGGCCATGACATAGCGCTTTCAGGCGATGGGGCAGTTTTAGCAATAGCGCCTATGTCGAATTCACAATTTAACATCTATAAAAACATTTCAGGTACTTGGACAAGCATAGGAAGCATTACCACCCCAGGAGCAGCATTTAGCCTTTGCTTGTCAGAAAATGGCGATACTATTGCCTCGAGTCTACATCCTGGTCTAACAATCGATATTAATAAATTTGTAAATAATAAGTGGGTATACAGTAATACAATTGTCGGGAATCCAAGTGATGTCTCTACAGGATATAGAATGGACATGTCAAGCGACGGAAATACCATTGCTGTAACTACTATGGCTGTTAATCCAAAAAATATGGGGTCTATAAAGGTTTACAGATACATAAATAACACTTGGGTACAAATCGGTAATGCAATAACTAGTCAAGTACCAAGTGAAAATTTTGGATCCAATGTTGCAATATCGGGTTCTGGTAATGTAGTCATCGTAGGAACTCGTGAAGATGGTAATACTGGAAATGGTAGAGTGGAAATTCATGAATACCTTCAAGGCAATTGGGTAAAAAAAGGAGAAATAATCGATCAAAACGGCAACAAGATTGAGTGGGCAATTGCCCTTTCAAGAGACGGTAATAGTCTTGCTTTAAAAAGTAATGGGAAAATTGGTCCAAAACCGGCTACTAGTACTACTGATAATGACTCAAATCCAGATAATTATCAAGGTAAAGGAACTTCTTCCGAAATTCGAGTTTACGATATTTCTGGTATTTTATCTTCTGATAAATTTGTTTTAGAAAACTTCAATATCTACCCTAACCCTGCAACAAATGTTGTAAATATTACAAATAGTGATAATATGTTTGTAAATCAGGTTCAAGTATATGACTTGTCAGGTAAGTTAATCACTACACAAAACTTTAATAATGAAACGGAAATACAGCTGAATGTTGAAACATTAACAAGCGGGACATACCTACTTCATATTCAAACAAACGAAGGTATAGCCGTGAAAAAACTGGTAAAGAATTAAATTATAAGATGTATTGTATACAACAGCTTTCAACAATTTGTATTTTCGATTTACCTTTCGTCAATTACACTAAAAAATCCTCACATTTTGTGAGGATTTTTAAAAACTATTCCCACCTGGGCTCGAACCAGGGACAGTTACCATTGATATTATTGACTCCACAATGTATCTTTTCCGTAGTGTAACCGAATGTTACGCCTTTCCTACAAATATAAATCATTTTGGGATTATACTCGTCAACTTTTTTTGCAAGATCTGTTATCCTTTATTTTACCAAGACTATTAGTTAAGGTTAGCAAAATATCGCTTTTTTTTGTTCCATTCCTGCAAGCATATTTTTCTATCTATTTCTATATCTATTTTCCAATTTGGTTCAGATATAAGTAAATTATCAAATGCTTGATCAGTTGTTATAATAAAATGGTTAAAAAATATTTTTCTTTCGTGTATTTTAGTTGAATCATCTGTCGTTTTAAGCACCAAGTTCCTTCCTAAATTTAACTTTAAATCTTTTTCAATAGTTATATATTCTAATTTTCTCTTATGTAGTTGACCTTTTGGAATGAAATTGAAATAATGGATTGATTTATTTTTTAAAAAATCAAAATATTTATACTCTGAGTACCTATTGAAAATCTCGATTCTACTTAAATTTTTAGGTAATTTAAATACTTTTTTTATAAAGTTCTGAATATCCTGATTAGATGTAAAATCGTAATAATGTAAAGAAATCACACTAGATTTTAAGAGTTCAAAAATTATAAACTCTTTGTTTTTATTTTTTTTATTTTTTTTACTATAACAATAATGTTCAATATTAGGCTCTTCGTTTAGAGTTAGAGCAAACAAAGACTCTATATTCTCATTATTATCTATATAAAGTTTCTCAAATATGTTATTTTCATCATTATCTAGAGTTTCAACAGATAGTCTATTAGAATCTGAAAGTTCTATTATTAGGGATTGAAGAATTTCTGTATTATTAATATGATTTTCAATTACGTTCAAATAGTTTTTAGTTAATAGGATATCAATGTCCTCATTGTATAGGATAGAATTGATGTCACTAAAAGCCTTATCTCGAGAATTTGATGTATATTTCTCAATTAAATCTATAGAGGGTATTATTGTCATTTAAAGAAGTTCTTTAACTAGATTATAAGAATTGTCATAAAATCCTGATGGAAAATTAGGTGCTAATTTTCCATTTTTATCAATATTGTGTACTGATACATCAAACCTTTTTTCAGAACGTTTAAAATAGTGAATAGTAACATCTTCTGGTTTTAAATTATACTCTTTATTTTTTACAAGTACTTGAAGTTTTCTAATAATATGTTCACTATGCGTTTCAATAAAATATTGATTTTTATTACCTATACTAAGTAAGGCTTCAATAAATTTTGATTGTAATGATGGGTGTAGATGTACTTCTGGCTGTTCAATCAATAAAGATTCTTTATTATGGCTGAATTTTTCAGATAAAATAGCTTGAAATAATATAGGAAGTTGTAATGATACTCCATATCCAACATCTGTAATATTTGCCCAAAAGCCTTTAGTTTTTACATTTAGAGCGAGAACAGGCAAGTCTTTATTTTTTATGATTTCTACTTCTTCAGCTATGCCAGACCTACTAAGAACAGAGTTTAGAATTGAAATTTTATTTTTAAATTCTTTTTCAGATAAACTAGGATCTCCTAATATATTGATAAATTTTTCAATGTCAATTTGTTTGTAATTTGATTTTTTATCTTCCTGAAAATAAAGTCTCTTAGGTGAGTTTCCTATTGGATTTACAAATCTAAAACCGTCTATATAATCTATACAATAATTTTGAAAAATTAAAAGAAAAATTACTCTATAATATACCTCTAAGGGATTATCAATGTTTAAAGTAGATATTTTCTTTTTTATATCAGAATCGAATAATGTAAAAAAACCTTCTTTTGATGAAGTGCAATCTTTTATTTCAAATCTTTCATTACCAAATTCAATAACTATAGTTGAAGATAAATCCCTTTGATTATCAAAAAAATCATTTTTTTTGCTATTAATTTTTACTGAACCAAAGCTGTCGTTAGAAATGACAGTACTAATGCTTTTATGACTGTTCAGTAAAGAAGTGAGAGTGAATTTAATTGATGTTTTAGTATTTTGTTTAGATATTTCACCAAGCAGGTCAATAATGATCTTATTCTCAAAGTCCTCATCTTCTTTTTCAAATCTATTCACAAATTTTAAGAAAAAATCTATATATTTTTCAGATTCGTTAAAACTAAACTGAATCTTACGAGATTTTACTTTATCCTTTATAACTTCTTGATAATTGCCTAAATCTGTGTAATCGCCTCTCAGTTTGAGGTTACTTTCGGTAGGTGAATCAATGGTTTGTTTTAAAGCAAGAAAGAATTTGAGAAGAGAACTTTTACCTCCGCTATTTTCTCCTATAAGTATATTAACTCTTGAAAAGTTAAATTCTTGATTTTCAAAATTTCTAAAATTATGAATGTTTAATTTCATATTTACTCATTGTTATATTTTCAGCTAACGCGTAAATATACAAAATAAATCCATTCCGAAATCCTATAATGTTTGCAATTAAAAAAGCCCCTAAGGAGCTTTCTTAGTAACTAAATTGATAACCTGATGTTTGCTTACGTTCACCTCTGCAACATCTTGTGATAGATGACAATCCAATACCTAATTGTTTAGAGGCTTCTCTTGCTGATCTGAAAGTAGCTAAAACCTGACCTTCTAGATCATATTGATATACTATTTTAGAACGTCTATCTTCAACTTCTGGATATTCTGGGATATATGACCATAGAAATCCTTTTGCTGACTTTAAACTACCTAAACAAGCATTACTAATTGTTTTACGTGAAGCGTTTACTGAATTACCAGCTTCTTCTAACGTATCATATGTTGCTATTGGCTCAGGGTTGTTGAATTCAAACTGATAAATTGTTTTTCTAAAACCACCCCCTCTATCTGAATTGTAACCATTCAAAATGGTATCTAATACATCAATATAGTGTATTTCCTTTCTAGCTAATTCGTCAGTACTTTCAGCTATATCTAAAAGTCCAATTCCAAAAGCTTGAGAACCGAAGTCCTCAATAGCTTTATGAAATTTATTGTCAACTTTTTTTGCACTTTTTTGAAGGTGGTCTTGCAAACGCTGTTCAATTTCTTGTGTTGTAGAACCTATGTACATAGCACCTGTAATGTTGTTCCAAATTACATAGATCTTATTCATCAGAACCCCCTTTCTTAGAATTTAAGCTTAATAATTTAGTTTGGTTTTTATTTGCTAGAGTCTTAACATGTATTTTTTGAACTGAACCTGAATTTTTTATCTTAAATTCCAAACCCTTATATTTACAATATCGAGTCAATTTCTTAGTAAAAGTGTGAGGCTTTTCATATAATCCATAGTCCTTTTGTAATATTTTTTCTACCAATCTTCTATCTTCTAAAAACTCTTCTTCATTTATATTTTCAAGCATGTCATCAAAAAACAATACCCATTTTTGATCAATTTCAGCTTCCAATTTAACCTCATACAACTCTTTAGGTAAATATTCAAATAGTCCGATTTGTAAGTACTTTTGAACACATTCAAACATAAAGTAGAAAAATTTATTATACTCTTCCAAATCCCAATCATCAGAAAAAAATCTTTTACCAAATTCGTCAATTGGAGTATGGTCTGAACCAAAATGATTATACAAAAAAAGTTCAAATTTTCTTCTATCTGCCGAAGATCCTTCATCCGTCTTTACCAAAGTATTAGATGTTATAACAAATTTCGGTGCCTCCTTATAATCAAGAAAAACAGCTTGTTGATTTTTTCTTTCGATTTCGAATCCTACGGTTAAAGCTGAATATATGTCATCAAATTTAAATTTGTCATTTACATCATCAAACAATATAATGTTTGTTGAATCATCTACGTTTTGATATATAAATCTATTTCTACTATCGTAACGTTTACCATCGATTATTGAAATATTTTTTAGAAGATTCAAAGCTTTATCTATCAATAGAGATTTTCCTGTTCCGCCATTAGCTTCCCCTTTTTTACCTAATAAATAGTCATAAATGAATATTGCTTTATCTTCAAACGCTTCTTTATTAGTAAGTAATAAATAACCCAATGCAGTTTGTAATGATAAAAACCAATCTTCATTATTATTAGTAATCAAATGACAAAACTTTCTAAAATCGCCACCTTCTTTGAATTGCGAGGATACATTGAAAGGTTTTCGTTGCTTATCAATAATATTCATATCAATTTCAGAATACCGAAGAAACTCAATTGCTTCAGCATTTACTTTTACGACCTTGTTCATGAAAGGAAAGTAAGCACAGTCTCTCTGGTCTTTCAATAGCTTAATATCTATTGTTTTTAGTGTTTGGACTTGAGTTAAGGATAAAATATGTCCGATCCTTGATTGTAAAACTTCTAAATATTTCTCCTTAAGTCCATTTTGTTCAGCAAAACTTAGAAAATCTTTTCTCAATTGTATTAAATCAATATGTGAAATGATGTTTCTATTTTTTCTTACTATAGCACCATTTAAGAATTTGCTACCGGAATTTACCATTCCATACCCCATGTCTATTAATAGAGCGATAACCTTCCTTTGATTAATAGATAGTCTATTTCTATCTTTTGTAAACATTGCCTTTAGGGCTAATTTTGCTTCTTTCATTTTTTCAAAATTTAATTAAATTTTGTGATCGTGATAAGGCCTTATTTAATCACATGGCAAAGGTGCGAACTGGAAATTTTCTAACTGAGGTAAAAAAAAATTCCTCCGTTTAGCAGAGGAATCATTTTTAAAATTTATCAAATAATCGCTTTAGTCTAACTTGCGCTTTATAAGTACCTTTTTTGCCGGATGCAAAATCACTGAGATTTTTGTTTAGATTATCTAACTCAAATACTTCATCATCTTTCTCAACACAAAAATTACGCTCTAAAAACAAACCTAGATCAGCATCAGTAACAGAGGGGCTAATTACCTTTTGCTCTCTAAGAAAAGTAAAAAACAACAACAAATCTTGTTCTTTCCATCCAATAAGTGATAGTTTACCAGCCTTAAGATACTTATCACTATACAATTCTGGAGAATAAACTACCTTTTCTATCTCAATAATTTGACTTTTTAAAGAATTCAATAGTAGACTATCTAAAAAGGAAAATTGATTAATACTTTCATAAATAGAGCTAATATATTTTCGTTTTTCTTTGATAAACTTTCGACGTGCCTTTTGGTTTTCGAGAAATTCTTCTCTTATATCGTCATAAAATACATCTAGATAATCCGCAGAAATACTACTAATAATTCTAGGCAAATAGTTTTTATAAAAATATCGTTTTGTATATTCCGCAGTACACGAATAAGGATCATTATCAACTGGTAAGATATGTTCATCTCGAATATAAAAATCTTCCTTTAAAAGCTCTCTTTCGATTGAAAAACTTTCAGGTGTTAGCTGATATAGATAATCCTGCTTTAGAAAGTTAATTTGTAGATCTATAAACGTATCAATACTGATGAAGTAATCTATTAGAAATTTGGACATAGTTTAGATTTTAATCTACAAAAGTACTTACAAAATTTCCAATACTTAAAATATAGAATTAACAGCTCATACTTTTTGTTAAACTACTATATGTCTTTTTTTGCAAAAAAAGTTGACAGTTATCAAAAGGAAGTTCAAAATGTAGTAAGACATATTATTTAGCTAGAACGATAAAAGGGCATTTAACCTTGATTAAAACATCCTTTAGAATCCAATATAAACAATTGGTTAGAACTTGTGCAATAGCTCTCTATACTTGTTCATTAGGTTGTCAATCTTAATAAAAGCTATTATATTAATTACAAGAACCAATTTGGTATATCATAAGCCTTGAAATTCGATAGGTATTGGATAAACTCATATGCATTTACATTTCGTTCCAAGTTCAAATCAATATAGGTACTTTTATTCGCTTCTGTAAACAGATTATACAAATTCCAGAGATGAATGGTTTCGTCATTCTGTTTCATAAAATCATGATCACTATGGTAATCCTTAACTATGGAGTTGATCTGCGAATCTGTAATAGTCAAAGGAAACAAATGCTTTTTAGCCTCCTTTGATTGGTAATTGTACATTTTCATTTTACCGACTAAATGAGCAAATTCTGCTTCGGTTATACTATAATTCAGCATAGAACTCATGGTATCTACATGAGACTGTCTATCATAAGAGTTAAATAGTTCATATACTTTTTGTTTCAATTCCATTGTAGAACTTACCCTTAAATCGGCTTTCAATCCATCGGTTGCAATACATAAATTGGTACATACCGTATTTTGATAACCAACAAATACTTTGAACTTCTCAATAGATTTCTTGCTGAACAGATTTTCCTGATTGTAAGCACGTACGCCACCTACACATAGATTAATCCGGTTTCCATTGATTACCTCATAGATCTCAGGGATTTCAAATACAAATGCCATTCGTTCATAATAGATGGTTTTTTCGTGTTCTAATAGCTCTTTTGCAGGTTTACCGATTGCACTAGGAATTCTGCCTTTAATAACGTGGGATACCCGTATATCAAGCTTTAGCTGTGAATGATACCCCAAGATTTCATATAACACTTCCTGTACCATATCAATGAACTCATAATGGCTGATCGTAGTTTCATTGTCTTTCGCAAACACAGGAATAATGCAATCTTCTTTTAAATGAGAAAGAGAAACCTGTAGTGTATTAGCCTCTATAAATCTTGATTTTGATGTATTTTCGATTTTTGAATCTTCGATGATTTCCATAACAGGGTAGTTACTTAATAATAGTTCCATAATACTTGATTTTAGGTTGTTTAATTCGTAATTGATAAATAAAAACCCCTCGAGCGTAAGCGAGAGGGGTCGAAAATTTCTATTATCTGCTCACCTCTAACAACATCTTGAGGCGACGAGAGATTTCAAGAACCTTCAAAATCAATAAAAGGTATTAGGAGTTGCCTGAACTTTTAGCAGGTTAAGTTAATTGTCGAACAGCTATTACTTTCAGAAACTTCCAGTAGACTATCTAACAATGAAAAATGACCGACCGAAGGGCGGGGTACTTACCCAATTAAAAGCAAACAGGGGGCTACCTCTTAGATAACTCCCTGTTTGCATAGTTTATCATTTTTTACTCTCCGTAGTTGCTAACCATATAAAAAATAGAATAAAGCCAATTCCTAAAATTGTTCGAATTGCATAAGTTACTAATTCTTCAAATTTATTATTCTGATTGCATGCCAATAATATAATAAGGATCATAATAAAACCAATCACAAGATAGTTGACTGCTAATCTTCCGATTTCTTTACCAGAAGCTTTAACAGCTTCTACACTTAATTTCTTAATCTCTTTTAAAGTTTGCTTTGCTAATCCTACGGACTGTTTTTTGGCATTTGAAATCCACTTTTCTAGAGTTTTGTCTGAAAAACTATAATCTTCATATTCTCTAACAATAATAGATTCATGTTCTTTAAGACGAAAGAACGTATCATATTCGATATCATAACGTTGCCTAGCCTCAGGATCTTTTAAAATTAGATATGCTTCATTAAGTAATTGCATTTTGTCTGTCACATCAATATCTTTATTCAAATCAGGATGAAATTTTTTAGCCTGTCTCCAAAATGCTTTTTGAACATCTTTCTGGGTTGAAGATTTTGAAATTTCAAGAACGGCGTAATAATCTATAAATTTCATTCCTTATCTAATTTTTGGTTATCAATACTATTTTCTTCGATCTCTTTATTTTTCCAAACAGCCTTGATTCCAGCAAATGCACCAAATCCCAGAATTAAACCAATAATTCCAGGAGTAGAATTCCCATTTTCATTTCGTAAAGCTGTTATCAAACCGAAAACAATTAAGAAGGCTATCACAATGCCTATTGTTACTATTATTTTAGAAGTAGTTTTCATAATCTTTAAATTTTAACACAAACTAAATTTTAACAAATATAAGCAAATATGCCTATGTTTTAAATTTTGATTGTCCTCAATTTTACTTCAATGCAACTTGACAAAACAGAAACATTAGTAAAATTCGGCAAACGCTTTAAACATTTAAGAGTAACTCATAATTACACTCAAGCAGAACTTGCTTTAGAATTAGGTATTGAGATTTCTCAAATAAGCAGAATTGAAAGAGGTTTAATTAATACATCTGTTTTTATTATATATCAAGTTGCAACCGTACTAAATATACCTCCTTCATCATTTTTTGAATAATCTATTTTAAAATTTGGCTCAACCTTATCATCGTTTCACTTATCTTCTTATTAGATAGTCTAGCGTAACTTTCTTGAGTTACTTTAATGCTTGAATGACCTAGGAGTTCTGAAACTATCTCAATTGGTACATCATTAAAAAGCAATACAGTACTTGCGAAGGTTTTACGTGCTATGTGATGGGTTAGGTTCTTTTCAATTCCGACAATATCAGCAAGTTCTTTTAAATAAGAATTGAATTTTTGATTGCTTAGCTTCGGGAATGCTAAATCTAAATCATTTGAATACTTGTTTAAAATTGCTTCAGCTTTTGGAAGAATAGGGATTGAAACATTCTTATTCGTCTTTTCACGGATTAACGAAATCCACAACTTACCATCAAACCCCTTTTGTATGTTAGAAGGTTTAAGGTTAGCCATCTCATTATATGCTAGTCCTGTATAACAGCAGAATACAAATAATTCTTTAACTAATATTAAACGTGGTTGCTTTGGTTTCGATCTTTCAAATACTTCCAGTTCTTCTGTAGTAAGATAAACAACCTCTTTCTTTAGTAAGTTAAATCTATAGCCATTGAATGGATTTTGTATGATTTCATTTTGCTCGATTGCAAAACTGAACATTTTCTTTAACCGTTGTAGAACCTTATTTACTGTAGCTTGTGAGAATCTCCGATTCGTTTTTAGATAGAATTCATAATCTTTGATAAAAGACAAATCAATATCCAGCAATTTAAAATCTCGGCTTCTATGATTTGATTGAATGTAACCTTTCAGGTTTAGATAAGCATTCTCATGTTTCTTCCAAGTCGGCTTTTTCATGTCAATACCTACTAACTGCTCTAATCGTTTTAGATAGTTTACATAGAACTCTAGCAGATAAGTTACATTCTTATCGTTATTGCCTTTGTAGCGATTGTAAATATCCTCTACATCAAAAGCTTCTTTTTCTAATAAGAGGGTATTGAAAATTTGTAAAAAAACTTGACTTATTTGATTAAGTTGGGTATTGATACTTTTTAACTCGGTAGATTTTGAGATAATAAGCTGTGTAGAAGCATCCCAATCATTCTCGGCTACATAATAACCTGTACTGAATTCCTTCCGCTTCTTGTTTAGCGTAATTCTACATGTTAAAGGGGCTAATCCTCTGCTGTTAGATTTTGCTTTAAATAAGTAAAACAGCACACTTAATTTTTTTGTTTGCATGATTTAAGGTATTAAGTTAAACAATGCGAAACATTCGAACACTTGGTAACACCTTAATAATCAAGGGTAACACCTCGCTGCCATGAGACATTACAGGGTGACACCTTTTTTTACTATAGGGTGACACCGAATAGGACACCTTAAATACAATAATTCGGAAGTTTTATTATCACCTTTAAACTATCTAGAACAACAAATTATGGCTTCATCATTGTTTTCCAATAATTTACATCAATAAAAAAAAGCCTCACATTTCTGTGAAGCTTTTATTGTGGTCCCACCTGGGCTCGAACCAGGGACCACCTGATTATGAGTCAGGTGCTCTAACCAACTGAGCTATAGGACCGGTGTCTGTTAGACGAGTGCAATATTACTACCAAAAGTTAACATTTGCAAGTGTTACGGCAATATTTTTAAAAAATTATTTTATCTCCTGGCACAATTCAACAAGAACGCCGTTTGTTCCTTTGGGATGCAGGAACGCAACAAGTTTATTATCAGCTCCTTTTTTAGGTTCTTCGTTTAAAACGATAAATCCCTCCTCTTTCAACCGTTTGATTTCGGCCATGATATCCTCCACATCAAAAGCGATATGATGGATCCCCTCTCCTTTCTTTTCAAGGAAACGTGCAATGGGCGAATCGGGATTGGTAGCTTCGAGCAGCTCAATTTTATTGGGACCGTTCATAAAAAACGAGGTTTTCACGCCTTCGCTTTCTACTTCTTCCTGCTTATATGCCGGTACCCCCAACAGCTTTTCAAAAAGCATATTGGATGTTTCGAGGTTTTTGACCGCAATCCCTATATGTTCAATTTTACGCATAGTATTTGTTTTATATCCCCACAAAGATAAAATTATCTCTTATAATATTTGTATTTTTGCCTCATGGAAACAAACAGACAAAAAAAAATGGGGGCTTTGCTGCAAGCCGACCTTGTAGATATATTGCAGGGCGAGATCCGCAAGAACGGGATCTCCAACCTCATCATTACCGTATCAAAAGTCAACATCACTACTGACTTATCCATTGCCAAGGTATACCTGAGCATTTTTCCGACGGAACGCGGGGGTGAGCTGCTTAAGGCCATACAGTCGAACGCACCGCTTATCAAGCATGATCTTTCACAACGTGTCAAAAACCAGCTGCGCAAGGTTCCGAACCTTATCTTCTACATAGACGACAGTCTGGACTATATCGAAAAGATAGACAATGCGCTCAAAGGAGAGGAAAATCCTATTGAAAACCGCGACCTGTTGGCACGCAGAAAGAAAAAATAGTCTTTGAATACGGTTTTCTACATAGCAAAACGTTACGCCTTCAGCAAAAGCAAAACGAAGGCCATCAACATCATCACCCGCATTTCCGCAATAGGCATCGTGGTCAGCAGTATGGCCCTTTTTGTGGTATTGTCGGTGTTCAGCGGCCTTGAGCATTTTGCACTTTCTTTTACAAACATCATCGATCCCGATCTGGTCGTGAGTCCTTCAAGAGGGAAAAGCATTACCGTATCCTCTTCGCAAAAACAGCAGCTCCGGAATATTGAAGGGGTTGTTTCTTTTTCGGAAGTCGTGGAAGACCGGGTTGTTTTTACATTTGGAGACAAACAGCTGGTGGCCCGTATTAAGGCTGTGGACAGCAATTACATCAGAACAGTCGATATCGCAGAACATATTCCGTACGGAAAATGGGTACAGCCCAATTCAATGGACGCCGTAATAGGCAACGGACTGGCAAACGAACTTTCGGCCGGTACCTACTCCAACGACAAACTCCTGGAAGTCTTGGCCATGAAACCCGGAAAAGGCATCATCACAACACCTGAAGAGGCTTATGTAAAACTACCTTTATATACTTCGGGTATTTACAGCCTCAACAACGTGGAAACCGATCATAAATACATTTACGCCGACATACGCGTAGGCCGGGATTTATTAGGGATGAGTACGGGTCAGGTATCGAAAATCGAGTTCAGGCTTTCAGATCCAACGGCTGAAAAAAGCGTAACACAGTCACTTAAAAAAATCCTGGGGGAAGATCTCGTCGTAAAGAACCGTTCCCAACTCAACGAAGGGCTTTACAAGATGTTAAAAACAGAAAGCCTGGCTATTTACCTTATCTTTACGCTCATCATCATTGTTACCCTTTTCTGCCTGACTGGGGCATTGATTATGATCATCCTCGAAAAAAAGGAACACCTCAAAACGCTTTATGACATCGGTTTCACAAATCGCAACCTCAAAAGGATCTTCCTGTACCAGGGGCTTATACTGGCAGTGGGCGGAACGCTTGCCGGCCTGTGCCTGGGAATAGGCATCACGCTCGTACAACAGCATTTCGGGTGGATCAGGATCAGCGAAGATTTTCCTTATCCCGTTGTGTTTAAGTGGGAAAACGGACTTCTTGTGATCCTCACGATCGTCATATTGGGAACGATTGCCTCGTATATCGCGGCAGGAAGGATCAAAATTTTAATGAAATGATAAAAAATTTTGTTTATTCTCAGAATTATTATATTTTTATTTGCAATTAATTAACGCCCTCATATAATATGAAAAAGATTTTATTCTTTATAGCCATAACTTCATTTTGCAGTTTCGCAATAACGTCATGCTCTGATGATGAAACCGTAATGGAAAAACCGGAGCCGAATCCGAATCCGAACATTGGCAGTAAGCTCGTCCTAAAATCGGATAAAGACACGCTTTATGTTGATTCTCCGGTGAAATTCTCTGCAAAAGTATCAGGAACAGAAATTAAGGATGCTACTTTTTTTGTAGACGGCGAGGCCATTAACGGAGATTCCTACGTCAAAACAACCATAGGAACGATCAAAGTTCAGGCAAAAAGAGCCGGATACCTTGACAGCGAACTTATTTCGGTATATTTTTATCAGCCTTAAAAAAATTACAATAAAAAAACCAGTAGCTTTCACTACTGGTTTTTATTTTTAAGTACCTGTACGATTATTTAAAATCTGCATCAGAAACTCCTTCATTCACTTTTATTTCCGAGATTTTAAACTCGGCGTTTCCTAACATCGGAACGGTAAAAGTATGTGCAAACTTCACTCCTTTTACTTCTTTATAATCTCCGTAAGAAGTCGTCATTTCCATTGTTTGCCCCTGAGCTTCCATTGTTTCAGAAGCGGCAACTTTCAATCCGCTTGCAACGCTGTAATAGGTTGTGGTTTTATCTTTTTTCAAAACATATACATCTTCACCGTTAAAGTTCTCGATACCTGTAAGGGTAAAAGATGCGGCATCTTTTAAATCAGCCAGCTCGTCAAACAATACAGCCGATTTCTGCGCTTCTTTAAGATCGTCTCCTTTAAGCTCCTGTTTTTGACCCTGAGCAAGAACATATCCCGATGAAGGCGTAATCACCTGTTTCATCAACTCCATTCCCTGCATTTTCAATGAAGCAAACAACTGTCCTTTTCCAGTCTGTTTCTGCGTCATGATAAGCTCTTGTCCCTGCATAGCTCCTTTGGCTACTGTATATACAGACTTCACTTCTTTCAGTTTTGCTTCTCCACCCAAAGCTTTGATGTGGTTCTCGATCACCGTTTTGGAAGTAACCCCTGCAGGAGCCGGTTTTTTGAACATTGGTTTTGCTACCGGATTTCCGAAACGGTCATAATAGTTTACAGGATATCCCAAACGATCCAATGTCGGTGCTACATCTGCCCCTTTACCTACGATTACGATGCGGAGGTTATCTGCTTTAAAGTATTTTCCGGCTACACGCTGAACATCTGCAGCTGTTACAGCCTGGATATTTTTGATATAGTTTTCAAAGAAATCTGCCGGAAGGTTCTGTGTTTTGGTTCTCAATGCAAAACTTGCAATAGTTCCCGGTTTTTGCGTTTCCATTACAAAGTTCCCGATGTATTTGGCTTTTGCAAGATCAAGCTCGGCCTGTGTTACCGGCTGTGTTCTGATTTTATGGATTTCATTCATAAACTCCACTACAGCAGAATCTGTCACTACGTTACGTACAGATGCCGACGACTGGAACTTAGATGTATATTTACCAGAACCTAATGATGAATAAGCCCCGTAAGTCCATCCGTGTGCTTCACGAAGGTTAAGGAACAGGCGGCCTTCACCACCACCACCTAAAATCTGGTTTGCGATAAGTCCTGCAAAATAATCCTTATCTGTTAATTTTAAGTTTACGGTGTTCACCAAAGCAATTTCTGACTGAACGGCATTCGGCATGTCAACGAAATCGATCTGCGTTTTGATGATATCGCTTGGCTCCGGATATTTCGCTACCGGTGCAGAAGCTTTCTTCCAGTCTTTAAACAGTTTTTCAACCTGCTTTTTAACATCCTTAAACTTTACATCCCCCACAACTATAAGGTAAGCGTTTTCCGGAACAAAGTAGCTTGCATAGTTCTGCTTAACATCATCAAGAGTTACCTTATTAAGTGATTCCTCTGTAATAAATTCCCCGTTCGGGTGTTGTTTCCCGAACAAAAGGGCGTCTGTTACGCGTCCTGCCACAGCAGTTACCGATTTTTCGTCATTCTTTAACCCTTCGATGGCCTGTTTTTTAGCTTTGTCGAATTCTTCAGCAGAAAATAAAGGCTTCATAGACCCCTCTGCCATAAGTTCCAATAAACGGGAGCTGTATTTCGATAATCCGCTTGCTGACGCACCCGTATTCCAGAAATTAACGTTCGCTCCAAGGAAATCGATTTCACTGTTAAAGGCATCTTTTGGTGTTTTAGCTGTTCCGTTTCCTACAACAGCACTTGTAAGGCTTGACACCCCGGCTTTGTCACCCTCTACATAAGGAGGTGTATCAATCGTAAGCATATAGCTTACACGTGGCAATTTATGATCTTCAACCACCAATACCTTTAATCCGTTCTTCAAGGTAAACTCTTGTGGTTTCTGAACATGCACGATAGGCATTGGTCCAGATTGTGGTTGTGGTCTTTTAATCTGAGCTTCTGCTGACAAAACGAACAATACAGAAGCCGCTAGTAAAAATATTTTTTTCATTTTAAATATTTCAGGTTTAAGATTTAAAATTATTCCGCAGCCGGAACGTAGTCTAATAACAGACGGCTGTTTGGTTGTAAATATTTAATTGCAACTTCCCTGATTTTTTCACGGGTTACAGCTCTATATTTATCAATCTCCGTATTGATCATGTTCACATCTTTGTAAAGCATGTAGTTCGTTGCCAGATTCTCCGCAAGGCTTTCCAGGTTAGAATTCTGGTTTACATAAGAATTTTCAATGGTATTCTGAAGTTTTTGAAAATCTCTTTCTGAAATCAGGTTCGTTTGTACGTTTTTGATTTCAGCATCGATATCCTGCTGGATCTGATCTCTTGTAACTCCCTGCATTGGAATTGCTCCGAAAATACACATTCTGTAATCTTCAACAAGATAAGGATGTGTAAAAGCCATTAATTCCAAAGCGGTTTTCTTCTCATCTACAATCTTCTTGTGTAAAGGAGATGATTTTCCTCCTGTTAGGTACGAAATCAACATATCCAATGCATAGGTATCTTCGTTTTTTACAGATGGAAAACGGTAAGCCGTGATGTACATAGGAAGCTGGATGTTCGGATCTTCATAAGTAGCTTTGATCGGTGTTGTGATCGGATCCTCTGCAATATTTACCTTTGCTACATCAGCTCCTTTTTTGATAGGGCTGAAATACTTGTCGATGAGCTTTTTCGTCTGAGCATAATCAATATCTCCCGCTACTACCAAAACAGCATTGTTCGGCACGTAGAACTTCTTGAAGAAATCTTTAAATTCATCAAGTGTAGCAGCATCTAAATGCTCCATTGACCCGATTGGAGCCCAACGGTAAGGGTGCTTTTTGAAAAGGTTTTCCTTCACTGCCCCCATAAAGTTACCATAAGGACTGTTGTCTACTCTAAGACGTTTTTCTTCTTTCACCACCTCGTTCTGTGTATCTACCCCGATCTGGTTGATCACCGGCTGTAACATACGCTCAGATTCCATCCACAATCCCAGTTCCAGGTTGTTTGAAGGAAACACCTCATAGTAATACGTACGGTCTTCCGTAGTGTTGGCATTGTTCTGCCCCCCGTTAGATGTTACCATCTTGAACCATTCCCCGCGGCCGATGTTCTCAGTCCCTTCAAACAAAAGATGTTCAAAAAAGTGCGCAAAACCTGTACGCTCAGGGTTCTCGTTTTTAGAACCTACGTGATACAATACTGAAGTAACAACAACGGGAGCCGATTTATCCTGATGCAAAACAACATGTAAACCGTTATCCAGTGTATATTCTTCAAATTCAACTTTCTGAGCTACCATTGCACTGCTCATTAAAAGTGCAGTAGCTAAAGCCGTTAAAGATTTTCTCATAACTGCGATATAAAATTAATTTGATTTTTCAATTAGTGTGCAATTTCGTGATTTTGTTACATTTAAATTTCTTTTATTTTAATAAAAATCAGTGTTCTGCATTAATTTTTTAAAAACGAACCACTTACATTTTTATTTTCGATATTTTTTGTATATTTGCAGTCTTAAAAATCAATTTTAATTTAATTGTTATGTACGCAATCGTAGAGATAGCAGGGCAACAATTCAAAGTTAGCAAAGACCAGAAAGTGTATGTACACCGTTTGGCTGCTGAAGAAGGAACGAATGTTACTTTTGACAAAGTTCTTTTGGTAGACAACTCGGGAACAGTAACTTTAGGCGCCCCAGCTATAACAGGAGCTTCAGTAGGAGCGAAAGTTTTAAAACACCTTCAAGGTGATAAAGTTATCGTTTTCAAGAAAAAAAGAAGAAAAGGATACAAAAAGAAAAACGGTCACAGACAGGCATTGACTCAAATCGTAATTGAGGGAATCAACATCTAAGCTGTAATCAGAAAAGTATTAACAATTTAAAAACCAAACATCATGGCTCACAAGAAAGGTGTCGGTAGTTCTAAGAACGGTAGAGAATCTGAATCGAAACGTTTAGGCGTTAAGATTTATGGTGGTCAGGCGGCTATCGCTGGAAACATCATTGTTAGACAGAGAGGTTCAAAACATAACCCAGGTGAAAACGTTTACATGGGGAAAGATCACACTTTACACGCTAAAGTTGACGGAATCGTACAGTTCACAAAAAAGAGAGACAACAAGTCTTTCGTATCTGTAGTTCCTTTTGAAGCTTAATCTTCTTAGACTGAAAAAAATGAAAAGCATCTCTTACGAGATGCTTTTTTTTATATCGGGAATTTAAAGTCTTTTAAATGCCTACAATTGAATGATAAAGCTCCAGCGCCTTTCCGTCAGTTAACAGGGAAATAAACCTGCAGATATTGAGCAGGCGCAGGTAAAGGCTCTCGTTTTCATTACGGTATTGTTCCGGCAATAATTTCAGGATCAGTTCATCGTAATGAGTCGCCTTCCCGTTGAACTTGTTGTTCGCTGCCGCAATAAACTTCTCAAGCAGCGTATGGAGCACCTTGTATCCAACCACTTCCTTCTCCACCACTTCCTTGCTTTCGTAAACATTGGATATGCTGATGTTGATGATGTCTTTCATCTGGGCTACATACGCACATTTATCGGTCAGGGCAAACGGGAATTTTCCTTCCATGATCACCTCTTCATGTTCCATAAAAACCCGTACCACATCGTTGATAAGGCTTCCTATAGCCAATGCCCTTAAATAGCTTACCCGCTCGGCTTTCGTACGAAGCTGCGCATATTTAACGGAATTGATATTGTTCTTAACGATCTTGATGAGAAATTCCAGCGCGTGTTCTTCCGCAATCCAGCCCAGGTTGATGCCGTCTTCAAAATCGATGATGGTATAGCAAATATCGTCTGCCGCTTCTACAAGGTAAGCCAGCGGATGACGCAGATAACGCAGGTACTGCCCGTCCCTCTTAATAAGGCCTAAAGTCGTAGCAACGTCTGTAAAATCAGCTTTATCAGCCTGGAAGAAGCCATATTTCTTGTCGGAAATATCATTGGTAGGCTTTTTAGGAAGGCTTTCCTTTGGGTATTTCATAAACGCTCCGAGCGTCGCGTACGAAATACGAAGGCCACCTTCAGCTCCGGGCCTTGAATCTGTGAGTATATGGAATCCGTTCGCATTCCCTTCAAAATCGATAAGGTCCTGCCACTGTGCAGGCTCAAGATCCAGGCGGAACTGCTCTCCTGCCCCGTATTTGAAAAAATCACCTATAGCCTTTTCACCCGAGTGTCCAAAGGGCGGATTTCCGATATCATGACACAGGCAGGCTGCGGCCACGATAGCACCGAAATCGTTGATGGTATAGCCAAGTTCCGGCAATTCGGGGTATTTTTTCATAATCTGCTCACCGGCCAGTCTTCCGATCGACCTTCCCACTACGCTTACCTCAAGGCTGTGCGTAAGGCGCGTATGGACAAAGTCGGTTTTGGAATGCGGGATTACCTGTGTTTTATCCTGCAGGCTTCTAAACGGGTTCGAAAAGATGATGCGGTCATAATCGACTTCGAAACCTACCCTTGAAGGATTTTCATCCTTACGTACCCGGGTTGCGGTATCGCCATATTTTTTTAATGATAATAACTGTGGCCAGTTCATGATGTTATGCGCCATGTTAAGACAATTGTTCGTTGATAATGTTCTTTTTTACCTGCTTGTAGAAGTCGTCTTTTGCCTGCGCATAGGAAACTCCGTACAAACGGTTCTGAGGATGGTACTGCTCCGGAATCGGGATCTGAAGCGTATTATAAAGATCATCGAGCAGCTCCTTTGCCGGTTTTTCATAAGCAATCTGCCATTCAAACCTTCTTTTGAGTGCTTCATCGATCATATGTACCTGATTGGTTGCCGCAATGAGGATGGACTTCTGCGGAAAGTAATCCATAAGCTGGATTATGGCATTAACCACACGCTTCATTTCCGAATTATCCTTATTATCATAATCCCGGATCTGCCCGAGCGAATCAAACTCGTCAAGCAGCAGCACCATGCTTTCATATTGCGACTCTTTAAACAGCTGATCGAGGTTTTTAGCGGTTTCGCCTAATTTTGACGAAATAATGGTTGCCAGATTTACGATCATAAGCTTTTTATTAAGGTGGTTTGCAATTACCTTAGCCGTCATCGTTTTTCCACAGCCGCTGTCGCCATATAGTAAAAGCTTGTTCGAAACCGGTATCTTATATTGTTCGAATAAATTCTTAAACTGCTGTTCGTTAAGGAAGGCCATAAGGTGTTGCTTGATTTCGGGAGATGCGATGAAATCCTCAAATGAAACCTTGCTTCTGTCAATATAATAAAAACTGCTCATTTATATAGATTGGGTTTTCTTTAAACCTTTATATGCAAACCACAGGGCAACCATCATAAGGAAAGCTGCCAGGATAAACGGAGCTCCCGGGAATTCGAACGGGGCTTCACCGTGTGTAAAATAATAAAAAGTAGTCGTCATCACGAGCGGGCCAAAAGTTGCCGTAGCGCTGTTTAAACTGGCCAAAGTACCCTGTATCTGTCCCTGCTCGTTCGCCGGTACATGATTGGTTATCTCGGTTTGTATGGCAGGTCCGGCCAAACCTCCCAAGCAATAAGGGATAAGGAATACCAGGACCATCCATTCCTGCGTTGCAACGGCAATGAGAAACTGACCTACCGCATTCAGCGCAAACCCGATAAGGATGCTTTTCCCGTTTCCGATCCTTGGGTTGATAAAACGGACAAGCCCGCCCTGTACGATGGCAACAAGCAACCCGACCACCCCGAGTGAAATACCCACCATACGTTCATCCCAATGGTAGCGGTACATGGTATAAAAACTCCAGTTACCGTTAACGGCATGTGAAGCAAAATACATAAAGAACATGGCTGTTACCAGGCCTATGATGGTTGGAAATTTCTTTAAACGCGCAAGGGCCCCGATAGGGTTTGCAGCCTTCCATTCAAAAGCACGGCGCTTTTCCGGTTTCAGTGATTCGGGCAGTACAAAATATCCGTAAATAAAATTCACAAAGCAAAGTGCGGCAGCGGCATAGAACGGAACGCGCGAACCGTACTGACCAAGAAGCCCGCCGATAACGGGGCCAATGATAAAACCGATACCGAAAGCCGCCCCGACCAGACCAAAATTCTTTGCCTTGTTCTCGGGTGTGCTTACATCTGAAATATAGGCCATAGCCGTTGAAATGCTTGCTCCTGTAATACCCGCTATAATCCTTCCAACAAAAAGCCACGGTACATTGGGTGCCAAAGCCAGCACCAGGTAGTCTACGGCAAAAGCCATAAGCGAAATAAGCAGTATGGGCCGTCGTCCGAACTTATCTGACAAGCTTCCCATAAGCGGGGCACAGATAAACTGTGTAAAAGCATAGGCAAAGGCCAGCCATCCTCCCAAACGGGCAGCATCACTGATGTCGGAATGGTTCAGTTCCTGCAATAATTTGGGAATTACCGGAATAATGATCCCGATACCTATGATATCGATGAGCATTGTAATAAATATAAAACCGATAGCGGCCGATTTCTTAGAACTCATAAAATGGGTGGATTTGGATTCAAAACAACAAAACTACAAAAAACCAAGTGATTTACGCTTTGCTTATGACAGTTTGATCTTCAATTAATCTTTAACAAAAAAGTCTTTCCGTGAGGGAAAGACTTTTGAAATATAAAAACAATAAAATACTACAATTCTAATGCTTTTTTAGGATCGTTGTTCAGTAACAACTCTACCGGATTTTCCAAAGCTTCTTTAACGGCAACAAGGAAACCAACCGACTCACGTCCGTCAATGATTCTGTGGTCGTAAGACAATGCAATGTACATCATCGGTGCAATTACCACCTGACCGTTTACGGCAACAGGACGCTCGATAATGTTGTGCATTCCCAGGATTCCAGACTGCGGAGGGTTGATGATCGGAGTAGACAACATAGATCCGAATACCCCACCATTTGTAATGGTAAAGGTACCACCTGTCATTTCATCTACTGTAATCTGTCCGTCACGGGCTCTTGTAGCCAAACGCTTGATCTCGGCTTCCACTCCGCGGAATGAAAGTAATTCAGCATTGCGCACAACAGGTACCATAAGTCCTTTAGGTCCTGAAACTGCAATTGAGATATCGGCAAAATCAAATTTAATCTGCTCTTGTCCATCGATCATAGAGTTTACATCCGGGAACAGTTCCAAAGCACGTGTTACCGCTTTTGTAAAAAACGACATAAATCCTAAAGAAACATTGTGTTTCGCTTTAAAAGCATCTTTGAACTCGCTTCTGATCTTATTTACTTCTGTAAGATTAACTTCATTAAATGTAGTTAACATAGCTGTCGTGTTTTTGGCTTCCACTAAACGCTCAGCAACCTTACGGCGCAACATCGACATTTTTTTGCGCTCAGTTCCACGAGGACCTCCTGTAGGGGTTCCCATAGACGGAACCGCGTTCATAGCGTCTTCTTTGGTTACACGGCCGTCTTTGCCAGTTCCCTGAACAGAGGCCGCATCCATATTTTTCTCGTCTAATATCTTTTTAGCAGCCGGAGATGCAGATCCCGTAGCATATGTTGCCGACGGAGCTGCTGCAGGTGCAGGCGCTGCTTTTACTTCTTCTTTTTTCTCTTCAGCTTTCGGAGTTTCCGCAGCCGATGCATCACCTGACGGTTTTGCAGCACTTGTATCGATTAAACAAACTACCTGACCAACAGCCACAGTGTCACCTTCTTCTGCTTTTAAAGTGATGATACCACTTGCTTCTGCAGGTAATTCCAAAGTTGCCTTGTCAGAATCAACCTCGGCAATAGCCTGATCTTTTTCTACATAATCACCATCTTTTACTAACCACGTAGCAATTTCCACTTCAGAGATCGACTCTCCTGGCGAAGGAACTTTCATTTCTAAGATACTCATGAGTATATTAATTTAATATTGTTATTAAAAACTATTGTAAAATTATAAATTTTTATCGAAAACTTTTGCAATTGCATGTGCATATCGCGCTTTTGAACGAACAGATGAACCTGCTGCCGGAGCCGAAGCGTCCGCAGGCGAAGCCAGACGGAACTTCACAAGGTTAAAGTTCATGAGCATAAAACCGTAAGCCCCCATATTACGAGGTTCTTCCTGGGCCCATACGTAATCTTCAACGTTAGGGTAGGATGCTATTATTTCCTGCAATTTTTCATTATCTAAAGGAAACAGCTGCTCAATACGTACAAACGCAATATCCGTTCTTCCCAGGTTGGCTTTTTCAGCCTGAAGGTCATAATAGAATTTACCTGAAACAAAAACCAATGTTTTAATGTTCTCTTTCTGTTCTGCCTTGGGATCGTCTATAACGGTCTGGAAAGATCCGTTTACGAAATCTTCTTTTGGAGAAGTTGCTTCCGGATGGCGCAATAATGATTTTGGCGACATCACGATAAGCGGTTTTCTGAAATCGGTTACCATCTGGCGGCGTAACATATGGAAATGGTTGGCCGGCGTAGTACAGTTTGCCACATACATATTGCTGTAAGAACACAACTGCAGGTAACGCTCCAAACGTGCAGAAGAGTGTTCTGCCCCCTGATGCTCATATCCATGCGGCAACAGCATAACAATACCGTTCTGGCTGCTCCATTTATCTTCACCAGCCGAAATATACTGGTCGATCATGATCTGTGCCCCGTTAGAGAAATCTCCGAACTGCGCTTCCCAGATGGTAAGCGCCTTAGGATTCGCCATCGCATATCCGTACTCAAATCCTAAAACAGCGTATTCGGACAAATGCGAATTATAAATACGCATCTTGCCGTTTTGTGCTTTCAGGTTGTTTAAAGGGATGTATTCTTCTTCTGTATCTTCCACCTTCACTACAGCATGACGGTGTGAAAAGGTTCCGCGCTGTACATCCTGTCCTGAGAAACGCACGTCATATCCTTCAGAGATAAGAGTTCCGTAAGCCAGAAGCTCTCCCATAGCCCAATCCAGGCGGTCCGTTTCATAATACATTGTATAACGGTCCTTGATTAATTTGGAAACCTTGCTGATGAATTTTTTATCTTCAGGCAACGTTGTTAAAAGTGGCGCCACATCATCAAGCAGTTCCATCGATACTTTAGTATCATAGGTTTGCAGCATACGGGAACGGTCTGCAATATGATAACCTTCCCATTCCTTCTGCATAAAAGGAATTACCGTCGCTTTTTCGGTAGCTTTCGCCTGCTCCAGGTTTTCTTCCAGAATTGCTTTGTATTTATCTTCCAGTTGCGATACATATGCATTATCGATCACTTTGTTTTCCAACAAACGTGCGTTGTAGATATTTCTGGCATTCTGATGTTTGGAAATAAGCTTATATAAAATCGGCTGTGTAAACTTAGGTTCATCCCCCTCGTTATGACCGTATTTACGGTATCCCACCAGATCAATAAACACATCTTCTTTAAATTCCATGCGGTATGCCAAAGCAAACAACATGGCTTTAACAGCTGCTTCCGTATCGTCTGCATTTACATGAACCACAGGCGAAGAAACAACTTTTGCCACATCTGTGGAATATACGCCCGAACGGGCATCTTTATAATTGGTCGTAAAACCAACCTGGTTATTCAATACAATATGGATGGTTCCGGCAGTCTGGTAAGCACGTAGCTTGGACATCTGAACAATTTCGTATACAATCCCCTGACCTGCTACAGCCGCATCTCCGTGAAGTGCAACCGGCAATACCTTTGAAAAGGCATCGGAAAAATTCTTATCCTGCTTGGCACGGGAAACCCCTTCGATTACCGCCCCTACCGTTTCCAGGTGGGAAGGGTTCGGAGCCAGGCTCAGGTTGATGCTTTTACCCGACATCGTTGTTTTGACAGAATTATACCCTAAGTGGTATTTTACATCTCCGTCAAACGATTCGTTTACATCCAGATAGTCTTTTCCGTCAAATTCAGTAAAGATATTCTGTGCTGGTTTCTGCATAATATTCGCCAGGATGTTTAATCGTCCGCGGTGGGCCATCCCAACTACAACTTCTTCAACTCCTGCGTCGGCAGCCGCATCAATCAAGGCGTCCATTGCTGGAATGGTAGATTCAAGTCCTTCCAGTGAAAAACGTTTTTGTCCTACATATTTGGTATGGAAAAAGTTTTCAAAAGCTGCTGCCTGAACCAATTTCTCCAAAATATGTTTTTGCTGGTCGGTATTCAATTTAGCTTGATTCCCTTCAAAATACTTCGCTATCCATTGCGCTTTCATTTCATTAGGAATGTACATAAATTCCACTCCTGTCGTTGTACAGTAAACGGCAACCAGATGGTCAATGATCTGCTGCAAGGTACTTTTCGGCAACTGAATGCTCTTGGCTGCGTCAAAAGATGTTGACAGATCAGCCTGGGTTAAACCGAATTTCTCTATAGACAGGTCCGGCATTTCAACCGTACGCTCCTTTAAAGGATTCGTTTTGGTTAATAAATGACCGTGTGTACGGTACCCGTCAATCAGTTTTAATACCGCGAACTCTTTCTGAAGATTATCCATAGCCTGAGTCGACGCTCCTGTGCCGGCATAAGCATTGGTCAATTGTTCAACAGGGCCGTCATTAAATTCATTTGCAAAATCAAACCCCTGGAAAAAAGCTCTCCAACTTGGCTCTACACTGTCAGGACTTACCAAGTACTGATCATATAATTCTGCAAAGAACTGAGTATGTGCCGCGTTCAAAAAGGAAAATCTATCCATAATATTGTCTAAAGACTCTTTTTCGTTAAAAAAATTTGCACAAAAATACGACAGTTTCTATTAATAATATAATATTTAAGCGAGTTTTATGCTTTAATTTACATCAAAATACCACAATCTAAAGTATTAAAAAACAATAAAAACACCTGTTATTTTAACAATATTATTTTTCAAGTTATTTTTCAGCTTATTTTTTTACCATTTAATAAATTTTGAGGTTGTTTTTTTCATTTTTAAAAAAAATATTTTTCAATATACTTTCTTCAAAAAAGCGTTTCCGCATTTTAATTTCGTCCAGGTTCCGAACTCTTAAATTGATTATTTATATCTTAGCAGAAATTACCGAAATATGAAAAAAGTCGCATTTATCCTCACGGCTTGCCTTTTAACTGCCGTATCTGCATTTGCTCAGGAAAATCAGGATTTCTACCAACCCAGAAAAACCACTTTCTGGAGTGATGTGCAATTTGGAGGAGGTCTGGGATTGGGCTTCGGCAGCGGGTATACGAATATTGCCGTTTCTCCCATTGCCGTAAAACCGGTTACAGAACAGTTCTCGGCCGGGGCCGGCCTGCAGTTCAACTATCTCAAATCAAAAGATTTTTACGAAAGTACATCGTACGGAATCAATTTAATGGGAATGTACAACCCGGTGGAATTCCTTCAGTTTTCGGCCGAACTGGAACAGCTTAGGGTAAACAATACCTGGTTCGACTATACGGATCCCAGTTACAACAGGGCTTCCTATAAAAAAGATTTCTGGAATACGGCCTTGTTTCTCGGGGTGGGGTACACTTCCGGGAATGCGACAATAGGCGTGCGGTATAACGTTTTATTCAACGAAAGCGATTTGGTATACAATCAGGCCTGGATGCCTTTTATAAGAGTTTATTTTTAACAAAAAAGCCGAAAAATAATTTTCGGCTTTTTTTATACTGTACGCTGCATTAAAGATAATGCAAATTCTTTGAGTTCTTCTTTATGTGTATACGGAATATCGAGTCTTTCCAGGCATTCCAGTCCTTTCTGCGTATACTCCTCGATAAGGTCGCGCGTATCGTCTGTTGCATTTGTGCGCTCAAAAATAGCTTTTACAGCGTCTATCTTCTCTTGTCCGCCTTCTTTGGTTGCAAACCATTTAATCAGCGCCGACCGGTCTTCTGCAGTTCCGTTCTGCAGTGCTTTAAGGTACAGGTAGGTTTTTTTATTTTCCAGTATATCTCCCCCTATCTGCTTACCAAAAGAAGCTGTGTCACCGAAAGCATCTAGATAATCATCCTGTAACTGAAATGCAATGCCCAAATCACAACCAAAATCATAAATCCCGCGTTTGTTGGCTTCGCTTGTCTCTGCAACAATAGCTCCCATCTCCAATGCTGCACCAACCAGAACGGCCGTCTTGTACTTAATCATTTTCAGGTATTCCGGAATGCTGACATCACTTCTTGTTTCAAAATTGATATCAAGTTGTTGTCCCTCACAAACCTCAAGGGCCGTTTTACTGAACAACTTTGCAAGATCTTTAAAAATGGAAGGTTCATAATTTTCGAAGTACTGATATGCCAATATAAGCATCGCGTCTCCGGAAAGGATTCCCGTATTGAGGTTCCATTTTTCATGAACGGTCTGCTTTCCCCTTCTCAATGGTGCTTCATCCATGATATCGTCATGGATCAGGGAAAAATTATGGAATAATTCTATTGCAACAGCAGCATGTATGCTTTTTTCAATCGTAGATCCAAAAACCTCGGCTGCAAAAAGAGTCAACAAAGGACGTAAACGCTTGCCTCCAAGATTGGCAATATAATCTATAGGCTCATAAAGTTGTTTAGGTTCCTTATCAAAATTGATGTTATTTATATAATCTGCAACTGCATTTTTATAGTCAATAAAATTATTCATTGTTAATGGGTCATTTTCTTGTGGTACAAATGTAAACTAAATTAATTGTTTAATTAAAATTTAAAAAAAAACTTTGGAAACTTTTTTGGTATTCAAAGTTTCCTCATTACCTTTGCGGCAAAATCTAGATAATGGAATGAAAGAAACAATTTTAAGTAAATCGTTGGAACTCTTCACCAAAAACGGATTCAAATCTGTTACCATGGATGATATTGCTAATGAGCTGGGAATTTCCAAAAAGACCATTTATCAGCATTTTTCATCCAAAAACGAGTTGGTTAAGGCTACGGTTGATTATGTTTTTGAATCGGCAACAGGGAAGATGAAGGAGATAGCCGGCAATTGTGAAACACCTATTCACGAACATTTTGCCATGAAAAACTGCGTAGGCGACCTGTTCGGATACAACATACAGGCAAGTACCATTTACCAGTTCAACAAATACTATCCAAAACTTGCAGAACGCATACAGAAAAAAAGACATGAAGATTATGACTTTACCATATTGCGCAACCTCAGAGAAGGAGTTGAACTTGGGTATTACCGGAAAGAGATTGACATAGATTTTGTGGGAAAGATATTTTTCGCAAGCTCCACAGCCTTTTTTAACGATGAGCTGTTCATAAACATGCAGAACACGCAATCGGTGGATGAGCTCAACTATAAATTCCTGGAGTATCATTTAAGGGGCATCGTCACATCGAAAGGATTAGAAATATTAGAACAATTATTAAACACCTATAAATAAATGAAATATAGAATATCCATCTTGTTTGCGTTATTGGGATTTCTGGCTCAGGCCCAGGAACAGTTAACGCTTTCCGAAGCTGTAAATTACGCATTAAAAAATAAGGCCGATGCGGTAAAGGCCCAACTGGATGTGCAAAACAGCGAATATAAGATCCAGGAAGTACGATCTGCGGCCTTACCTCAGATCAGCATTAACGGTGACCTAACCTACAATGCCATTATCCAGCAACTGGCCCTGGTTATGAACGGACAAACGCAGATTCTGAAAATGGGCTTACCATGGCAGTCAACCGCTACGGTATCCTTAAATCAGCAGATTTTCAACCAGGCCGTGTTTACAGGCTTAAAAGCCGCAAAAACGACACGCGAGTTTTATAAAATAAATGCCCAGCTTACAGAAGAACAGGTCATTGAAAAAGTAGCTACAAGCTATTATGAAGTTTATAAGACGAAGACACAGGTAAAAACACTCGACGCCACCATAGGTAATACAACAAGAATAAGAGGTGTTATCAAAAGTCTTTATGATAACGGTCTGGCTAAAAAAATCGATCTTGACAGAACCGATGTAAATCTGAACAATTTAAAAAGCAATCGTCAGCAATTGATGAATTCCCTTACACTTCAGGAAAACTCGCTGAAATACCTCATCGGAATGGACATTAACACGCCAATTGAACTGCCAGACAACACATTTGACGTATCAAAACACATCCTTATTGATGAAACGGCAAATGTAGTGGATAATCTTACCGCGGTTAAGGTTTTGGAGAAACAGAACGAGCTTTTGATTCTCAATAAAAAAGCTGTTGAGGCCGAAGGAATTCCTTCATTAAGTTTTAATGCAAATTATGGTTATTTGGGAATGGGAGAAGATTTCCCTTGGTTTTCAAAAGACCCCAACACAAACTGGTCTAACTTTTCAACCTTTGGATTAAAGCTCAGCATCCCGGTTTTCCACGGAGGAAGCATACGGGCAAAAGTAAAGCAGGCACAGATTGATATTGAAAAATCGCAAACCGACATCCGCGATACCAGACTGGCTTTGGACCTTGCCTATAAAAATGCGGTGACCCAGATGAACAACTCCCTTATTACATTGAATATGCAGAAGGAAAACGTAAACCTGGCACAGGAAGTTTTAAGCAACATCGAAAACAATTACAAATTCGGACTTGCTACTTTGACCGACCTTTTAGATGCCGAAACTTCGTACACCGACGCACAGAACAACTATACAAGCGCTTCTCTTGACTATAAGCTGGCAGAAGTACAGCTTATAAAAGCAAAAGGAGAATTAAAAACATTAACTGAAACAGAATTAGAAAACTAAACCACCTTTTAAAATGAAAAAAATAATTATAACAGGTATTGTCGTAATTGCAGCTTTAGCTGGAATTATGTATGTTTTAAATAAGAATAAAGCACATAACGAATCTGAAACCGAAGTTGTGGCACAACGTAACAGTGCCGTAAGCGTAAGGGCTGCTGTTGCCGATTTTAAAGAGGTGAACGGCCAGTATATTTCAAACGGGACCTTTATTCCTAAACAGGAAGTTAAGATTTCAGCAGAAACGCCGGGATTGGTTTCAAGAGTTCTTGTAAAAGAAGGTTCTTTTGTTTCGGCAGGACAAACGCTTGCCGTTATCAAGGCCGACCAGCAGAATGTAAATGTATCCAATGCACAGGCCACTTATAACAACGCCAAAGCAGAGGTAGCCCGTTTTGAAAGCGCCTTTGCTACAGGAGGGGTAACAAAACAGCAGCTGGACCAGGTAAAACTGCAACTGGAAAATGCCAAAAACAATCTAAGAAGTGCCCAGATTTCAGCAGGCGATGTAAACATCAAAGCTTCTTTTGCAGGTGTGATAAACAAAAAGAATATTGAGCCCGGATCTTACGTTAATCCAGGAATGGAACTCTTTGAGGTGGTAAACGTATCAACCTTAAAGTTAAAAGTAAATGTTGATGAAAAAAACATCGGCTCACTTAAGATCGGGCAGTCTATAAAAGTAGAATCTCCTGTGTTGGCAGGAAAAGAATTCACAGGTAAGATTTCATTCATCGCACCTAAGGCCGATGAAAGTTTAAATTTCCCTGTTGAACTGGAAATCCAGAACAATGCTTCTAACGATCTTAAAGCCGGGATGTACGGTAATGCCTTCTTCGGAAACAGTCAGCTAGCCAATGTTCTTGTTATTCCTCGTACTGCTTTTGTAGGAAGTGTGAGCTCTAATCAGGTCTTTGTTCATAAAGACGGTAAAGCTGTATTGACAAAAGTAACTTCGGGAAGAACTTTCGGGGACTATATCGAAATCCTGTCCGGAATTGAAAAAGGAACACAGGTTATTACTTCCGGTCAAATTAACCTTGCTGACGGAACAGCTGTAGAAATTATTAAATAATTCAAGGATTTAAGTAAATGAAAATATCTGAAATATCAATCAAAAGACCCAGTATTATTATCGTATTTTTCTCGTTATTAATATTCGGAGGTCTTGCGTCTTACTTCAGTTTGGGATATGAACTGATCCCAAAATTCGATGTAAACGTTATCACGGTCCAAACGATATATCCGGGAGCAGCACCTTCGGAAGTAGAAACATCGGTTACGAAAGTAATTGAAGATGCGGTTTCATCTCTGGAAAACGTTAAGAAAATAGAATCAAAATCAATGGAAAGTGTTTCTGTTGTAATGATTACGTTAAATACCGGGGCCGACGTAAACTTCCTTTTAACGGATGCACAACGGAAAATCAACGCGGTAATCAATGATTTACCCGACGATGCTGAAACCCCGTCCCTGAGTAAGTTCTCTTTGGACGACGTGGCCATCATGAACCTTTCGGTAACATCAAGCTTAACCGAGAAAGAATTGTACGACCTCCTGGATCAGAAAATACAACCTATCTTCTCACGTATTACGGGAGTTGCAAAGGTCGATCTTGTAGGAGGTGAAGAACGTGAAATCCAGGTAAGCATTAACCCTGAAAAATTATCGGGTTATGGTTTAACCATCAGCAGAATCCAGCAGATACTGGCTTCTTCAAATATGGATTTCCCTACAGGAAACATTAAAACGCAGAACAACCAGACCACCATCCGTTTGTCAGGTAAATTCACATCGCTGGACCAGATGCGTAACCTCCCGATCACAACACCTTCGGGAGCCATGATCCGCCTGAGCGATATCGCAGATGTACAGGATGGAATCAAGGATGTTGAAAAAATTGCGCGTTTAGACCAGAAGAATACCATCCTTATGCAGGTATTCAAACAATCGGATGCAAACGCCGTGGAAGTATCCAATCTTGTAAAGAAAACAATTGAAACTGTTCAAAAAGATTATAAAGAACAGAATATAGAGGTGTCCATTGCGTCGGATTCTACCGATTACACCATTAGTGCAGCCGATCACGTAATGCTCGATTTGATCATTGCTGTTGCACTCGTAGCCTTCATTATGTTGTTCTTCCTGCACAGTTTACGCGATGCAGCGATTGCTACATTTGCCATTCCGTTATCGTTGATTGCTACGTTTATCGGTTTAAAACTTTTCGGTTATACGTTGAACTTAATGTCGCTGTTGGGATTATCTCTTGTAGTTGGTATCCTTGTGGATGATGCTATTGTGGTTATTGAAAACATCCACCGCCACATGGAAATGGGAAAAAACAAAGTACGTGCTGCATTTGACGGAACCAAAGAAATTGGTTTTACGGTTACAGCTATTACTTTGGTAATCGTAGTGGTATTCTTACCTATTGCCATGTCATCCGGACTCGTATCAGACATCTTACGCCAGTTCTGTGTTACGGTCGTTGTGGCCACATTATTATCACTATTGGTATCCTTTACTGTGGTTCCTTGGCTGTATTCACGCTTTGGTAAATTATCACATATCAGCAAACATTCGTTCTTCGGAAAAATACTGCACGGTTTTGAATCTGGTTTATCTAGACTAACGAACGGTATATCTGGTGTTTTGGAATGGTCGTTAAAAAGCCGTAAAAACAAGATTATCACCCTTCTTTTAACCGTAATATTGTTTTTTGCTTCTCTTGGACTCGTAGGAGCCGGATATATCGGGGGTGACTTTTTCCCTGGAAGTGATAAGGAGGAGTTTTATATACAGTTTGAATTAAGTAAAGATGCTTCTATTGAGCAGACCAACCTGTTAACGCAAAAAGCCGAAGCCTACCTTTCGAAAAAACCTGAGATTGAAAAAATGATTACAACCGTAGGTCAGGCTTCCGACGGTATGATGACAACCTCCGGAACCAAATACAAGTCTGAGATCCAGATATACCTTAAGGACGGACATAAAAAGATCGAATCTACAAAAGTATATTCTGCCAAGCTGAAACGCGAAATGGAAAAGGTACTCGTTGGGGCCAAGATCAAAACCGTTGAAGTAGGAATCATGGGGGCAGAACAGGCTCCGCTGATGCTTACCGTTATCGCTTCTTCTCAGGAGGACGCTTTGGAATATGCAACAAAAGCGGCCCAGCTTCTTGAGAAAATACCGGGATCCAGCCAGGTAAAACTAACATCAGAAGACGGTAACCCCGAAGTAGTGGTGAAACTGGACCGTGACAAGATGAATGCATTGGGATTAGACGTTGCAACGGTAGGTATGACAATGCAGACGGCTTATGCCGGAAACACGGATACGAAATACCGTGCCGGTGATACCGAATACGACATCAACATACGTTATGACGAAATCGGCCGTGGAACAATTGAAGACATTAAAAATCTGAAATTCATCAACTCGAAGAATCAGGCCATCACTTTGGACCAATTTGCCGATATTACTTATGGTTCAGGACCTACTTTATTGGAACGCCGTGACAAGTCGCCTTCTGTTTCAGTTCAGGCTCAGGTTGTAGGTAAAGCTGCCGGTACCATAGCCGACGAGTGGGAAGCTGAATTCTCCAAACTGGAATTAAAACCGGGAGTTGCCTTTAAATGGGGTGGAAACAAAGAAAACCAGGATGAAGGTTTTGGTACATTGGGAATTGCCTTACTGGCATCTATCTTATTGGTGTATGCTGTTATGGTTATCCTTTACGACAGTTTTTCCAAACCGTTCATCATCCTTTTCTCTATTCCGCTTTCGTTCATCGGGGCATTATTATTCCTTGCCCTCACCAACGAAACGTTGAATATCTTTACCATCCTGGGGATCATCATGCTTATCGGACTTGTAGCCAAGAATGCGATCATGCTGGTTGATTTCGCCAATCATAAGAAGGAAGCCGGATACAGTACGTATGATGCATTGGTTGCAGCAAACCACGCTCGTTTCCGCCCGATCCTCATGACCACCATTGCCATGGTTATAGGGATGCTTCCGATTGCCATGGCGCAGGGAGACGGAGCTGATATGAACCGAGGCCTTGCCATTGTCATCATCGGTGGTTTGTTATCTTCTTTATTCCTGACCCTGATCATCGTTCCGGTTGTTTATTCCATCTTTGACGGAATCGGAAGAAGATTCAGAAAAGGAAAGAAAACAGATTATGTCGAACTTATGACGGCAGATTATGAAGAAAATGAAAATTTCGTCGATGAATACGGCGATCAGAAATAACAACTCAAAAATGACGGCTTTCAGCCGTCATTTTTTTTATCAGTTCATTAACAGCAGCTTAATCGATAAAAGGGTACTTTTAATCCATAATTTAAAATTTCTGCTATGAATCCGGAGTTAGAGGACAAATGGGAAAAGATTGGAGAAGCGGTCAAACAGAAGTATGAAAAATGGTTTGAAGACGATAAAGACTTTCTAAAAGTCAATTTGAAACAATACATCATCAAGCTTCGCTCGAAAACTGGAAGAACAATAGAAGATATTGAACAGGAACTAAAAGACTGGCCTGAAAACGACAATCATTTATAAAAGAGGCTCTGCCTCTTTTTTTATTTTATTTTTCTTATTTTTAAAAAAGAAAATCTAAAAATTGTACTATGGGAGAGTATACCGTTGCTTCGTTCATTGAAAAGACACAACAGAACGAAAGGGAACATGACTATTTTGAACTGGAAAAACCGCAGATGCTGGAAATTAACCTCAACAATCAATTTGTCTGGGCAAAAAACGGCAGTATGGTGGCCTATGTAGGCAACATTAAATTTGAGCGCGAAGGCATGTTGTCAGGCGGTCTCGGAAATTTATTAAAGAAAACTTTTACAGGTGAAGGTGCAAAGCTTATGAAAGCAAGCGGCACCGGCCGTCTTTACGTTGCCGATTCAGGTAAAAAGGTTCAGGTTCTGCAGTTAGAGAACGATTCCATATGCGTGAATGGGAACGACATCCTGGCTCATGACCAGAATATTAAGAATGAAATCACGATGCTTAAAAGCATTGCCGGAATGATGTCGGGCGGATTGTTCCAGGTACGCCTTACCGGAAGCGGGCACGTAGCCATTGCAACGCACGGAGATCCCCTTACATTGCTTGTAAAACCAGGGGAACCTGTTTTTACCGATCCAAATGCAACAGTGGCGTGGTCGGGAAACCTGAAGCCGGAACTTAAAACCAGCGTGTCTTTTAAAAGCCTTTTAGGCCGCGGAAGTGGTGAAGAATTTCAGATGATGTTCCAGGGAGAAGGATGGGTGCTCATCCAGCCTTATGAAGAAGTTTACTTTCAACAGAAATAAAAAAAACCAGCCTGAAGGCTGGTTTTTTTTATATTATCCCAGGAAAGGATATCTGTAATCTGTATCAGGAACAAAATTTTCCTTAATGGTACGTGGGGAAACCCAACGTAACAGGTTAATCATAGATCCTGCTTTATCATTAGTACCGGAACCTCTTGCTCCTCCAAATGGCTGTTGTCCCACTACCGCACCTGTTGGCTTGTCGTTGATATAGAAGTTTCCTGCCGCATTTTCAAGTGCTTTGGTCGCTGTCTCAATAACATAGCGGCAACCTGAAAAAATAGCTCCTGTCAAAGCATACTGTGAAGTGCTGTCAACCAACTTAAGGCTCTCTTCCCATTTTTCATCTTCGTAAACATACACTGTTAATACAGGGCCGAATAATTCACGCTCCATTGTATCGTAATTAGGATTTGTTGTTACGATTACGGTTGGCTCAATAAACCATCCTTTTGATTTATCATAACCACCTCCCACGACAACCTCTGCCTCATTTGAAGCTTTAGCGTCATCAATTGCTTTCGCAAGTTTATCGAAAGAAGATTCTGTAATCACCGCAGATATAAAGTTGCTCATATCCTCAGGAGATCCCATTTTAAATGAGTTCAGATCTTCCGTAACATATTTCTTTACATCTTCCCATAAAGAAGCCGGAATATAAGCACGCGAAGCAGCTGAACATTTTTGTCCCTGATACTCAAAAGCTCCTCTCGACAAAGCGGTAGCCACCTCTTTTGCATCTGAAGAAGGATGAGCCCAGACAAAGTCCTTTCCTCCTGTTTCTCCTACAATACGAGGATATGTTTTGTATTTATGGATATTCTGTCCGATCGTTTTCCAGAAATCGTTGAAAACGCCCGTTGATCCTGTAAAATGGATTCCTGCAAAATCAACAGAATCCAGAATGGTATTTGTAATCATGCCCGAATCTCCATAAATAACGTTGATAACACCGTCTGGCAATCCTGCTTTTTTAAATACCTCTACAATAACGTTTGCTGAATAAATCTGGGTTGCCGCCGGCTTCCAAACCACGACGTTCCCCATCATGGCAACACAAGACGGTAAGTTTCCGGAAATAGCCGTAAAGTTAAACGGCGTAATGGCATATACAAATCCTTCCAAAGGACGCTGCTCTACCCTGTTCCAGATTCCTTTTGAAGAAATTGGCTGCTGTTTGTAGATTTCCGTCATGTACTGCACATTAAAACGAAGGAAATCGATAAGTTCACATGCAGAATCGATTTCAGCCTGGTGAACGGTTTTTCCCTGCGCAATCATTGTTGCAGCATTTATTTTTGCGCGATACGGGCCTGCAAGCAATTCAGCGGCCTTTAAGAAAATAGAAGCACGGTGCTCCCAAGCCATCTGCGACCATTTTACACGGGCTTCCATAGCCGAATCAATCGCTTTCTGAATCAGTTGCTGATCCGCAGTATGATAAACTCCCAAATGATGCTGGTGATCAAAAGGAGGAAACAAGTTCTTTGTACGGCCGGTTCTGATTTCTTCACCACCTATATACAAAGGGATATCAACTGTAGACTGGTACAGTTCTTTAAATGCACGTTGCACTTGCTCGCGCTCCGGAGATCCCGGAGCATATGTTTTTACCGGCTCATTTACAGCCACCGGAACGTTGAAAAATCCTGTAGACATTGCTTTATAATTACTTTTTAATTAAATATATACGGTATACTCATGTGAAATAAGGGGATCTTAACATGAAACATCTGCGAGGTAGAGAAATTGACAAATGTAAAATACCCCTGCATACTTCCGATAAAACCCAAAATGTAGGAACCGGAAGAATACTCAAATGTTTCATTAGGATTAACAATAGGCTTCTTCCCTATTACGCCTTCCCCTTCCACTATTTCATCTCCGTTAAGGGCATCTTTTATAAGCCAGTAGCGGCGCAGCAACTGTACCACGTCACTGCTTTGATTCTCAATTCGGATTTCGTAGTTAAAAAAATTCACGAGATTATTAAGGTGCATCCGTTGTCCAACATAATGCGCTTTTACAATAATCTTTATTCCACGTGTGATTTTTGAAACCATTTTCTAGAATTTATTCAAAATTACGAATTAATTTTTAATTGGTGATAAGTTTACTATCGGCTTTGCCTAAACCAATAACACGCTCGTAACGGTCGGAATCATTCTTGAAATACACCAGGGCATGATATAGGTTTTCTGTTTCAAAATAATTTCCGTCGGGGTTTAAGTCTTCCAGTACCGTACCGTCATTTTTAGCAATAACATATTTATAATTGGTAAATCCCTGTTTTATCAGCAGGGCCGTTTTATAACTGTTAGAAGCATCGTCGAACTTCATTTCATAATCATTTGACAATTGGTAATCGTTAAACATTCCAACTACAAAGAGCTTTTGAGAATTGTCCAGTTTTGGAAGATTGTACGTAAAATAAACCCATGCATAATCTGCTTCGATATCGGCATTATCCCTCATCATATTTCTGGGTTTGAATGCTCCGTTGACATCCTGATAGAATGAGTAAAAGTTACTTTCCTTTAACGGGCTTCTTGGATTCAGATAAATTTCATAAAGATCCCCTCTTACACTTTTTGCTATATTGTTGTTTGCATTGCGGATATCGCTGTCATCAAAATAAAGGAATTCATTACCTCCCCAGAAATTGGTTTCTTCGTCATACTGGTATTTAAACTGGTTTCCGATAACATATTGTGGTTTTAAATTATCTAGCTTATTATACCACTGACCGTTCTGTAAAACAACCACATTCACGTTTTTCTTCGGGTTTTGCAGCGCCATAGTGCCAAAATCTATATTCATATAGATATTTTGTTTCGAAGCGGTTACCTTAAGGTTCCGTGTTTTCTTCACCTCCATCCCAACAGAAACGAGGTCCTCGTACAAAACAAATCGGCGGTCAAAAAGTTTTTCATCATTTGCATTGTAAATTTCCAGCAGGTAATTCCCGGAGATAAGAATACGCGTATCACGATTCGGAAAAGAAAGGCGGTAATGCACAAACGACTGCAACGTATTAAATGAGGTGTCATAATTTCTTATGCGTACATTCTGCATGCCCCCCAGATACTCTGTTACCTTTAAGTCGGAAGGCTTCCAATCCCTGGTACAGTGAACTATTTTGTAATAATAATCTGCTTCATTACCTATTAAATCATCAAAAGCAAACTGAAACATTTCATTTAACTTGAAGATCGGAATCAAAGATTCCGCTCCCTTATGAAATGCTACAGATTTTATATAGTAGGGATCTGTCGCGGAAAAGACTTTTAATGAAAAAAAAAGAAAAATGAAGACAGGTATAACTTTTCTCATGTACTTGTTTTTAGTAACCTTAAAGATACTAAGGATTTAGCATAAAAAAACCTAAAAAAAGATTTTTTGGCATTTTTTGACCTGCATGTATAAAAATGTGTTACTTTGCATTTAATTAATAATAATTAAATCAAATATGAAAAAAATCGTTTTATCATTAGCATTAGCTGCAGGATTGGTTTTTACTTCTTGTAAAAAGGATGCTGCACAGGATCAGTTAGAAACTAAGTTGGATTCTATTACAGAACAGGTTCAGGACACTTTAACTGAAGTAAAAGAAGAAGTAAAAGAAACTGTAGAATCTTTGGATGCTAAAATCAAAGAAGCAGAAGAAGAATTGAAAAAAGCGGTAACAGTTGAAGAAAAACAAGCTGCAACTAAAAAATTAAACGATGCCAAAGCTGCATTGGCCACTTTAAAAGGAGAAGCTCTTTCAACAGCTGAAGAAGTAAAAAAAGAAGCTGATGCTGCTGCTAAAAAAGCCGGAGAAACTGCCAAGAAAACGACGACAGGAACAGCTAAAAAGGTAGAACAGAAAGTTGACAAAGCTAAAGAAGAAGTAAAAACTCAGGTCCGCACAACGAAACAAGATGTTATTAAAAGTGCAGAAGATACTAAAGTTCTTACCAAAGATGATTTAAAAAGAAGGTAATTTTAATAAGTTATAATATAAAAAAGGGTTGTCTCATTTTAAGACAACCCTTTTTTATATATATTTTCGACTTTATAAATGAAGATCATAATTACATAATAAATATGATTGGTTTACACCTATCTTAAAACAGAGAACTAAGTCACCATAAAAAAATCAGATTAGACTAATGTCTAATCTGATTAAGCATTTGTTGTTGGTATAAAAATTTTTACTTACTATGTCTTACTTAGACAAATCTTAAAAAGATTTATATAATCAACTGAAAGTTTATCTTCTTGAAATTTTTGTATCTAGAACTGTTAGTTTTCCAGCATTAATTGTTTTAGCAGCAGTTACATAGTTAACAGTTCCTTTAGCTGCAGGTTTTGAAGATCCATCCACCAAAGGTGTTTTTCCGTCAAATTCTAAAGAAAAAGGACTTCCGTTAATTGGATCAGATGTCGCTGAATATGTACCTACAAATAAATTATCAGTACGTGGAGCGTCAAAATCAATTATAACATTTTTATTAGCTTGACCACCTAAAGTTTCGCCAACAAAAACTGCTGTAGCAATTCCTGTAGTGTTAGTTTTACCAGGCTCTTCATAGTTATATTGATTATTTCCAGCCGGCGTAGCAGGAGTACTGAATCTTGCTAATGCAGTATGATCTCCGGAAACTGATTGAATATCCCAAACAGCTACTACATCTGTTTTTGTATCATCTTTATAGAATAATCCAGTAAATACTACAGCACTATTCTCAATAGTATAAGTAGTTCCTTCATATGTGAAAGTTCCTGTTCCTTCTGAAGGGACTTCTTGAGCTTCCTGAACAACTACATTCACTTCATTACTGGTTTCACCTTCATAAACCGCAGTAAGTGTAATTTCTCCTGCAGGCCCCTGAATTCTAAAAACACCATCTGTTGATTCGATAGTAGTAGCCTCTCCATTTACATGTAATACAGCACCAGTAATAGGTGTACCATCTGCTTTTTGAACAGTTAATTCAAATGGCTCTCCTGCATAAATATCTGCCGGATTAGTTGTTAAAGCCAATTTTACACCGTTTGTTACTGGTGGCACAACTGGTGCTGAATCGTCACTTCCACAAGAAGCTACCGTTAAAGATCCTGTAGCAACCAACGCCATTGCTGCTAAAGATAAAAATACTTTTTTCATAATAGATTTATATTATTTTATTGTTAATTTACAAGGCTAATTTAAGTATTAATTTTTAAAAAACAACTGATCTAAAAAAAAAACTACTTTTTAACACATTTAAATTAAGGTTAACATCTGCCTATTTTAGTTTAAAAAACGCTATTTTTGAAATTCAAAGCAAACATAAAAAGATTATACTTTAATATAGAATGGATCATTTTGAAACAAACCCATTGCTGGAACGACTGCCCAAGCATCTGAAACAATTTATCAAGCCGCAGAACTACGAAGATTATACACCTGTAAACCAGGCTGTCTGGAGATACGTTATGCGTAAAAATGTGGATTATCTGTCAAAAGTAGCCCATTCTTCCTATTTGGAAGGACTGCAAAAAACGGGAATTTCAATTGAACATATTCCAAGCATGTACGGTATGAACCGTATTCTTGCAGAAATCGGCTGGGCCGCCGTAGCTGTTGACGGGTTTATCCCTCCCAACGCCTTTATGGAATTCCAGGCTTATAACGTTCTGGTTATCGCTTCAGATATCCGTCAATTAGAAAATATTGAATACACGCCGGCCCCGGACATCATACATGAAGGTGCAGGCCACGCACCTATTATTGCAAATCCTGAATACGCTGAATATTTAAGACGATTCGGAGAAATTGGATGCAAAGCCATTTCATCAGCTCATGATTATGAGATCTACGAAGCAATACGTGAATTATCCATATTGGAAGAAGCAGAAGGCACACCGGAAGAAGACCTTAAAAAAATCCGAGCCAAGGTAGATGAACTCCAGTCCAAAACAACCATTCCGTCCGAAATGGCCCTGATCAGAAACTTACATTGGTGGACTGTTGAATACGGCCTGATTGGCACTCTTGACAATCCGAAGATTTATGGAGCGGGATTGCTTTCTTCAATCGGTGAAAGTGAATGGTGTATGACAGATAAGGTAGTCAAACTGCCGTATAGTATAGAAGCCGCCTATCAGGGATTTGACATCACCAAACCGCAGCCTCAGCTGTATGTAACAAAAGATTTTGCCCAGCTGAGCATGGTCCTTGAAGAATTTGCCAATAAGATGGCATTGCGCACCGGAGGTATTTCGGGAATAAAAAAACTAATTGATTCCAAAGCTTTGGGAACTATCGAACTTTCAACGGGTATTCAGGTTTCCGGAATCTTCACCAATGTAATTGAACATGAAGGAAAACCTGTGTATGTTCAGACATCCGGCAAAACAGCGCTGGCATATCGTGAAAAAGAACTTGTAAACCACGGAACCGGCTACCATTCGGAAGGATTCGGAAGCCCTGTAGGACGGTTGAAAAACATCAATCTCGCTATAGAGGATATGAGTCCCCGCGATTTACAGGCCTACGATATTTACGAAGGAAAGCACGTAGAACTCGAATTTGAAGGTGATATCAAAGTGGCCGGTGAAATTATTACAGGATCCAGAAATTTACGAGGTGAAATAATCCTTATCAGTTTTAAGAACTGTACTGTTACACATAACGACCTTGTTCTGTTCCAACCTGAATGGGGAATATACGATATGGCTGTAGGTAAAAAGGTCATCTCTGCTTTCTCGGGACCGGCAGACGTTAACAGTTTTGATATGATTAATCATATTCCAAAGACCAAAACCATCAAGGCTCGTAAATCGGAAGAGCGTGAAGCTCTTGAAAAATTATATGCAGAAGTAAGACGTTACCGGGAAGATCATATCGATGAGAATCTGGGCTCTATTCTGGAAACACTCATACTTCATCATCCAAACGACTGGCTCTTGACACTGGAAATTGTGGAACTAGCCAAACAGAAAGCACTCCCTTTTTACGAGAAAGCGTTGGATCATCTTTTAAATGTAAGAGAGAAAAGGCCGGAAATTGCGCACCTGATAACAAACGGTTTAAATTTATTGTAATTTTAGTTAAAAAGACTTTGTTTCGACAAAGTCTTTTCGTTTTTTAACACGAAATTAAACGTTATTCAAAAAAAACTCTGTTTAAAATCACTACATTTACGAAAACTTACAAAATACCATTCATTTATGAATTTAAAAAGATTTACGCTTGGGTTACTTGTGCTCCCGGCTTCATTGTGGGCACAGATCGCCGATTTAAACCAGAAAATACCGAATGATCCTGATGTAAGGATTGGAAAACTTGAAAATGGTCTGACTTACTATATCCGCAAAAACGGAAAGCCGGAGAAAAAAGTCGACTTAAGACTTGTTTTAAATGCAGGATCTATCCTGGAAACAGACAAACAGGTAGGATTGGCGCATTTTATGGAACACATGGTTTTCAACGGAACCAAGACGTTTCCAAAAAACGAATTGATTAACTACCTTCAAAGCATTGGTGTAAAATTCGGACAACACCTTAACGCTTATACCAGCTTTGATGAAACTGTATATTTCTTACCGATACCGGCCGATGATCCTGTTAAACTCGACAAAGGGTTTCAGATTCTCGAAGACTGGGCTTTCAATGCCAACCTTGAGACCAAGGATATTGATGACGAACGCGGTGTTGTAATTGAAGAATACCGTACGCGTCTGGGAGCAAACGAGCGTATGATGAAGAATTATCTTCCAAAAATGCTTCACAACTCACTTTATGCAAACCGTCTGCCTATTGGTACAAAACAAAACCTGGAAACCTTCAAACCAGAGGAAATTCGTCAGTTCTATAAAGACTGGTATCGTCCTAACCTCATGGCGGTTATCGTGGTTGGTGATATTAATGTAGATGAAATGGAAGCCAAAGTAAAACAGCACTTTGGCAAATACAAGAATCCAGCTAACGAAAAAGCTCGTAAAACATTCGACATACCAAATCACAAAGAAACTTTCGTATCGGTAAATACAGATAAGGAAGCTACCTCTGCAAATGTTCAGATTTTTTACAAAGACAGTGAAAAAGCAAAACCATCCACAACAATTGCCGATTACAAGCACGACCTTATTGAAGGATTATTTTCTCAGATGTTGAATGCGCGTTTGGAAGAGTATACCAATAATCCTACACCTCCGTTTGTATACGGCTACAGCTTCCACGGAAGTATGCTTGGCCGCGAAAAAGAGGCTTTTCAATCCATGGCCATGACAGCAGAAGACAAACAGCTCGACGCCGTAAGAACCCTGGCAATTGAAAACGAACGTGCACGTAAATACGGCTTTACACAATCGGAATTGGATCGTGCCAAAAATGAATATCTTGCTTATTATGAGAAGGCGTTTAACGATAAAGACAAAAACAATTCTTCCGCTTATCTTGGAAGATACCAGAGTAATTTCCTTGAAGGCGAGGCTATCCCTTCTATTGCTTACGAATATAACCTCGTAAAAGAATTATTGCCTACTATTTCGGTTAAGGATGTTAACAACGTAATCCATTCTTATATTAAAGATGAAAACCGTGTAATCATCCTCACAGGACCTGAAAAAGAAGGACTAAAAGTTCCTACGGAAAAAGATGTGCTTGCTGCTTTAGACGTATCGAAAGTGGAAATCACCCCTTATCAGGATGCGGTGGTTGCGGAATCTCTGGTTCGAAATGAAATTAAACCAGGAAAAGTTGTCAATACAACTAAAAACGATAAATTAGGTACTACGACACTTGAACTTTCAAACGGTGCCAAGGTTACTTATAAAAAGACCGATTTTAAAAACGATGAAATTCTTTTCAGCGCAAGAAGTTTTGGTGGTTCTAACTTAACCGATACCAAAACCTATAAAACTACGTACCTGGCCGACAGTGCCGTTGCACAAGCCGGAATTGCCGGTATGGATCAGAATGCATTGGCTAAATTCAACACGGGTAAACTATACCGCGTATCTCCGTTCGTAGGGGGAATTACAGAAGGTTTTTCAGGTAATGCAACACCAAAAGATCTGGAATATCTTTTCCAATCGGTTTATGCTTATTTTACAGATCTGAACTATGACGAAAAAGCGTACGAATCTGAAAAAAGCAAATCAAAATCATTCTATGCGAATATGATGTCCCAACCTGAAATGTATTTCCAAAAAGAGATTTCAGATTTCATGTACGGTCATAACGAACGCTATACTTCGTTTCCTCCTACAGATAAAGACTGGGAAAATACGAGTTACAAAAAAGCGTATGAATTGTTCAAAGAGCGCTTCGCCGATGCAAGTGATTTTGAATTCTTCTTCGTTGGAAATGTAACCGATGAACAAATGAAATCATTATCGGAAAAATACCTGGCATCATTACCTTCAATAAACAGAAAAGAAACCTACAAAGACAGCGGCAGCCGCGCAAAAACAGGTATTCATAAAAAAGAGGTTTTCAAAGGGAACGATGACAAGGCTACCGTAAGAATTTCATACTCTGGCGAAACAACTTATTCGGCTAAGGAAAACCTGGCTATGGAAGCCCTTGGAGAAATCCTTACCATTAAGCTGATAGAGGAATTACGTGAAAAAGAAGGAGGAGTATACGGAGCCGGTGCTCGTGGAGGATTAAACAAACTTCCTTACGGTTCTTACAGTTTCTCCATTTCTTATCCGACAAATCCGGCAAGTGCAGACAAGTTGATTGAACTGACCTTAAAAGAGGTTGAAAAAATTCAGAAGAACGGTCCTGAAGCAAAAGATCTTGAAAAATTCAAAGAAGGAGAATTAACCGATTATACTAAAGCCTTAAAAGAAAACAGATACTGGCTCGAAGTAATGGTTAAAGCATTCAACGATCAGGAGGATCCGAACAAGGCATTAGAGTTCGAAAAGAATTTAAAAGCTTTAACTGCTAAAGACGTTCAGGATGTTGCCAATAAATATTTAAACAAAAACCGTGTTATCGCAGTATTGAAACCCGAAACTGCCAAAAAATAGGTTAAATAAAAAAATCCGATTGAAAACAATCGGATTTTTTTATTTATAACAGACCGGTATAATTTCTCCATCGGCCAGACAATACTTCTCTACTTCAGCCTTGGTCAGTTGTTTGGTATAAGCTACTTCCTCTACCTTAAAACCTATGCTCCTAAGCTTATCAAAATAATCGCGACCGTAGATCCTCACATGATCATATTGTCCGAAAATACGCGCACGTTCTTCTTTATCCGTTATAGAGTCGTCTTCATAAGTGGTTTCCCTTCCTAAATCCTGGGGTATCTGTAATATGGCCATCCCACCAGGCTTTAATATCCTGAACAGCTCCTGCATTGCCTTTGTATCGTCCGGAATATGCTCGAGAACATGGTTGCATAATACCACATCGTATACTTCATCTGCAAATGGAAGATGACATATATCCGCTTTTACATCAGCCAAAGGAGAATTAAGATCCGTCGTCGTATAATCGAGGTTCTGCTGTTTCTTGAAACGACTGTAAAAAGCTTGTTCAGGAGCAAAGTGCAGTACTTTTAAAGGTTTGGAAAAAAAGTCGGTTTCCCTTTTTAGATACAGCCACAAAAGCCTGTGACGCTCTAAAGAAAGAGTACTTGGAGAAAGCACGTTTGAGCGTTGCTTTCCATATCCGTAAGGCAGAAAGGTCCGAAATGACCTTCCATCAATGGGATCTGTAAACCTGTTTCCTTTTAAAAACATGGCCAGAACAGGCCTAACAAAATAACTCGCCCTGATTAGGATCGGACGAGGTATGGTATTTAATATTACTTTAAACGTTTTTTTGAACATATCTTACAGAACCAAAGGCTGTTTGCGGAATTCGTCCTCTTCATTCGATTCAATCCCCAGTGCTTTATAAATGTAAGCAAAAGTGGATAACAATTCCGGCTTTCCGTCTACTAAGGCCACGTCATGTTCGAAATGAGCTGAAGGTTTTCCGTCGCGTGTCACAATAGTCCAGCCGTCCTTCAACTGTTTAATGTTCTTAGTTCCCATATTTATCATAGGCTCAATGGCAACGGTCATTCCTTCCATAAAAAGCTTCCCACGTCCCTTTTTCCCGTAATTTGGCATTTCAGGGCCTTCATGCATCTTCTTGCCCAATCCGTGCCCAACAAGTTCCCTAACTACAGAATAACCATGACCTTCCGCATAACGTTGTATTGCAGACCCCACATCCTCCACTCTGTTTCCAGATCTGAATTCTCTGATTCCTACATAAAGTGATTCTTTCGTTACCTGTAAAAGTTTTTTAGTTTCAGGAGCCACATTTCCTACTTCAAATGTATAGCAATGGTCGCCGTAATATTCATTTACGATTGCTCCTAAATCACATGAAACAACATCACCGTCTTCCAGAGCTCTGTTTGTAGGCAACCCATGTACTATTTGCTCGTTAACAGACGTTAACAGGGTACACGGACAGCCATATAAACCCAGGAACCCGGGAACTCCTCCGTTATCTCTGATGTACTGTTCTGCCAATCTGTCTAATTGTAATGTAGTAACACCTGGCTTTATCTCTGTCGCTAACATTCCTAAAGTTTTAGAAACCAACAATGCAGCTTCGCGCATGATTTCTATTTCTTCTCTAGTTTTAACTACAATCATTCCTTTTATTTTTTAAAATGCAAATTTACGATTAAAAAATCATAAACTTCATAAAAAAATATCGGCATGCCGATTGACAAACAAAAAAAGCCCGGAATTATTTTCCGGGCTTTTTTTGTTTGTCAATACAGTTATTTTTTAATTACCTTTTTAACAGCTGTTCCTTCTTTCGTTTTTACATTGAAAATATAAATTCCTGCATTAAGATCAGAAATATTAAGTTGGATCTCAGATTGTTGATTAAGCTCATAAGTACGAACGGCTCTTCCGCTAAGGTCTGTGATTGTTACTTGTTCAATTCCTATATTCTCACCATTGGAAATAGTTACGATATCATTTACAGGATTTGGATACAGGTTGAATTTTGAAGACACAGGGTCGTTAACTCCTAAAACAGTTGTGTTTACTGCTGAAACTGCAAAATTATCATATTTTATAGTATTTGCCACTGTATTTCCCGTCAGCCCTAAAGTTGAGAAATCAACTTCTACAGGGGCATCATTTGCCAGGGATACGGTTTGAATCTCTCCTGAAACACTTAATGAAGGTATTTGATAGTTGATTTTACTCGTCGTATAATCTATCTGGTAATACACTTTAATCCAGGTATCAGCTGGCACAACTAAATCGTCAGGATTCCCCCCCTTTTGACCTAGTTTTATCAGATAAAGCCCCACCTGTCCCTGAACATTCACCCTTGTAAGCCCAGATAAAATCCGGGTTTTAGGATCATAGTTATATCCTGCCACAATATTATTTGCCGATGCAGCAAAATTTCTATGGTTAGATAAAGAAGTAGGCTCTGTCCCAGTGTAAAACTCATATTCTACCCTTAAGATATTGTTTCCAGTTGCTCTTCCCGTCCAGGCATTGGCAGGAAAATCCTTGAAAACATATCCTGCATTGTTATTTTGAGATGTCGTAGCAGAATTCGGCCCTGTTACAGCCAGTACATTCCCTTTGCTTGCTTCTGCAGCAAATTTAAAATTTGAGGCATTTCCTCCTGCAGCGGTAAAAATCTTCCATCCACTAGCACCTGCTGTATTTCCAGTTAAATCAGAAGCTACATTTCCTACAGTATAAGCATCAAAATCCTCATTAAGGATTTGCTGTGCAAAACTTATTTGCGCTCCTAATAATAATGATGTAAAAAGTAATTTTGTTTTCATACGTTGATTTTGTTAAATTTAAATAAAGATACTGTTTTTTTTAACATACAAACATTTAAAAACAAAATTAACAGGAGTACAAATCTTTTGTTATTTTACCACATTTCTTCTAATGATTTATACCAAAGCACTCCCTGTCATAACGTCTGGCTGCGGAATGCCCATCATTTTTAATATAGTGGGAGCCACATCACCTAAAATACCATCGTGTATTTCCTTAAGGTCTTTATCTATGAGGATTACAGGAACAGGATTGGTCGTATGTGCTGTATTGGGACTTCCGTCTTCATTGTACATCGTTTCACAGTTTCCATGATCAGCCAGAATAAGTACGGAATAATCGTTTTCTATCGCTGCCTCAACAATCTGCGAAGTACAGATATCAACTGTTTCGCATGCTTTAATAGCAGCTTCCATACTTCCTGTATGCCCTACCATATCACCATTTGCAAAATTAACAACAATAAAGTCCGCTGCTCTTTTCTGCAGCTCAGGTACAAGCGCATCTTTTAAATCATACGCACTCATTTCAGGTTTTAAATCATACGTTGCGACTTTAGGAGACGGGCATAAAATACGCGATTCTCCATTAAAAGGCTCTTCTCTCCCTCCTGAAAAGAAAAACGTAACATGAGGATATTTTTCCGTTTCGGCCATCCGCAATTGCGTTTTACCTGCGCGTTCCAGTACTTCACCAAGCGTATTATTTATATTATCTTTATTGTAAACAACATGAACATCCTTATAACTTTCATCATAGCTCGTAAGTGTAACAAAATAAAGATCCAGTTTCTGCATGCCAAATTCGGGAAGACTGATTTGTGAAAGTACTTCGGTTAACTGTCTCCCCCTGTCGGTACGGAAATTAAAGAAGATAACAATATCGCCATCCTCAATTGTCGCTACGGGCTTATTGTGCTCATCGACCATGACAATAGGCTCTATAAACTCATCTGTTACTTCGTTTATGTAACTGTCCGCAATACTCAATACGGCATTTCTCGAAGGCATTCCGATTCCCTTTACCAAAAGATCGTAGGCCTTCTTAACCCGCTCCCAGCGTTTGTCACGATCCATTGCAAAATAGCGGCCTACTACCGAGGCAAGCTTTCCTGTGGATTGCTCCATATGCTTAACCAGTGCCTCTATATGCCCTGCACCCGATTTCGGGTCTACATCACGTCCGTCGGTAAAAGCATGAACAAAAACATTTTGCAGTCCCTTTTCATCAGCTGCATCAAGAAGCCCGAACAAATGATTAATATGGGAATGAACCCCTCCGTCTGAAACCAGTCCAAGCAGGTGCACAGGCTTATTATTTATTTTTGCATAATCAAAAGCGGCCTGCAAAACCGGCTCTGAACTCAACGTTTTATTCTGTACAGCGATGTTAATCTTTGCCAGATCCTGATACACGACTCTACCTGCACCAAGATTCATATGCCCTACTTCGGAATTCCCCATCTGTCCGTCGGGAAGACCTACATTCAGTCCATCGGTTCTTAACTGTGCAAAAGGATATTTTTTGTATAATTCATCAATATAAGGTGTTTGCGCATGCTCTATTGCAGATACTTTCGGATCCGGGGAATTGCCCCAACCGTCCAAAATCATTAGTAAAACTTTCTTATTCATATTGGATGTAAATGATGTACAAATTTACTCTATAAATACAGAAAACTGCTGTTTTCTTTAACATTTTAATAAAAATAAATGTTAAATACATTTCTTAAATATTAATTTAACATCCTGATTTGTAATAAAGTTATTATATTTACGTTAGAGAATTAAAAACCTAATATATAAGAACAGATGAATTTTAAATTATTGCCAATTATGATGGTGGGTCTTTTGTCCTTTAAGCCTATGACAATTAATGATCCGGATGGGGACAACAATGGAAATGGAAACGGTAAAAAGGTTACAGTTGTAAACAAATCTTCTACTATAAAATCGAAAGAGATTGCGGCCGTAACTACAAAAAATTTAAAAACTTCAGCAAATACAACTCTGAGTACATTTGATAAAATGGTTTTATCAGAGTATTTGGATTTAGATGAAAAAAACTTCACAAAACCTGAACTTGAAAGCTTCAAGGCCGCATTCAAAGGCTATTACAAGCTAAAGGAAGAAGGAAAAATCAAGAAGGACATTCTAACCATTATCGATTTTACAAAATCATCTACCGAACGCAGAATGTGGGTGATTAATATGGACACGCAGGAAGTATTATTTCAAACCGTGGTTTCGCATGGAAGAAACAGCGGCAAAGAATTCGCAACAGACTTTTCCAACGCGCCTGAATCCTATAAAAGCAGCCTTGGATTCTATGCAACCGCCGAAACGTATAACGGCCAGCATGGATTGTCTTTGAGACTTGATGGCTTGGAAAAAGGCATCAACAACAATGCCCGAGCACGCGACATCGTGATTCACGCTGCAGATTATGCCAACGAAAACATGGGAAAAAACCAGGGATATCTTGGCAGAAGCTTGGGATGTCCTGCACTTCCGAATGAGGTTGCGCATAAAATAATCAACCTCATTAAAGAAGAAAGCTGCCTGTTTATTTATCACGCAGACAAAAGAGATTATTTTGCAAAATCGGAATTACTGAATTAATCTTTTATAAAGTAAATTATCAAGAGAGTAAACGTCGTCAAGTAACTGAACTTTAGCTGTTGAATCAATGACAGCTGTAAAGTAAACCTGATGGACGTTTACTTTTTTATTCAGTTTGATATTCCGGGTTTTTTCTTTTCCTACCAGCGTATCAATAGTACTTCTCGATATCGCCACCCCTTCTATCTTGAATATGGTTTCAGCCAGATCAAAAGGATCCTGAACACGCACACAGCCCGAACTCAGAGCGCGTTGGTTTTCTGCAAAACGGGTACGGTTGTTCGTATCGTGAAGATACACCATGTGCTTATTCGGAAAATCAAATTTTATCTGTCCGAGTGAGTTCAGTCTTCCTGTTTGCTGAACATAACGGTATGAACTGTAATTAGCGGGATTCCAATTGTCCGGAGCTACCTGTTTTCCTGTTTTTTTGTCGAAGATGGTCAACCTGTTTGAAACAAAATACCCTCGGTTGGCACTGGCTTTGGGAACCAGGTCGTTTTTAAGGATAGTCGGCGGAACCGTCCATTTAGGGTTGATGATGATACCGCTGAAGGAAGAAGACAATACCGGTGTTCTGCGCTCTTTTTTACCTATAATCACTTTATGGGTTTCTACAACATTTCCTCTTTCAACCACACGCAACCTGTACTCGGGCAGGTTAATCCAAACGTAATGTTCTCCCAGATCGGGTTCAAGCCATTTGGAACGTTCCAGATTCACCCAGATCTTTTTACGCATAAGGCCTTCTGCCGAAAGCGTATCTTTTGAAATTACAGGTACATATTTTTCAAATGCCTTTTTATATGAAAGATAAAGAGCTCCCTTCGGTTTCACCTCTTCCAGTGTCGTGTAAACAGATTTCTCCTTTAACGATCTGTTCAACAAGGAATCATAATTAATTTCGGGCATATAAGGTTCCCAGTCACCATAAAGCTTTTTCGGATTTACCTTTCCCGAAGCCAGCTGAGCAGAAATGCGGAAAAAATTTTCACTAAAATCAAGATCCGCCTTTTTGAGTTCTGCCATGCTGAGTCTCTCATAACGGTTATGCAAACTGATAAGCCTGCTAAGCGGATATTTTTCAGGTAAAACACCATCGTACCTGCTGTCTATAATGGCCGAAATCAGCCCGCTTCTGTTAAGGCTGTCCTGCCACACTGTCTTAAACCCGTTCTTTTCGTAAAAATCAGAAACGCTTTCCTTTTTTCCAAAAAACAATTGTTTTTCTACCCTTAAAACTTTTTCGGAATTCCTTACATGCAAAACCTTTTCCGGTTCACTGCAGGCCGAAAACAACAACGCCCCGACAATTATTTTTTTCCAATTCATCTCGTAAAAACAACTAATCTTCTTTCGCTACAAATTTAAACATAATTCTGTGCGAACCAATGCGCGGAATGATGACTTCCTGAACATTTAACTGATAACCGTTCTTCTTATAAAACGGAATTGCCGCTTCACGTGCAAAACACCAGATCATAACACTTCCTTTTCTGGAAATATTCTCTTCTGCAAAATGCAGCAAACGCCTACCTATATGATGGTGTTGCTGTTCGGGCAAAACGGAAAGTCCCGTAAGCCGGTAAACGGGATGTACTTTGTACACTTCCGTATTTTTAAACATCATGGTAGCCACTCCTACCAGTTCGTTGTTTAAAAAAGCTCCAAAATGCTTGGTTCCTTCATCTAAATCGCCTTCGAAATAGCATGCTTCTATTGGTTGACCTATCTTTAATACCTGATGACGTATTGCTACCACATCCTGTGGTTTTATCTGTTTGAATGTTAGCATAGGGAATTGATATTTTTTAACAAGATACTAATTTAACCCTATCTTTTTCACAATTTATATTTAATTTTATACGGACTAAACAACTCAACAGTAATGAAGAAAATACTACTATTAGGATCTGGTGAATTAGGTAAAGAATTTGTAATTGCAGCGCAGCGGTTAGGAATTTATGTTATAGCAGCAGACAGTTATGAAAATGCTCCTGCCATGCAGGTAGCGCACGAATTCGAAGTTTTAAATATGCTCGATGGAGCAGCTTTAGACCTCATCGTGGCCAAACACCGTCCTGATTTTATTGTTCCGGAAATTGAAGCCATCCGAACAGAGCGTTTCTACGATTATGAGAAACAGGGCATCACGGTAGTGCCCTCGGCAAAAGCAGCCAACTTTACAATGAACAGAAAAGCCATACGCGATCTGGCAGCTAAGGATTTAGGCTTAAAGACAGCGCAATACCGTTACGCAACAAGTGCCGAAGAATTAAGAGAAGCCGTTGAACACGTGGGTATGCCCTGTATTGTAAAACCTTTAATGTCTTCATCCGGAAAGGGACAGTCTACCATAAAAACAACGGAAGATATTGAAAAAGCCTGGAACTATGCTGTTGAAGGATCACGTGGTGATGTAATTGAAGTAATTGTGGAGGCGTTTGTTAACTTTAATTCCGAAATCACTTTATTAACCGTTACCCAGAACCATAACTGGCCAACCCTGTTTTGTCCTCCAATAGGGCACCGTCAGGAACGCGGAGATTATCAAGAAAGCTGGCAACCGGCTCATATCTCGCAAACACAGTTAGCCGAAGCGCAGGAGATGGCTAAAAAGGTTACGGAAGCCCTAGGAGGAGCCGGGATATTCGGCGTTGAGTTCTTTCTGGCCGATGACGGGGTCTACTTTTCGGAATTATCTCCACGTCCGCACGACACAGGTATGGTAACGCTTGCCAACACTCAGAACTTTAACGAGTTTGAATTGCATCTGCGCGCCATACTTTCCTTACCTGTTGATGAAATCACGTTGGAACGCAACGGGGCAAGTGCCGTTATTTTAGCAGATGGAGACAGCTCCAAACCTTCATTTTCCGGAATTGAACATGTTGCAGGCAAATCTAAAACCGACCTTCGCTTGTTTGGCAAACCGACTTCGCGCCCTTACAGAAGAATGGGGCTAGTTTTAACCTATGACACCAAAGAAACGGCCATTGAAACGATAGTGGAGCAAGCCAAGGAAAAAGCACGATTAATCTCAGTAAACTTATAAGGAATGGAAAATCTATTAATACAGAATATAGCAAAGCATGTTCAATTAACAAAGGAAGAAGAACATATTGTATTGTCCGCATTTTCCGAGGCTCAGTACAAGGCTAAAACTGTTTTGATTAAGCCGGGCGATGAAGCCCACTTTACTTATTTTGTATTAAAAGGCATTTTGCGGAGTTATACCATTGACGATAACGGCAACGCCCATATCCTGAGTTTTGCTACACCGGGATGGTGGGTAACGGATATGTACAGCTACCTCACAGGAAAGCAGGCCATTATGTATATTGATGTTATGGAGGACTGTGAAGTGCTGATCATTCAGAAAAAAGACGTAGAGCGTCTATACAGGGAAGTGCCAAAACTCGAACGCTTTTTCCGTATCCTTACGGAAAACAACCTTATTGCCAATCAGCAGCGGGTATTGGATAAAATGGCACTCACCGCAGAAGAACGCTATGAAAAGTTCGCAAAGAAATACCACGAAGTACTGCATTGCCTTCCGCAGAAGTACATTGCTTCGTATATTGGGGTGACTCCTGAATTTTTCAGCAAAATGAAAAGTAAACTCCTTAGAAAAAAATAGGTTAAAAAAGAGCTTAACAAATGAATGTTAAGCTCTTTTTATTTCTTAATTTAGGTTAACAGCTGATTTAAAGGTGTATACTAACTTTGTATTATCAAACTGAAAAACAGAACAACATGGCAAATTATATTATTCACACGGCAGATTCAAGAGGGTATGCAGACCACGGCTGGTTAAAATCATACCATACTTTTTCATTCGCAGGATATTTCAATCCGGAGCGTGTTCATTTCGGGGCACTCCGCGTTTTAAACGATGATTTCGTTGCAGCGGGTATGGGATTCGGAAAACACCCGCATGAAAACATGGAAATCGTTTCCATTCCGTTGGAAGGGAAATTACAGCATGAAGACAGCACCGGTGCAAAAGGCGTTATCTCAAAAGGCGAAATACAGTTTATGAGCGCAGGCACAGGAGTGGTCCACAGCGAGATGAACGGAAGTGCTTCAGAAGCTGTTAAATTCCTTCAGATATGGATTATTCCTAACAAGATGAACATTACACCTCGCTACGGCCAGATGGAATATCATGTAGAAGAAAATGAAATCAAGACCCTCATTCAACCGGAACCCCAGGAAGGTATGCTCCGTTTACAGCAAAACGCGTGGTTTAAAATGGCCCGTTTTGAAGCTGGCAAAGAATTAAACGTAAACGTCGAAGATCCTGCAAACAACGGTATTTACCTTTTTCTTTTGAACGGATCGATCCTTGTTGACGGAAAAGAACTCAAAACCAGAGACGCCATAGGGATATGGGATACAGACCAGATCAACATACAAATAAACGATAACAGCGAATTTCTTTTGATAGAAGTTCCAATGAACTTAAACTAATTATAAAAAATTAAAAATTATGAAAAAATGGACAATCGATCCAACGCACAGCGAAATTGGATTCAAAGTAAAACACATGATGTTTACAAACGTAAAAGGATTCTTCAATGACTATACTGCCGACATCACATTCAATGACGACCTTAAAGAGGCAGATCTGCAGTTTGAAGCTAAAATCAACTCTATCTTTACAAATAATGCAGACAGGGACAACCACTTAAAAAGTGCAGACTTTTTTGATGCAGACCAGTTTCCTTCTTTAAAGTTCAAATCAACGCAGATCAGCGGCAGCGGAGATGACTATGAAATCAAGGGAGATCTTACGATAAAAGGAATTACGCGTCCTGTAACCTTAAAAGGTGAATTCAGCGGTTTAATGTCGGATCCTTGGGGTAATACAAAAGTAGGGTTGAACCTTGCCGGTAAAATCAACCGTAAGGATTTTGGGCTAACTTATAATGCTGCGCTTGAAACGGGCGGTGTACTCGTGGGAGAAGACGTACAGTTAAATGCTGAAGTACAGCTTGTAGAGCAAAAATAACAGCCATTCTATTTATTTTGTAAAGTACAATCTTTCAATAGATTGTACTTTTTTTATGCATACAGTTTTACTAAATTGCAGAAAAAAACAGAAATGAGGCGTAAAACAATCATTATTTTATCCATCATATTGGGAATCACCACCCAATCGTGCAGAAAAGAAAACAAAGCTATGACTTCCGGACAAGAAAATCCTTTAATTGCGGAATGGAATACTCCATTTGAAGTTCCTCCGTTTGACAAAATCAAAAACAGCGATTTTAAACCTGCCCTGTTAGAGGGAATCAAGGATCATGAAAAAGAAATAAAGGACATTGTAGACGACAAGTCGAAACCTACTTTTGAAAATGTAATCGTTGCCATTGAATCTTCGGGAGAACTGTTAAACAAGGTGACCACGGTACTTTACAACCTTACAAGCGCCAATACGAACGACGATCTTCAAAAACTGGCCCAGGAAATGGCTCCTCTCCTTTCAGAGCATTCCGACAATATCTACCTCAACGAAGCTCTTTTCCAGAAAGTAAAGTCCGTGTACAACGAATATCAGCTGGGACAGCCGGAAACAATGAAACTGACGCCGGAACAACGCATGCTGCTTGACGAAACTTATAAAAGATTCGTCCGCAGCGGGGCAAACCTTTCAAAGGAGAACAAGGAAAAGCTTAAAAAATTCAACAGTGAATTATCGGTACTTTCATTAAAATACGGTGACAACCTTTTGAATGAAACCAACAATTACGAGCTTGTTATCGATAAAAAGGAAAACCTGGCCGGCCTGCCTGCTGAATTAATAGAAGCTGCTGCAGAAGATGCTAAGGCGAAGGGAAAAACAGGAAAATGGGTATTTACACTGAGCAATTCAAGCGTAATGCCTTTCCTGCAATATGCAGACAACCGCGAACTGCGCCAGACCATATGGAATGCCTACCAATTGAGAGGTAATCAGAACAATGGAAACGACAACAAAGCCAACGTACTTAAGATTGCGAATCTGCGCATGCAGAAAGCCCAGCTGTTGGGCTATAAAAATCATGCGGAATATGTACTGGAAGAAAGCATGGCTAAAACACCGGATGCTGTAACCAGCCTATTGTTAAAGCTTTGGGAACCGGCTTTAAACAAGGCCAAACTCGAAGCTTCGGATATACAGGAACTTATGCGCAAAGAGGGAATTAACGAGGATGTAACTCCGGCAGACTGGCGTTATTATTCTGAAAAGATCCGTAAGGAACGCTACAACCTGGATGAACAGGAATTAAAACCCTACTTAAGCCTTGAAAATGTACGGAAAGGAATATTCGACGTAACACAAAAACTATACGGACTTACCTATAAGGAACTTACCAACGTTCCTAAATATCATGAGGATGTAACGGTTTGGGAAGTATTTGACAAAGACAAAAAAACATTGGGAATCCTTTACATGGATATGCATCCCAGAGCATCGAAACGCGGTGGTGCCTGGATGACCTCGTACCGTGACCAGCAAATGGAACAGGGTAAGCGTAAAATTCCGGTTATTTCCATTGTCTGTAATTTTACCAAACCTACTTCATCAACCCCCTCGCTTCTTACATTTGATGAAACTACAACATTTTTCCATGAATTCGGCCACGCTTTACACGGGCTGCTTTCCAATGTACACTACAGAAGCCTGGCGGGAACAAATGTACCAAGGGATTTTGTAGAGCTTCCTTCCCAGATTATGGAAAACTGGGCTGCTGAACCCGAAGTATTGAAAATGTATGCAAAACACTATAAAACGGGGAATATCATACCCGATGCCCTAATTGAAAAAATGAAGAAGGCCGGAACGTTCGACCAGGGATTTGCCACAACGGAATACCTTGCAGCGGCGTTGCTTGACATGAAATACCATACAGCTACCGAAGAAATAAAAGACGATGTGAATACATTTGAGCTGAACGCTATGAAAAATGCCGGATTAACCGATGCCATCATCCCAAGATACCGCTCAACCTATTTCGGACATATTTTCTCGGGTGGTTATGATGCGAGCTATTACAGCTATATCTGGAGTGCCGTACTGGATACCGATGCGTTCGAAGCCTTTAAGACTTCGGGCTTATTTAATGCGGAAAAAGCGCTGATGTTCCGTAAATACATCCTTGAAAAAGGAGGAACGGAAGATCCGGCCAAACTCTACAGGGAATTCCGCGGTGCCGATCCTAAAATCGAACCTTTGCTAAGAAAGCGCGGATTAAATAACTAAATAAAAAAACTCCCGGATACCGGGAGTTTTTTTATTTATACAGTAATTCTCTACCGTACTATTTTATATTCTTGAGGTTGATGATTTCCTGTTCTGTGAGAAAACGCCATTGTCCGCGGGTAAGTCCCCATTTCGTAAGTCCGGCAAACATAACGCGATCAAGTTTGATAACATTGTATCCAAGCTTTTCAAAAACGAGGCGTACAATTTTAACATTAGACGATTTAAGCTTTATACCTACCTCGCTCTTCGGATTATTTTCAACATACGAAACCTCTTCAACCCATACCTTGTGTTCGTTGATGTACACCCCGGTCTGAATTTTCTCAAGATCTTCAAACTTCAGATTTTTATCCAACGAAACCTGGTACAGCTTGGACGAATGCTGTGCTGCATTGGTAAACTTCTGGATCATGTCGTTGTCATTGGTATACAGAATAAGCCCTACAGTCGTTTTATCCATACGCCCTACGGGTTTAAGGTAAGAAGTTGAAGCATTGCGCACAAGGCTGTAAGCATTCGATAATTCTTCATCTTCAGATGCTCCAAATCCTTTTGGTTTGTTCAACAGTACGTAAACCTTTTTTTCAGGAGATAACAACGCACCGTCGAAAACAACTTTGTCTTTAGGCTGTACCTTATATCCCATTTCGGTAATCACTTCTCCGTTTACCGTAACGTTTCCTGACTGGATATAAAGATCCGCATCCCTTCTAGAACAGACACCGGAATTGGCAATGTATTTATTAAGACGGATGGTATCGTCTTTTAAAGCAGTATTCTTAACCGGTCGTGAAGGTCGGTCGGGTCTTTTAAAAGGTCGTTCTTCCTTTTTATACGGTTTTTCAGATCTAGAACTTCCGGATTTAGATCCCGATGACCTGCCTTTATCATTAGATCCTCCCTTATAAGGTCCTTTTTTATTATTTCTGTTTCCGTTATTTCCGTCTCGCGTACTCATTGAAAAAATTTTTACAAAGATAAGAGAATAATTAGCATCTTTACATGAAGAATATAAAATGCAATAGCTATGATGAAAAATAAGTGGATAATTTTAATCCTTATTCAGGTAATTGTAAGTTTGGTTTCGGGAATCCTGTTATCCAAGATGTCCCTTATCGGCCGTATCGGAGTTTCAACCGTATACAGCGAATACGGCTTTATGAAGCATTGGTACAAAGGCTTTGCCGCCGTTCTTCTAATCCAGATGCTGCTTATGGCTGTATTATGGATCGTAAAGCGTGCTGCATCCTATAAGAACTTCAGTATTGTGAACCTCGTATTCATTATTATTGGACTTTTAGGTCTGCTTTATACGTTTTATGATTTTACCTCTACAAGTCACAAATACATGAACAGCCAGTTTCATTGGGGAGGTTATCTGGTATGGGCAGGCTGGTTCATCACCTGTTTCTTCTTCTTTTTTGCAAGAGTAAAGCCTAAACCGATAATAACGGCAGATCAGCAACTGCAAAACGAAACAAATACAAATCAACTTTAACAGCTTCCGCTTCAGGAAGCTTTTTTTAATTTTAAAGATAAGGCACCACCATCTTCTTCCCGTTTATAATCACATTTGGATTGATAAGGACTATGGAAAGCACCCCCAGAAGGATAATGAGTTTTAACAGTATGTGCAGTTTCTTATAATCGGTCTGTATTTGTGCCTGGTATAAAAAAATAAGAAACGCAATAAGCAATCCGCTGCTGATATAAAAGTAGTATTGCATGTAGCCTACCTCGTAGTAGGTTATAAGGGCAAAGGCCGGAATTAAGGTTAGCAGTACCAGCAAGGTAATAAGGTATTTTGAACTGTCTGTACCGAAACGAACCGGAACAGTCTGATAATTATTGGCAAAATCACCTTTGAGGTTTTCAAGGTCTTTAACAAGCTCCCGGATAAGTAGGATAAGGTAAAGGTAAAAACCATGTGCAAATATACCCCAGCTGAAATTCTGAAAATGCATTAGAATCCCGAAGAAGGGAAGCAGTACCAGAAGGGACGCTGTAATGTTGCCTACGATGGGATACTTTTTGAGCTTATGGGAATAAAACCACAGTACAAAGATATAAACCGCATAGAAGGCTGCAGCCCGCCATGATACGACCCATGCAATGGCAACACTTAAAAAATTCAGAAAAAAATAGATACGGAACTGGGTCGCCCTGCTCACCTTCCGGTCTATATACGATTTATACGGGCGGTTAATGAGGTCTTTCTCGTCATCGTAAAAGTTATTGATGATGTAACCCGACGCTATAGCTAGTGCACTGCTTAAGATGATTAAAAACAGGTTTAGATCGGTAATAACAGTAATGGCTCTCGATTGAGAGCCAAAAATAAAGATTGCGGACAGGTACTGTGCAAGTACAACCACCGCTATATTGTATCCACGAACAACAGAAAAAATACTTAAGAACTTAAGCAGCATCCATTTCAGTTTTCGTGTTAGCATCATATTTTAAAAACGGTAAACCAATTCCAGTTTATAATCTTTTAAGGCTTCTTTTGCTTTTTCGTAATCAGGTGCAAATCCAAGAATATATCCTCCACCACCCGATCCGCATAATTTCAGGTAATAATCGTTGCTGTCTATTCCCTGTTGCCATACGTTATGGAATTTTTCGGGGATCATCGGCTTAAAATGGTTCAGGGCTATCTTTGAAAGCTGCTTGGTATTGCTGTACAATGTTTTAAAATCACCTTTGAGGAAATTCTCAACACATAAATCGGTATACTTCGTAAACTGAGATTTCATCATAGTACGGAATCCTTCATTTTTAAGGTTATCCATAAAAATATTGATCATTGGCGCCGTCTCTCCCACCATTTCAGAATCGATAAGGAAAACACCTCCGGTTCCTTCTTTCTTCTGCGTAGGAATTCCCGTTGGCTCGATATGGTCTTTCGAATTGATGAGGATAGGCAGGCTCAGGTAGCTGTTCAAGGGATCCAGGCCGGAAGAGGTTCCGTGAAAGAACGATTCCATACGTCCGAAGATCTTTTTAAGGGTTAAAAGTTTTTCACGGTTCAGGTTTTCAAGTACCGTGATTTTATCCTTAGCATATTTATCGTATACAGCTGCAACCAGTGCTCCGCTGCTTCCCACACCATAACCCTGAGGTATACTCGAATCAAAATGCATCCCGGCTTCCACATCGCTGTTCAAAGCTTCCAGATCGAACTGAACCAGTTCAGGTTCGTTAATTGCAAGCTGATTCAGATAGGCAGCGAAAGCCTTTAAACTCTGGTTCGATTTCTTTGCAATCCCGCTGTTGTTTTCATCGATTTTCAATGCCCCGTTGTAATAGTTATACGGAATGGCCAGTCCTTTGGAATCTTTAATGATTCCGTATTCGCCGAACAACAGGATTTTTGAGTAAAACAGAGGCCCTTTCATATCATTTTATTTTGTATAACAAATGTAATAATAAAAACAATAGGTTAACGTATTATTTATGGATTCCGTAAACGCAATGACGGCATCCGTTTTTGCAGCATCTTCCCTTTAAGAAGTGGTACAGTTCGGTGAAAACAAAAAAACCGTTTTCCATATAGAAATGCAGGCCTTCCACCATTTCAGACGGCCGTTTGGGGAATTTATGCGTCTGGGCCAGCTTCGTCATTTCATCAAACTTTTTAAGGCAGTCGTTACACAGGCATCCATGCTGCGTTTTATCGTAAAGAAACTTTACGGTTTCTTCAAGCAGCTGGATCTTCTGGCAATCACAATTCTGGATATCGTCTGCATTGCAGACAATCGGTTTATGGCAATGTGTACATTTATACTGATTCATTTAAACAATTCCTTATTTTATTCCGACGTTTTCTGTTCCAAATCCCATTTCATCATGTATAAACTGTCCATTCTGACAAAACGAAGCCAGCTGGCTTTCTATAAATTTCCGAACCTCTGCCTTGTACTTAAACGGGTATAACACATGTACGTTTGCCCCCGCATCCAGCGTAAAACATACCGGAATTCCGGTCTCTTTCCTGAACTTCCATAGCTGCTGAATGATTTCAAGAGTATTTGGTTTCATAAGGATAAAATACGGCATAGATGTCATCATCATGGCATGCAGGGTCAGTGCTTCACTTTCCACAAGGCTTATGAACTTAGGCAAGTCTCCGGCTCTGAGTATGTCTTTCAGCAGGGCAATATTTTCATGCGCCTGCGCAAACCGGCTTTCCGCATACGGATGCCCGTGCATAAGTTCATGACCTACGGTACTTGAAACCTGTTTTTCCCCTTTGTCTACAAGCAGAATGGTATCCTGATAGTTTTCAAATACCTCATGTACAGCTCCGGGAAAAGGAATTCCATACAGATCGGTACTGCCTTCGATGCTTTCGGTCTGCCCCCATACCACGATATTTCCATGTATGCTTCTACACGCACTTCCTGATCCAAGTCGGGCCAGCAATGAGGTCTTATGCTGATAATACGATTCCGGTTCGCCCGGATAAAGATCTTTTTCCAGAGCTATGATATTGGCCGACAACGCCGCCATGCCGGATGCCGATGAAGCAATTCCGGAACTGTGTGGAAATGTATTGTATGTATCAATTGTGAAATGATAATCCCATATATAGGGACATAGTTCTTCTATGCGCTCAAAATAGTTCTGTATTTTGGGACGGAATGATTCTTTGGGTTGCCCCTCAAACAGCAAATCAAACGAAATTCCCCGGTCTTCTTTGGGCGCTGCCACGAGCTTTGTAACCGTCTTTGAGTTTTTAAGCGTAAAACTCAGGGAAGGATTCGCCGGGATCTGGTGCTCCTTTTTTCCCCAGTATTTCACCAACGCAATATTGCTCGGTGCCGAAAAAATATATTCCTTCTTTTCCGAAAGTACGGAAAAAAGGCCTGTTTTAAATATAGCTGTATCCATCATATCTCTTTAAATTTTAGCGGCAATAGCCTGTGCTGCAAGAAAGCCGGTTGTCCATGCATTTTGGAAATTGAATCCTCCGGTAATGGCGTCAATGTTGAGAATCTCTCCTGTAAAATACAAATTATCCATTATTTTGCTTTCCATCGTTTTGAAATTAACTTCTTTCAGATCAATTCCGCCCGCCGTTACAAACTCATCCTTGAACGTACTTTTCCCGTTCACCCCGAACACTCCCTGTGTCAACTGCTCGGCCAGCTTTACCAGTTGCTTTTTCCCGATATCGGCCCATTTTGCATCATTTGAAATTCCCGAGGCCAATACCAGCTTCTCCCATAAACGGTTTGTCAGCTCATACGGCGCCTTTTTAATGATGTTTCTTTTGGCAAGTTCGAGCTTAAAACCCATCAATGCTTCAAGTACCTCGTCAAAGGTCTGTTCATGAAGCCAGTTCACCTGTAGGGAAAACCTGTAATCAAGATCGTATAATTCCCGTGCTCCCCAGGCCGAAAGGCGCAAAATGGCAGGACCGCTCATTCCCCAATGCGTAATAAGCAGAGGACCGCTGGCTTTCAAGGATGTACCCTTAACTTTCAAGGTTACCATAGGGACCGATACCCCCATGAGGTCCTTAATGCGTTCGTCCTTTATATTGAATGTAAACAGTGACGGAACAGGTGGAACAACGGTATGTCCTAAAGACGTTGCCAGTTCCCAAACTTTGGTATTACTTCCCGTGGCCATAACAAGCTGTGTACATTCGAAATCACCTCCCGTAGTTTCCAGCTTCCATTTATTCCCTTCGCCTTTCTGAATATTCTGAACTACCGTCTGCTTTACAATTTTTATGCCTGCTTTGTCAGCCTCCTGTAAAAAGCAGTCAATAATGGTCTGTGAGCTGTTGCTTTCGGGAAACACCCTTCCGTCCTCTTCAATCTTAAGCGCAACACCTCTTTCTTCAAACCACTCCATAACATCTCCTGTACAAAAAGCATGAAAAGGCCCTCTGAGCTCGCGTTCTCCACGCGGATAAAACTTCGTAAGTAAATCCGGAATAAAACAGGCATGGGTTACATTACAGCGTCCCCCACCTGAAATCTTGACCTTCGCAAGGACTTCCTTCCCGCGCTCCAGAATTGCGATACGGATGTCGGGAACCTGTTGCGCCAGTTGAATGGCACTGAAAAAACCAGACGCGCCACCTCCCACTATAATCACATCAAAACAGTGCATATATTTCTACATTATTTTCTACAAACTGTGGATAAGCAAACTACACCCCGGACTCTATTAAACTAAAAACCAGACTTTAACAAAAATGGAACGGTTTATGCATTGCTATTCTGCATCTTGCAAAGATAATGAACAACGTACTTCAGATGAAATTTATTATGAAATATAAAAGTTTGACCTTACTCATTTGCGGACTGGCAATTGTATCCTGTAAAACAGCGAAGACAAACACCGCGAATGACTCTTCTAAAAAGCACGATAAAAGAGAACTCTTCAGAAAAGGCAAAGAAGAAGTTTATTATACGGAACAAATTAAAAATGATTTCCGTGCCGTTACGGAAAATGTACAGTACAAATTTCTGCAATCATACCAGGCAACAGAAAAGCAATACTCTATCTTATTTTTTACACAAGGATTCAACGGAGAGGAAATACATGTAAAAAATGACGAGGGAACCTTGTTTAAAGGAAGTGTATTAACCAATAAAAAAACAGGGCTTGCCAAAAACATGCGCATTGTGAATACAGAGGTTACAAGCATTTACGACAAAGCTACAAAGAAAACGATTTACATAAATTCCGACAAAGCTGCGAAATATAAATTTGTGTATGTGATGAAGGGAAATATGGATGACGAAAAGCCCTATAAAATTACATTCAGCGACAAATTACGACCTGAAAAATAACAACCAATCACCAATTTAACAACAAACATCCTGAACAAGGCATCACCATAGGTGATGCCTTGTTCTTTCACAGAATCATCTGTTCATAAGGAATAACCGTGGAGTAGCCTTTTTGCTTAAAATATGCGGAGGGATCCTTATGGGCGGCAACCATTACAAAATCGCCTCCCCAGCCTCCCAGGCTCTTAACAAGTCCTTCAAAATCAGAAAACAGTTGTTGCTGAACGGGTTCCATTTCCAGTACTTCTCCCAGGTTCCGTTCGTATTTTTTAAAGAACACAATAAAGCGCTCCAGGTCTTTGATAAGAAGCAATTCATCGGTCATACGTGATACTTCCGAAACTTCTTCGGTAAGATTTTTCTGCTTTTTTTTGAAGTTCGAAATCGCCTCTTTGCTGTCGCGTTTCTGGTTCAGGTATACGAACCAGATATTTTGTTTAAAAGGCGGATCGAATTCTACCTGTTGCACAACAGGGCTCCCATCCTTTACTTCATAAGTGACCGGCGTGTTATTTTGTGCACATGCAATATCATAGCCGCTTCCTCCAAAAGCTTTCTGAAGCAAAACAAAAGCATCGATTTCAAACCATTGTGCAATATTATTAATTAACGTTGAAGAAGTACCCAATCCCCAGTTTCTCGGAAATGTAAGTTCGGTTTCCACTACGAATCCACCTTTGCTCATCACACCTGGATTCAACAGGTGAGCCTGGTAAAGTATTTCAATTAAGGTTTTCCTTATTTTATCTCCTTCCTTATTATTTTTTATAATGTCTTCAACCTGAATTTCATCGTTATACCAGACCGCTCCGTCCGCATCATAACTCTTCCATGAAACTACGGCACTTTTAACAGGGAAGGCTTTTAATGACTGTCCGAATTTAGTAGGCAGGGCAAATACCTTTGCTCCTTCCAGAACATAATATTCCCCCAAGATGAACAATTTTCCGTTGCTGTAAAATTCCATATGATTAAGTACGTAGCGCTTTTATAAAATCGGTTACCGCACTGTGGGAAACCGTCTTTTCTTCGAAGTGTTTTAAAACGGCTGCCTTTTCTTCTGAGGTAGCCTGAAGCTGGTTCAGTATGTTCATGAGATGCATTTTCATATGCCCTTTCTGAATTCCGGTGGTCGTCAGGGATTTTACTGCTGCAAAATTCTGTGCCAATCCTGCAACCGCAATAATTTTCATCAAATCGTCAGAATTGGGTTTTCCCAGAAGATTCAGCGCAAACTTCACCATTGGATGCAGATTGGTCAGCCCGCCTACCGTTCCCAGCGCCAAAGGTAAATCCATCCAGAAACGGAATTTGCCGTCCTTAATTTCCGCATGGGAAAGCGAGGTATAACGACCTTCCTTTGAAGCGAAGGCATGAACACCTGCTTCCACTGCACGAAAATCATTACCTGTAGCCAGTACCACGGCATCAACACCGTTCATAATTCCCTTATTATGCGTTACGGCCCGGTAAGGTTCGATCTCAGCGATCCTTACTGCCTGTACAAACTTTTCTGCAAATTCCTGCGGATCCTGAATTTCCTTGGAAGCCAATTCTTCCACTCCGCACGAAACTTCTGCCCTGACAAGGCAATTCGGTACATAATTCGATAAAATGGACATAATAATCTGAAACGAACTTCGCTCCGATTCCGTAAACAACCCGGATACTGCCGACTCTTCTCTTAACACATTGGCAAATTCCTCCAAACATGAGTTGATAAAGTTGGCCCCCATGCTGTCCTTGGTATCGAATGTAGCGTGCAGCTGGTAATACCCGCTTAACTCGGATGTCTTATCAACAAGTTCAATGCTCAGTATGCCTCCGCCGCGCTTTTCCATATTCTTGGTAATTTCAGCTGTCCGCCTGCGGAATACAGGCTGCAGCAATTCGATAAAGCGGCCGAGCTTTTCCGATTCCCCGTTAAACATAAAATGGACATTTCCTATTTTTTCGGTAGAAAGGACTGTAGCAGAAAAACCTCCGCGTTTAGACCAGAACTTTGCCGCATTGGAGGCTGCCGCAACGACTGAACTTTCTTCAATTACCATAGGCAGCGTGTATACGCTACCGTTAATAACGAAGTTCGGAGCAATACCTAACGGCAGGTAAAAATTGGTAATGGTATTTTCTATAAATTCGTCGTGCAGCTTTTGCAGCTTTTCATCACTATTCCAATAGGACTTCAGCAAATGAACAACATCTTCGCTGCCGTCGAAATAATTTTCAACCAGCCACGCTATTTTCTGTTCTTTCGTAAGCTTAGAATAACCATTTATAATCCCCATTCCTTATTGATTTTAATTTTGGCAAAGATAGTTATTCTGCCGAACTTCTAAATTTAGAAAATTATGAAGTTGAAAATCAAAAAAAAGAATTAATTTGCTGTCCTTAATTTTCAACTGTACCAATGAAGAATGTTTTCTTACTCGCAAGTTTGGTTTTAACACCTGTTTTTACCGTTAAGGCGCAACAAAAAATAGAAGTTTCCAATATATGGAACGGCACATTCCGGACGCAGCAATTAAACGCATTGAATACGCTGCATACTAAGAACCAATACAGTGTACTGGATTACAATCAGCAAAAACGGACATTTTCAATAGACGCATTCGATTTTACCACTCTTCAAAAGGTACAGACGATGTTCGACAGTTCAATGCACCCGGAAATAAAGGAAATATCGGATTACCAGATTAACAAAACGGATGATAAAATCCTTATTGCAACAAGCAGCACTCCAATATACCGGCATTCTTTCACCTCGGTTTACTACCTTTACGATATTTCTTCAAAAAAACTTATCAAAATCAGCGATAATGCCATACAGGAACCATTGCTGAATAAGGACGGTTCTAAAATTGCTTATGCATTTGAGAACAATCTGTATGTTTTTGACGTTAAAAGCGGAAAAACAACTCAGATAACAAACGACGGAAAGAAAAATGCGGTTATTAACGGTATTACTGACTGGGTATATGAAGAGGAATTTGCATTCGTACGGGCATTCGACTGGAACACGGACGGTTCAAAGCTGGCCTTTATCAGATTTGATGAAAGCGAAGTACCCGTTTTTTCAATGGATGTCTACGGTAACGAACTTTATCCCCAGCAACAGGTATTCAAATATCCGAAAGCCGGAGAGCACAATTCAAAAGTAAGCTTACACCTGTACGATGTCAATACAGCTTCTTTAAAAAATATAGCGCTTGATCCCCATACAGATTATTATATTCCACGCATCAAATTCACCAGCAATTCCAACGTATTGAGCGTGCAAACCCTCAACCGCCATCAGAATCAGCTGAATTTGCTTTTTGTCGATGCAGCTACAGGAAAAACATCTGTTATCCTGAAGGAAACAGACAAAGCATATGTAGACGTTACAGACAACCTTACTTTCCTGAACGACAACAGCTTCATCTGGACAAGTGAAAAAGACGGCTACAACCATATCTACCATTACAACAATGACGGAAGTCTTCGTAACCGTATCACATCAGGATCATGGGAAGTAACCGACTTTTACGGTTATAACAAGGATAACGAAACCATTTATTATCAGTCTGTAGAAAACGGGTCTACAAAGCGTGACGTTTACAGTATAAAGCTTAACGGTAAAAATAAAAAGCAGCTTTCTGAAGTAAGCGGTACCAACAATGCTACTTTCAGTCCTGACTATAAATACTTCATCAACAATCATTCTTCAAGTACAAAGGCTCCTTCATATACTCTTATTGAAACGGCTTCGGGCAAGCAGGTTAAGGAAGTTTTAAACAACAAGGCGCTTGAAGAAAAACTTATAAAGTACGAATTACCCAAAAAGGAGTTTACCACTTTTAAAAACGAGGTCGGTAATGATTTAAACGCTTATATTATCAAGCCCAAAAACTTCAATCCACAGCAGAAATACCCCGTTTTAATGTTTCAGTATTCAGGCCCGGGATCTCAACAGGTAGCCGACAAGTGGTTTGACTCAAATGACTACTGGCATTTTATGCTGGCCCAGAAAGGATATATTGTGGTTTGTGTTGACGGAAGGGGAACAGGTTTTAAAGGTGCCGCCTTTAAAAAGGTAACCCAGAAGGAATTAGGAAAGTATGAGGTTGAAGATCAGATCTTCGTAGCACGGAAGCTGGCAAAAGAATCGTATGTTGACGGCAACAGAATCGGGATTTGGGGATGGAGTTTTGGCGGCTTCATGTCGAGCAACTGCCTGTTTCAGGGGAATGATGTATTTAAAACGGCCATTGCAGTGGCACCGGTAACTTCATGGCGTTTTTACGACAGTGTTTATACCGAACGCTTCATGACAACACCTCAGGAAAATGCATCGGGCTATGACGAAAACTCTCCGTTGACCCATGCGGCCAAGCTGAAAGGAAATTTCCTGCTTGTACATGGTACGGCAGACGACAACGTTCATGTTCAGAATTCGATGGTGCTAATCGACAGGCTGGTCCATCTTAACAAAAATTTCGACTGGCTTATCTATCCCGATAAAAACCATGGAATCTATGGAGGAAAAACGCGTGAGCAGCTCTATACCAAAATGACGGATTACATCTTAGAAAAATTATAATATTTTACTATTTTTGACATCCTTAACATCCAATTAAGAAAAACTAAACAAAATTTAAATATGACGACTGAAGAAAGACAGTTAGAGGCGATACATAATTTTGAGGGCAAATATCCCAAACAATTATGGCATCTTTTTATGGTGGAAATGTGGGAGCGCTTCTGCTTCTACGGTATGCGCGGGGTTTTAGCCCTTTTTATGGTAGACCAGCTGGGGTTGAACGACGCACAGTCGAACCTTAAATACGGAGCCATACAGGCCTTTGTATATGCCTTTACCTTCGTTGGAGGTATTTTTGCCGATAAAATTCTCGGGTTCAAAAAATCACTCGTTTTCGGTGGTATCATCATGATAGCAGGAAACCTGCTTATCGGGATCAACCCTCACGATTTCTTTTATTACGGTATTTCCTTAACAATTATAGGCACCGGTTTCTTTAAGCCCAACATTTCATCGATGGTTGGAGAGCTTTACCGAGAAGGAGACCCGCGTCGCGATGCCGGATTCAGCCTTTTTTATTCCGGAATCAACATTGGGGCACTTTTAGGCGGAATTGTCTGTGTTTACCTTGGTAAACAGTATGGTTGGAACCTGGCCTTTCTGGCTGCTGCCACCGTTATGGTTATAGGAGTACTGTTCTTCCTTTTTATCCGTAAAGAATTAGGCCCTATCGGAAATTCTCCCCTTGAAAATCTTTCCGCATCTCAAAGAAAAACACGCGAGATCGCTGTCTATATAGGCGCTCTTGTATGTGTCCCTTTCATTTTTATCATGATCCACAACACAAGATATACCGATATCTTTATGTTTACGGTTGGACCTTTAGCTGTGTTGTATTACCTTGTCCAGCTTACAAAAATTAAAGAATCCGCAGGAAAACAGAAATTTATTGCAGCCTTCATCATGATTGCGTTTTCTATTTTGTTCTTCGCTATTTTTGAACAGGCCGGAGGTTCGCTTGCCCTATTTGCAAACAACAACGTTACACCGAGCTTATTCGGATTATCACTTGATCCGAACATTGTGAACAACAGTGCGAATTCGTTATATGTTATTGTTTTTGCACCGCTTCTGGGGCTTGTATGGTTATGGATGGCGAAACGTAAAATTGAACCGAATACGGTAATCAAATTCGGTCTTGCTTTCTTATTGCTCGCAGGCGCTTATTATATCTTTTATTCCCTTCGCTTTTTTGCGAACGAACAGGGAATGACATCTTTGGAAATTTTTGCCCTTGCGTACTTCGTCGTAACGGTTGCAGAATTATGCCTGTCCCCGATCGGATTATCAATGGTCACAAAACTGTCTCCGAAACACCTTGCCGGGATGATGATGGGACTTTGGTTCCTGGCTTCTGCTTACGGACAATACCTTGCGGGAATCCTGGGTGCAGGCATGTCCGACCCAAGCCCGACAGCTTCCCTTACCGACAAGCTTATGGCTTATACAGACGGATACCAGCAGCTTGCCATTTACTCCCTCATTGCAGGTGTGGTTCTGGTACTGGTTTCTCCCCTGATCCGCAGATTGATGCATGAAGTGAAATAATCTATTTATTCACCAACTGCTTTATAGATACAAAGCGACTTTACAGTCGCTTTTTTTGTTGTAATACCGAATAATTCCATTATTCTATTTTTAACCCGTAGTTAAACTAATATTATGTCTCAGGAACAGAATCCTTCGTTTTTCAAAACGATCTCCTCATTTAATAAAACATTCTGGCTTGCCAGTTTCATGGAATTAATGGAACGCTGGGCATGGTACGGAATTTTCGGCCTTCTTGGATTATACCTCGTGGCTTCAACAGACGCACACGGACTGGGTTTCAACCACATACAGAAGGGAAGTATTATGGGGAATGTGACCGCCATTCTTTACCTGCTTCCGCTTTTTTTCGGAGTGATCGCCGACCGTATCGGATACAAACTTTCACTGGTTATTTCCTATGTTCTTATGATTGCTGGCTATTACCTCATGGGAGAAGTAAATACGTATTGGAGCATGTATATGGTTTTCCTTCTTGTGGCTATTGGTGCCGCATTCTTCAAACCTGTGGCATCGGCCATCATTGCGCGTAATACAGATGAAACAACCGGAACAATGGGATTCGGTATTTTTTATATGATGGTAAACATAGGAGGCTTTATAGGCCCTGCGATGTCTTCCTACCTGAGAACGGAATACGGATGGAAAATCATTTTTATACAGGCTGCCATCGTTATCGGTATCAACCTTCTTTTTGTATTATTGTTTTACAAGGAGCCGAAAAAGGAGAAAACAGAAAAAGAGCCTATAACTGTCGAAATGAAAAAGGCAGTTTTAAATATAGTAGAGGCACTCAAAGATAAAAGACTTAGTATTCTACTGGTCTTAATGATCGGGTTTTGGACCATGTTCAACCAATTGTTCTATACCCTTCCCAATTTTATTGCGGATTGGGTTGACTCAAGTGCCATCAGCAACTGGATCAATGAACACATCCCTTTTATGGCCAAAACATTGACGGAAGATGGTCAGGTAAAACCGGAATGGTTTACCAACATCGATGCCCTTATGATTATTTTACTGCAGGTATCCGTATCGTATTTTGTAATTAAAATGCGGCATATACATGCGATATTGCGCGGTGCCATCATCGCCACTATCGGGGTATGCCTTACGTTCTATTTTCATAATGTATGGTTCGCTATTATTGGAACCATCATTTTTGCTATAGGAGAAATGATGTCGAGCCCCACCCTTTCTTCCTTTATTGCCATTATCACACCTAAAGGGAAAGAAGGTCTTTATCAAGGAACCTATTTTTTACCCGTGGCAGCAGGAAACTGGGTAACCGGATTTATAGCCGGCGACCTGTACCAGAAATGGTCCGATAAATTATCGTTGCTTCAAACCGAAATGGCCAAACGCCGCATCCCGATGCCCGATGTAATAAGCAGGGAACAGTATATAGAACAAGCTTCGAAAACGCTCAAAATGCCTATTTCTGCCTTTGAAAAACAGTTTCACCTCAAACAGGATCATATCGAATGGACTGAAGTTGGACAGCGGGTAAATGAATTTGCGGCATCGAAGGGAATTGATGTTTCCAACCTGCCGTTGCCCTTCTCTAAAGGAGAATATTTCACGTTGGCTGAACAAAAGTTGGGCATGAGCCATTGGGATGTCACCCAAATGCTTTGGGATACTTACCAACCGAACAAATTATGGATTGTGATCTTCGGAATTGGTATGATTTCTGTTATAGCTTTGTTAATTTACGATAAAATGGTCATCCGGCCTTTGGAAGGGAAAAAATAACAATCCTTTAAATTTTCACCTCCTATAAAAACTAAATCAATTTATTCAACATATGAACACGAACATTTCATCCGATTTTTACAAATCAAATGTTTTAGGACAACGATCGGGCTTATTTGTACTTTTCTTTACAGAAATGTGGGAACGTTTTTCATTCTACGGGATGCGCGTCCTTTTAATACAGTTTTTAACAGCAGCCGTTCTCAAGGGAGGCTGGGCCTGGAGCGCTGAACAGGCCGGAGCCCTTTACGGAACCTACGCCATGATGCTTTACCTTACCCCCATATTAGGAGGTATAATCGCAGATAAGCACATTGGCTCGCGTAAAGCCGTTATCATAGGAGCCATCATTATGACCATCGGGCATGCCGCCATGGCTTTTGATACGCAGATCATGTTTTTTATAGGTTTGAGCTGCCTGGTGATAGGTACCGGTTTCTTTAAACCGAACATGCCTTCCATCTTAGGAGAAATGTACAAAGACCTGCCGGAAAAGAAGGATGGAGCGTATACCATCTTTTATATGGGGGTAAACGCCGGAGCTTTTTTCGGAATGATGCTTTGCGGTTATATAGCCGAAACACAGGGATGGCACTGGGGATTCGGATTAGCCGGAATCTTTATGTTGTTGGGAACCCTTCAGTTTGCTTTTGCAAAACCTCTAATGGGCAATCTCGGAATTCTGGATAAATCCAAGGAAGCCGTAGAAGCTAAAGCCGCAACCGAAACAGATAAAAGAAATCCTTTCACTACCAAAGATTATATCTTAATAGGTATTGTGGGCGTTATAGGATTTTTGTACGCTTTTAACGATCCGTTGTCCAAAAACGGAATCATTGATATTTTCGAGGGATTAGACCTGCCGTTCCTACGCGGACAGTATGTAATGATCATCTTTGCGCTGGCAATCTTTATTTATATGATTGTTTCGCGTATACTGCGCTACGATAAAGTGGTACGCGACCGTATGTTTGCCGTTGTATTGCTCGCCTTTTTCCTTATCTTTTTCTTCATGAGCTTTGAGCAAGGCGCCACATCGCTCGTATTGGTTGCAAGAGACTATATCGACAGAAGTTTAACGGGTACTGCCTTAACCACCTTCAATATTGTAAACGCTTTACTTACCATAGTTCCTTTAGCCATTATTTCTTGGGTATTGGTAAAGCTGGCTCAGGCTACCTGGAAAAAGATTGCGCTTTCCAACATTGTGCTCATCCTTTGTTTCGTTATGATCTGGGGAGCAGCGTTATGGATGCTTAAAAATGAATTTTCAAAAGAAGCCTCGGAAATCACGGTTTCCTGGTTTTCTACCCTGAACTCCTTCTTTATCATTGCACTGGCTTCAACCGTGTCGAAATTGTGGGAATCTAAATACAATCCTTCAGCAGCTTTTAAATACGGTTTCGGACTTATTCTCGTTGCCATCGGGTTCCTTATCATTGGTCTTGGATCATGGGGAATTGGTGAAGGTGTGAAAATATCTATGGTTTTTCTTGTACTGACTTATTTATTTCATACACTGGGAGAACTCTTTATTTCACCGGTTGGGCTGTCTTATGTTTCCAAACTTGTACCGGGCCGAATGCTGGCCTTTATGTTCGGAATATGGTATCTGGCAATTGCGATAGCGCAAAAAGTAGCCGCCGTATTGGGCGGGCAGGTAGAGGCTATACAGCAGGAATATTCGCTTAGCCATTTCTTTTTCCTGTTTACCGCGATACCCGCAGGAGCAGGTTTACTGGTAATGGTTTTAAATCCGGTCATTAAAAAATTAATGCACGGAATTAAATAATTTGGTTATCTTTCGGATTCTAAAATTTAAAACAATCTTAAATGGCAACAGAAACTGCTAATCCGGATTTTTTCAAATCCAAAGTTCTAGGTCACCCTTCAGGGCTATTCGTTCTGTTTTTTACGGAAATGTGGGAACGTTTCTCCTTCTATGGAATGCGTGTTTTACTCATTCTATTTTTAACTGCAGCCATAACCGGAAACAATCCTGGTTGGGGATGGAATGCCGAAAACGCAGGAGCCCTTTACGGAACTTATGCTATGTTGCTTTATATTACACCCATTTTCGGCGGTATTATAGCCGATAAATATATTGGATACAGATGGGCCGTTGTAATTGGATCGATCATCATGACAATGGGACATGCTTTTATGGCTTTCGATACTCCTATATTCATGTATCTGGGATTAACCTGTCTTGTTATAGGAACAGGTTTTTTCAAACCGAATATGACATCCATTCTATCAGAAATGTACAAATCGTTTCCTGAGAAGAAAGACGGTGCTTACACCATTTTTTATATGGGGGTAAATGCTGGTGCCTTTTTTGGCATGCTTTTATGTGGCTATCTAGCAAATAATCTGGGGTGGCATTATGGTTTTGGATTAGCAGGTATTTTCATGCTTTTGGGAACTTTACAGTTTTGGCTTGCAAAGCCATTGTTTGGAACGATTGGGGAAGTTCCATCCAAGGTATCTCAATCAAAAAACGAATCGGATACAGTTGATCTAACAACCGAAGAAGAAGATAAACTCAATCCATTTACTACCATCGACTACATCCTCATTGCTGTAACAACTGTTATAGGATTACTGTATGCCTTCAATGACCCTCTTTCCAAAATAGGCGGTATTCATATATTGCCGAAAGTACTTTTTGGAATGGATGGTTCCATCGCTGTAGTAGTCATAGGTCTTATCTTATTTCTTATATTGGTTATTTCACGTGTAGTACGCTATGCTCCTGTTGTCAGAGACCGGATGATTGCAGTAACCGTGTTCGCCTTTTTTACAGTTTTCTTCTGGATGTCTTTTGAACAGGGAGCTTCATCCCTCGTTATATTTGCGCGTGATAATGTAGACCGCACACTTGCCGGAACTTCCCTTACCACTTTCAATATTGTCAATACGTTACTGACTGTTGTTCCTTTATTAATCATCACCTGGGTATTGGTTTTATTAGCAAAGCAGACTTTTAAGAAGGCCCCTGCCTCCAATCTTGTATTGGCGGTGACCTTTTTAGGTGTATGGGCTGTTGCAATCTGGATGTTAAATAATGAATTCAGTAAATCTGCTTCTGAAATTGATCCAAGTTGGTTCTCTATTCTCAATTCATTTTTCATCATCGCGCTTGCTTCATCAGTTTCTAAAATATGGGATTCTAAATTCAATCCCCCGGCAGCTGTTAAATACGGTTTAGGACTTATAATTATGGCCATCGGGTTCGGACTTTTGGCGTACGGAGCTCACGGAATTCAGGAAGGTGTTAAAGTATCCATGATCTGGCTTGTATTAGCATATCTTTTTCATACTTTAGGAGAATTGTTCTTATCCCCTGTCGGATTATCATATGTTTCTAAACTTGTTCCTGCAAGAATGATTGCTTTCATGTTCGGTATATGGTACTTGGCTATTGCAATTGGCAATAAGCTGGCAGCAGCAGTAGGAGGAGAAATTGAAAATATTACAGCCCAGTATTCCCTTTCAACATTCTTCCTCATCTTTACAATAGTACCTATAGTGGCTGGGGTTCTTGTAATGTTATTAAACCCCATTCTTAAAAAACTTATGCACGGTGTTAAATAAATCCGGTACGCTTTTTGAAAATATTAAATCCGATAGTTTTTACGATCGGATTTTTATATATTTACCTAACTAATTTAAAAGCGATGAAAAAAAGTATCTTTTTGGTATTATTTACCTTAGCTTCGATCGTTTCCCAGGCGCAGGCTGTAAAATGGATGACGATGAAAGAGGCTGTGGCAGCACAGAAAAAAAATAAAAAACCCATTTTTATCGACGCTTATACCGTATGGTGCGGACCTTGTAAAATGCTCGATAAAAACACCTTCTCCGATCCAAAGGTAGCAGAAGTATTAAACGAGAAATACAATCCCGTTAAATTCAATGCAGAAGGAAATGAAGAAATCCAGTTCGGAGGTAAACTATATAAAAACCCGGGTTACCAGGAGGCTAGAAAAAATTCACGCAATGGCTTCCATGAATTCGCTGCTTTTATCGGAGTTCAGGCATATCCCGATATGTTTATAATCGACAGTGAAGGAAAAAAAGTAAAAGAAATCCTTGGATATCAGACTCCGGAACAGCTGATTCCTCAATTATAAGACAAAACAAAAGCTCCCTTAGTACGCATATCGTAGTAAGGGATTTTTTTTGCTCTGAGATATTCGATGTAAGCATCCGCAAGGTATTGGCGGTTGCTTGAATGCAGCACGACCATTTTAGGTTTTACCTGTTCTATAAGCCTTTCCAGATTTACATGTGCATTTTGTGAAATCACCACCTTGTCAAAGGTCCTATACGGAAAAATACCCAAGCTATCCACTACAAGCCAGGATTCATTTCCTATCTTAAAAGCATTGCCCGGATCGGTTTGCCTGGTAATATCTGCTTTATGCTTTAATGCATAATTTCCAATGCTCTGCGAAACAAATTCGCTTGCCTCTCCCCACTGAACCAAATACGTACCGCTGCGATACAAAAAAACGAGGTTTTCCGTGTCGTTCATAATCATAAACTCATTACCCTTTTTTATGTTCACCGTTTTTAAGATAACATCGGCCTGGAACAAGAACAGCCCTCCTAGTAAAACAAACAGCTTGTAAGTACGTTTTCTGTAACCATACCAGAATACGCAGAAGAACATCGTGGAAAGCAATAACATTTGTATAAGGTCAAAATGCATGGAAACGGTCCTCAATGAAAAATGATCAGATACCCGCCCCAGGCTATCAAAACAAAATAAGGCCGTCTTATTCAGCGGATTTGTAAAAAACGAAGCTGCATCGCTCCATATAAACGAAAGTACGAGCTGTAAAAACCAGGCTATAAGAAGAAAAGACGTAAGGGGAATGGCAATGATATTCCCTATAAGGAACAACAACGGAACCTGTTTAAAATAAAATATGCTTAACGGCAGTACACCAAGTTGCGATATAAGGGAAACGCCCAAAAGCTGCGAAAAATAATTGATTAATCTATTTTTAAATGTAAAGTAAGGCTGTACGGCCGGATAACAGTATACAATGGAAAAAACGGCAAGATAACTGAGCTGAAAACCTACATCAAACAGGTAATTGGGATTAAAAAGCAGGAGGAGGAACATGCTGCCGGCCAAAAGGTTCAGCGTAACGGAACGCGCCCCGAGATAATTTCCAAGCAGTACCATAAAACACATGAGGACGGCGCGTAATACTGACCCTGACAGTCCTGCCATAAGGCTGAAAACAATAAGAAAAAGGACAAGTAAAGGCGTAATTATTTTCTGTGGGAAATGCAGCTGTTTCAGCATATAGCTAATGGTTCCGAACAGGAGCACGACATGCATGCCTGAAACGGCAAGTACATGAAGAATTCCCAGGTCCTTAAACCGGACCTGCAGATCTTCGTCCAGGCGTGTTTTAATTCCGAACAGCAATGCTTCTGTAAATCCCCTCACCCTCGCATCATAACCCAGGTCGGAGAATCGGTCTACCAGGCTGTTTCTCAGTTGCGACACCTTTTTGTTCAGCGTATTCTGGCTTCCTGCTTCCACAACGGGGCGGTCTGCTGTAACCTGGTAATAGATTCTTTTTTTGAAAAGATAGTCCCTGTAATCAAAGCTTAAAGGATTTTTTGGTGCCGGCACATCGGTTACCCGTCCTACCATCCTGTATATAGTGCCTGTTTCCGGCTTTTGCCCTGTAGCAGGTAAATATCCCACAACTCTTAAAGGTTTTGGAGAAGCGGCTAAAGTTCCGTAGAAACGGTGGTTCCGTGCAGAAGACCTCAACACTTCGTCTACGCGTACCGTAAATATCCCCTGCCCCGGATTCTGAAGCTCAACAGGCTGGTTGTACAATGTAAAAACCAGGCATCCCAATGAGGAAAAGGTTGAAAAAAGAAGGAATAAAAAATACAGGTTTGACCTGTAATCAAAGGAAACCGCTCTTTTTCGTATATACAGGACAAGCAGCAAAAGAAGTGAGCATCCAAATATAGAACAAGCCGCGTAAACAGGTAATCTAAAATTTAGACCAAAAAAAATCCCACCGACATATGAAAATGCAATGGGATAAATTGGATATTTCATTACCTTTCTCATAATACTAAAGGTATGAAATTTTTGAATATTAAATAACTAACTATAATACTTGTCTGTCGTAAACGCGATTTATCTGTACAAATCCTTTACTGTAATAAGCTTCTTTTGTAGAATTAATCGAAACCCCTTTAGAAGTTGCAGAATGGATGAACTTCACATCATCCCCGTCTACTTCAATAACAATTCCTACGTGATTGATAACTCTTGACCCTCCGTTCTTGAAGAAAATCAAATCTCCCGGTTTTGCTTCGGATTTTGAAACGCGCTCACCACGTGAGGCCATTTCCTTGGAAGTGCGTGGCAATTCAATATCGAACTGATTAAAGGCTGTTTTCACAAAACCTGAACAATCCATACCGGTACGAGACATTCCACCCCATTGGTAACGTATCCCCTGATAATCGTTTGCTACGTTTAATAATTGTTCCGTTAAATAGCAGTATTTCGGCTTTTCAGACTTTTTGGAAGTTTTGTTTTCCAATTCGTCGTCAACGGCATTCATTTTTTTATTGATTTCCGCAAGAGTCAACTCTTCCTGCGTTTTCTGTGGCTTTAAGGATGTTCTCGTGACAGTTGTAACCTTGCGCGTCTGCGCCGAAACTTCTGTGCTTAAACATACAGTAAATAGGGTTACTAACGTTAAAGCTATGTTTTTCATTAATTGTATATTTTCAAATAATTTATATCTGCTATCGTGGTATACACAAATATAGACTTTTTAAATTTCTAAACGTTCCTAAAAAGTTCTTAAAGTTTTCTTAATTATGTTGATAACTCTGTCACTCGCACCTCCACCACCGAGCTTTTCACTTAATTCATGGTACTTAAGCATCATTTTAGCTCGCCCTGAATTGTTAATAACTTTATCCAATTCAATGCGAATATTGACACTATTGCAGTCATCCTGGATCAATTCGGTAACAATTGGCTCGTCCATAATAAGGTTTACAAGCGAAATATACTTTAATTTGATGATGCGTTTGGCAATTTCATATGAAAAGGCATTAGCTTTATAAACAACTACCTGCGGCACTTTAAACAGTGCCGTTTCCAAAGTAGCCGTTCCCGAGGTAACCAAGGCTGCATAGGCATTGTTAAGCAGGTTGTAGGTATCGTTGGAAATAAACTTTACATTTTCCTGGCTTATAAACGGTTTGTAGAAATCATAATCCAGGCTCGGGGCACCGGCAATAACGAACTGGTACTGCGGATAGGCATCCACAATCCGGAGCATTTCCGAAAGCAATCTGGATATTTCCTGTTTCCTGCTTCCCGGAAGAAGGGCGATTATTGGCCGGTCGTCAAGCTCATGTACCTTTCTGAAGTCGTTGGCTTTGTTTTCTTTGAAATAAGCAATTTCATCCAGAAGCGGATGACCAACGTAATGTACCTTGTAATGATGTTTCTTTTCATAAAAATCCTTTTCAAAAGGCAATATCACGTACATATGGTTAACATCCCTCTTAATCGCCTTTATACGTCCTTCCTTCCACGCCCATATCTGTGGCGAAATATAGTAATGCGTATCAAATCCTTTTTTCTTGGCCCATTTGGCAATGCGCATATTAAATCCCGGATAATCAATAAAGATGAGCACATCAGGATTAAAAGCTTCGATGTCCTTTTTACAGAGCGCAATATTCCTGAAAATAGTCCGCAGGTTCGCGGCAACTTCCGCAAATCCCATAAATGCCAGATCGCGGTAATGCTTTACAAGCGTACCTCCGGCCTGCTGCATAAGGTCGCCTCCCCAGAAACGCACTTCGGCACCGGGTTCTTCCTTAAACAGGGCTTTAAGCAAATTGGCTCCGTGAAGATCGCCCGAAGCTTCTCCTGCAATGATATAATACTTCATTATCCAAAAACAATATACAGCGCAATGATTAGAAAGGAAAATATTACACCGCGCGCGCTGAAATAATTATCGCGGTTCAGAAACAGGTAAAACAGCCCGATATTGGGAATCGCCCCAACAGAAAATGCTTTGGAAGCGATGTCGCTGTATTTAAAAATAGCCAGGTCCTGCAAAGGGTTCATCTTGGTAAAAAGCGCAAAGAACAGGCATCCGAAAACAAACGATACAAACAGGGCACATACTGTCCCCAATATAAATTTAAATAATTTTTCCATTATAAATCCCAAGTATTTAATTGTTGCATGGCGTGGTAGGCTGTAAGGTCGAACTGTACGGGAACAACCGAAACATATCCATGTGCCAGCGCCCATTCATCCGTATCTTCTCCTTTGTCGTGGTTTACGAAAGTTCCGGTAAGCCAATAGTATTTTTTACCGTGCGGGTTCGTACGCTCATCAAATTTCTCAACCCAGGTGGCCTTTGCCTGTCGGCAGATTTTGATTCCTTTGATGTCTTTTTGCGCCAGTTTGGGAAAATTCACATTGAGCACCACGCCATCGGGCAAACCATTCTTCAGGGTCTGCTGCGTTATCTGCTTTACAAATTCCTTCACCGGTTCAAAATCCGCGTTCCAGCTAAAGTCGGACAGTGAAAAACCAATTGCCGGGATCCCGCTCATTCCGGCTTCCACAGCCGCTGACATAGTACCGGAATAAATAACATTTGAAGCCGAATTCGACCCGTGGTTAATGCCCGATACGCAGATGTCGGGTTTTCCCTTTATGATCTGGTCAATGGCAATCTTAACACAGTCAACCGGCGTTCCCGAACAGGCATACTCCTTTATATCTTCACCGTCAATATAGACCTGCTCCAGAAACAGGGTATTGTTTACCGTGATAGCATGGCCCATGGCCGATTGCGGGCTGTCGGGTGCCACCACTATGACGTTTCCGAGTTCTTTCATAATGCTTATCAAAGTACGAACACCCGGAGCTGTAATGCCGTCGTCGTTCGTTACCAGAATCAATGGTTTCTTCATTATATGCTGTGTTTATATAATTCAACCCGTGCTTTCACGGGTGTTTTACCGCGAAACGGTTATAAGCGTAAAAGTAATGATTTTTATTAACTTCCTTTTCCAAAACCTCAGGAACACCAGAACACTTAACAAAATTTTATTTTTCAATTAGCATAACATATAGATACTTTTTAAGTATTTTAGTTGAAAATTTATTGATGAATGCTATCTGGCAATTTATGAAGAGAAATTATAAAGTACTATTGATTGTTGTGGCACTTGCCGCAGCGTTATGGAGTTTTGTTCCGTTTAAAAAAACGAGCGATCCGGATCCTGACAAAGAGGCATTCCTTATGGGAGTCCTGAACTTCGTTTTGCAGAATGCACATTATCATCCTATAGAAATCAACGATGCGTTTTCTAAAAAGGTTTATACAAATTATTTAAAAATCATTGACGGGAACAAACGCTTTTTCCTGCAGTCCGATATAGATCAGTTCAAGAAACACGAAACCCTGATCGATGATGAGTTTAAATCGCAGCGCATCGACTTCTTCAACGAAACCTATCCGGTTTTTGAAGAACGCATCAAGGACGCACAGGTATATTACAAAGACATCCTCTCAAAGCCTTTTGACTTTACCAAAAAGGAATCGCTCAACACCGATTATGAAAAGCAGCCTTTTGCTTCTACAAAAGAAGAATTAAAGGAACGCTGGCGCAAGCAGCTTAAATTAAGCGTTCTTTCGGGTATCGAAGATAAGGTAAAACTTCAGGAAAACGACTCTTTAAACAAGGAGCCTAAGAAATCGTTCGCGGAGCTTGAGAAGGAGTCAAGGGAAACTACGCTGAAATCGTTAAACGAATACTTCGAATTTTTCAAGGAAATATCAAGAGAAGAATGGCTTTCGTATTACATCAACATCCTTCTGGAGCAGTTCGATCCGCATACCAACTATTTTGCACCGGACGACAAGCAGAAGTTCGATGAAAGTATGGCGGGTGCCATGGAAGGTATTGGAGCACAGCTGCGCAAAAAGGATCAGAATACGGAAATTACCGAAATAATTCCCGGGGGACCTGCCATGAAACAGGGCGAACTCGAGAACGGGGATATTGTTTTAAAAGTGGCACAGGGCGATGAGCAGCCGGTGGATATTGCCGGAATGCGGCTTGAAAAGGTAGTGAAGCTTATCAAAGGTAAAAAAGGAACCGTTGTAAACCTTACTGTACGCAAGGTAGACGGTACGGTAAAGGTCATTTCCATCACACGCGACAAGTTCGAAATAGAGGAAACTTTTGCAAAATCATCTATTATTGAAACACCGCAGGGACGATTCGGTATCATCCACCTTCCTAAGTTCTACATCAGTTTCGAAAACAGGGACAACCGCGATGCATTTAAAGATGTGGCAAAAGAAGTAGAATACCTCAAAGAACAAAAAGTAGAGGGAATCATTATGGACCTGCGCAACAACGGTGGAGGCTCCCTTCAGACCGTTGTAGACATGGTAGGACTGTTCATCCCGCAGGGACCTGTTGTACAGGTAAAAGCCCGCACAGGTGAAAACGATGTATTGTACGACCGCGATAATAAAATCCAGTGGGAAGGCCCGCTTGTTGTTTTAATCAACAACTACTCGGCTTCGGCTTCCGAAATTTTCGCAGCAGCCATACAGGATTACAACCGAGGACTGGTACTGGGATCGAAACATTCCTATGGAAAAGGAACGGTACAGAATATGCTGGACCTTAACCGTTTCGGAAACAAGCAGATCGGAGACCTTGGCGGCATGAAATTTACGAGCCAGAAGTTTTACCGTGTAAACGGAGGTTCCACGCAGATGAAAGGAGTAGAAAGCGACGTTGTGCTGCCGGACCGCTTCCTGTATGTGGACACAGGAGAACGCGACAACGATACGGCCATGCAGTGGGATAAGATTGCCAAGGCAAACTTTAAACCTTTTAGCAATAATTTTGCAACCGTTATTGCAAACAGCAAGGCACGCGTTGCCGCGAATAAGGAGTTCAAGCTCATCGATGAAAGTGCAAAATGGGTGAAAGCACAGCAGGACGATAATGTATATTCGCTGCAATACGATGAATATATGGCTAAATCGAAAGAACTGGAGGCCCAGTCCAAAAAATTCAATGCTTTAAAAGATTATAAAAACACGCTGACTTTTAAATCGCTTCCACACGAAGAAACCCTGATTAAAAATGATACGGTTTTACTGAACAAGCGCAAACGCTGGTTTAAAAGCCTTAACAACGACGTGTATGTAGAAGAAGCAGTAAACGTATTAAAGGATATTAATTCCACTAAAAAACAATAAAGTGTTTAAGAAATTTGTTTCGGCAAACAGAAAAGCGCTCCAAAAATTTAAAGAAAATTCTTGGGGCGTTTTTTCATTAGCCTTTATCGTATTCCTTACCCTCATGGCGCTTTTGGCCTATGTAGTGGCGCCCGATAACACGCTCAATGCGAACAACGGGGATGTGTCTATAAGCACACGTGAACCTGGATTTACAGTAACGGCAATCAACATCCCGCTCAAAGAGGAAAACTTCCGGCTGAGCGATTATTTTACAGGAAAGGAGCTAAACGAACAGTTCATCCCCGTATTGTCGTACGAATTTAAAAACGACACGTTGTTTTACCGGGAGTTTTCACGTGATCCGGCTACTGCCCAAACACGTTATTTGCTCAAAAGCACATTTCCGGTTACAGACGAGCAATACATAGCCGAACACTACATCAAAACAAAAAAATACTGGCTCGGAACCGACAACCAGGGGCGTGACTACCTCAGCAGGCTCATCATCGGGGCACGCGTTTCACTGTCAATAGGCTTTGTAGCCGTATTCATTTCGCTCATCATCGGCATTTCGCTCGGAGCCGTTGCCGGTTATTACGGCGGTAAGGCAGACGCTTTCATTTTATGGCTCATCAACGTCATCTGGTCCATCCCTACCCTTTTGCTCGTCATTGCCATTACACTGGCACTCGGCAAGGGATTCTGGCAGGTATTCATTGCCGTCGGGCTTACGATGTGGGTAGAAGTGGCGAGGGTTGTACGCGGCCAGGTCATGAGCGTAAAACAGATGCAGTATGTTACGGCAGCACGGGCTTTGGGGTTTTCCGACAGCCGTATCATTTTCAAACACATCATCCCCAACATCCTTGCCCCCGTAATCGTTATTTCAGCAGCCAATTTTGCTTCGGCCATCCTGGTGGAAAGCGGACTTAGCTTCCTGGGTCTTGGGGCACAGGTGCCTGTTCCAAGCTGGGGAGGTATGATTAAGGAACATTACAATTACATCATATTGGGCAAACCGCATCTGGCCCTCATCCCCGGAATTGCCATGTGCCTTGTGGTCGTGGCTTTCATGATGATCGGGAACGCACTGCGCGATGCACTGGATGTAAAAAGCTGAATAAAATGTTTATATAAACATAAAAAGCATATAAATACATGCTTTTTTTGTTGGTTCTTATCGTTACTGTATAACGAATTTTTTAAGCTCGTAGCGATCGCCTTTGAAAATATTCAGATCTACTTTCGTTTCCACACCGTTTACAGTACCCTTATCTGTAAACTGCCAGAAATCCCATTCCTCGTTCATCTTCTCGCTGAAAAGGCTGTACTTTGCGATCCAGATCCTGTATCCCGGAAAGTGGTCCTTTAAATGGTCGTTGTAAAAACTGGCGCCGGAATAAATAATCGGTTTTACCCCATAATGCTTTTCAACGATATCAAGCCAGTTCTGCAGTCCTTCCCGCATTTTATCGGTAGATTGGCTTTTGGGCAGCTCCTCCACATCAAGGACCGGAAAAAAATCTCCCGGTTCCAGCGGGGTATGTTTTATAAAGTTCTGGGCCTGCAACGCGCTGTTCTCATCGGGACGGTAATAATGATAAGCTCCGCGAACCAGCAAACGGCTTTTGGCCTTCTTCCAGTTATGGTCAAATTTTGCATCAACACCGTCTACACCCATAGTCGACCTTAGAAATACATAATCGATGGCAAACTTCCGGTACAGGGAATCTATTTCCTTCCATTCAATATCGGACTGGTAATGCGACACATCAAAGCCGAACAGGTGGTCGTTGTGCTTGTCCAGGATTTCAATGGCCCTGAAATCATGTACAGTAACTTCCTTACTGCTTTCCTTCTTAAAAACCCGTTCGTAGAGATCTGTAAAAAAGTACCCGATTCCGTCGCGGTAATGAAAAACCGCAAAGCACACAATAAGAAGACTGTAGGCCAGCACATGCCATTTCCATGCGGCTGTACGCTTTTTTTTGCGGACCGTTCTCTTCCTTACCGGTTTTCGGGTTTTGGGCACTGCCATTAACTTGCTTTAGATGTTCGATGCACAAATTACGTCTATATTTTTTTAGCGGACAACTACATTTTTTAAATTAATTTTACGCCAAAGAAAATTCCTATGATCACGTTACAGAACAGCTTTCTGAAAGCGGCCTTTACGCCTCACGGAGCAGAATTAAGAAGCTTGCGCGCAGCAGGCGGCAGAGAAATTATGTGGCAGGCAGATGCTGCCTACTGGGCTAAGACAAGCCCTGTCCTGTTTCCCGTAGTAGGCGCGCTTAAAGAAGGTTACTATATCCATAACGGGGAAAAGTACGAACTGCCCCGGCACGGGTTTGCACGCGACCTCGCTTTTGAAGCCGATGTTTTAAGCGGGACTGCTGTCCGTTTTACGCTCAGGAGCAATGAAGAAACCCGGAAAAACTATCCGTTCGATTTTATTTTCATGATCGACTATATATTGGAAGACAACAGGCTCACCTGCTCTTATACCGTTGAAAATCCAGCGGAATCCCCGCTCTATTTTTCTTTGGGTGCACATCCGGCTTTTCTTTTGGGCAATACAAAGGAAGATTTTGAAGCTTATGAATTATGGTTCCCGGCCGACGATGAACTCGTCTGTTCCGTACTTTACGAAGGACTTACCGGTAACGCATCCAAAACCATAAAACTACACAACGGGATTCTTCCTCTAGATTACGCTCTTTTTTACGAAGATGCACTTGTATTGAAATCACTGAAAAGCAATAAGATCCATTTAAGAAGTAAAAAAGAACCGTTCCTTCTTGAATTCAGGTTCGAAGGTTTTCCTTATTTCGGGATCTGGTCGGCTCCCGATGCGAACTTCATATGCCTGGAACCATGGTACGGAATTGCAGATTCGGTTCACCATGACAACGAAATTTCCGGTAAGGAAGGCATAAGGGTATTGCATGCAGGAGAAATATTCCGCAGAAGCTGGTCGGTTATTATCTCACAATGATATGGAAACAGCGGGAATGCCGTTCTTTCACGAAATATATTTTACCGGCTGCCTGGTATTCCTTCAGAACCGATTCCAAATGCTTTTCGAGTTTTAAATTTGCTCCAAGCCTGTGGTTGAACCTTACATATGAAATATCGAATGCAGCGCCGTAACTGTGCGAGCTGTCGTTGGATGATGCATTGGAGTTAACCCTTCTTAAACGGTTTTGATCGGCCGTGGTGCGGGTAAGCGAGGTAATGACAAAGAAATTCTGGCCGGCCTTTTTTACAAAATCCCTGGCCATGGCATTGAGCACTGTACGCCCTTTCGGAACCAGGCAGGCATGGCTGTGCGTAAGCCTGTCGACGCGGTAACCGTATCCGCGCTGTTTGATGGTTACGAGCTTGCCGCTTGCTTTGAGCTTGGCCAGATGCGTTTTATCCTTTACCAGTCCCAGGTTATGGCGTTTGGCGGCATTGAGGTGGGTGGTATATTCTTTCGTCGGCGGGGTTACGCTTCGTTTCTGGGCATTTCCTGAAAGAACAAAAATCAGTAAAAATAAGGTCGGGATAAAACGGTTCATCAATTTTCTTTAATTCAAACAAAAATAGCATATATAATACATAACGACAAAATTATGCGTTAAGTATGCCTTATTTTTATTTAACTTCTCCCATCTTGTAATCAAAGATTTCTTTTAAAAAGGCCTTCTTCCTGTCGGCGGGAAGGTTTTCAACAGACTTCAGAACAATGTTGCGGCAGCTGTACGCCAGATCAAAATGAAAGATAAGCAGGTAGTACAGGTTAAAATAAATTTCACTGATTGACAAACTCGACAGGTATTTGAACAGGAACTCCTCTATGATCTCATTTTTATCTTCGCCGTTGTCGATTTCCATATTGTATCCCAGAAACTTAAAAACCGTGTTGACGTGGAATACGTATTCATCAATCACGTTCTCGTTAAACGGAATTTCCTTTTCGTAAGAAAACAGGTCGGTAAGCTGCAGATTTTTGATGGTATGGTGTGTTTCCTTGAAATCCATGATGCCGACGAACACATTCGAAACCTGGTACTTCAGCTTCATGGCATCCCCGGCGTTAACCGGCAGGATGAAATCACCCTCGTGTCTGATCTTCTTATGTGAATTGTTCTCAAGCTTAAACTTTTTCAGGCTGTCGATGAGGTAAATAAAATAAGGTTCGAGCGACTGCCGTATGTTGATTTTCACCTGCAGCTGCAATATCTGCGACTGCCTTTTATTGAAATCGTACTGTATGTAAAACGCCATAAACGTGAACACCACGCTGCAAACGCCGATAATGGGTGCCGTTGTACCTCCAATGGCATCTCCGAGCTCGTTTTTGCCCGTAAGGTCAATGATCCAGCTTTTATGTGTAAACAGGAAGGCAAGCAGGGGCACCATGATCACCATGATGAGCGCCATCACCATTCCCATAAAGACAACACCTCTTTTCATCTTTAGGATTTTAACCTAAAGATAGGAATTAAAAAAAGACGGCAAAAGCCTTATTTTTTTTACGGCTTTAAACAAGTTAAAGGTTTTTGATTTATTTTTATGTAAAAGTTGAAAAAGCATTTAATCCACCCATCATGAAGTTCCTAAGACCCTTCGTTGCCCTTTGTTTTTTAGTCCAATATTCCATAGCGCAGGCCCAGCAACCCGCTGCCGGATCGGTAAAAAACGATCTTAAAGACATTACCTACAAGGTCACCCCTGAAAACGACTCTGTAAAACTCGACATTTACCAGCCTTCAAACCCGCTGAAAAAAAAGACCCCCGTGGTGCTATACATACATGGCGGCGCATGGGCCAAAGGAGATAAGGATTTTTCTTCGTATTATTATACCACCAGCTTAAAGGATACACTGCAGGCAAACGGTTATGCGCTCGTAAGCATCAACTACCGTCTTGTAGACAAACAATATAACCTGGCCGACCAGATGAGCGACTGCCGCGATGCACTTAAATGGATCATCAGCCATGCCGACACCTATCATTTCGACGTGGACAACATCGGCTTCTTTGGCGAATCGGCCGGGGCGCATCTGGCCCTTATGCTGGCCTATACCGACAAACCCGACAGTTCCTCAGATTTCAGGGCAAAATACATAGTGGATAATTTCGGGCCTACCGACCTTAACAAGGTCCTGAAAACCAACGCGGGATTTGTTACGAAGGCACTTTACAAGCTGCTGCTTCCGGAATTATACGACCTTCGGGAGAAGCTCATACGGGCCATGACCACCTACGATATCAACACCCAGAAGGAACAGGCCATCGCCGTTGCCTCTTATTATTCTCCTGTTACCTATATGGAAACAGCGCATAAAATCCCGACACTTATGCTTCACGGCACCAAAGACTTTATCGTTCCAATTAAGCAGTCGAAAAAACTTAAAAAGTCGCTCGATCAAAAGGCGGTGGAAAACCAGTTCGTCAAAGTACGTAAAGGAGATCACGGCTTCCGCAACATATCCAAACCCGAACTGCAAAAACTTCTTCATACCACCTATCTTTTCATACAGCAGCATACGTACGAAAAGCAGTAGGAAACAGCTATCCCCTGACAGCACGGATCATCTCAGCGCTTAAATACCGTTTTCCCTTCTTTTATGGTTTCGAGCACCCGCAATTCCCGGAGCTTTTTGGGATCCACCGTAAACGGGTTCTGGTCTAAGATAACGAGGTCTGCGAGCTTGCCCGCTTTTAACGATCCCTTGGTATTTTCTTCGTGGTACTGGTAAGCGGCATTAATGGTGATGGCCTTAAAAGCATCACGTACACTTATGCGCTGGCCGGCTCCCAACACCATACCCGACCTCGTGGTCCTGTTTACCGCAGCATAAACCCCGGTAAGCAAATCGGGAGGTGTTACGGGTGCATCATGATGAATACTGAACGTTATTCCCGAATCCAGGGCTGCTTTAGCCGGACTGATAAAGGCGGCACGTTGCGGCCCGAAGACACTTTGATAGTGCCAGTCGCCCCACAGGTACACATGCGATGAGAAATAAGACGGCATTACGCCTGTTTTCTTTATGGTTTCAATATGGTCGGGACGGCTGTTCTGCACATGGATGAGCGTCGCCCTTAATTCCGGACGGTATATCCCTTCTTCCCTGAGCTTGCCAATGACGCGTAAGGCCTGGTCGATGGCCGCATCTCCGTTTACATGCAGTTGCGCGGTAATCCCGGCTGAAAAAATTGTTTTAAGGTCGTTGTAAAGCGTTTCATCCGAAAATATAGGAAATCCTTTATAATCCTTATCCATACCTTCGGGTGGTACGAGGTAGGGCTGCGTAAGCCATGCCGTCTTACCCTGCGGGGAACCGTCGTCGGAAAACTTAAATCCGCCGAACTTGAGTTTGTTACGGTACTTCATATAATCCGCGGTAAAGGTTTTCCATTCTTTTTTGTTCGCTTCAAAATCCGGAAAATAAACCACATCGGCCTTCAGCAGCTTTTTATCGGCGGCCTCCTTTAGCAGCGAGAGCCCCACACCCATGGTGCGGCCGTCGCAAATGGTGGTTTGTCCGTAACTGAGCCATTCGTCCTGTGCCGTGACAAAATCTTTCAGCTGTTGTGAAATCCCCCCCGTTTCTTTAGGTTTTGGTAAAAGCGAAGTCAGCTTCATAAGCGCGTTGAAACTTGCGTTTTCCTCCAGCTTTCCGTTTAGCCTGCGATTTTTATCACGCCCGTAGTGCCCTCCTTCGGGGTCTTTGGCATCCTCCGGAATCTCCAGCAACCGCAGCATGGCCGTATTTACCACGCTGGCATGCCCGGAAGCATGAATGGCAATGATGGGATGCGTAAGGCTCACCGAATCCAGCTCAGTGCGTGTGGGATGCCGGTGCTCGGTCATAATGGCATCGTCGTAACCATTAGCCAGTACAGGAGTATTGTCGGGTCCTGCCTGTTTTAATATAGATTCTCTAAGAGCCTGCTGCAAATCGGGAATGCTGTTTACCGTTCCGTAAGGCGAGGGCGACAGGTCCACAGCATGCAGCATTCCGGCACGCGAGGTAATATGCCCGTGGGCATCGATAAAGCCCGGCATGAGCACCTTTGATCCGAGCTCCACCTTCTTTGTCTGACGGCCTGCGAAACGCAGCGCTTCTTCCCTTGATCCCACGAACAGGATCTTTCCGTCTTTAACGGCAAGGGCCTCAGCCTCTGGAAGTGCCTCCTCCATTGTTAATACCGTTCCCATAAATACCGTATCGGCGGTTTCCTTAGGATCACTGCATCCGTACAGAACCAGCAGCAACCCGACTGTTGTAATTCCTTTTTTCCACATACACAACACATTAGCTTTCTACTAAATATACGGATTATTTCATTCAGTGTTGCAGTGTTTGGGTGATTAGTTCAAAAGAAGTTTATGTAAAGGGAGATGTGACCTGTATTTTATGAGTATCTAAACAGAGCGGTTTTTAAAAAAGAAAGCTCCAAAAAGCTGGAGCTTCTATTTAGATAAATATTTTATCAGGACTTTGATGTTAGCTCATTATTTCGAAATACAGTCCTGTAAACAATAATATTATAGTCAAAAGTAAAAACAGGCCGGCAAATTTCAACATTTTGCCCGGTTCCGAATTCGTTTTACCTGCTTTTACAATAGCGCCCCAAACAATAACTATTAATAGGGCATTTAAAGGAATCAAAATTTTATATATGTCCATCATGATTTATATTTCCGGCGTTTTCAACATACTTTTTCATTGGGAATGTTCATAATTCATATTTTTGAATTACAAATTTAAATCAAACAGGAAAGTTTACCATTTATACTACTAAATTTGATAAATTAATCTATCTTTTTTAGAGTAAATATAAAATATCCTACTTTACTTTAAGTTTACTTTTTTTATTACAGTTCGTTCATTTAAAAGTTTTGGTAATTTATTATTTATAAAATCATCAAATTGATGTTCAGAAACAAATTTCAAAATAGAATCTACCAAAAAATAGACTTTCGTTTCCTTTACATTTGGGAATAGATTGTCGGGATCTTCATCTATTTTTTTAGCATTCTCACAAGCTTCCTTAATTAAGGATATAAAATTTAATGGGTTATATCCTTCTTTTTCAAATTGAGAAATCTCATTTTTAAAATCAGCACACATAAGAGATTGAGTAGTATCAAAGTTTTTCTCCTTATGTAAAAATAACCATATTTCGAAACAAGGATTACTCAATACAACATTCCAATTTTTATTTTCTCTACAATGTTGAATTATTTCATATAATTGCTCCTTCTTCCACCTGTCTACATCCATCACAAACCATAACTCATCATCCTCAACCAAACCTTCTTTCTCAACATAAGTAATTGCTCGTTCTAAAACCCATTTTGGAGCAGATTTAGTTTGATATTTTTTAAATAAAGCTTCATCTGAAGCTTGATCGTCAATAATATCTACTTTTATCCTATTAGAAATATGTTCAAACAATTTAAAATATTCAGGTTCTCTCTTACCACCTTCACAGGTAATAGCGAATAGTTTATAATCTCTTAAAAGTTCTTTTGGGAGATCTCTTGAATAGCCTCTTTTTTTACGAATTCTCATACTCCTCATTCCAATTTAATTCTCTCAAGTTTCCTAAAAACGGAATAGCTCCAAAACGACCTTTTAAATAGCCTTTTCGTATATCTAAATCATATCTTGGTTTAAATTCGCTTAATGAATAAACTTTAGACGACTTAAAAGCTGTATCTTTTTCAACAAACCAAATTTCATCTTGTCTAAAAATATCTAAATCTAAAAGATTAGATTCATGAGTAGTAAAAATTAATTGACCTTTTGTCGTTGATTCACTCATTATTTTCGCAATCAACGTTTTAAGTAATGCGGGATGTAAGCTTTGATCAATTTCATCAATTATAAATGTCATATCCTCATTAAGAACTCCATTTAGTGCAGGAATAAAATCTAATAATCTTTTAGTCCCATCTGATTCATCTTCTAAATCAAAAGAAACATAATCACCTTCTTTATCAATATGTTGTGAAAATATTTTTTTCACGATTATATCACCTTCTGTATTTTTACTAATAAAAACATCACCGCCCTTATGAGATAATATCATGCCAAAATTATCTTCATCTTCTAACCCCTCTACAATTTCTTCTTTCAATTCTTCATCATCTTCACCAAAAAATTTATCAAAATCAAATTCTTCAATTTTTAATTCTTCGACTCCTGTATCAAATGTTTTCAATAAAGCATTAGAAAAATCACTAAATTCTTTAGACACAGACATATGAGGGGTTAAATTCTTATATTTACTGTGAGGGTATATAATTTTAATATTATTAATAATCTCCCTTCTAAAATTAGTAATAGGTTCAATTTTTAGCTCCAAATATTTACTTAGAATTAATTCATTAGACTTTAATAAATTTTCTTCTAATAACTCTACCAACAATTTATTTTTTGAAGTCTTAGTAAATTTAGATGCAAATTCAATTTTGGTTTTGCCCTTAGAGCTGCTTTCTCTAAAAAAAATCAACTTATCCTGTCTAATATTACCCGTTTCATACAACCATTCTTCAATAATAATATTACCGTCTATTTTTATTCCATAAGAATAGTACTTTTTCTCAATACATAATTCTAATTCAAAAGAGACAGGTTTATTAGAATAAGACTTGTCTAATTTAAACTTCTTACTATTTATTGAGGATCTAACAGCCCCTTCATCAACAATTGTTTTTAAGTATTCAATTGCCTTAATTAGATTAGATTTGCCAGCACCATTTGCTCCGTAAACTGCAGCAGCACGTAAAAGATTAACAGGAAGTTCATATACATGTTCTTTATGAGTTTTAAAACTACCTGCAATCATATTAAACTCCGTTTCCTCTCTAAATGAGAGGAAATTTTCTACTATTATTCTTACCAACATTATTATATGACTTGAAAACTAAATGCAAAATAACGAAAAAATCTCTTAAAAACACCTAAAAGAAAAAAAACATGATAAAAATATCATAATTAAGATATTTTCAATTTATAAAATAACAAATGAAGAAAAAGATTCAATCAAACATTGCACTTAAAAGTTAACTAATTTCAAAATTATTGATAAAATGTTAACTAAAAACACAAATAAAAAACCCTCAACTTTTGTTGAGGGTTTTTGTGCGGGTGATAGGACTCGAACCTACACACCTTGCGGCACCAGATCCTAAGTCTGGCGTGTCTACCAATTTCACCACACCCGCGGCTTGGAAAGAACTACTGTTGTTCCTTTAAGACGTTGCAAATATACGAACGGTTTTTTAATCTGCAAGAAAAAATCATATTTTTTTTATCATTATATTTGTTCTAACAACAAGAATTATTCAATTCAGATAATGGAAATAATCAAATCGTACGTTCAGAAAAACAAGGAACGTTTTATTAATGAGCTAGTTGACTTGTTAAAAATACCTTCAGTAAGTGCAGACAGTGCCTATTCACAGGACGTGTTAAATACTGCAGAAAAAGTAAAATTTTTTTTAGAGCAGGCGGGCTGCGATACCGTTGAGATCTGCGAAACGCCGGGTTACCCTATCGTTTACGGTGAAAAAACGATCAATCCGGACCTTCCTACGGTTCTTGTATACGGACATTACGACGTACAGCCGGCCGATCCCATCGAACTCTGGGATTCCCCGCCTTTTGAGCCCGTGATCAAAAAAACGGAACTTCATCCCGACGGAGCCATCTTTGCCCGTGGTGCATGTGACGACAAAGGACAAATGTTTATGCATGTAAAAGCACTAGAGCTTATGATGCAGACCAACACCCTTCCGTGCAACGTAAAGTTCATGATTGAAGGGGAAGAAGAAGTAGGTTCTGCTTCACTTGCCTGGTTCGTGGAGCGCAACCAGGAAAAACTTAAAAACGACGTCATTCTTATCTCAGATACGGGAATGATTTCCAATACCCAGCCATCCATCACAACGGGCCTTAGAGGACTCAGTTATGTAGAGGTAGAGGTTACAGGACCCAACCGCGACCTGCATTCCGGCTTATACGGCGGGGCCGTAGCCAATCCCATAAACATCCTTACGAAGATGATTGCCTCACTTCACGATGAAAACAACCGCATCACCATTCCAGGATTTTATGACAAGGTAGAAGAGCTTTCACGCGAGGAGCGTGATGAAATGGCAAAAAGACCTTTTTCGCTCAACGATTATAAAAAAGCGCTCGATATAGAAGAGATCTACGGAGAAGCGGGCTATACCACCAACGAACGCAATTCGATCCGTCCTACGCTTGATGTGAATGGAATTTGGGGTGGTTATACAGGCGAAGGCGCCAAAACAGTTATCCCTTCGAAAGCGTCTGCCAAGATTTCCATGCGGCTGGTTCCAAACCAGGACTGGGAAGAAATAACGGAACTGTTCAAAAAACATTTTGAAAGTATTGCACCTGCTGCTGTAAAGGTAGTGGTAAAACCGCATCACGGAGGTCAGGGTTATGTGACGCCGATTGATTCAATCGGCTACCAGGCTGCGGCAAAAGCATACGGAGAAACATTCGGAGTAACCCCGATACCGGTACGTTCAGGAGGTTCCATCCCTATTGTGGCACTTTTTGAAAAAGAACTCAAATCCAAAACCATCATGATGGGATTCGGACTGGATTCCGATGCCATCCATTCGCCAAACGAACATTATGGAATCTTCAACTACCTTAAGGGAATTGAAACCATACCGTTGTTCTATAAATACTTTACGGAACTCTCCCGTTAATAAATGAAAAAACCACTTCATATGAAGTGGTTTTTTTATATCTGTAACTGCACGTCTTATTTAGCAGCCTGTACTGTATCTTTTGCGACAGCAGTAGTATCTGCAGCAACTGCAGGAGTTGCAGCAGCAAGCGTATCTACCTTCACGATCGGACGCTCAGAAGTGGAAACTTCCTCTTCCACAACCTGTGTTGTATTGGTTTGAGGTTTTGGCTCATAAACCGAATTCTTACAGCTTCTGTATAGGAAGAAAATCAATACTATTCCCAACATCAAAGGAATTAAACTGAACTTGAACGAATTTCCGCTCGTATCTTTACCGTTATGACTCATGATATTTAAACTTTTTATTATCAATTCTTATAAACGTGGCAAATATACTATCTTTTTTCAGCTTAATCATCAAATGAAGCCTAAAATTTATGATGCCGGTTGCGGATTGTTTGTACAGTACGCGTTCCTTTTCAGTTCCGCACGCTTACAGCCACCTTCCGGTCGGTTACCCGCTGCTCTTCCGGTGCATCAGCAGCATAACGCGCAAATTCGGATCCATACCCTTCAGCTCCTGCCACCTGTTTTCCAAGCCCTTTGTCTTCAAGGAATTTTTTAACTGCCTGCGCGCGTTCTTCCGAAAGTTTTTTATTCACTGCCTCATTACCCGTTTTATCGGTATAACCGCCAATTTTGATCTTTGCATCTGGAAATGCCTTCAGAATCTGAGCCAGGTTTTCAAGCTGCGGCTGTGATTCCGGCAATACGTTTGCCGTGTTCGTCGCAAAATTCAGACGGTCAAAATTAAACCAGGTATCCTTGAGTTCCTCTTCGGTCATCTTTTTATAATTTCCCTGTTTAAGAAACGCCACCAGTTTTTCCTCTATCCCCCCGGCATATGCATTTAAAGAGATTTCTTCATTTACGGTAACCTTTCGGGGTTCGTCCGTTGAAACAGGGGTTTCCGATCTTAGCGTATCTGTTGTCTGCGTTACCTTAACTTCTTCAATGACGGTCTCCCTCGTACAACTTCTGTACAGCAGGAAGAACAGCACTATGGCCAGCAACAGCGGAATAAGGATGTATTTGAACATGCTTCCCCCCTCCTTTTTCTTTTTTTCATCCGGCACGTGATGTGATTTAAACTGGTCTTTTTCGTTATGGTTCACCACCTCGTTGATGTCTGCATATTCCCTTTCTTCACGATGTCCCGAAACAGGTTCGTTTATATGGGTATCGCCAACCGCTGCAAACCCCATACCTGCCGGCAATAATCCTTTCAAAGGTTCTACGTTTACGGACAGCATGTTCTTTATCGGTGCTCCCTCAAAATCTACATCTATCTTCTTGAAATAATCCATAATTCCAAGGAACGAAGTCCTGAGTACTGTTTCGGAAGAAACCTGGGAAACAGCCGCATGTTTTGAGACTTCGTCCTGCAGCTGCTGCTTGTCGCTGCCAAGGAAGTCGTCCATGATAACGCCGAAATGATGAAGTTTATAATCGAAATCGTCACCTGCATTGCTAAATACACTGCGGACTTCCGAAAACATGCTCCTTAAATACGCGTCACCCTTATGATAGATTTTTAAAAGAAGGGCCGGGATGGCCAGGTCGAATGCCTTATTCATATTGGCTTCGGGCTCGTTGGTACTGCTTGCCAAACCTGTTATCAGTTCGGGAGAAATGTACCCTTTGATTTGATTTACTAACGAATTTTCCATAACAATTAGATTTTACACTTACTTAAAGATACATCTAATTATTTAGTTTTCAAAAAGTTAAAAACACTACTTATTCTTCTCTTCAATCCACAAACTCATGTACTTCATGGCCAACTGGCCGTTTTGCCACAAGATCTTCTGAACAAAGAGGCGTTCCCTGTGTGCCCCGGGATTTTTCAGTATACCGTAAAGCACATCCTTTAAAACCCCGTTCCACTGCGCTGCCGAAAACAAGCCGTTCACAAGTTCCATTCCATTAACTACTCTCTGCTTCCATAACTCCCTGTCATTATAAAGCATTACCAGGCTGGCGGCAAAAGTCCCGTCGTCCCCGGCAATGAGCCCTCCCCAGTCAAACGCTTCCATTCCTTCTCTTCCTACTTCGGTAGTTACGTTAGGCAAACCATTGCGGTAACCGTCGATAAATTTCCCTTTAAGCCCCGCACCAAAGGGAACGGGAGCAGCCAGAACGCGGTAACAACGCATGGTTTCATTCACATCGACAGCCTTGCCCTTTACAACGAAACCTTGTTTAAGATTCTGCAGCTGCAGCACCTTCTGGGAGGCATACGCTCCGTAAATATGCATTTCGGCATCGGGCAGTTGTTTTTTAACGTGCGGCCAGATCCGTTTTAACTGCAACACCGTCTGATAATTGGGCTCGTGAATAAAATTCCCTATAAACATAAAGTTTTTCCGTTTTTCGAAAGCAGGAAGGGATGCCAAATAATCACCGGTAATTGTTTCTTCGATAAACGGCAGGTACAACAACTGCTTTTCGGGAACTTTAAAATAATCGACCAGCAGTCTGTATTCGTATTCCGAAATCACCAGGGACAAATCACATCTGTAAACAGCAGACAGTTCGCGACGAGAGTCGGCCGTATCGAAATCCGGCTGCAAGCTGTTTTTAAAAGCTTCGGTCCTTGCCCTGCGTACGAAATGAAGATCTTCGGTATCCAGAACCGACACAACATCAGGACACGATTCACGCACACGCCAGCTGAACTGCTCTTCGGTCATAAAACGGTCGTATACTACTACATCCGGCTTTAATCCGGCAATAAAATCGTTGAATCCGGCATCGTTCAATACAATAAAGTGCTCTTTGACTCCGATGTCCGATAAGGGAAAAGAACTTTCAGACCTAGAAGCAGCACAGGCAAAATGCACACTACCACCAAATTGCTTCAGCTGTGCGATGAGCTGCAGCATACGCCATCCGGCAGCTGACGATGTGGGTTCCGGCCACACAAGGCCGATTATCAGGATTGTTGGTTTCATAAAACTGTTCAGAGCTCTTATGTTAAAACGGAACTCTCATTTTAATTTGTAAATTTGCAAAAAAAATCTGGTTTATGCTGGGACTTAAATTACTCACCGATCCCCGTTGGGCAAATATTGCGGAAAGCAATCTGGAAGAAATTTTAACAGATCATGCATGGTGCGAACAGAAAGCTGCTACCAATGCCATTACAATCATTACCTACAATTCGGAATACGAGGACCTCGTAACATCGATGACCGAAATTGCCATAGAAGAAATGGAGCACTTTAAAATGGTACACGACATCATAAAAGAACGCGGGTATACTTTAGGGCGCGAACGCAAGGATGATTATGTGAACCAGCTGTTCAAATTTATGAAAAAGGACGGATCGCGCAATGATGCGTTTGTGGACCGGCTGTTGTTTGCCGCTATGATCGAAGCCCGTAGCTGTGAAAGGTTCCGTGTTCTATCGGAAAACATAAAAGATGAAGAACTGGCCAAATTTTATCGTGAACTCATGATTTCCGAAGCCGGGCACTACACCACCTTTTTAAAATTTGCAAAAAAATACACCGAACGCGTCAACGTGGATAAGCGATGGAAAGAATGGCTGGAATTCGAAGGGCAACTAATTCAGAATTACGGCAACAAAGAAACGGTGCACGGATAAAACATCTTTAAAAGGGTGTTTTTTTTATGGTTTATTGATCGTATGTAACAGAATCTACGAGAGCCCCTCCTTCGTTGAACTTATACCAGGTTCCATATTTGGTCCAGGATAAAGACTTGGTAAAACTTTTTCCTACCTCGCTTATTTTACCGTTTCGGTGGTACAGTATGGTTACAGAATACGGATAGTAGTACTTTTCTGTGCGGAACAGGGTGTCGTTGACGTAGTATTTCCAGATGCCTTTTTCCCGGCCCATGCGGTCAAACCGGCCGTTAACTATTGTCCTGTCGTCTTTGGCACCAGAAACATACCTCCATTTCCCTACCGGAACACCGCCTTTTTCCCTGTTTATTCTGCATGAGAAAAACAACAAAGGCAGTATCATATACAAAAGTGCTTTCATAAGTCTGTTTTTTTATTTGTTCTCTTCTTAAAAGAGCACATTCTATAAAAATACCCCGTTTTTTTTAAATTAAAAAACAATACACGCGGTATTGTTCTTTAATTATCGATTATAGTAAATGTAAAGCTCATTTTATAACGGATTGGCACTCCTTCTTTATAAGCAGGCTCGAATGTTGCTATTTTTTTAAAAAAGCGTTTCGTATAATTGTTCAGTGCCTTCGACACGGGCTCTTCATAAATGAAATCCCTGACCACACCATCTTTGTCTACAAAATAAACCAATGTAAAATTTCCTATATTTTCAAGCCTGAAGTATTTATCCATCTGACCTGCAAAATCATCATACAGCCTTTTAACACCACCTTTTAAGGGATAAGAAGGTTCGAGAATACCTCCATCCCGGAAATAAGGATTGGGATACTGCATTTTAAAACTGTAATGGAATGGAGCCCCTTGCGGGGGAACTTCGAAAACCGGTAAGTTACTCAGCGCTCTTTTAATTAAGGGATCAAATCCGTAAACGTCATCCAGCACCTGCCCGTCGTAAACGTTCCCAGCTTCATCAATCTGTAACTCAATGTTTACAGAAAGGGTATCGGACGGTATTTTCCGCAATTGTTTTTCAGAAACAGCAAGATTGCTTCTAAGATCAGCAACAAAATCATTTTCAGATACGGCAGGACGAATATTCTGTGCTCCACCTTTCCATATAACAAGAACAAAGAATATCCACAACCTGCTACCTGTTAACATTTACAAGGTTAACATTAAGGGTAACATAGGAATAAACCGGTTTGTTATTGATCTTACCGGGAATCCACTGATTGGTTGCTTCCACCGCACTGCGTATCTCATCTTTACACAAATTAATGGGAGCCTTGACGAAATCTACTTTCACTACTTTGCCTTTATCGCTTATAATGACGTCGATTACAACCATTTTGTTCTCATCCTTTCCTTTGAACCTTCCCATCTTACAGTTCTTTAACGCTTCCTCGATCTGATTCAGCACCACTTTATAGCCCCCTCTGTAGCTGGCCAGCACGTCAACATCGCGGTAAACATCAATTTCCCTTACAATTTTTTTAGGTTCCTCTTTAACTGCCTGTGTAGTTTCAGAAACAGCCTGAGCCTTTGAAGATACGGCAAAAAGCAAGGCTACCGCAGCGCATACAATTTTAAATGTCATAAGTGTATTATTTTCTACAAAATTACATTTTCTCTTTTAATAACATAATGGTCGTGATTACTTATTCTTTACTATTTTTGTAAAAAAAATTGTTGAAAACGTTTAACTATAAAAATACCAACATCTATTTTACCGACAGCGGAAAAGGAAATGCGGTTGTATTGCTCCATGGTTTTCTGGAAGACCATACAATCTGGCAGGCAGTTTCTTCTTTATTGTCTAAAAAATTCCGGGTTATAAGCGTTGATCTGCTGGGACATGGAAAAAGTGACTGCTACGGCTATATCCACACCATGGAAGACCAGGCCGATATGCTTTTTGCTCTTCTTACAGAGTTACGTTTAAGGAAGGTTTCCCTTGCGGGGCATTCCATGGGAGGGTATATCGCGCTGGCATTCGCAGAACTGTACCCGGAGCACGTACGGTCTCTTGTTTTGCTAAATTCATCAGCCCAGGCCGATTCGGAAGAAAGAAAACTGAACAGGGACCGGGCCATTGAGGTTGTGAAGAAAAACAGCAATGCCTTTATCCGTATGGCTACCCAGAACCTGTTCGACAACGACGCACACAGCCGTTATAAAGAAAAAATATCAGCGTTTACATCCCAGGCTCTTAAAACGTCTTTACAGGGCATCATCGCTTCTTTAGAAGGAATGAAGATCCGGATGGACAGAGAAGCCCTGCTTCATTTCGGACCTTATCCGAAACTCTTTATTGCGAGTGAAAACGATACCATTATTCCTTTACCTGATATTCAGGAACAGACAGCAGGAACCGATGTAATACTTAAAACCTTAAAAGGCGGCCATGTCTCCCTTATAGAACAGGAAGACGCTGTAGGTGATGCCATGATGTCGTTCTTGAAAAAAAACGGTTAGCTTTCCTTTTCTTCGAACGGGATGTCTGGATTCAAAATTTCAGCAAGCAACTGTACCAATTCCGCCTGAAAGTCTTTTAATACTTCATCATCAATATATTCCTTCATATTCCCGTCCTGTTTCAACCCGAACATCAGATATCCTGTTTTGCGGTTCTTAAAAGAATAAATTCCTGCCTGTACAGGAAGATCCGTTTTACTACGGTACATGAGTCCGTAAATGAGCAGCTGAATCGCCTTTTCAAATTTTAAATCGAGCGTCAGCCCTTTAATATCTTTAATCTGTACCTGATTAAGCTCCACTTTTCCTGTTTTGTAATCCAGAATCCTTAAAATACCGTTCCGTATTTCAATTCTGTCCGCAATTCCGGATAGCACAACAGGATACGGAAGCAATGCATCCTCTATAACCGTTTCGAGCTTTTGCTCCAGACTTATAATCTGTACTTCATCGCCGGCTTCGATCTGCTCTTTTTCCTGTTTTAGAAAATGGTAAACATTCCGCTTCGCTACTTCAAATGCCAGCAGGTTTTTACCTTGCTTATCTGCCATATCCGAATAATTAAGACGGAACTGTTCCGACACTTTCTGCTCGCTGTTTTGCATCATTTCATCTACCATTTCCATAGTGAGCATCTTTCCTACAAAAGGCTCATACAGATGTTCCAAGCTGCCGTGAATGATCGTACCGAGCGTATTTAACGCAATATTTTCCTCCACCTCGTCTATTTCGCGTATTCCCAGCACGCGCTGGAGATAAAACTGAACCGGGTTCCTCATATAGTTTGCGATCGCCGAAGGAGAGAATCCTTTCCCTGAGGCAATTTCCTTTAGTCTGTGCTGCAATGCTTCCGATTTTTCCACGACCATCGGCTCCCGGACCGTTTCCGGTGTTTTTGCAAAATAATTGCGGACCTTTATAGTATGATTCGGTTGCGGATCCAGGAGCAACTGTGTTACAAATCTGCTTTTTTCTCCTGCATCCAATCCTTCTGAATCTGAATTATAAAGAAGGAAAATATTTTTCGCCCTTTTTAACAGGTGATAAAAATGGTACGTATAGATTGCATCTTTCTCTTTAAACGTCGGCAAGCCCAACTCTATCTTAACATCATAAGGAATAAAAGAGTTCATGGCTTTTCCTGCAGGTAATTTACCTTCATTTAAAGAGGTAATAATAACATTTTCGAAATCAAGCACACGGCTTTCCAACACCCCCATAACCTGCAATCCTTCCAACGGCTCACCTTCAAAAGACACTTCTGCAAGGTCAGCAATCTGCCTGTAAACAGCAAATAATTGCTGCGGGGTACTCATAATACCGTATTTCTGCTGATAATGCCTTAACTGATTCAAAACCTGGTAAAATGCGTAAAGAAATACCTGCGACACGTCATCTCCATCATTTCGCAAACGCCTGCGTATGGCGATAACCATTGCTTCCAGCCTGTCAAATATATGCGACACGTCATCGGTCCATACAGTCATGATGAGTTGCAGAAATTCATTTGCTTCACTTTTAGAATCCAGTGTATCTACCTGAAAAAAAGAAAGGTTTCTCCGATTGATTTCTCCTACCATTTTTCCGGAACCGGCAATACCTTCAATCAATGAATGAGACAATACATCCAATACTTCCTTATGGTAGAAGACCGGTTTTTTACCTCTGTTCAATGCATGAATATGCATTTTAAACAGTTTGAGGAAAAACAGCTGTACCGGATTGGACTTACTGTCATATCCCATCGTTACATTTAACGACGTAACGGTCTGAGGCATTGCATACAAAACGGGTATTAAAAGATTTTCTTCTGCCAGCACAACAGCCGTATGACGGAGCGGTTCACCAGCTGCCTGAAGCTTTTCTACTATACTGCCTACAATCTTGGCCTGTCCAACCGATTTGGGTGTGCTGATGATCTCTATATTTTTACTTTGCCGGAATTCGTTTACGATCCATTCATAAGGATGTGTGTTATAATAAGACCAGCCTTGCTTCATCTTCCTTGCAAAATAGCCGGCTCCGTGATCGGTATCGTTAAGAAAGCTCTCATCGGTATCCCAATAAATCCTGGCCTGATTGTTCTTAAGTAGTTTTTGGATGATGTATTCTTCCGATTGATTTAATGCATTGAATCCTGCAAAATAAATCATCCGCTCTTTGTTTTCTGCCAGGTATTCCTCCAGGTTTTCAACAGCTGTCTTGTAAACCAGGCCCTGATAACCGATACTTTTTTCTTTTAAACGTCGCGAAAACGCCTTATAATAAATGGGCAGCTGTTCCCAAAAAGAAAGATAGTCCCGGATAAGTCTTGTATGATCTTCCGTTTTCACCGACCAGTGATTGATATCATCTATATCTTTAAGATAACCAAACACATGGGAAGGTTTGAGCAGATACCTGTCTATCTCGTTAAAATCCTGCAGGAGCATCTTGGCCCAGTTGCCGAACTGCTCAAAATCCTGCTGTACTTCTTTCGGGGTAATTTCTTTATATACTTCGTAAAATTCGAAAAGCTGCTCTATGGCGGTTATGGCATCCATTTTGGCAATCTTGCCAATAAAATCCTCTATACTGATGATTTCAGGAGCAAAGAAGGTTTTATCGGACAGGTCTTTAAATGCCTCCAATAGAAATAACCGGGCCCTTTTATTCGGAAGTACGATAAGACAGTTTGTAAAATCCAGACCGTAATCGTGTATGACCTGTTGCGCTATTTTATGTAAAAAAGAAATCTTCTCCATGGGATAAAAATAAAAAAACGCCCCGACAAATCGGGGCGTTTTCCTTTTTATTTACTGTTTAAATTATTTAATCAATTTAATTTCAGTACGACGGTTATTTGCACGTCCTGCTACAGTTTTGTTATCATCGATTGGTCTCTTAGATCCAAATCCTTCAGCAGTTAAACGGTTTGCAGAAATTCCTTTAGAAATCAAGTAATCTCTTACCGCATTAGCACGGTCATTTGATAATGGGTCGTTGATTTTATCAGAACCTGTACTATCTGTGTGACCTTCGATTGCAAATTTAGCATTAGGGAATTGGTTCATAACCTTAGCCATATTGTCTAATACTGCAAATGATTTTTCTTGGAAAGTTGACTTACCAGTGTTGAACAAGATTGTTTTACCGTATTCGTTCAACTGTTTGATATGCTCTTCCTTAACTTCAGGACATCCTCTGTTTGAAGCAGGTCCAGGAACTTCAGGACATTCGTCATCTTTATCAAATACTCCGTCTCCGTCTGTATCTGGCCAAGGACATCCGTTGTTTTCTTTAGGACCAGCAACTTCAGGACATTCGTCTTGTTTGTCAGGGATTCCGTCTCCGTCTGTATCAGGACATCCGTTGAATTCTTTTAATCCTGGCTCATCCGGACAAGCGTCTTCGTGGTTAGGGATTCCGTCTCCGTCAGAATCAGGACATCCGTTCATTGCAGCATCTCCGAATTCGTTAGGACACTGATCTAAATGATCTGGAATTCCATCCATATCTGTATCAGGACATCCGTTGAATTGTTTTAAACCAGCTTCTTCAGGACATTCGTCGTATTTATCCAATATTCCGTCTCCATCTGTATCTTTTCCACCAAAGCGGAAGGTAACTCCTGCTACGTGTTGGAAATGAGAAGGAACAGAAACATCCTGAGCTCTTAAAACGTCATCGTCTTCAAATTGTTTCTTATAAGTAGAAGAAAGGTTTAAACCGATGTTTTCAGAGAACCAGAAAGTAACTCCAAGTCCACCATTCACATTTCCGGAAGAAGCTTTTCCTAAGAATGTATAACCTCCACCAACATGAACAGCAGGATCAAACCATTTAGAACCGATCAAACCACCGATACTATATCTGAACTGACCATCTACACCGTAGTACATCAAGTCTGTAGCATCAACTTTTCTTTGACCATTAAACTCACCTGTACTATTTAAAGGCATAACCATTTTCTCCACTTTGTTTACAGTACCTGTAATACCAAATGAAAGGTTTGACCCAAGGTAGCGAGACACATTCAATACAGATGCAGATGGTAAAATACTCCAGTTATCTGTTTGGAAGTACTGACCAAATCTATCTGCAAAGTCCATTGCAACACTTGAACGTCCACCGTCAATTGCGTTAACCCCCACAGAAATTGCCCATGGTTGGTCAGCATTTTGAGCCTGAGCAGCCGAACCTGCTAACAATAAAGCAGCAGCAAATACTTTTAATTGTTTCATAACTATCAACTTTTTTACTTTTACGTAAGATTTCGACAAAAATAACTTGTTTTAAACGAATATACAAAATATTTTGAAGAAAGATTTAACATTATTATAAGATTTTTTTATATAATATCCAATTCTTTTCCCACTTCGGTAAAGGCCTGAATTGCTTTATCCAAATGTTCCTGTGTATGGGCTGCCGACAATTGCACACGAATCCGTGCTTTTTCCTTAGGTACAACCGGGAAGAAGAAGCCTATTACATAGATTCCTTTTTCCAGCAGTCTGTCTGCCATTTCCTGAGAAAGCTTCGCATCGTAAAGCATTACGGGAACAATGGCAGAATCGCCGTCTATGATATCGAATCCTGCATTTTTCATCCCTTTTTTGAAATAATCCGTATTCCATTCAAGCTTATCTCTTAAAGAAGTGTCCTTCTTCAATAATTCAAACACTTTCAGCGATGCTCCAACGATTACCGGAGAAAGCGAGTTTGAGAACAAATAAGGGCGGGAACGCTGACGCAGGATTTCAATAATTTCCTTCTTGGCCGTAGTGTATCCTCCCATGGCGCCTCCTAAAGCTTTTCCAAGGGTTCCTGTGATGATGTCAACACGCCCCATCACGTTTTTGGCTTCAAGAGTCCCTTTTCCTGATGCTCCGATAAATCCTGCCGCGTGGCATTCATCTACCATAACCATTGCATCGTATTTATCTGCCAGATCACAAATTTTATCAAGCGGAGCGACTAATCCGTCCATCGAAAACACACCGTCTGTTACAATAAGCTTAAATCTTCGTCCATCGGCAACCGCCTGCTGCAACTGCTTTTCAAGATCGTCCATATCGCTGTTTTCGTAACGGTAACGCGCCGCTTTACATAAACGAACCCCATCTATAATGGAAGCATGGTTGAGACTGTCGGAAATAATACAGTCTTCGGCTCCAAGTAAAGGTTCAAACACCCCGCCGTTGGCATCAAATGCAGCTGCATAAAGAATCGTGTCTTCGGTTCCATAAAAATCAGCTATTTCCTGTTCCAGCTGTTTATGAATATCCTGCGTTCCGCAAATAAAGCGAACAGAAGACATCCCAAATCCGTGAGAATCCAAAGCGTCTTTTGCAGCCTGTATTACTTCCGGATGAGAAGAAAGCCCCAAATAATTATTTGCACAAAAATTAAGTACAGTCTCTCCTGTGCTGATTGTAATTTCGGCACCCTGCGGCGATGTAATGATGCGTTCTTTTTTATACAAACCGTTTTCTTTTATCGTATCGATTTCGGCCTGTAAGAACTCTTTAATTGATCCGTACATAGATAGTATGTTATTTTTCGATTTATACTGAGTTGCTACAAATGTATTATTTTTAAATCGTCCTGAATATACAACAGCAGTTTTTTTACCACATGCAGCCCCATTTCTTCTATTGCAACGGCATATTCGTTTACCTGCTGCCGGTGCGCCTGTTTTTCTTCTCCCGTTTTATAATCGACAATGTAGGCATCGGTTCCTTTTACCACAACCCTGTCGGGTTTGATATTGCGGAAAGATTTATGCAAGACAGGGCGCTCATTATAGACCTGGTTACCTTCTGTAAAAAAGACCTCAAGTTCCTCATGCGCTATAATCTCCCTTATCTTATCAGCAACTTCGTTTTTCCGGTTAAACGGCAGTTCTCCTTTTGAAACGGCACCCTGCATAACGTGTTCAACATCGCCCGGCGTATAGACGCGTGAAAGGAGTTCGTGAATAAGATTCCCCTTTTCTATAGCCTTCTGCTGTTTTGTATCCCACATTAGCGCTTCGCGCTTTGCAATTTTCACTACCGAGGAACTGATGTTTTGTCCCACCGCTTCAATCACGTCTGCCCGCAACTGTGATGCTTTATTTTGAGAAACCTTTACAGGAATTCCGAAGTCGTAACTTAAAATATCGTCTGAAAAACCACCAAGCGACTCAAGATACCTCACAAAAAAGGAAGCCAGTGTATTTGGCAGCCCTCCCGCTCTGGATCTTTTATAGCTGCTTATAACGTATAGCTGTTCTTCCGCACGCGTCAGTGCCACATAAAGTACATTAAGGTTATCAAGCAGTTCCTCCTGCTTTTTCTGTTCATAAAGCCTTTGAGCCGTTTCACCATACATCTGTACATCATTACGAAGGTCTACCAGCGCTTTGGGAATAGCGAACTCAGACGAATCATCCAAATCTATCCAAATCTTGTCGCGGGATCTCGAGAAATCATCATCGGCAAAAGGATAAATAACTACGGGAAATTCAAGTCCTTTCGATTTATGCACCGTCATAAGGCGCACGGCATCTTCATTTTCGGGTGAGGGAATGCTTAACTTCTGATAATTCTGTTCCCAGTACAACAGGAAATCCGCAATGGTCGACTGGTTTTTAACGGTACGTTCCAATATCAGATCCAGAAAATACTGTACATAAGCTTCTGTTTTCTTTAACGGGATGAAAGCCTGAACCAGCATCTCCGCCGCAACATACAGATTATTTCTTCGGACAGCCTTAAAATCTATGCTTATTCCCAGGTTATTAAGAAACACTTCAAAATCGCGTTCTTCACTTATTTCAATACCGCCCGTTATGACATCATGTACCGGCACTCCTTTAACAACATGTTTTCCCACATAATATAAAATAAAAGCTTTGGCTTCCTTATCTGAGTTGTTTTTCAGAAAACGCAGCAGGTTTAGTAAAAGCTGTACTTCTGCCGCATTGTTGATCAGCAGGGTTTCGGAAGACAGGATACGTATCCCGTTTTTGGTAAGGTAATCTGCTACTTTAACCCCATCTTTGCTTTTACGTGTCAACACCACTATATCACCCAGACCGAACCCCTGGTCCACTACTTTTTCAATCGTGCCCAACACCTGTTCTAGATAAAGATCGTCCTTTGTTACCTCCTCTTCCGATAAAACATTATGATCAAGGAATGATATGTTTACGAACCCTCCTTTTTTCGAATTAGGGTGCTGGAAAGAATAATCCCTGTAAAGAGTACTGTAATCTTCGTTTTCAAATTCACCTGACAGAAACCCGAAAATTCCGTTATTGAACTCCACCACTTCAGAAAAACTCCTATAGTTTGTATCCAGGCTTACAGTCTGTTTTGAAGGATTAGAAAACGGATTCATACTACCGCTGAGTTCCATAAACTGTTCTGCTTTTCCTCCCCTCCAACGGTAGATGGCCTGTTTGGGATCTCCAACAATCATCAATGATCCGTGCTTACCGTAGACATCTTCTCCCGAGAGCGCGTTATCGATGAGGGGAATGAGGTTCTGCCATTGCATTTCCGAAGTATCCTGAAATTCATCGATAAAGAAATGCCGGTATTTCTCTCCTAAACGTTCATATATAAATGGCGCAGGCTGATTTTTAAGTTCTTCATAGATGATGCTGTTAAACTGTGAAATGGAAAGTATCTGCTGTTCGGTCTGGATACGGCTGATCTCTGCACTGATGGAATTCAGCAATGAAAGGGGAACCAGATTTTTCAAAAAGGCCTCATAAAAATATTTTTTACCAAATCGCTCATAAATCCGGCCCGTTATGCGTAAAAGCTCTGGAATGAGCGCTTCTATGACTTCTTTGTCTTTGGCAGTTTTATTGACAGCTATATCTTCCGGGTTGAAATATTTTTTATTGTTATTATTAAAATTACCTTCAACTATACCGGACAGATGTTTTGGGAAATATCCTCCTTTAAACGATCTGAAGTCCAAATTATGGCCTTCAAGCAGTGATAATGCATGCTGCGCAAGCTCTTTCGTTTCCTGCTCTATGGCAGCCAGTTGCCCCGTGAGCCATTTTCTAAGGGCAGTAAAATCTTCAATACCCGTATCCCTGAACGCTTCCAGTTCCTTCTTATTGTTTTCATTCAGCAGCAGCCTTCCGATATCCATAAGTTCATACGTAATGTCCCAGCTCTTGTCTTCATCCGCCTTCCCCACAGAAAAATCGATGAGCAGTTTTGTGAGCTCCGGGTCTATTCCTGCTTTGGCAATAAGGGCTTCTACAGCTTCCTGAAGCAGTGCTTCGGTATCAAGGGAAACTTCAAAATGAAAAGGAAGATTGAGGTCAAAAGCAAAAGATCTGATGACCTTATGCGTGAACCTGTCGATCGTGGAAATATCGAACCCCGCATAATTGTGAATGATATTTTTGAGTATCCGTTTTGATTTTTCCCTTATATAAGCTTCCGTAAAAGGTGTTTCCTCCACGATCTGCTCCATCAAAGCGTATTCCTTCTGTGGAATTTCATTAAGAGAGAAAGCGTAAATGCATGACACTATACGCGATTTCATCTCATTTACCGCTTTGTTCGTAAAGGTAATCGCCAGCACGTTTCTATAAGCATCGTCTTTGTAGGAATACCCAAGCAGCACCTTAAGATATTCTTTTACAAGCGTATGCGTTTTTCCGGCTCCTGCTGAAGCATTGAATATGGTAAAGGCTTTTTTTTCCAAAATAAATTTATAAAATTGTTAACAAAGAAGATATCCAATAATTTTTATTGTCTTTCTATTTTGTGTAAATTTGAATTAAAAATAATACTAATCTTTAAACTATTATAGTTATGGCTTTCGAATTACCAAAATTACCATATGCTTATGACGCTTTAGAGCCTCATATTGACGCAAGAACAATGGAAATCCACTACTCTAAACATCACCAGGCATATACTACAAATTTAAATGCAGCTATTGAAGGAACTGATCTTGAAGGCAAATCAATCGAGGACATTCTTGCTAATTTAGATTTAAACAACAAAGCGGTCCGTAATAACGGAGGAGGTTTTTACAACCATAATTTATTCTGGGAAATCCTTGCTCCTAATGCAGGTGGTACTCCGAGCGGAGATTTAGGTGCTGCCATTAACGATACTTTTGGTTCATTTGAAAACTTCAAAGATACTTTTGCCAAGGCTGCTACTACTCAGTTCGGATCAGGATGGGCATGGCTTTGCGTTAAAAACGGTAAATTAGAAGTTTGCGCAACTCCTAACCAGGACAATCCTTTAATGAAAGGAATCGGATGTGAAGGAACTCCTATTTTAGGATTGGATGTATGGGAGCATGCTTACTATTTGAATTATCAGAACCGCAGACCTGACTATATCAACGCCTTTTTTAACGTCATCAACTGGGATGCTGTTGCAAAAAAATACGCTGCGGCTTTATAATAAACTTAAAAAATCGCCTTAGGGCGATTTTTTTGTACTATGACTTTAGAAATAATCTATCAGGACGAATACCTCATTGCCATAAACAAGCCGCACGATTTACTCGTTCACCGTTCCCCCATTGCCCGAAACGCAGAACAATTTGCAATCCAGCTTTTACGGGATCAGATCGGCCAGAGAGTATATCCTGTTCACAGGCTCGACAGAAAAACATCGGGAGCGCTTCTTTTTGCGCTTGATCAGGCAAGCAACAGAGCTTTAACCGAACAGTTTACCCTTAAAACCACCTGCAAAAAATACCTTGCTGTCGTAAGGGGGTATGCTCCGGACGAATCTTTAATTGACTATCCTTTATTTAAAGAAAACGGCACCCTTCAGGACGCCGTCACCCGGATAAAAACACTTGAACGCGCCGAAATCGACCTTCCGCACGGCAAACACGCTACATCGCGCTACAGCCTTATCGAAGCAGAGCCTTTTACCGGACGCATGCACCAGATCAGGAAACATATGGCGCATATTTTGCACCCTATTATCGGTGACAGGCCGCATGGCTGTAATAAACAGAACAAGTTATGGCTCGAAAATTTTGATATGAAAACCATGTTGCTCCATGCAAATTCCCTTACATTCACACATCCTTTTACAGGCGCTGAAACAGTTGTCACAGCACAACCCTCCTCCGTTTTTTCAGAGGTCTGCAATATGCTCCGGTTTACGATTTAAAATGGTAAAAGTTATATAACGCAGCGTATTAGGAGGGTATTTATTTAATAAATTCGCTATCTTTACACGATAAACCGTTAATGAATGAAAGCTTACATCTCTGTTGATACAGAAACACGGAAATCCTTAGGAAAAGAAATTATCGCATTAGGCATGGCTATGAGTACAGCCAACGTAGAACAATTTATATTTGTTGACAAATATCCTTTCGAGGCCGGTCAGGAGGCGGAACTCATGCAGAAAGCCATGAAGGAAATAGATTCCAGCAATTTCATCATTATAGAGGCCACAAAGGTGAATGTCACTTCCTGTATTGAGCTTGGGTATTCCAAAGCAAAGCGCAAACCTATTGTATACCTTCAGAAAGCAGAGGCAGAAACAAATGAACTTTTATTCGCACTGAGCAATTTCCATATTTTATATACCAGTCCAAAAGATTTGTTCGACCAGCTCAGCGAATTTTTAAAAAACGTATTACCTCAGAATTAAGCTTTGAACATTCAAAGCTTTTATTTTGCCCCATTTAAAGCAGTATTTTTCCGCTTAAGGAAAAGGAAACTTAAGGAAATGCCGGGGCAATCATTCTAAATTTTAATATATTTGTTACACTAACAATATAAATTCTATGAAATTAAGTCAGTTTTCCCTTATAGCATTGGCTGCTACTTCGTTAATAGCCTGTAATAAAAACGATAAAATGACCGAAGAAAAGAAAATCATTGACAGCCTGCAGCTTGTACAGTTTGAACCTGAGCAGTTCGGGGACGTCCAAGTATTAAAATACGATATCCCGGGTTGGGAAAAACTGACCTTAAAAGAAAAGAAACTTGTTTATTATCTGGCTCAGGCCGGATATTCGGGCAGGGATATTTTCTGGGATCAGAATTACAGGTACAATCTGAAGATCCGCGCCGCATTAGAAAACATCTATAAAAATTACAGCGGCGATAGAAAGGATGAAAACTGGTTGAAATTCGAAATTTACCTTAAGAGGGTTTGGTTTTCGAACGGTATACATCATCATTATTCTAACGATAAGATAAAAACCGGATTTTCACAGGCATACTTCCAAAAACTTTTAAAAGATACCAAAACAAATCTTGATGCGAGCATTGTGGAAATACTGTTCAACGATGTAGATGGGAAAAAGGTTAACTTGAATGAAGCCAAGGGACTGGTTCAGGGATCGGCCGTAAATTTCTACGGAAAGGGACTGAATGCAAAAGACGTGGAAAGATTTTACGGAAGCATGAAGATTGCAGATACGTTGCGTCCGCTTTCAACAGGTTTAAATTCAAAACTGATCCGTACGGAATCGGGCAGAATTGAAGAACGGGTATGGAAAAGCGGCGGAATGTACGGTGCTGCCATCGATAAAATCGTCTACTGGCTTGAAAAAGCGGTAGAAGTGGCAGAGAACAAACCACAGGCCGATGCTCTTAAGATCCTTATTGATTTTTACAAAACAGGCGACCTGAAGAAATGGGACGATTATAATGTGGCATGGGTAAAAGCTACGGAAGGAAACATTGATTACATTAACGGGTTTATAGAGGTTTATAACGACCCGCTCGGGCATAAAGCCTCTTATGAATCTACGGTTCAGATCAAGGATTTCGACATGTCTGCAAAAATGGAGGTAATATCCAAAAATGCACAGTGGTTCGAAGATCATTCCCCGCTATTACCAGAGCACAAAAAGAAAAACGTAGTGGGTATTTCCTATAAAACCGTTATTGTTGCTGCTGAAAGCGGCGACACTTCCCCCGCTACCCCTATTGGTGTAAATTTACCTAATGCCGACTGGATACGGGCCGAACACGGATCTAAATCGATTTCACTTGGAAATATTATCGAAGCCTATAACAAAGCCGGAGGAAGTGAAAAACTCAGGGAGTTTGCTTTTAACGAAGAAGAAATCCAGTTGGCGCAACGCTACAGCGAGCTTGCCGACAAACTGCATACAGCTTTGCATGAAGTCATTGGACACGCTTCCGGTCAGCTCAATGCCGGTGTGGGTACTCCTAAAGAAACGCTGAAAAGCTACGCTTCTACCATGGAGGAAGGCCGTGCCGACCTTGTAGCACTGTATTATTTATACGATCAGAAAATTCAGGATTTAGGCCTGGTAGACGATTGGAAAAATTTAGGAAAGGCCGCTTACAACGATTATATCCGCAACGGATTGATGACGCAGCTTGTCCGCATAGAACCCGGACAGGATATTGAAGAAGCCCATATGCGCAACCGCCAGTGGATTTCCGCCTGGGTATATGAGAAAGGAAAAAGCAACAATGTCATTGAAAAAATTGAACAGAACGGCAAAACCTATTTCAAAATAAACGATTATGAAAAGCTGCATGAATTGTTCGGTCAGCTTTTACGTGAAACGCAACGCATCAAATCGGAAGGTGATTATGCTGCTGCAAAAGTGCTTGTGGAGACTTATGGAGTAAAGGTTAACCAGAAATTACACAGTGAAGTGCTTGCCCGCAGCAAAAAATTCAATTCAGCACCTTATCGCGGATTCGTGAACCCTGTTTTAATGCCTGTAACCAACGAAAAAGGCGAAATAACAGACATAGTGGTAACGTATCCTAAAACGTTTGCAGAGCAAATGCTTTACTATTCTAAAAACTATAATTTCCTTCCTTTGGAAAATTAATAAAAAAGCAACCCCTGAGGTTGCTTTTTTATTGAATAAGGTGAATGCTCACATTTGCAAGGTCATTATCGGGAAATTTCCTGCTGTATTTCTCGTTCATCGTAAGTCCGGCCCTCTTTATGCATTTTTCAAACACTTCCAGTTCCAGTATGAACTGATCTGAAAAACCATGTGTGGCGTCGTAGGCTGTAGCCGCCGTCTTACCAAGGTTAGCCGCCGTTTTTTCGGGAAGCAGTGTATGGAGCTCTATAACCAACAAACCGAACTTTACGATAAAAGGCTTCCATTTGCGAAGATGTTCCACCAGGCTTTGTTCTACCCATTCATTAGGCAGGTAGCGGCCTTTATCAGCATAAGCACCAGAAGAAGTACTTTCGGGAAGACCTGTGGTTAGATCTGGTTGCTGCCACATGCGGTTGTGATCAAGAAAGGTACGCATATTGAGCAAATCACCTAATTCAATCGCATAATCTTCCCTAAGATCCCCGGCCAGCTTTTCAGGATTTCCTATATCTCCCCAAATAACTTTGGCCCAGATATCATTTGCTATAAGATTTGCCCTCGTTATCTTTAGTGCTTCCTGATTATAATCGGCTCCTACCAAAAATAAAGGATGCGTTTCCAAATTTCTCCCACGAAGCGTCCTGTGCTCAATTGTATCGTACAAATGCTGCAAAAGTGCGCCGTTGCCACACCCCATATCCAATATCCCCTTTGGCTGTTCTTCCAAAGGCTTGTTAAAAATATCGATGATGAAGTCATCAAGCGTTTTAAAATAAACAGCGTGGGCTCCGCCACTGCCCCAGACATTCATTGCTCTGTCAACATGAATCTCATGGATTCCGCCGTCATCTGACCTGATTTTTTCCGCATTATCGAATAAAAGCCGCTTCATCTGACTTAACATAGGCAAATACGAAACAGTAACCCCGTATGAAGACGCCCTTCTCGCAAAAAACAAACCTTTATCCGTAAACTGATAATTAGCTCCCTTTTTGGTAAACCAGCCCAGGTATTTAAGAAAATCCAGAAGTCGTCCGAAACTTTCGGGGTCCTTATGAAACTCTTCTGCTTTAAAACTGGCTTCCATAAAATATTTATGAAACATGCCGCTCATTCCGAGCTTTACGATCGTGGGTCCTACAAGACACCCCTCTACATAGGTGTTCAGCTGTTCTACCCATTCTTTATGAACCGTCTCTTCCCTAAAAAAGACCTCTTTTTCGTAGCTGTCCAAAAGAGGGACCAGCTTCAGAAAAGGAGTTTTTTCGAAGATTCTGTTGTGAAACGATTGTGAAAACTGCAAAAGATCCATTACATCGTAGAGCGCTTCAATATGGTTTATTGCCCACTCCAGTTTTTCTGTTTTTACTACAGATATCCCGGAATCTGCCTTATAAATCAAAAAGCCCTGCGATGCCAGAACACGTAAGGCAACGTTAAGATATCCTTTATTCGCATTAAATTTCTTGGTGAGTAAATCCAGGTCACACTCCCCTACATCAATAAGAAAATGCAGCATGCGGGCACGGTGCAGTTCGACCAAAACCGGTAACGTAACAATTCCATCAAGATGACGAAAAAGTATACCTCTTAAATCTCTCTTTTCCATAACGATAAAGCTGCCTTGCTTTGAACAGTACAAAGCTCTGGTTTCTATAAACGGCAGCCATGACAAACCAGTCATGAATTTACCAAACTTTTCTGTAACTTTATTTATTTAAGCAAATGATTAACACTCATGAAAAAGGCCTTACTCATCATTGATGTTCAGAACGATTTCCTGCCCGGCGGCTCTCTTGCCGTTCCGAACGGAAACGACATCATTCCACTAATAAACGACATCCAATCCTGTTTCGACCTGATTATCGCCACGCAGGACTGGCATCCTCTCCAACACAAGAGTTTTGCAGTTAATAATCCCGGAACTGAAGTTTTTGAAAGAATAACACTTAACGGATTGGAACAGGTACTCTGGCCCGCGCATTGTGTCCAGGGAACGTATGGAGCCGAGTTCGCTTCTGAACTGTTGCTTAATAAAGTGTCGGCTGTTATAAGGAAAGGCACCAACCCTGAAACAGACAGTTACAGTGGTTTTTTTGATAACGGCAAGCAATACAGTACCGGCCTGTCGGGCCTTCTAAAAGAATTACTGGTACAGGAAGTATACGTTTGCGGTCTGGCAGCAGATTACTGCGTTTATTATACAGCTAAGGATGCTGTTGAAAACGGTTTCAGCACGTTTTTTATTGAAGATGCTTCAAAACCTATTTCTGAAGACAACTACCAGGCAATAAAACAGGAATTAACGGCAAAAAATGTAATTTTTATGAAAAGCAGCGACTTAAAAAAATAACGCCTATTTTTGCCGAAAATTTACACCATGAAACACTTATCACTGCTCATCTTGCTCTTACTCTTTAATTACGGGGCAAATGCACAAACGAAAGCAATTCCTCCGTATGAACCCGAACAATTTGTAAGGAATATCATCCAGGAATTAGATATTCCCGATGAGACCTTCGACAAAATGAGAGGAAAAGACAATGTCATCCAGTTGAAGATATTTCTAAACGAAAAAGGGGAAGCTGTAAAGACAATCGTCGCAGATGATGAATTTGGACTGGGTGTTTTAATATTTCCCATCGTTAAACAATTCCCCAGTTTTACTCCTGTAATAGTGGACGGAATCGCCAAAGGAAGCATGTACAGTATGTCTTTCGTTATTAATGATTACAACTATTTTAAGAGGGTAAGACAGTCTGCCACACCGGAAGTCGGTATAGAGCGGTTTGTTGATAAGGTAAGAGACAATTTTTACCTAACAAGTCTGGAACGAGCCAAATTAAGCGCGGCCAAAATCAAAGAAAACTACGACATTATAATAGACTTTATAGTAGAGAAGGATGGTACTCTGTGCTGTTTTAGAATGGCAAACAAAGAAATGGAATATTTTGAGGACAGAATGATTAAAGCAGTGAAACGCGCTTCTAAAAAATGGATCCCCGGTACTTTGAACGGGGCGCCGGTCCGCACAAAATTCTCGTACACTCTTACTCTAAAAGCTGATTTTCATTCATTAAACATATAAAAATTGTTTTAAAACACTTATTTTTGTCTAAACTATTAATTTAAAATAATTTATGGACAAACATTCAAATATACAGGAAGCACAAAAAGAAGTGAAACCGATTGCTCCAAAAGTAAAAGAGCTGGTTGCTAATTCAAAATCGGTTATATTGGGGACCATTGATAAAGATGGAATTCCAAATTCAAGTTATGCTCCTTTCGTAAAAATTGATACTGTTTTTTATATACTTGTTTCTTTTATGGCCCGTCATACAAGGAATCTCAGAGATCAGAAGAAGGTTTCCGTGATGTTTATCGCGGATGAATCAGCATCAAAACAGATATATGCCCGCGAACGCCTTACGTTTGATGCAGACACTACTCAGATAGCAAGAGACTCAGACGAATGGAATACCGTTATAGAAGCGCTTAAGGAGCGCCATGGAAAAGTAGTAGACGTAATTGCTCCAATGGAAGATTTTATCATGATTGCACTCCATCCTTCTAAAGGAGCCTATGTAAATGGTTTTGGAAGCGCCTATTTTGTAAACGATCAATTGGAAGTTCTGGAACACAGAAACGACATCAACCATGGTACAAAACAAGATTAAAAAAGACTCCTTCTAATGAAGGAGTTTTTTAATGTTCTTTCTCCCGGCCTATTGTTCCCAAATGCGTAAAGCGAAATCCTTTTTCATATTTCAGTCCATAACCAAACATGCGGTCGAAACTTGAATGTGAAAAGAGCAAAATACCCGAAAACTGTAATGCCTCATTTTTTATAAACACGCCGGCTAGGTAAATCATCACGGCAATACCCCTGTGATGGATCATATTATACATCCATGCTCCTGACTTCGGTCCTGAAAGGTATCCCAACATCGATAAATCAGGAACAAAGAACAAAGCCACGAACAACCACCAGTTCATATCAAGCGTACTGAACATACATATTCCGAGTATCAGCAAGGAAGCTTCTTCCAGCTTTATCAGCACTTTCATTTTAACCTGTATAACAAGGGTTTACTTGGCGAAGCATCATTCACAAAGGAAGCTATCTGTATGTTGAGAAAATAGCTGCCGTCTATCACAAAATCCGGAACAAAGATCATTTCGGTAATAGTAGCACCAAAACGGGCATCCTCATTGACATTTACAACATCTGTAACATTCCAGAAGGCTTTATGTGCTGCCAGTTTTCCTTCATCTTTTTCTTTATCTACACTTGGCAGATCGATAAGAAGATGTGCAATTCCCCGTTCTCTTATATAGGCTGCCGCTTCTTCGGAAAGATAGGCCGGATTGGTATGGGAATAGTTTTTATGTTTTTTTAATTCTGAATTCGGAAAGGTTCTTACAATTAGTGCTTCGGGTTCTTTTCCATCCAGCGCATTTTGAATCTGCTCTTTCGTAATGATAAGGTCTCCATTTATTTCCATTGGCTCAACAGAAACAAGTTCTGCAAAGAAGAAGAACCGTTTTAAAGTATCATTGATGGAATAAAACTCCCGGGTAATATGTCCAAGGCATTCGGTGTGCGTACCATGTGCATGTGGATTGAAAAAGATATTGTTGAAATTCGTTGATGATTTGCCCGACCGGACACTGCCGACAAAATCACCCATTACCACAGGATTCATTTCAGGTTTATCCAGATACCATGCAATAGGATTGTTTTCATTCCCTTCAAGAGGCAACGAAATGTCAATAGGACAGGATAAATCGGTTTTATAGGCTGTATTGCCGTATTGTATTGTTGTTATCATAACTTATTAATTAATCATAAAAAGATCGGAAGCTATCCCGTCACAGAAAAACTTTCCCTTTAATGTGGTCTTCAATATGCCGTTTTCCACAGTAAGTTTCCCGTTCCGCACAAAAGTTTCTGCATTCTCCAACAGATAACTCAAAAAACGGCTGCCGAATTCCCTGTTGATTCTTTCAAGCGAAACTCCCCAGATGGTCCGTAAACCCGTCATGATGTATTCGTTATACCGGTCGTTCACAGAAAGGGTTTCTACTTCAAGCGGCAATGTATCTTCCTCGATTTTTCTTATATATATAGCGTTATTGGCAATGTTCCAGGAGCGGTTTGTTCCGTCAAAGCTATGAGCCGACGGACCTATTCCCAAATATTTCTTACCGAGCCAGTAAGCAGAATTATTCTTTGAAAAAAAACCAGGTTTTCCAAAATTCGACAACTCGTAATGTATAAACCCCTGTAATTCCAACATTTCAATCAGTTTCATAAAATGTTCATGCGCAACGGCATCATCAGGTTGCGGTATATTTCCTGCAGAAATAAGTTTGGAAAGTGCCGTCTTAGGCTCAACAGTGAGCGCATAGGAAGAAATATGCGAAATTCCGGCCGACAATGCCTTTTGTACATTCGCCTGCCATTTTTCCAGGTTCATTCCCGGAATACCGTAAATAAGATCTATGGAAATATTGTTGAAATATTTAACCGCCGTTTCCAGGCATATCCATGCTTCAGCTGCGTTGTGCGCCCTGTTCATCATTTTGAGGTCATCATCGAAAAAAGACTGTATTCCTATACTCAAACGGTTGATACGCGACGATGCCAGTTCAAGGATGCGTTCAGGGGTGAGATCATCAGGATTGGCCTCCAATGTAATTTCTGGATCTTCGGCTACATCAAACAATTCATATATACGGTTCAACAGCGCTTCAATCTCCTCATTAGATAGAACGCTTGGAGTTCCTCCTCCGAAATAGATGGTTTCGACTGGCTCCGAAATTTCATTCTTACGTAAAAACAGTTCTTTCATCAAGGCAAGGACGAGTTCACTTTTTTTCTTCATCGATGTAGAAAAATGGAAATCGCAATAATGACACGCCTGCCTGCAAAAAGGAATATGAATATAAATACCGGCCATTATTTTTTATTTATACGATCCTGATTTTGTACAACAAATGCCTCCCAACCCGAATATGATTTACCGACTACCGTTTTTCCCGAATTGAAATAATGGCAAACTGCTGCTGCGAGACCGTCTGTAGAATCAAGGTTTTTGGGAAGTTCCTTGAGCCCAAGCAACTGCTGAAGCATCCGGGCCACCTGCTCTTTGCTTGCGTTTCCGTTTCCTGTAATCGCCATCTTAATCTTTTTCGGTTCGTATTCCGTTATGGGAATCTCGCGAGATAATCCGGCTGCCATAGCAACTCCTTGTGCACGGCCCAACTTCAGCATGGACTGCACATTTTTACCGAAAAAGGGGGCTTCAATGGCAATTTCGTCGGGATGGTAGGTATCGATCAACTCAATGGTCCTTTCAAATATGCGGCGTAATTTCATATAATGGTCATCGAATTTACTTAGCTGTAATTCATTCAGCTGGATAAACTCCATTTTGTTTCCCATTACCCGGATAAGGCCAAAGCCCATGATGGTGGTTCCGGGATCAATCCCTAATATAATACGCTCTGTTGCCAATTAATTCTTGTTCGTTACTGAATTTTCCTATTTTTTTGATTCCTTTGCAATATGAAATCCCGCTCTCCCAAAATTAAACAATTCTTATTACATCTGCTGAAATTAATCATCGTAGGGCTGGCATTTTATTTCATTTCCGGACAGATGGCTAAAAAAGAATTAAACTGGAACCTGTTTGCTGATCTGTTCAACACTCCTGAATCCGTGATGCTTTTCGCAATCCTCCTCATCCTTACGTTTCTGAACCGGTTTCTGGAAATACTTAAATGGAAAAATCTTGCACAGATTCTGAAACCCTTAAGTATATGGGAAAGTACCAAACAGGTCCTCATAGGCATTACCTTTGGTATCGTTACGCCCAACGGAATTGGTGAATATGCCGGAAAGGCATGGTTTTACCCCCGGTCGCAAGCTGGAAAAGTCGTTTTCCTCAATGCTGTTTGTAATGGAATTCAGGTTGTTTTTGCCGTGCTTTTCGGGTTATTAGGCACCTTATACGTTAACATGCTCCATCGATTTATACCCACTTATTATTTAGGGCTTTTTTTGGGGATTTGTGCAATGGCAGCCCTTTTCATTTTTTATATTAAAGACTTTCAGATCAAAGGTTTTTCTCTTCAGGGGCTTTTCAGTTCCCTGCGTGAAATTCCGAGAAAAATACATCAGAGAAATATATTGCTGGCATTACTGCGCTATGGAGTCCTGCTTCATCAGTATTTTATCCTTTATACCCTTTTTCAGGTCAACATCCCTTATATGGTACTTATGGCTGTAGTTGCCTGCATTTACCTGCTGGCTTCGTCATTACCTAATTTTCAAGCGCTTGATTTTGCATTAAAGGGCGGAATTGCCGTCTACCTGCTGGGATTTTTCGGAGTTGAGGGCTGGGTAGTTCCCATTGTTGCAGCTTCTATATGGTTGCTGAATCTTGTAATCCCTGTAGCAATAGGAAGTATTTTCCTATTGTTCTTTAATCCGAAGAAGCGGCAATCTTTACATTCAGATGAAACTGTGTCGTAACAGGCACTCCTCTTTTTGTAGCGGGCTGTACAGAAGAAAAACGATCTTGGTTCTTTTCCATAATGCTGTCCATCATAGATTTAGGCATAAGCTTTTCATTGATTTTTTCCGTTTTAAAAGTAAACCTGCTTTTTGACGTAAGGGTTACCAGAAATTCAACAGAATCAATAGTAGACAGCTGTACAAGGGAATCATTCTTTAAAACACGGATTACTTCAAAATTCAACCTGTCAAAGAAACAGGATTTTCTTTTTTCAGGATCGTCAACCGTATCACAAGAAGCATATTCCGGATAATCATCAACCTTGCTCCAATCGATCGCATGCAATTCACGACGTAACAATTCCTGTGAATCCGGCACCTCTTTAGGCACAAAATTACACGACACCGTTAAGATTGTTAAAAAAAGAAAAGTCCAACAATTCTTCATGAAAAATTAAATCGTAAATTTAAGTAGCAAAAATACAAAAAATAACTATGGAATATTTAATCCTGGCTGTAAGTTTATTATTCGTCCTGGTAGGTATAGCCGGAAGCATACTGCCTGCTTTACCCGGCCCTCCGTTAAGCTGGATCGGCATACTCATCCTATACACTACTCCCGGTATTACCTGGAACTACTGGTTACTGGGCATTACCTTCGTTATCACGATCATCATCGCTATTCTGGATTATGTGATCCCTGCTCAGGGAACCAAACGGTTCGGAGGGAGTAAATACGGTATCTGGGGAACCAATATAGGACTTATAGTAGGTATTTTCGCTCCCATTCCCTTCGGATTCATTATCGGTCCGTTCATTGGCGCGCTCATAGGAGAACTCCTTTTCGACCAAAACAATCTCAACAGGGCATTTAAAGCAGCAACCGGGTCCTTTATAGGATTCCTGGCCTCTTCTTTTGTAAAGTTTGTTTATTGCGTTGTTTTACTTGGAATCTACATTCATATTGTCTGGAGCAACAGCTCCATCTGGTTTTAAAAACCGTACTTAAATATTCATTTTAAATGACACCTTCAAATGTTCTATGAGTAAATCCGCGAGCTGCATATTGTAAGAGACTACGTTTACCGCAATAAAATACCCGCTCTTTTTAAAGAATAAGGTACGGTAATGATTGGTAAAACCGTCGTCCTGCATTGCCATAGACACCTCTATGCCGTTTTCATTGTTAAAAAAGAGGTTGCGGATTATACCGTTTTGGGATTCTACCTCTTTCTTAATCATTTCAATATGATCTGTTTTATCCTTTGGGTCTATTTTTTGCAATACTACATTGTAATAGGCCTTTTTATCGGCTGATTCATAGAAGAACTCTTCCGTTTTATTCTGATCATTCACGGAACTTTTAAACAGCCCGCAGTTACATGAAAATTCGAAATAGTCGGTTTCCATCCTGTAAACATCAAGAGAATCCATATAAACTTTCAACTCTTCTTTTGACGACCACAGCGATTTTTCAAAATCACGACCCTCACCTGTTTTAAGAACAATAGGCAAAACAAATTTTGAACGTACATTTTTGCCATCATGCATGGCGGGATTCCATGAAGGCATCGTCTTTAAAACACGGATGGCTTCGTTTCCTATTCCAAACTCATCATCCAGTACCTCAATATCTGAAAAGGTCCCGTCCTTTTCAACCGTAAACTTCAACCTTACCATTACTTTACCAGCGGCGTCTACTTCAGGAAACTGGAATTCATGAGCAAAATTCTTCATGAATTCAACCAATCCTTCCTTAGGAGCGGCCTTTTGCTGTACAAATGACCTTACCGGTTCCTGTGCGTATGATATCAGGCCCGAAAAACAAACAAAAAACAGGAACAGTAACTTTTTCATAAGCTTCAGCTAAAAGTGATAAGCAATACAAATTTAAACAAACAGAAGGAGATATGTTAATATTTTAAAAGAAAGGTAATAAAATTAAAAAAGCCCTCCGAATCGGAAAGCTTTTCATTGGTCTAACTACTAAACCAGGTACTTGCGTACCTAAACAACACAACTATTGTTGATTCTGTGCGAGAATCTCGCGGTCTGGACGGGACTCGAACCCGCGACCCCATGCGTGACAGGCATGTATTCTAACCAACTGAACTACCAAACCATCGTTGAGAAAGCACTACTGCTTTATTATTTCAACGGTGCAAATATACGACCATTTCCTTACGGTGCAAATATTTTTAAAGAAAATATCACGTTTTTTTTACCCGGAATTACAGTTGTCTTTTTATCAGTTATTTACAAAACAAAAAAAAAACCGGATTATAAAATCCGGTTTTCAATATTGTTAAAGCAAGCTTGAAACTGCGTCTACATATGTCTGTTTTGGCGCTACTCCAACCTGGCGTCCTACCACTTCTCCGTTTTGGAAAATCAATACCGTAGGAATGTTTCTTACACCGTATTGGGAAGCGAAATCCTGGTTTGCGTCTACATCAACTTTACCAACGACAACCTTTCCATCAAAATCATTAGCCAGTTCTTCAATTGTTGGTCCTAACATTTTACAAGGCCCACACCATTCTGCCCAAAAATCCACTACAACGGGTTTGTCTGATTTCAATACTACTTCTTCGAAAGTAGCATCTGTTATTTCTAATGCCATAATTTTATTTTTAATTAATAAGTAATATACAAATTTATATTTTTTTTTAATTGTTGCAAGACAACTCTTATAACTAATATCTATTGATTCATAAACATTTCTAATTCAGGCGGAACGAAACCTGCATACGTTCCAGTTCCTCCAAAAGATCTGATGATATCTCGATTCTTGTGTTTTTACTGGGCATTTCAATAAGGTTTTTACGTACGTATTGTGTTTCCGGAACCGTTATTTCCGGTTCTCTCTGCTCGAGTTCGGCAACATCTGCATCCGGATCTGCTTCTTCCACCAACTTCTGTACCACCTCGGTTTGCAGCCTTTCCTGCACTTCTTCAAGCTCAAAGATTTCAAAGACTACCGATTTGGTTCCGGGATTGTTATCCATCACGAACCTTATCTTTTCAATCTGCATTTCCTTAAGCTGACGTACATCCATCTGAATGATGAGTTTTTTCGCAAAAGCCGGGATTACCTCATTTAACAGTTTTAGTTCCACGAACTGCATTTTAGGTTCGGTCCGTTCATTCGTATCTTTCTTCAGCCATCCTTCTTTAACGAACACCTTAAAATAAACGAATGTATTGTTCAGTAAAAAATGCCGGTATTTGAGATAATCTTCGTTAAACATGCGCATTTCAATACTTTCGTCGTACCCTTCGATCGTGAACATAGCCCAGTCCTTACCTTTTGCCGATGTACGGAACTGTACATTCGAGATCATCCCTCCAAAAGTAAGCGTCCTTCCTACCATGGCCTCGAGCTGTTTAATATGCTCTAACCGGGCATTACAAAAATACTTCAGTTCAAATTTAAAATCGTCAAGCGGATGTCCCGATATGTAAATTCCTACAACGTCTTTTTCCTTTGCAAGCTTTTCCATCGTAGTCCATTCTTCCGCCTGGGGGATTACAGGTTCCGGAATCTGCACCTCGCTGCTTTCTCCGAACAGGCTTACTTGTGACGAATTGGCATTATCCTGATATTTTGCACCGTATTTCATGGCTTTTTCCAGAAAAGTGATGCCGTCTGTGTCGGTTTGAAAATACTGTGCCCGATGAGTATCTGCAAAACAATCAAATCCACCTGCCAACGCAAGGTTTTCAAAAGCTTTTTTGTTGGCTGAACGCAGATCAATACGCTTTGCCAGATCAAATATCGATTTGTATTTTCCGTCTTTCCTGTTTTCTATAACCGTATTTACAGCTCCTTCGCCCACTCCCTTAATAGCTCCCATACCAAAGCGGATCTGGTAATTTTCGTTCACTGCGAATTTGTAATGTGATTCGTTAACATCGGGTCCCAGTACATCAAGTCCCATACGGCGGCATTCCTCCATGAAGAATGTCACCTGCTTAATATCGTTCATGTTGTTGGAAAGTACAGCCGCCATGTATTCTGCCGGGTAATGCGCCTTCAGATAAGCCGTTTGGTAAGCCACCCATGCGTAACAGGTTGAATGTGATTTATTGAATGCGTAGGAAGCAAATGCCTCCCAGTCTTTCCATATTTTTTCCAGTACTTTGGCATCATGTCCCTTTTCAGCAGCCTGTGAAACGAACTTAGGCTTCATCTTGTCGAGTACATCCTTCTGTTTTTTCCCCATTGCCTTACGCAAAACGTCGGCCTCACCTTTTGTAAAGCCTGCAAGTTTCTGCGACAAAAGCATTACCTGTTCCTGGTAAACCGTAATTCCATAGGTTTCTTTAAGATACTCTTCACAGGCATCGAGATCATATGTAATAGGTTCTTCCCCGTTTTTACGTCTTACGAACGAAGGAATGTACTCAATAGGCCCAGGACGATACAGTGCATTCATCGCAATAAGGTCGGCAAAAACCGTAGGCCGCAGGTCTTTCATGTATTTCTGCATTCCGGGCGACTCGTACTGGAAGACTCCGACGGTTTCCCCACGCTGAAACAGTTCATAGGTTTTTACGTCATCGATGGGAATTTCTTCCGGATCGATTTCAATACCCGTTCGCTGCTTTATAATGGCAATAGTATCTTTAATAAGTGTAAGGGTCTTTAAACCAAGGAAATCCATTTTAAGCAGACCCGCGCTTTCGGCCACAGAGTTATCGAACTGCGTCACGTACAAATCAGAATCCTTCGCCGTCTGAACCGGTACGAAGTTCGTGATATCATCGGGTGTGATGATAACCCCGCAGGCATGGATTCCCGTATTACGCATGGATCCTTCAATAATTTTGGCTTGCTGGATGGTTTCCGAAAGCAGGTCTTTCTGATTGGCTACCTGGATGAGCTCTTTTATAGCATCGAATTCTTCAGATCGCAGGGCTTTTTTAATCTCGTCTTCGGGTTCCGACAGAAACCTACGCAAATTCCATTTACTCGGCATCATGGTCGGAATCATTTTAGCAATACGCTCTGATTCGTATAACGGAAGATCAAGCACACGCGCCGCATCTTTTATGGCTGACTTAGTTGCCATCTTACCATAGGTAATGATCTGCGCAACCTGATTGGCACCATACTTATTAATTACATAATCCATGACACGCCCCCGGCCTTCATCATCGAAATCGATATCGATATCGGGCATGGAAACCCGGTCCGGATTCAGGAACCGCTCAAAAAGGAGGTCATATTTTATAGGATCAAGATTCGTTATTCCAAGACAGTAGGCTACAGCGGATCCGGCTGCGGAACCACGTCCGGGTCCAACCGAAACTCCCATTCCGCGAGCTGCGGCAATAAAATCCTGCACAATAAGGAAATAGCCCGGGTATCCGGAATTCTCAATTGTTTTTAATTCAAAATCCAATCGTTCTGTCACGACTTCGTCCACTTCCGCATATCTGCGTTTGGCCCCTTCATAGGTAAGGTATCTTAAATAGGCATTTTCCCCGCGTTTTCCCCCATCCGCATCATCCTCTGTATTTACAAATTCTTCGGGGATATCGAACTTCGGCAGCAGGATGTCACGGTAAAGCGAATAAGGCTCCACCTTATCTACCACTTCCTGTATATTGATTACGGCTTCCGGAAGGTCTTCAAAAAGCAGCTTCATTTCGGCCTGTGTCTTATAATAATATTCCTGATTGGGAAGCCCGTAACGATAACCGCGGCCCCGACCTATAGGCGTTGCCTGTTTTTCGCCATCCTTAACACACAAAAGAATATCATGTGCATTCGCATCCGACTTCTCCAGATAATACGTATTGTTCGTTGCAACGAGCTTAACACCGTACTTTCTGGCAAAGGCTATGAGCGTTTTATTAACACGGTCTTCATCTTCCTGCTGGTGCCTCATGATTTCAAGGTAAAAATCATCCCCGAAATGTTCCTTCCACCACAACAAGGCATCCTCAGCCTGTTTTTCTCCAACGTTCAGTATCTTACTCGGTATCTCGCCGTAGAGGTTTCCAGACAGGACCATCACATCGTCCTTATACTGAAGCAACAGTTGCTTATCGATACGCGGAACATAATAAAACCCTTTGATCGAAGCAATAGAGGCCAGCTTTGCCAGGTTATGGTAGCCGCGTTTGTTTTTTGCCAGCAATACCACCTGATATCCGTTATCTTTTTTTGATTTATCGAGATGATCTTCACAGATAAAGAACTCACATCCCACTACCGGCTTTATTTCCCTTCCAACCGGCTCCTCACCATTAGCTGCTGCTGCTTCATTTGCCGCCTTTACTCCTTTATTATAATCGAGTACCGCACTTACGAACTTAAACGCCCCCATCATGTTTCCATGATCGGTCATTGCGATAGCCGACATTTTCTCTCCTGCCGTTTTCTTTATCATGGCACCGATATCTATGGTGGACTGCAATACCGAAAACTGCGTATGGTTGTGAAGATGGGCAAAAACCGCCCGTTCATATGCCTTTTTAACCTCGTCGGTTATTTCTACAGAAACTTCCTGCTGCAAAACACCGGAGGATTCCAGCTGCTTACGGATTTCTTCTGAGGCCTTTTTTAAATTGATATGTTTAAGTCCCACCAACGGGAAAGGCTGCTGATTCCGTTCTTTAAAGAATTCAAGGTATCCGGCCGGCTTCTGAAGTTCCTGCTCGGAGAATACATTTTTACGTATAAGTTCAAAAAAACAACGCGTCGTAGCTTCTACGTCGGCAGTTGCATTATGCGCTTCTCCAAACGGCACCCCGAACAGATATTCGTGCAGCTCCGTTAAGGTGGGAAGCTTATAACGCCCTCCCCTACCTCCAGGCAGCTTTAACAGTTCGGCCGTAATTTCGGTACAGGTATCAAGCACGGGCATTGTACCCAGGGGCGAGGTGACCTTGGCCCGATAAAACTCGGCTCCCATGATGTTCAGGTCAAATCCTACGTTCTGCCCCACTACGAACTTCGCCTTACCCAATGCTGCATTAAATTTCTGAAGCACAAACGACATATCCACTCCTTTTTCAGAAGCCAGTAATGTGGAAATACCGTGAATACGCTCAGAATCATACGGAATATCAAAACCGTCGGGTTTGACCAAAAAATCCTCATGTTCAATAAGCTGTCCCATTTCATCATGCAACTGCCAGGCAATTTGTATACAGCGCGGCCAGTTATCTACATCCGTAATAGGTGCATTCCAGTCCTTGGGTAATCCGGTGGTTTCGGTATCGAAAATGATATACATAAAATCGGTCTAAAGTAAAATTTCCATCTCTTACAAAGTTACAATAAAAAAAGGTCGTCTCAAATGAGAACGACCTAACGATATGTTAAACAAAGATGTTTCTTAAGGAGCAGGCTCTGGCTCAGGTGCAGGCGCCGGCGCAGGTGCTTCGGTTAGGGGAATCTGAAAGAATACTCCCTTGTTAAAATTAACAGTTGGTGTATTTTCAAGCGGTGTACCATTCGGCACCATTTCAGCCATAAACACTCCTGATATGGTTCCCGGAACCTGTTTTTCGACCGGATCTATGCGCACATATCCCGACCCGGTTGTAGAAGAAGTACTGTAACGGTACGTTATGTCATCCACCACTTTGGAATAGGTTGCCACATTGAAATTAGTTTCACCCAGAATGTATTCCTTTCCCATTTCATAATTATCAACATATAAGGTCACATTCTCGTCATTTGTAGCTCCAACAATAACCAAGTCTCCGTCTTTCACAAACGCCTGCATTTTGTTGGCACGCCAGAATGAATATCCTTTTGTAGCTTCAAAAGCCGGGGTATTTACGGAAAGGTCTTCTTCACAAGAAGCAAATGACAGCGCTACTAATGCAATCAAAAAATATTTTTTCATATCGGTTTTAGATTCTGAGTTCAATGTTATCAAACAAAAATAAAATTTTTTATTTATGTCGAATCATTTTTTTTTAATAATTATTTAACTTTTATCAAGTTTTAACAAATTCATCGTTATTTTTAATCGATTAGTCTTCGTCAAAACAAAAAAAATAGTAATTTTGCAGCTTAAATTAATAACCAGAGGTCGGGAACCTCTATTAAATCATTAATTATGTCTGTAAAAATTAGATTACAAAGACACGGAAAAAAAGGGAAACCTTTTTACTGGGTAGTAGCTGCTGATGCACGCGCAAAAAGAGATGGTAAATTCTTAGAAAAAATCGGAACTTACAATCCAAACACCAATCCTGCAACGATCGATTTAAATATTGATGCTGCTGCAAAATGGTTGTTTAACGGTGCACAACCTACAGATACTGCCAAAGCGATCTTATCTTACAAAGGAGCTTTATTGAAACACCACTTAAACGGAGGTGTTCGTAAAGGAGCTTTAACTCAAGAGCAGGCTGATGCAAAATTCGCTGCATGGGTAGAAGAAAAAGAGAACAAAATCAACTCTAAAGTTTCTGGATTAGCTGACACTAAAGCTGCTTCTAAAGCTGCTGCTTTGAAAGCTGAAAAAGAAGTGAACGCAAAACGTGTTGCTGCTGCACAGGAAGCGAAAGCTGCTGCTGAAGCTGCAAATGCTGAAGAAGCTGCTCCTGAAGTTGAAGAAAATACAGAAGAAACTGAAGCATAATTCTAAAGCGGTTTTTAATGCGTAAAAAAGATTGTTTTTATTTAGGAAAAATCGCTAAGAAATTTAGTTTCAAGGGCGAAGTCTTGATCTATTTAGATACGGATGAGCCTGAAATGTATACAGAATTGGAATCAATGTTCGTTGACATCAACGGACATTTGGTTCCTTTTTTTATTGAAAAGGCATCACTTCACAAGGAAAAGTTCCTCAGAACGAAGTTCGAGGACATCGATGCTGAAGATGCCGCCGACGATATAGTCGGAAAAGAAGTTTACCTTCCCCTTACAGCCCTTCCCAAATTGGAAGGCAACAAATTCTACTATCATGAGGTTATCGGGTTCGATGCCATTGATCAACGGCTCGGAAATTTCGGAACCATCGTCAAAATAAGCGACAACGGCGTACAGGCCCTTTTTGAAATCCAGAAAGGCGAAGCTCTTATCCTTGTACCGCTTATCGATACCTTCATTGTTGAAGTAAACCGCAACAACAAATCCATCCTGTTTAATACCCCGCAAGGTCTTATTGATTTATACCTGTAAGTTTTAAACTTTACTTAAAAGCATTATTTTTGAAGAAAATTTCTTCAAAAATGTTTTCATTCAAACAATTTACCGTACATCAGGACCACTGTGCTATGAAAGTAGGTACCGACGGCGTCCTGCTCGGAGCGTGGGCTCCCGTTTTCCACAATCCTTTTTCCGTTCTTGATATTGGTGCGGGAACAGGATTATTATCGCTTATGCTGGCTCAGCGATGTTCTGCGGAACAAATCGACGCTGTTGAAATAGATGGTGATGCGTACGAGCAATGTGTTGAAAACTTTGAAGCCAGCAACTGGAACGACCGACTTTTCTGTTATCATGCCCCTGTTGATGCCTTTACGGATGAAATGTTTGAAGAAGAGGAAGAGTACGATCTCATTGTTTCAAATCCTCCTTTCTATTCGGAAAATTTCACATCAGGTGATCAAAAACGAGATCAGGCACGTTTTCAGGAATCGCTGCCTTTTGAAGAACTTATTGAATGTGCACAGGCCCTGCTATCGGATAACGGTGTTTTTGCCGTTATCATTCCCTTTAAGGAAGAAGCGCGCTTTACAGCTCTTGCCGCTTCGGTAAATTTGTTCCCTTTTAAAATAACCCACGTAAAAGGAACTCCTTTAACAGAAATAAAACGAAGCCTCATAGCTTTTTCAAGACTGGAACAGGTTGCGGTTACAGATGAACTCATTATAGAAGAAGGCCGTCATGAGTATACCGAAGCTTACCGGAACCTTACCAAAGATTTTTATTTGCGGTTTTAGAAACAGCTTTCAGCTGTTTTTTTTATTTCTGCCTTTTTTTTATTTAATTAAACCCTATTCTAAAAACAATTCATTTAAAAGAAAAATAAACTACATATAATAAACAAATAGAAAAATAATCATAAACAAGTATATAAAAACACATATAAATAGATTTTTTTTCATATTATAATTTGTGTATTTGCTTTTTTAGATGCATATTTGCATCAGAAAATCAACACATTAATTAAAGCATGAATAATTCGGTTATTAAAATGATGCAAATGATGGTGATGCAGATGATGCATCCGCCCCTCTGTACCCATTAACTAATTATTCATAAAAAAAGAATAAGTCCTTTGGGTAGATGCTCAAAGGACTTTTTTATTACATCAACTATGTTACAGCAACTTACTATTTCCAACACCTGTCCTACAGACATACCGCTATCGTTCCGCACTTATGGAAAGGCACTGGGAACAGCCCCTGTTGTCCTCGTCAACCACGCATTAACCGGCAACAGCCATGCGGCTGGTGAAAACGGCTGGTGGAATAGGCTTATCGGAAATGGAAAAACAATCGATACGCTCCGGTTTTCGGTAATTGCATTTGATGTACCTGGAAACGGGCAAAACGGTTTTTTTATTGATGATTATGAAAAGTTCAGCACCAGAACCATTGCCAGGCTGTTTTGGGAAGGCCTATATCTGCTGAATATCACGAGGCTTTTCGCCATCATAGGAGGTAGTTTAGGCGGGGCCGTTGCATGGGAAATGGCGCTTTTAAAACCGGAAAGCATTGAGAAGATTATTCCCATAGCCTGCAATTACAAGGCTTCGGACTGGCTTATTGCTAATGTAAAGGTACAGGAAGCTATTCTAAAGAATTCATCCAATGCCCTGGAAGATGCCCGAATGCACGCTATGCTGCTGTACCGTACCCCGGAATCGTTCCAGTATAAATTTAACCTGGAAAAGAACCCGGAAACCGCAAAATACAAGGTAGAGGAATGGCTAGATCACCATGGTAAAGCATTGAAGAAGCGCTTTAAGCTAAAATCCTACCGGCTCATGAACCATCTGCTTAAAACAATTGGCAATGAATGGAACTGGGACGATTTCGAATCTTTTTTACGCAAAACCAGGATGAACATCCATATTATATCTGTTAATTCAGATTATATGTTCACTAAAAAAGAGCAAATTGAAACATTTCGAAAGATTGCGAAAGTTTATGACCATATCAGCTTCGAAACCATTGATTCCATCCACGGTCACGATGCATTCCTTATAGAGCACCAACAGTTAGCACAATTAACACAATCTTATTTCAAAGCAAATTAAAATGAAAATATTAAAATTCGGAGGAAAATCTTTAGCTTTTGACGGAACGTTTCACCAGGTGGTGGACATTATTAAAGATAAATCTCAAAGGGAACGCATCGCCGTAGTTGTTTCTGCCATAGGACCTACCACAGACCAGCTCGAAGAAATTCTCGAAACGGCAAAGAACAGCCCGGAGTATCTTACGGCTTTTGAAAATTTTAAACAACAGCCCCAGCATGCGGCGGTTGATCTTCAACAGGAATTTCTTCTTCTTCAGAAAATTTTTGAAGGGGTTCACCTGCTGGGTGATTACAGCCTTAAAATCAAGGATCATGTATTGGCACAGGGTGAGATTATTTCCGGAAAGGTGCTCACGCAACGGTTAAACAGCGAAAAGATCAAGGCCGTTTTTACCGACAGCCGCGGGTTGTTTGTAACAGACAACCGTTTTGGGAATGCACAACCTATAGAACATTTGTCTAAAACGAGAACGCAGCAGCATTTCCGCGAACTTGCTAATGATGTTACCCCCATCGTAACCGGCTTCATCGGTGCTACGGTAAATAATGAAACCACCACGCTTGGCAGAAACGGAAGCAATTATACTGCATCTTTACTGGCCAATTACCTCAATGCAGAGGAATTGCAGAATTACACCCATGTGGACGGTATCTTTACCGCTAATCCTGAGTGGGTGAGAAACGCTAAAAAAATTGATGCGCTGCATTTTAATGAAGCCAACGAACTCGCCAATTTCGGTGCTTCGATCCTTCATGCCAAAACCATTATTCCGCTTTTAGAGAAGAACATCCCGCTACGCATCCTCAATACGTTCAAACCTCAGGGTGAAGGGACGCTTATTTCTTCCGTGCCAACCCGTGAAGGTATTAAGTCGCTTTCCGTCTTAAATGAAGTCGCTTTAGTAAATTTTGAAGGGCGGGGTCTGCTTGGAAAAGTTGGGGTAGACGCCCGGATTTTCAATGCTTTATCTGAAAGCAATATCAGTGTCAGCGTCATTTCCCAGGGGTCATCCGAAAGGGGTATCGGGTTTGTGGTAGACAAAAACCGGGCTACAGAAGCCGTACTGGTTCTGGAAAAGGAATTTGAAACCGATTTCTATACCAAGGATGTGAACAGGATTTCCGTAAACGACGAGGTATCGGTTATTTCAATCATTGGTCAGGATCTAAGCACGTTTCATAAACCTTACAATGCCCTTATCCACAACAAAATAGTACCGATCCTCTTCAACAATACCGTAACGGGTAAAAATGTAAGCATCGTGGTACGCAAAGAGGAAACAAAAAGGGCTCTGAACGTCATCCACGGCCAGATTTTCGGTGTGTCTAAAAAAATAAACCTGGCTATTTTCGGCCACGGCCTTGTAGGGGGTACCCTCATTGACCAGATTATAGAGTCGGCCAAAAAGATCGAAGACAAGAAAAACATTAAGCTCAACATATTTGCGATCGGGAATTCTAAAAAGATCTATCTGAACGAAGAAGGAATTTCAGCAAACTGGAAAACGGAAGTTTCAGAAAAAGGGCATCCTTATGAAATTGAAGACATCATCCGTTACGCCAACGAAAACCATCTCGAAAACCTTATTGCCATAGACAATACGGCTTCCAAATCCTTCATAGAGCAGTACCCGGTGCTTATAAAAGGCGGCTTCGACCTTATATCTTCCAATAAAATTGCCAATACGGTTGATTATGATTTTTACAAAAACCTGCGGCAAACACTAAAAGACAACCACAAGGAATATTTATATGAAACCAATGTAGGTGCAGGTTTACCTTTAATAGATACTATTAAGCTGTTACACCTGTCGGGTGAGAACATAACGAAAATAAAAGGGGTGTTTTCCGGCACGCTGAGTTACCTGTTCAATCATTTTTCTGTTGAGGACCGTCCTTTTTCGGAAGTACTGAACAAAACCATACAAAAAGGTTTTACAGAACCTGATCCACGCGAAGACCTTTCAGGACAGGATGTGGGCAGGAAACTGCTCATCCTGGCAAGGGAACTGGAACTGGAAAATGAGTTTGGAGAAATAAAGATTGAAAACCTCATTCCCGAAGAACTGCAATCATTGGACGTTTCATCCTTCCTCCAGAACCTTTCTTCTTTAGACGAGGTGTTTGAACGCGTAAAAGCGCTGCAACAGCCGCACCACGTACTTCGGTATGTCGGCGAACTGTCGGGTGATTTACAGCAGAACAAGGGCATCCTTGAAACCAAACTGGTGTCGGTCCCTTCCGATTCTGCTCTTGGTCAGCTGAAGGGATCTGATTCCCTGTTTGAAATTTTCACAGAATCTTATGGAGAGAATCCGATCATCATCCAGGGCGCCGGCGCCGGCGCCAATGTTACGGCCAGAGGTGTATTTGGCGATATTTTACGTTTATCCGAAAAAAAATAACATGGACAATTCTTACACACATGATGAAACCGTTGCGGTACGCACCCAGCTGAACCGCTCTGAATTCCTGGAACATTCTGTTCCGCTTTACCTCACATCGAGTTTTGTATTTACCGATTCGGAAGATATGCGGAGCTCTTTTGCCGAAGAAAAGGACCGGAACATCTATTCCCGGTTCAGCAATCCGAATACGACGGAATTCGTCAAAAAAATGGTCCTTCTTGAGCAGGCAGAGGACGGACTTGCCTTTGCAACTGGAATGGCGGCCGTATACAATACGCTGGCGGCCCTGCTCAATGCAGGAGACCATATCGTGTCGGCCAGCAGTATCTTCGGTTCAACACATACCCTGTTTACGAAGTATTTCCCGAAATGGAACATTACGACAACGTATTTTAATTGCGGGGAACCGGAAAGTATTGAAGACAAGATCCTTCCCAACACAAAAATACTTTTTACTGAAACCCCTACAAATCCGGGAGTTGAAATACTGGACCTGGAATATCTTGGAAACATTGCACGCAAACACAACCTTATCCTGGTAATTGACAATTCGTTCGCAACTCCGGTTATTCAGAAGCCGGTATTGTACGGTGCAGACGTTGTGGTACATTCTGCAACCAAATTAATAGACGGACAGGGCCGGGTGTTAGGCGGTATTGCCGTGGGAAAAGCGGCGCTTATCAGGGAAATTTATCTTTTTTCGAGAAATACCGGGCCCTCGCTTGCGCCTTTCAATGCGTGGGTATTATCCAAAAGCCTTGAAACTTTGTCTATAAGGGTAGAAAAACATGCTCAAAACGCTTTAAAAGTTGCGGAGTTTCTGGAAAGCCACCCTAAGGTAGCTTCCGTAAAATATCCGTTTCTTCCTTCGCATCCTCAATACGAAACTGCGCGCAAACAGATGAAATACGGTGGAAACATCATCGCGTTTGAGCTAGCCGGAGGAAAGGAAGCCGGCAAGAACTTTATTGATTCGGTTGAGCTATGTTCCATTTCGGCCAATCTGGGCGATACAAGAACCATTGTGACGCATCCGGCATCGTCTACCCACAGCAAATTAACGGAGCAGGAACTTCTGGAAGCAAACCTTACGGAAGGTCTGATACGGATTTCGGTAGGACTGGAAAACATCAACGATATCCTAAGGTATCTCGCTAAAAGTATATCATAATTAGAAATAAAAACCTGCTGTTAACCGGGCCTCAAACAGGCTATCAACAGATGTAAGTAAGAAGGCTAACTTCTTTAAAAAATTAAAAAGACCAGCAATGAACGTACTCGAAAAAATCCAATGTAACGACATCAGGGAAATTATAAAAGGCAGAACCCTCGTTCTCGATGGGGCTATGGGAACCATGCTGCAACAGTACCGGTTTTCAGAAGAGGATTTCAGAGGCGAACTTTTTAAAGATTTCCCTCATCCGCTAAAGGGCAATAACGACCTGCTGTCCCTAACCCAGCCCGAAGCGGTAAAGGAGGTACACCGCAAATACCTGCACGCCGGAGCAGACATAATCGAAACGAATACCTTTTCGGGCACCACCATTGGGATGGCAGATTATCACCTGGAAGATTTCGTTTACCAGCTTAATTATGAATCGGCAAAAATTGCCCGAGAAGTATGTGACGAGTTCATCATTCTTACCCCCGATAAACCGCGTTTTGTTGCGGGGTCTATAGGCCCTACGAACAGAACCGCTTCCATGTCGCCCGATGTCAACAATCCCGGATACAGGGCCATCACATTCGACGACCTCAAAATTGCTTACAGGCAACAGGTCGAAGCCCTTATTGATGGCGGGTGCGATGTACTTCTGGTAGAAACCATATTTGACACGCTCAATGCAAAGGCAGCCTTATTTGCCATTGAAGAAGTAAAGGAAATCCGGAACATCGATATACCCATTATGGTTTCAGGTACCATTACCGATGCTTCGGGCAGAACATTGTCGGGACAGACGGTTGAGGCATTCCTAATTTCCATCTCGCACATCCCCTTATTAAGCATTGGTTTTAACTGTGCTTTGGGAGCCGAGCAGCTGAAACCCTATTTAAAACAACTGGGGCAGCACACCTCGGTAAGCATCTCTGCGCATCCGAATGCAGGATTGCCCAACGCCTTCGGAGAGTATGACCAGTCACCTGAAGAAATGCAGCACCTCATAAGCGATTTCCTTAAAGAGGACCTTGTCCAGATAATAGGAGGATGCTGCGGGACAAATCCCGATCACATCAGGCTTATTGCAGAGGCTGTACAAACAGCCAACGTACTGCGCGAATCCGGTGTACAGGAACACGAAAAACATCACCCTGTTCTGGCCTTATCGGGGCTGGAACCTTTATTTGTAACGCGTGAATCAAATTTTATCAATATAGGGGAACGCACAAATGTTACGGGATCCCGTAAGTTCCTACGGCTGATTAAGGAAGAAAAATTCGATGAGGCATTGCAGATTGCGCGGATACAGGTCGAAAACGGGGCGCTCATCATCGACATCAATATGGACGAGGGAATGTTAGACGGGAAACAAGCCATGGTTAACTTTCTGAACCTGGTTGCTTCAGAACCCGATATTGCAAGAGTCCCTATTATGATCGACAGTTCCAAATGGGAAATTATTGAAGCAGGGCTTAAAACAATACAGGGAAAAGGAGTCGTAAATTCCATCAGCCTGAAAGAAGGAGAAGAACTGTTTATACAGCATGCCCGATTAATAAAACGCTACGGAGCAGCGGTTGTGGTCATGGCTTTTGATGAAGAAGGTCAGGCCGATACGCTGCAAAGGCGTATAGATATCTGCAAACGCTCTTATGACATCCTTGTTCAGCGTGTAGGATTCCCTCCTCAGGACATTATTTTTGACCCTAACATATTCCCTGTAGCAACAGGAATGGAAGAACACAACAACAATGCTGTTGATTTTTTCCATGCTGCAAAATGGATCAGGGAGCATCTTCCGTTTGCCAACGTGTCGGGAGGTGTAAGCAATGTTTCCTTTTCCTTCAGAGGGAACGACAAGGTACGTGAAGCCATGCATTCGGCTTTTCTGTATCATGCCATACAGCATGGTATGAATATGGGAATTGTCAATCCGGAACTGCTGGAGATTTATGATGAAATCGATCCTGCTCTTTTAGAGTATGTAGAAGATGTATTGCTGAACCGACGGACAGATGCAACGGAACGCTTGCTTGATTTTGCAGAACATCTTAAAGGAGAAAGTAAAAATTCCGAAAAAAAGGTATTGGAATGGCGCTCACTGCCTCTGCAGGACAGGCTGACGCATTCTCTTGTAAAGGGAATTGAGGAATTCATACATGAGGATGTGGAAGAAGCCAGACTTGTTGTGGATAAACCTATAGAAGTGATTGAACAACACCTCATGAACGGTATGAACGTGGTGGGTGATCTGTTCGGTTCGGGCAAAATGTTTCTTCCACAAGTCGTTAAGTCAGCCCGTGTTATGAAGAAAGCCGTTGCCTACCTCCTGCCTTTCATTGAGGAGGAAAAAAAGAGAAGCGGGACCAACAGGAACAATTCTGCCGGGAAAGTGCTTATGGCAACAGTTCGCGGTGATGTACACGATATTGGAAAAAACATCGTAGCCGTAGTACTGGCATGCAACAACTTCGAAATCATCGATCTTGGAGTGATGGTGCCCCCTGAAAAGATTATTGAAACCGCGTTAAAAGAACAGGTAGACGTTATAGGGCTCAGCGGGCTTATAACCCCTTCTCTTGACGAAATGGTTCATTTAGCCAGGGAACTTGAGAAAGCGGGAAGTAAAATTCCGGTTATGATCGGGGGAGCTACAACTTCCCGAGCTCATACTGCGGTAAAAATTGCACCGGAATACAAAGAAGCTGTAGTACACGTAAACGATGCATCCCGTGCCGTAACGGTGATTAACAACCTGTTGCAACCCGACAAACAAAAGGTTTACAAAGAAGGCATCCGTGCAGAATACGATAAGTTGCGCTATGATTTCCTTACCCGTGCAAAGGATAAAAACTTCTTACCGATTGCGGAAGCAAGGAAGAATAAATTTAAAATCAACTGGGACGGGGAAACAATACGAAAACCTAATTTCATCGGGAAACAGCAGGTTAAGGTAGATCTTGACGTGCTGGTACCGTATATTGACTGGACGCCCTTTTTCAGATCATGGCAGCTCTTCGGAAAATATCCCGACATCCTCCATGATGAGATCGTAGGAGAACAGGCTACCGTTCTGTTTGAAGAAGCGCAGGAGATGCTGCATCGCATTATGAAGGAAAAATGGTTTGAAGCAAAAGGTATACTGGGAATTTTTCCCGCCAACCAGGTTCATGACGATGACATTGAATTAACGGATGAACAGGGGAATTACATTGCAACGCTGCTTACATTACGCCAGCAGGCACAGAAATCGGGTGTTGTTCCCAACATTGCCCTTGCTGATTTCATTGCACCCAAGACCACTTGTATTACCGATTATATTGGGTTATTCTGTGTCTCGACCGGCTTCGGTGTAGACGAACGGGCCCGTTCTTTCGAAGAGCAGCAGGATGATTACAACGCCATCCTTGTAAAGGCGCTTGGAGACCGGTTTGCCGAAGCATTTGCCGAGTATCTGCACGAGAGGGTGCGGAAAGAAATCTGGGGATATGCTTCTGATGAAAACCTGGCAAATGAAGAACTTATAAAAGAAACGTATAAGGGAATACGTCCTGCGCCGGGATATCCGGCATGCCCGGATCACCTGGAGAAGAACACCATCTGGGAAGTGCTGGATGTGGAGCGTGAAATCGGAGTACGTTTAACGGAGAGCCTTGCCATGTGGCCAGCGGCATCCGTGTCGGGTTATTATTTCGCAAATGCACAAAGCAAATATTTCGGAGTTGGAAAAATAAAGTCGGATCAGGTGGAAGATTATGCAAAACGCAGGGGTATTTCTCTGGAGCTTGCAGAAAAATGGCTCAGCCCTAACCTATCAGAATAAAACCGGATGAATATAAAAACACGTTGAAATGACCTGCTAACGCAAGATCTGCAAAACGTTTAAACACAAAAAGATGAAAGTTACAGAACATATTGAAAAAGCCAACGGCGAAGCTTTATTTTCCTTTGAGATCCTGCCCCCTCTCAAAGGTCAGAATATTCAGAGTATATTTGATGCCATTGATCCTTTGATGGAGTTTAAGCCCCCGTTTATCGATGTCACCTATCACAGGGAGGAATATACCTACAAAGAAGTTGCAGACGGCCTGCTCGAAAAAAAGATCGTGAAAAAACGTCCCGGAACAGTAGGTATCTGTGCTGCGATCCAGAATAAATATGCCGTTGACGCCATACCGCATATTCTTTGCGGGGGCTTTACAAAGGAGGATACGGAAAACTTCCTTATTGATCTTGATTTCCTGGGCATTGAAAACGTGGTGGCGTTGCGCGGTGATGCCGTCAAAAGTGAAATTTACTTCAAACCTGAAAAAAACGGACACCGCTATGCAACAGAGCTCGTTACACAGATTGACGATCTTAACAAAGGAATTTATCTCGACGACGAACTGCAGAATACTTCCAATACCGATTTCTGTATTGGAGTTGCCGGATATCCGGAAAAACATATGGAAGCTCCAAATTTTGATACGGACCTTAAGTATTTGAAACAGAAAATTTCAAACGGGGCAAACTATATTGTCACCCAGATGTTTTTTGACAATGTAAAATACTTTGAATTCGTTGATAAATGTAGGAAGGCAGGTATAAACGTTCCGATCATCCCGGGCATAAAGCCGCTTACCACCAAAAGCCAGCTCAATATGATTCCCCACCGCTTTAAGGTCGACTTCCCGGACCAGCTCGTAATTGAGGCTTTAAAAGCGAAAGACAATACCGCTGTTAAAGAAGTGGGAATAGAATGGTGCATTGCGCAAAGCAAAGAGCTGAAGGCTGCCGGCGTGCCCATCATTCATTACTATTCTATGGGAAAATCGGAAACAATCAAACGGATTGCATCGGAAATTTTCTAAAAATAACCCCCGGTCATTTTGACCGGGGGTTATTTTATTTTGCACTTTCTATCAAACGGGTAAGTTCAGCTTTATACCCGTCATCATCATTCTGTATCCCTTCTTTTGCCAGTTTTAAGATTGCCTCTGTATCCTTTTCCCGAATCAGTTTGGAATCGCGAAGTTTAAGCCCGAACCAGGCAACGGCAGCAGCAAATTTAAAATCTTTTGAGGTTTCCCTGAGAGTTTTGGACTGCAACGGAATTACTTCCGTTATTTCTGAACTAACATCTGCATCTGGTTTTTTATAACGGAACTTAATTGTAGCCAGTTCATTGGAATGTGTTCCGGAATTCTGCACTTTTGAATATTTAAGACCCTGTGCTTCTTTATAAAAGTCACTTTGAGTACCTGCAGGAATGATTTCATAAAGGGCCGTCACCCTGTGTCCGCTTCCTATTTCTCCAGCATCTACTGCATCATTGGTAAAATCTTCGTTTCTGAGTTTTCGCATTTCATATCCTATCAACCGGTAAGCCTGAACATGTGCCGGGTTAAACTCAACCTGAATTTTCACATCCTTGGCAATGGCAAACATGCTTCCTTTAAACTCTTTTCCCAAAAAACGGTTTGCTTCCTGTATATTGTCTATATAAGCATAATTTCCGTTTCCTTTTTTAGACAGCATAATCATTTTGCTGTCTTTATAATTTCCCATCCCAAATCCCAGACATGTAAGAAACACTCCTGTTTTCCGCTTTTTTTCAATGAGTTTCTGCATTTCCTTATCTGATGATTTCCCTATGTTGAAATCGCCATCTGTTGCAAGTATAATGCGGTTGTTCCCGTCCTTTACAAAATGCTTCGATGCCAGTTCGTAAGCCAGTTCAATCCCGCCGTCGCCGAAAGTACCTCCACCGGACTGCATACGATCAATAACTTCTGTTATTTTTTGTTTTTCCGAAGCACGCGTAGGCTCCAGAAGCACACCGGTATTGCTTGCATAGTACACAATCGAAATACGGTCATCGGGACGCAGCTGGCCTAAAAGCACCTTTAATGATTCCTTAAGCAGCGGAAGTTTGTTGGGTGCATCCATAGAGCCGGATAAATCTACCAGAAATACCAGGTTGGAATTAGGCAATGACTGCATTGGGATTTCTTTTCCCTGCAAACCAACCTTGAGTAGTTTATGATCGGTATTCCATGGGGCATCGCTGTATTCCGAGTTGATTGCGAACGGAAGATCTGCTCCCGGCTGAGGGTAATCGTATTTAAAGAAATTGACCATTTCCTCAATCCGTACAGCATCTTTAGGTACTTTCTGACCATTATTGATAAACCTGCGTATGTTGGTATACGAGGCATTGTCCACATCGACAGAGAAAGTAGAAACCGGATTACTTATACTGCTTTCAAACGGGTTTTCGCTAAATGATTCATAAGACTCCATATCTGTTGCAACAGGTGGAAACGCTTTTTGAATGGCCTCATACGACATCGCATTCTTTTTATTCTTTCTTCTTGCTCTTCTGCTCTTTTTTCCTTCAGACTTGTTCGTTTCTATATTGATAACGCCATTCGCTGCCCTGTTTCCGTAAAGAGCCGTTACCGCCGTATCTTTGAGAACGGTAATGCTTTTAATATCATTTGGATTAAGAAGGCGTACACGATCCGCACTCACCGGTACACCGTCCACAACATACAAAGGTTCTGTCTGACTGTTAACCGATCCTGTACCCCGCAGATTCACAATGGTATTATGATCTCCGGGCTGACCTGAGCCTGCGGAAATGGCAATCCCAGGCACCTGACCCTGAAGCGTCTGAATTAGATTTGCATTCGGACGTCCTTCAATCGTTCTGGAAGTTACTGCAACTGCATTACTTCTGCTTTTAGGCATGGTACGGTAGCTATCGACTACTAATTCAGCCAACTGGACAGATTCATCTTCTGTCATCGTTATATTTAAAATATTTTTATGCTCCGGCACATTCGCGGTTACTGTCTTAAATCCCAAATATCTGACATTTACCTTATCTCCGGGTTTCAGAATTAGTTCGTAGTTTCCTTCCAGATCGGTTTCCGTACTTTTCCCGTCTCCTGCCACCATCACCACAGCTCCGGGTATCGGGTCTCCCAGGTCTGTTTTAACAACACCTTTTATCTTTACAGGCTGAAAATTGTCTTCCTTGATTTCCGGTTGCTGTACCAATTCCTGATCGGTTAAAGGCGGTGTGTTTACAATACCGGTAGGTACTGAATCTCTTTCAACAGAGACGTTTTGTCTCCCTTCTGTTTCCACCAATGCCCCGGCTATTTCATTAACAGGTATCTTAGCAGGTTCCTTCGATGCTTTTTCTGTTGAACGTTCATCTTTAAGGACTTTATTTTTAACAGGTTCTTCATGTGCAATACGTTCCATAACGACCTTTTCGACATCCATGTTAAGATCGGAAGGTTCATCTTCACGCATAATGAACCGGATTCCCAATGAAACAAATACCAGCAGGGCAGCAGCAATTCCGGCATATTTCCAGAAAGGAACAACCTTCTTCGTTTCAACTCCATCCAGTTTCTGTTCAATTTTACCCCAAACATCATCCATATTCGGAAATGATTTGGGCTGCTGTTCTTCCGCAAGCTTGCGAAAGTATTTCTCTATATTTTTATCTTGATGTTCCATAGCTTTTAGTTTGATTGTAATACAATTCCATTAATTCTTTGAGTTTGGTACGGGAGACATTCAGTTGTGACTTTGAAGTGCCTTCCGAAATTCCCAATTGTACTGCTATTTCTTTATGTGAATATCCTTCAATGGCATAGAGGCAGAAAACGGTTCTGGCTCCTACTGGCAGGTAATCCAAAAGAATCAGCACATCCTCTTCCTCCAAAGCAGATTCGTCAACCGTTCCTGCAACCACCGACTTTCCAACATCTTCCAGATAAACGGCCGCTTCCTTTTTTCTCCTGATTGCAAGAAGGCACTGGTTCACCACTATCTTCCTGGCCCAGGATTCAAAAGCCGCCGGTTCTTTAAGCTGATCTATTTTTGTAAAAATAGTATAGAAGGCGTCTGCCAAAGCTTCCTCTATCTCTTCCTGCTGTTTAAGATACCTTTTGCAAACAAGGTATAATCCGGGGGCAAGAAGCTCATACACCAGTTTCTGAGAACCCCGGTGCTTCTTTTTGCATTGGTCAATCAATTTTTCATCCATAAACAAAATGTTCTTTCTTATAAAGAGCAGGAAAACATCCTAAAGGTTGGGACAGGTTATCTTTTTTTTTCGGATTTTTTGAAAAAAATTAAAATGTCAGCCCGTGACACTGCATTACCCTACTTTTATTTCACAATAATAAATGATCCCCATCAGAAATGCAAAGTGAAAAGACAAAAGGGCAAGGTGCTGTAGCAAACGTTCATAACCGTTTCTTTAAGAACCGGTACGAGGTTTCCTTTTACCAGGACGACTATGAAGAGAACATTGCCAAAACCCATATTCTGGAGGTCTTTCCCAAAACCATCGTCAACACGGTCAAAGGAAACAGCCTGCCTTTTCTTTACTCTATGAACCCTTATCAAGGCTGTGAACACGGTTGCGCCTATTGCTATGCCCGTCCTACCCATCAATACTGGGGTTACAGCGCCGGTGTTGATTTTGAGCGCATTATCCTCGTTAAAAAAAATGCCCCGGAACTGCTGGAACAGTTATTCAGAAAAAAGGGATACCGGCCATCGACCATACAGCTATCGGGAAATACGGACTGCTACCAGCCGGTTGAACGAAAACTTCAACTAACCCGTAAGCTGCTGCAGCTTTGTCTGGAGTACCGGCATCCTGTAAGCATTATTACAAAGAACGCGCTTGTTGTACGCGACCTTGATATTTTAAAGCCATTGGCCGAAAAGAACCTTGTGAGCGTTTCCTTAAGCATCCCTACCGTGAATGAGGATTTAAGAAGAATACTGGAACCCAGGACCTCATCTGTAAAAACAAAGCTGCAGGCTTTGAAAACCCTGTCGGAAAAAGGAATTCCCACACATGTTATGGTAGCCCCCATTATTCCCGGTTTAAACAGTACGGAAATCCTTGGTATTCTGAAAACTATTGCCGATCATGGTGCCGGAAGCTTCGGCTATACGCTTGTTGGACTTAACGATGAAGTAGAACCCGTGTTTAGGGAATGGCTTTCCGTCCATTTTCCCGACAGGAAGGAAAAAGTTCTAAACCAGATTGCATCACTTCACGGGGGCAAACTGGCCGAAAAGAATATTGCCAAAAGAAACAGCGGAAACGGAAACTTTGCAGAGATGATACACAATACCTTTAAGGTCGGAAGCAGAAAATTTTTCCGGGAAGCCTCTTTTCCCAAACTTTCAACAGCATTATTCGACGGGACACGCGGGGAGCAGCTGCGTTTATTCTGAAATGTCTGTCCAAAGACTTCGCCCGGCCTTTTTGTCTTTGAAAACTATAACTTTAGAATATGACAAGTTTCTGCAATTAATCTTGTAATTCGGTCAAATATGGCTATTTTTGTTTTTCAACTAAACATATTTTTATGAAACCGGATTTATTTCAGGCGCCAGATTATTACTTATTAGACGACTTACTTACAGAAGAACATAAACTGGTACGGGACGCCGCCCGTGCATGGGTAAAAAAAGAAGTATCCCCAATTATTGAAGAATACGCACAGCGTGCAGAATTTCCTCATCAGATTGTAAAAGGATTAGGAGAGATCGGAGGTTTTGGGCCTTATATCCCGGTAGAATACGGCGGTGCAGGCTTAGACCAGATTTCCTACGGCCTTATTATGCAGGAAATTGAACGTGGAGACTCGGGCGTACGCTCTACTTCTTCGGTTCAGTCCTCTTTGGTAATGTACCCCATCTGGAAATACGGAAATGAAGAACAAAGGATGAAATACCTTCCTAAACTGGCAACAGGAGAAATGATCGGATGTTTTGGTTTAACAGAACCTGATTACGGATCCAATCCGGCAGGAATGGTAACCAACTTCAAAGATATGGGTGACCACTATCTTTTAAACGGAGCCAAAATGTGGATTTCCAATGCCCCTTTTGCTGATATCGCCGTAGTTTGGGCAAAAAATGAAGAGGGTCGTATCCATGGTCTTATCGTGGAACGCGGCATGGAAGGATTCACCACTCCTGAAACACACAATAAATGGTCTCTAAGAGCTTCTGCCACAGGCGAGCTTATTTTTGACAACGTTAAGGTACCGAAAGAAAACCTTTTACCCAACAAATCAGGTTTGGGAGCCCCTCTTGGCTGTCTTGATTCGGCACGTTACGGAATTGCCTGGGGTGCTATAGGAGCCGCCATGGATTGCTATGATACGGCATTGCGCTATTCGAAAGAACGTATACAGTTCGACAAACCCATAGGTGCTACCCAGCTTCAACAGAAAAAGCTTGCCGAAATGATTACGGAAATCACCAAGGCACAGCTATTAACTTGGCGCCTAGGTGTACTACGTAATGAAGGAAAGGCTACTTCTGCCCAGATTTCAATGGCTAAGCGTAACAATGTTGATATGGCCCTAACCATAGCACGTGATGCACGCCAGATGTTGGGAGGTATGGGTATTACTGGAGAGTATTCCATTATGCGCCATATGATGAACCTGGAATCTGTAGTTACCTACGAAGGAACACATGACATTCATTTACTCATTACAGGGATGGATATTACGGGGTTTCCCGCTTTTAAATAAAACACAAAGTAAAAGAGCCGCTGAAATCAGCGGCTCTTTTTATTTCAGCTCTTATTTCCTTATTTTTTGATGAGCTTTTGAACAAGTCCTTCCGATGTTTTTACAAGATATACTCCTGAAGGGTATGATGCAATATTTATACTTTGCAGATTTTTACCCTGATGCATGAGCCTTCCATTCATATCAAACACCATCACATCCGCAGCCCGGTTAAAATGAACGATTTCACCTGTAGCCGGATTGGGGAATATGTTGAAAGTTTTAATATCTTCAACAATAAAGTCCTCATTAGACAATTTACTTGTATTAACTTCAAATATAGTCAGCGTACCGCTGATTTCATTGGCTACCACCACATACGGCTTTGAAGTCGGTGAATTTTCCGGGGCTATATAGATGATTCCTTCCGCACCGTTGTCCCCGTCGTATTTCGAGGTGCTTCTCGTATTCTTATAATCTGCAAAAGTGACGTTTTCTGGATCGGTTACATTGTAAACCATTACACCTCCTACACGTTCTAATGCAATAAAGGCAAAAGTCTGGTCTGATATCTTCGCCGTAGTTACACCTTCAGGTTCAGGTCCTTTCGCCCTGCTTCTGTTTTTAGGATTGTTTGATTCGTGATCTGCATTAAAGATAGACGGGAAATGTGCTGCAGTATACATTTCGAAATCATCACCACTGTCGAATACGATTTGTCTGGTATCGGCATTGAATATGGAGAAAGACCTTGCTCCCAAGCTTCTGATCCCCTCAAATGCGCCATCATTATCGGTATCGCCATTAAGGTTCGTAGCCCTGAATCTACCTAAATTGTAAGGTTGTTTAAGAACTTCCGCATTAGGAAACACCACGGGATCCAACACATAATCAGCAGAATTTACCGCTATGCGTTCTGCAAACGTGCCATATTCTTTTTCATCTCCTTCATTGGCCGTTATGATAAACGGGATCCCGTTAACTTCATAAGTTGCTATAGCATCAGGAATATAATACGCTTCAACAGGCCAGTTGGCAATCAATACTTCCCCGTTATTATCTGAAGCGTCAAACCCGTTCCCTACGGCATTCATATCTTTTGTTCCTAAGGCCCATACCGATTTAACAGAAGGTATTTCAAGATCGATTTTTGCAATTGCATTATTTTCCTGCAAGGAAACCCACGCCTTCTTGGAATCGGCACTTATTGCGATGTACTCCGGCTCCAGGTCTTGTGAAAGCGTGCTGCTTGCCTTTGTTTTACGCACACCTGAAGCAATGAGCTTGGCTTCCTGGGCATTAAACCCGGTAAAGTCTAAAGTAGTGACATTATTTTGACCGAGCCCCTTCATACCTCCGCTGATGTCGATAATGGAAACCGAACCTTCAGGATCTACGGTGTAGCTGGTGTTAGGCTGCCCCTCATTGGCTGTAAGCACCTTTTTCCCATCCGGCGTAAAGCTTATATTATCTGGTAACGCCCCCACTGTTACCTGTTTTTGAAACACACCGTCCGTATCAAAGAAAACAACCGAACCGTTCAGTGTTTCATCCGCGTTCGGAGAAGCAACAGCCACAATTCCGTTTTTCACGGCAACACTTGTAATACCACCGTAAGGATTCATATCGACAGATTTAATTACTTTTGGAGCAAGCGGATTCGAAAAATCAATGATATCAAGAAAGCCCGCTATAGCGCTGGATGAGAACAAACGCTGAGTTTTCGGGTCATGTACCACGATTTCGGTAGAACTGGAATTAGATCCCGATGGATCAAAACTTCCAATATAGTCCAGCGTAATTTCATTAGAAGGTACCGGTGCTACCCGGTCGTTATCCTTGATATAAACCGTGGCAAAACTATTGCCGTTGACCGTTACTCCATTGGCATTTTCCAAACTCAGAACAAAATATTCTGCATGTTGCTCTTCAAGCTGATCGTCATTGATAGGAATAGATAGGACATGCGATGTTGTACTTGACGCAGTAAGTTGAATGGTTTGAGAATTGAGTGTGAAATCGTTGGCATCGGCAGTACTGAAAGGAGCACCTTTCACAACAAGATCGACAGATCCTGTACCGGGGTTCTCTATATTCAGAACAAGATCCATAGTTCCTGCATCTTCGTTCACCACAATAAAATTAGATGCAAATCCAATCTTAGGCTGCGGAACAGGAGTTGTTCCTATGGCATAAGCATCCAGCGTAAAGTTGTCGAAACGGTTGTTCCCGACAGTCCCTCCGGTTCCCTGTGCGAACTCTACCTTCAACTTAAAGTTCGCATTGTTATCTGCGGCTGCAATAGCAGAAAAATCAAGGGTCTGAAGCGTAGGATCGCCGTCTACCGGGTTTATGGTCTGTAATACCGTATAGGTCGTACCATCTGTAGAATACGACCAGATTTGCGAACCTGCTCCCTGCCCCGAACGACGCGTCGTAAATTTAACCACCGCATTTTCATATCCGGTTGTAGGAACGCTGAATACCAGCGTTCCCCCGATAGGATTGTTAAAACGAAGATGCGTTCCTGCAACATCGCTGTTGCGCGCATTATAATTATTAACATCAAAATTCTGTCCTGTACCGTTTGCATATGCTAAATCGGTCGTCGTTCCTAAGGTGTAGGTTATCGCCCCTCCAGAAACAAGGGATACATTGGGTGTTGTAATCGTCTGAGCCGAAGTAGGATCATTAAAATTCCAGTAATGCAACAGTGTCTGCCCCTGCATTTTTAAAGCAAAAAAGGTAAGCCCGAGTACCAGAATACTTTTAGTAGTTTTTTTCATTTCCTCTATTGATTGATGCCGTAAAACTCATAAAATTTACGCAACAACCCTTTAAGCAGGCACTATCAAAAAGTTACGTGATCTTTAGGTTTTTCTCCCCAATGTTAACATAAAAAAAACTGTGAGGATCCCACAGCTTCTTTTTACTCTTCAGGTTCATCATCGCCCTTATTGCCGAGATACACATTATGATATTTTACATACCACAACCATAATCCTATAAAAGACAGAAAAATAACCAGTAAGGTCTGGTCCGTTTTTTTCCATCTGTCAAAAAGGTTGCTGCTCCATATCACGAATAATGCGCTTAAGGATGCCGCGATGTGCACAATCTGAATGATGATGTAAATACTGTATTTTTCATTCAGATGAAATGCGGTATCATGAAAAAAGAAAATAGACAACAGATAACCAACTATTAAAACAGTTAGAACAATGATCATCCATTTGATGTATTTAAGGAGTGTTTTCATTTTTCTTGACATTAAAAATCGCACAAAAGTAATTAATATATTGTTTCAATAAACATAATGGACAAAATTTACATTTTTAGTAAACGATTATCTAAATACAACCCGTTTAATTTACAATATCCAACCTTATCCTGCTTTAATATAAATCTTTTCCATAAAGTTAAATTATTTTTTACGAAACGCAATAAGCCTTAATTTTGACAAAACTTTCGTAAATGAATATTCAGCAAATCAACCAATCAATCCTGGAGGAACGTTTGTCGCTTCTGAACCATCCTCTTTATACTAAAATAAAGGAACCTTCTGACCTTCACTTGTTTTTGGAAGGGCATGTATACGCCGTTTGGGACTTTATGTCACTTCTTAAGGCATTGCAGCAGCGCCTAACCTGTACTTCCACACCTTGGTTCGCATCGGAAAACCCGGAAACCAGATACCTTATCAATGAAATTGTACTGGCGGAAGAATCGGACATGGCTTTGGACGGCAGAAGGCTGAGTCATTTTGAAATGTATACCGAAGCCATGCAGAAATGTGGCGCGGACACCGGCAAAATCTTTTCGTTCATAGAATCAGTTCAGTCAGGTGATATTTTCACAGCAATCCAACAGTCCCAACTACACCCTAAAATCAAGGCTTTTTTGAATTTTACGTTTACAACCATTGCAGACGGAAAAACACATGAAATTGCAGCGGCCTTTACTTTCGGACGCGAAGACCTTATTCCGAATATGTTTAGTGAAATATTAGCAGAACTTAAAAACAGGTTCCCTGCAACCGATCTTGAAGAGCTTATCTATTATTTTGAGCGGCACATTGAACTCGATGCCGATGAACACGGGCCTATGGCCTTTAAGATGATCGATGATCTTTGCGGTAACGATCCTGTTAAATGGGAGGAAGTAGCGGAAACGTCTAAAAAGGCACTTCAGCTGCGAAGCGGACTGTGGGACGCTATACTGGAATCTTTTCAATAAAAAACGAAGCTTACGCTTCGTTTTTACAATAAAATAAATCCAATAAAATATTTAAAACTATTGCTCAATAATAAGTTCATTGATATTTGTCTAAATATAATTAAAAAAAATAACATTATATCAAAAAACATTAAAAAAAAATTAAGCTTCAGGCGCCAGTTCTATCTGTAACCCATCTATTTCCGGCGTAATGGCAATCTGGCATCCCAAACGGCTGTTTTCCTTTACATTAAAGGCTTCCCATAGCATTGCTTCCTCGTCAGGGTTCTTTTCCGGTAACGGAATATCTCCTTCGTTCAATACATAACACTGGCATGAAGCGCACATGGCCATACCTCCACATATTCCTATAGTTCCTTCTTCTGCCAGCTCATACGCACGGACCAGCTCCATGATGTTCATATTCATATCGGTGGGCGCATCAACGGTATGTGAATCCCCGTTCCTGTCTATAATGGTAATCTTTACATCGTTCATGAGTTGATTTTTTGCAAAGATACTAATTCGCAGATCATAAGGAAAATGAAAACAATTTTAATCCTCCATGTAACAATCCATTAATTTGATTACTAATTCTAAAAATCAAAAAAATGAATGCACACGAAATAGATTATGAAATTTTCGGAGAGGAAATGCAGTTCGTCGAAATTGAACTTGACCCTCAGGAAACCGTTATTGCCGAAGCAGGCAGCTTTATGATGATGGATGACGGTATACAGATGCAAACCATATTTGGCGACGGCAGCCAGCAATCCGGAGGATTGTTCGGCAAGGTAATGAATGCAGGAAAAAGATGGCTAACGGGAGAAGGCCTGTTTATGACCACCTTCACCAACATGAACTACGGTAAGAAAAAAGTATCTTTTGCCTCTCCTTATCCCGGAAAGATTGTAGCACTTGACCTCCGCTACCTCAACGGCAGATTTATCTGCCAGAAAGATGCGTTCCTGTGTGCTGCTAAAGGGGTATCGGTAGGTATTGAATTTAACCGTAAAATAGGAACAGGGCTGTTCGGAGGCGAAGGTTTCATCATGCAGAAACTGGAAGGTGACGGCATGGCTTTCATCCACGCTGGCGGAACTCTTCATAAAAGGGAATTACAGGCTAATGAAGTTTTGAAAGTCGACACAGGATGTATCGTAGGTTTCACCAGCGGTGTAGATTACGACATACAGTTCGTAGGCGGAATTAAAAATACTATTTTCGGAGGTGAAGGGTTGTTCTTTGCAACTTTACGAGGGCCTGGCACCGTTTACGTACAATCGCTTCCTTTCAGCAGACTTGCAGACCGTATTATTGCGCACGCACCAAGTGCAGGCGGGAAGTCTCAGGGTGAAGGAAGTATTTTAGGCGGACTGGGAAGGATGTTGGATGGTGATAATTAAAAAAAGACAGCTCTAAAGAGCTGTCTTTTTTTTGCTAAACCACAACGTCAAAGAAGGCTGTAAGCTCCTCAAAGGAATATTCCTGTGTATTGATGTCTTTAATAATTCTTCCCTTTTCAAAGCATACGATCCGGTCAGAAATTTCAAAGGTATGGTTGAGATCGTGGCTCGAAACCAGCAAAGTCGTCTGTTTGGAAGCGGCAATGTTCTTTAAAATCTTTTTCAGACGGATCTGTGTTGTAGGATCAAGGTTCGCAAAAGGTTCATCAAGTATGATGACTTTTGGGTTTCCGATAAATGTTCCGATAATCCCAACCTTTTTCTGATTTCCTTTCGACAGGTCGCGGATGAACTTGTTCTTCCCTAATATTTCATCATTGAAGAAATCGGCATACTGGGTAATGAACGCATCTACCTGAGCTTTTGTCTGGTTTCTTAATTCCCCTAAAAAATAAAAATATTCTTCACAGGTGAGGTATCCTATCAGGAAACTTTCATCAAGGAATGCCGTGGTAAAAGTTTTCCAGTCCTCACTTTTGTTAACGATAACTCCGTTGTTTTTAATAAATCCTTCAGAAGGCTCAATAAGGTCGAGCAGCAGGCTGAAAAATGTGGTTTTTCCGGCCCCGTTGTTTCCTACCAGACCAAAGCTTTGCCCCGTTGGAATTTCGAATCCCGGCAAATCGAGTACCAATGTACCGTTATATGCTTTTTTTAAATTCTGAACTTGTATCATAATTATTTATATGCTTTAATTGTAGTGTATTTCTGAGTCTTGTATAATTTTTCGATGAGATTAAACATTGGCTTTTTAAGTAAAATTCCCAGCAAACCAATGGCAATAAATACGATTATGGTGATATGGAACGGCAAAAAGAGGTTTAATACAACATACAGTATTATAGGAACAAGAACTGTCGGCATGCTCAGTAACAAGGTCTGAACGTTAAATGCCTTGGAATCGCCAAAAGCATTTTTATTGCTTGTAAGTTCTATTTTCGATCTTACATAAGCTCCTGTGAACAGCGACATATAGCAGTTCCACCCGATATTGTAGAATCCCACGGCTACGATCGTAAGGTAAACCTTCCAGCCAAAATAAATATAGAAACTTGCCAGGATCATGGAAACCAAAGTTCCCAACACCATAATAAGCCATTTCGATTCCAGATAGGTCCTGTAAGGGATATTCTGCGTCATCATCAGCGGATAGTAGCTGCTGTCCCAGCTCGGAACATATTGACCGAACATCAGCATAAAACCGCCTGTGATCATTATGCCCGCAAGTACCGCCATAGAAGATCCTTCAAAGGTTTCGTTATTGAAGAAAATCAATCCGTAAAGAAGGAACAACGTACTCATGTACAGTACGGTTTTAGTCCGCTTATTACGGGTTAGCAGCTTTAGGTCAAGCTTAAGAAAAGGTGCCAGTACTCCGAAACGGTTCAGGAAGTTGAGGTCGTAATATTTGTATACTTCCTTTTTGTTTACCACATCGCTCTCAAGCGAAAGGTTCTTTATGTAATAATTGTAGCAACTGAAGAGCAGACCTGCCAGAAGCAAAGCCGTTAACAGTACGGTATACATATTTTCATAGAAAAAAGAAAAAAACTGTGCCGTGTAAGTTGATATTTCGAGATATCCCATGTAATCAGCTCCCAACAGCAATGCTGAAACGACGAGGAAAGGAACTGCAAATTTCGTTACGTTGTTTAACAGCTGTACCAAAAAGCAGTTTGATAAAAGCAAAAATGTAAAAGACAGGGCAAATACCACATTTTGCGTCGTATCGTATTTGAATTTAAACAATTGTATCAACAAGACTATTCCTACAAGAAGATCTACAAGGTTGAAGAAAGATAATACAGACTTAAGGAGTCCGTAACTTACTATTTTCTTTTTCCGCACGTTCTGTATCAACAGGGGTTTTATATGTGTTGTGGGCATTTTTTGAAAGAAATAGCGCATCATAAGGGTTCCCACCCAAAGGTAAACGGCATACTTAAAAAAACCTTCTTTGGGTTCCATTCCCGCTTCATCGGCCATTTTGAAAAAAATAGCAGAAGAGGCTACTGCCAGGATCAGGTAACAAAGGGCGAAATATCCTTTACCAAGCCCCATAAGCACCGTTTGCAATACATTCCCCCTGCGCTTAAAAGCGAGCCACTCTAATTGAGCCAATTGTTTAAAAGTCATATCTGTTTTTTATTTGTAAGTATAAGATATTAGCAAAACGTTACAAAAAAAAAGAGCATGTTCTCACATGCTCTTCCTCTTTTATTATTTCCGGATCAGTCAATTGCCTTTACTACTGCTTTCTCCGCTTCCTTCCTGGTTCCGTCAAAACCGTCAATTCCCGAAACCGTCGTATACTTCAATACGTATTTTTTTCCGGGATTCAGCCTGTTATAAACCGACTGACACATAAGGGTAGCCTCATGAAAGCCGCATAAGATGAGCTTAAGCTTCCCTGGATAGGTATTGATATCGCCAATTGCGTAAATACCTTCTATGTTGGTCTGATAATCAAGAGCATTGTTCACCTTTATGGCGTTTTTCTCAATTTCGAGCCCCCAGCCTCCAATAGGTCCCAGTTTTGGTGTAAGTCCGAACAGCGGGATAAAATAATCCGTGCTGATTTTCTGGAACGAGGTACCTCCTTCATAGGATAAGGTTACGCCTTCAACATGTTCGCTTCCGTGTATTTCGGTTACCTCTGCAGGAGTAATAAGGTTGATTTTTCCCCTTTTCTTTAAATCCTGTACTTTTTCAACAGAATCAAGCGCTCCCCGGAATTCATTACGGCGGTGTACCAGTGTAACACTCTTCGCTACATCGGCCAGGAAGATGCTCCAGTCAAGGGCAGAATCTCCCCCTCCGCTTATCACAACGTCCTTATCCCGGAACTGTTCAGGGTTCTTAACAAAATATTCCACTCCCTTGTCTTCATAAAAATCAAGACCTTCGATAATAGGCTTTCTCGGTTCAAAACTACCCAAACCTCCTGCAATTGCCACGGCCTTTGCATGATGCTGTGTTCCTTTATTTGTTGTAACGATAAAGGTTCCGTCTTCCAGTTTATCAATGGTTTCCGCTACCTCGTTCAGGGTAAATCCAGGTTCAAACTGTTTGATCTGCTCCATGAGGTTATCGATAAGTTCGGCAGCTCCCACAGAAGGATATCCCGGAATATCGAAAATAGGTTTTTTAGGATACAGTTCTGTAAGCTGCCCGCCCGGTTGCGGTAAACCGTCGATTATATGGCAGCGCAATTTTAACAATCCTGCTTCGAACACGGCAAACAATCCCGTTGGTCCGGCGCCGATTATCAGTATATCAGTTTCGATCATAAAAGTAAAATTTATATAAAATTAGATAGCTGTAAACACAAAAACAGTGATAAATGTCATACATCTATCACTGCCTGTATACAGTTTTATTTTATTCTTCGCTAATATTCTCGACTGTTTCGATTTCAGGTGCGTATTTTTTTATAGTAGTTTCCACGCCTGCTTTCAATGTCATCTGGTTAACGGTACATAACGTACAGGCCCCTTCAAGGCGGACTTTCACGTGTTTATCATCTTCAATAGAAATAAGGGTGATGTCGCCACCGTCCGATTTTAAAAACGGACGAATTTCTTCCAAAGCCTTTTCTACATTTTGTCTTATAGTTTCTGAAGCCATATAGTAATGATTGATATCGAAACAATCGATAGATTGATGAATTATTTTTTTACGGCAGAACACCCTGCCATGGTTGTAATTTTTACTGCTTCCGTTGGCGGAAGTGATTCATTTCTTTTCACCACCTGCTCTACCGTATTGCGTGCGATTTCCACAAATGCCTCGGCCACCGGAGAAGCCTCCTGCAATGCTGCCGGGCGTCCGTAGTCCCCTGCTTCCCTTATGCTTTGTACAATCGGCACTTCGCCAAGGAATGGCACTTCAAGGTCTGACGCAAGGTTTTGAGCTCCTTCCTGTCCGAAAATGTAATATTTATTCTCAGGCAGTTCGGCTGGTGTAAAATAAGCCATGTTTTCTATGATACCCAGCACCGGTACATTGATGCTTTCAGCCATGAACATGGAAACGCCCTTTTTGGCATCTGCAAGAGCAACAGCCTGCGGCGTGCTCACCACTACGGCTCCCGTTATAGGCAATGACTGAAGTAGTGAAAGATGGATATCACCTGTTCCCGGAGGTAAATCGAGCAATAGGAAGTCCAGTTCACCCCAGTCTGCATCAAAGATCATCTGATTCAATGCCTTGGAGGCCATTGGTCCGCGCCAGATTACTGCCTGATCGGGGCTTGTGAAAAACCCTATGGAAAGTAATTCTACTCCGTAGCTAACGATAGGCTTCATTTTGGATTTACCGTCAACATCCACCGAAATAGGTTTTGATTTTTCAACATCGAACATTATAGGCATCGACGGACCGTAAATATCGGCATCCAATACCCCTACCTTAAACCCCATATTGGCTAATGTTACAGCCAAGTTTGCCGTAACTGTAGATTTTCCTACACCTCCTTTTCCGGATGATACCGCAATGATATTTGAAATTCCCGGAATAGATTTTCCTTTGATTTCAGGTTTTTCGGGAGTTTCCACTTTTATGTTAACCTTTACTTTTGCCTTATCGTAGATTTTCTCATGGATAACTTTCATGATGTCTACTTCGGCGCGTTTTTTTATGTGTAAGGCAGGTGTGTGAAGGGTAACATCAACAACAACCTCGTCTCCGAAGGTCATAACATTCTGCACTGCACCGCTTTCCACCATATTTTTTCCTTCGCCGGCTACAGAAATGCTTTCTAAAGCGGCCAGTATTTCTTTTCTGTCTAGTTTCATTGAAATCATCTTAAGAAGCTGTTTAAAAAACTGTCTCTAAACAACTTATATAGAATTGTTTTAAATTGCAAAGATAACACGAAATTATCACACTTTAAAGTTAATGATTTGATAAATGTCGCCTTTTCCTAAACGATCACTATTTCCTATCGTTAGAATAGTTAATCTTTATTTAGGCTGATTTTTAATAAAAAAACGTACATTTATAAAAAGAAAAATAAACAATATGGCACAGATTACATTTAAGGGAAATCCTGTTAATACGACAGGAAATTTACCCGAAATAGGTTCAATGGCTCCTGATTTCACCTTAACATCCGGAGATTTAAGTGAAGTTTCGTTAAATGATTATAAAGGAAAAAATGTGGTTTTGAACATTTTTCCAAGTGTTGACACAGGTATTTGTGCTCAATCGGTACGCACGTTCAATAAAGAAGTTTCTTCTGCCGACAATACGGTAGTGCTTTGCATTTCCAAAGATCTTCCTTTTGCGCTGAACCGCTTTTGCGCAGCAGAAGGTTTATCTAACGTAAAAACTCTATCCGATTTTAAAGATGATGCCTTCGACAAGGCATACGGCGTTAAAATGGCCGACGGGCCTCTTAACGGACTGTTGAGCCGCGCCGTGGTCGTTATCAATCCGGAAGGAAAAGTTGTTTACAATGAACAGGTTCCCGAAATAGGACAGGAACCCGATTACAACCATGCACTCGGAGCATTAAAATAAAACAAAAAAGTCATTCTCTAGAGAATGACTTTTTTGTTTTTATTACACCCCCTCAGGGTTCCCATAGATGGTCTTCTAAATTCTGGACTGCATGATCCTTTATTTTGATTCCTTCACTCTCGAGCAACTGCTGCATGAGGTTCGTACCCTGAAAGTGATGTTTGCCTGTGAGAAGCCCTTTACTGTTAACCACCCTGTGAGCAGGTATGTCTTCACCGTTGAATGCGGCATTCAATGCATATCCCACCATACGGGCCGACTTCGGAGCTCCGATTTTTCGCGCAATGGCTCCGTAAGTGGTTACTTTACCGTACGGAATTTGTTTCACCACCTCATAAACACGCTTAAAGAAATCATGATTGTCGCCCATTATCCCAACAATTTACAAAGGTTGATGATGGCAATGGTCCCCGTGATGCATCCCATGATCTTATTGATGTTTTTCAGTATAAAATTTTCCTGTATATCGGATTTCCTGAAAAGACGTATATAAAACAGGAAGGTAAGGAAGGTTCCCATAAGCACCCCGACTGTAAGCAGTATGTTGCTGATATAATTTATCTCATACAGATTATTGTTAATGGCCGAGATCGTGATAAACACGTAATAGAATATAGGAAATATGTTAATAAATGCCAGCAGTAATCCCTGTGTAAACCTTTTTTTCCTTTCCTTTACTACAAGATGCTTGCTTATCTTCCTTTTCGGTTTCGCTGAAAAAAAATAAACCGTCAGCACCAAAAAAACCACAAAACCGATTTCGCGAAGCATATTGGTTATAAAAACGCTGTTTTCTATAATCTTGGCAAAGAAAACGGCCAGGTAAGTCTGTAAAGCAATAATTACAAAAGTCCCGAGCATAAAGCTATAGGCGTGTTTAATCCCTTCCTCCTTAGAAATTCTGACTACGGTTGCATTAAGAATACCGGGCAGCAAGGTCCCGGCTACAGATGCCCCGATTCCCGTAAAGAAAGGAATTAAGTAATTCATCTTTTAACGTTTTAGACGAAATTTAATATACGTAATAGGCTTGTTTTGTTCCAGGTACTGAGATTCGTAGAACGTTTGAATCGCCGTCACAACTTCGGGAGCTCCTTCGTTCCGGTATACGTTATGGTTGGCGTATATAACTTCATGCCCAGCACCATGCAGAAGCCCTAAAGTATATCCGTGCATGAATTCGCTGTCGGTCTTAAGATTGATTACCCCTTCTGGTTTTAGAATGTTGGCGTAACGCGCCAGAAATTCTTCGTTTGTTAAACGGTGCTTGGTTCTTTTGTATTTTATTTGCGGATCGGGGAACGTGATCCAGATTTCATCTACTTCATCAGATCCGAAGCAATGTTCTATAAGTTCAATCTGCGTACGCAGGAAAGCGACGTTGTGAAGGTTTTCTTCCACAGCCGTTTTCGCACCGCGCCAAAAACGAGACCCCTTGATATCTACCCCAATAAAGTTGGTATCTGGATAGCGTCGTGCCAGTTCCACCGAATATTCTCCTTTTCCGCATCCGAGTTCCAAAACAATGGGATGATCATTTTTAAACACGTCCTTATTCCAGTTTCCTTTTAAAGCGAACTCGTTATTCACAACCTCTTCCCGTGACGGCTGGTATACATTCGAAAACGTTTCATTTTCTCTAAAACGCTTTAATTTATTCTTACTTCCCACTTTACTACATTTTGAGCAAAAATACAATAAAAGGACAGGAAATAAAGAAGGGAAAATAAAAAAAGCTGTTTATTTTTTAACAGCTTTTTCAATTGTAAAGGAAAATTCAGATCCGGATCCTACCTGACTTTCCACGTAAATATGTTCGTTATGCGCTTCAATGATATGCTTTACTATGGATAACCCCAGCCCCGAGCCTCCGATATCTCTTGACCTGCTGGAATCGGTTCTGTAAAACCGTTCAAAAAGACGTGGAATATGTTTCTTTTCAATTCCGTATCCGTTATCCGTTACACGGACCAAAAGTTTTTTATCGGTAAGGCTTTCGATGGATACCTCGGTTGTCCCGTTATCCCGCCCGTATTTTATGGAATTGTCCACAAGATTCAGGATAACCTGGTTGATTTTTTCCCGGTCACCGTTTACGTAAATGGAGCGGTAGTGGTCTTTGTCGAACATCAGCGTGATGTCTTTTTTATCGGCCTTCATCTCCAGCAGGTCAAAAACGCTCTGAAAAAGTTCGATGATATCGAAAGTCTGTATGTTCAGCTTCAACTCGTTACTCTCGAGTTTGGTAATCATATCGAGGTCGTTGACAATTTCAATAAGCCGTTCAATACCCTTATCGGCACGTTCCAGGTATTTCTTACGGATGCTTTTATCTTTTACCCCGCCCTCCAGTAAGGTAGAAACATACCCCTGAATGGTAAAAAGGGGCGTCTTTAATTCGTGCGCAACATTTCCGATAAATTCCCGGCGGTATTCTTCCTGCACTTTTAAGGATTCTATTTCAACCTTTTTGTTCGACGCAAACTTGTTCACCTCGTACATAAGGGTCTGCATATCGGTCGTAACAGGCTGGTTTCTCAACACTGATTCATCCAGTATGGTAACTTCCTTATAGATCTTTTGGATATGGCGGTAAATAAAACGCTCTACCCGGTATTGAAGCACAAAAAAACTGAATGCAAAGAACAGCAACATAAACGTTGCGGTAAAAAACCAGTTTATATGAAAGAACAACAATTGCAGTCCTATCAACAGCAGTGCGCTGAACAAGGCAATAAAGGTAGTCGACTTTATTGCGAACTTATAGGACTTTCGGTATTTTATACCCATTAAACTTCTAATTTATAACCTACTCCCTTGATGGTTTTAAATAATTCATCACCTATCTTTTCCCGCAGCTTTCTGATGTGAACATCTATCGTTCTTCCTCCGACGATGACTTCGTTACCCCATACCTTATCCAGGATCTCTTCCCTTTTAAATACTTTTCCGGGTTTAGAAGCCAAAAGGTAGAACAATTCAAATTCCTTACGTGGGAGTATAATTTCCTGTTTATCCTTGACGATTTTATACTCTTCGCGGTTGATTTCAATATCGCCTATTTTCAGCACATCGTCAACAGAAGCATCTTCTTTAACGCGACGCAGTAAAGCTTTTACCTTGCTTACCAACAACTTCGGCTTGATGGGTTTGGTGATGTAATCATCTGCCCCTACATCGAAACCTGCCACCTGCGAATAATCTTCACCGCGGGCTGTTAGAAATGTAATGATGGTACTTTGTAGCTCGGGAAGCTTACGCATGGCTTCGCACGCCTCGATCCCGTCCATTTCGGGCATCATCACATCCAGTATTACCAGATTCGGATGTTCCTTTTTTGCAACTGATATCGCTTCTTTTCCATTGTGAGCCTTAATTACCTGATATCCTTCCGACTCCAGATTAAAACCTACAATTTCCAATATATCGGCATCATCATCAACCAATAAGATCTTGATATCCTTATTTTTCATCTTTTTTCTGTGTTGTTTCTGAGTGTAAAAATAAAGATAAATAAAAAACAAATACCCGCTTAACAATTATTTAATGTGGTAACAATTTGTTTACACAAAACCAACTTATTGATAAAATTACTGTAACACTTCAATAACCTAAAGGTAGTTCCTTTGCCTCGAAAAATTAGAACACACACAAAATGAAATTAAATTTTTTAGCTGTTGCTTTATTATTTGGAGCGGCAGGTTATGCCCAGGAAGCGCAAACCATTAAGGGGTATATTTATGATTCTTCGAACAATAACACCCCTTTGGCATATGCTACGGTAATGCTTCAAAACACCGAATTCGGCGCCAATACAGATGAAAACGGTTATTTTGAAATTGAATGTAATGAAGGTTCTTATTTACTCGAAGCTTCTTATACGGGTTACCAGACATATGTTATGTCATACGAAACGGTTCACCCGCAAGACGTTTCCATCAGCCTTGTTGCAGAAAACGACGCGCTTGACGAGGTAGTGATTACGGTAAATAATAAAAAGGCCACTGAATCGGCCCTCCTTAACGAACAACGTAAATCACTCGAAATCAAACAGCAGATCGGTGCTCAGGAGCTTTCAAGAAAAGGTGTCAGCGATGTTGCGGCGGCAGTAGCCAAGACTTCAGGGGTAACCAAACAGGAAAGTACAGGAGGAATCTTTGTGCGCGGTTTAGGAGACCGGTATAACAGCACAACCATGAACGGACTTCCCGTGGTATCTAACGATCCTGAAAAGAAAAACATTGAACTGGACCTGTTCTCAACAGATATCGTGGAATACATCTCGATTGACAAAACCTATGTAGCACGTAATTCCGGTGACTTCGCCGGAGGAAATGTGGACATCAACTCTAAAAGACTTACAGGTAAGCCGACATTTGGTATAACCATCGGCGGATCGGGAAATACCAATGCCCTTGGTGTTAAAGATTTCCTTTTACAGGAAGGCAGGAGCAAATTAGGGTTTAACAAAAACAACGAAATTCCAAACAACCCATTAGGTGGTTACAATTTTGCCACTCCATTGAAAACATACCGTGCGGTTCCGTTCGGTTCTAATCTTGGAATAAACGGAGGCGGATCCATCCTTGTGGGCGACGAAGGAAAAATCAACCTTTTCGCTACTGCTTCCTTTGAAAACGACTACGGTTACAGAGAAGGAATAGACAAACAGGTAAGTGCACAAAATGCGCGTCTTAAGGATTTCTTCCATAAACGTTTCAGCTATGAAACCAAGACAACGGGAATGTTTAACGCTGATTACGAAATCAACAGTAAGAACAACATTGATTACAACTTCCTGTTCGTAAATTCTTCAACGCAGACACATGATGACTACCGCGGATACATACGCGACATTGCGGAAAGCAATACAGGCGGTATTTTAACCCGTAACAATTATACGGAGAACAGGCTCATGGCTCATCAGTTGCTTGGAAAACATGAGGTTGCCGAAAACCAGAGCTTCTCTTGGGGTGTTTCATATAACAGTATAAAAAGTTTTATGCCGGACCGGACGCAGACCATCCTGAGATACCGTGAAGATGAAGGAGATTACGTACTGGCTTCCAACTCGGCATCGGACAACCACCGTTATTTCCACGACCTTAATGAGAATGAATTGGCCTTCAATGCAGCTTATGATTATAAATTCAATGCCAATGAAGACGGAATCTATAAAGGAAAATTAGTGGTTGGATACAACGGAAAAATGAAAAAGCGTGAATTCAACGCACGTCAGTTCAATTTTGACATCGCTTCTGATCAGTTGCAAATCGGCCGGGATGCCAACAACCTGGATTCGTTCTTCAACCAGCAGAATTTTGAGCAGGGACTTTTCAGAATCAGCACGTTCCGCGGGGACAACAATCCGCTGGAGCCCCAGTATTACAATGGTGACCTGGATGTTCACGCCGGTTTTGCCAACCTTGAATACCAGCTGTCTTCAAAATTATTTGCCGTTCTTGGAATCAGATATGAGCGCATCAGCCAGAACATCGAATGGAAAACCCAGCTCGACAACGTGGGCGGAAGTGATTTGTACGAAAAAAATGCGTTCCTTCCAAGCCTGAACCTGAAGTATGAACTTACGGGTAATCAGAACCTTCGTTTTGCTGCATCGAAAACATATACAATGCCGCAGTTTAAGGAGCGTGCCCCTTTTATTTATGAGGATGTTACGGAAATTAAATACGGAAACAAAGACCTTTACGCTTCAGACAACTACAATGTAGACATCAAATGGGAGCTATTTCCACAGAACGATGAAGTTGTTTCGGCAACAGTTTTCGGAAAGTACATCAAAAACCCGATCAACGAAACAAACATTGCGTCAGCAGCCAACGACATTTCGTTCCTGAACACGGGTGATTACGGGTATGCCGCCGGTATTGAAGTTGAATTACGCAAGAACCTCGTATATTTCAACGATGATGACAACAACAAACTGTCATTTGGCTTAAACGCTGCCTACATGAAAACCGATCAGGAACTGAACTCTGATAAAATTAAAGCTGAAACGGGATTCAATACCTTGTTTACAAATGAAAAATCAGCTTTTACGGGAGCATCTGAATTTCTGGGGAACGCTGATTTAACATATTTCAGATCGTGGAAAGACAAAAACATTATGGCTACGCTGGCTTACAACTACAATTCGGATAAGCTATACGCCATCGGTGTCGAACAGAAAGGAAACCTGGTTGACAAAGGATTCGGAATGATGGATTTCATCCTTAAAACAAAATTCAACGAAAATTTCGGAATGGGGATATCGGCAAAGAACCTTTTAAACCCAAGTATTGACCGTGTACAGGAGAATCTGGATAAAGACGTTACGGTACGTTCATACAAACTGGGATCTACTTTCAGCGTGTCTTTAAACTACAATTTCTAAAAAGCAATAAAGCAGAGAGAATATATATTTAGATTAGAGTTAGTTAATGTAAAAAAGAGCTTGATTTCATCCATCAAGCTCTTTCTTTATTTTAGCAAGTTCATTTTATTACTTTGTTGTGCAGCTGCTAGTACATTCCTGCGTTACAATAGGCAACCCGGTATTTTTAATAGCTCCGAATCCGCCAATGACATCAATCATATTATGGAATCCACGTGCTTTAAGTATAGAGGCGGCAATCATGGAACGATAACCTCCTGCACAGTGAAGATATGTTGTTTTATCTGAAGAAAAATCCGCAATGTGTTCATTGATAAAATCCAGAGGAATATTAGGTACGGCGGCAATATGGGCGGCATCATATTCTCCGGGTTTCCGTACATCGATTACCGAATCCTCGCCACTGTTCATTAAAGCCTCGAGCGTGTTTGCAGTGATTCTTTCAATGCTGTCGGTTTCCAGACCTGCGTTGATCCAACTCTGAATACCTCCTTCAAGATATCCCAAGGTATTGTCGTAACCTACACGTGCCAAACGGGTAATGGTTTCCTGCTCGCGTCCTTCCGGTGTAACGAGTACGATGGGCTGATTTATATCGGTGATGAGCGAACCTACCCACGGCGCAAATCCTCCGTCGATCCCTATAAAGATCGATCCCGGTATGTGTGCTTTTCCGAAACTGTCTGCATCCCGGACATCCAGGATCAGCGCTTCATCAGCTGCCTGTCTGAATTCTTCCGGTTTTAAGGCTTTGTTCCGCTCAATAATAACATCTACCGATTCATATCCTTCTTTATTCAACCGCACATTTTCCGGGAAATAAACAGGTGGGGGCAGTAAACCGTCGGTCACCTCTTCTACGAACTCTTCTACAGTCATATCGGCGCGTAACGCATAATTAGTGCGTTTCTGTTCGCCCAGCGTCCCAACCGTTTCTTTGCTTAAATTCTTACCACATGCCGATCCTGCACCATGTGCCGGATACACAATTACGTCATCAGCCAAAGGCATGATCTTCGAGCGAAGGCTTTCATAAAGTGTAGCAGCAAGTTCTTCCTGCGTCATATGAGCCGCTTTCTGTGCGAGATCCGGGCGTCCCACATCACCTAAAAACAAAGTATCGCCACTGAAAATAGCATGGTCCTTCCCGTTTTCATCACGCAACAGGTACGTTGTGCTTTCCATTGTGTGCCCCGGTGTATGTAAAGCGGTAATTGTAAGTTTTCCGAGCTTGAATTCTTCCCCATCTTTTGCAATATGCGCTTTAAACGAAGGTGATGCGGTAGGTCCGTAAATAATAGGCGCTCCCGTTTTCTCGGACAAGGTCAGATGCCCACTTACGAAATCTGCATGAAAATGCGTTTCGAATATATATTTTATCTTTGCATTGCCTGCAGCGGCTTTGTCAATATATTGCTGTACCTCGCGTAAAGGGTCAATAATGGCTACTTCACCATCGCTTTCAATATAATAGGCGCCCTGCGCCAGACATCCTGTATAAATTTGTTCAATCTTCATAGCTCAATAATATCTAGTACAAAAGTACGAATTCTAAAATAAACCTTAGGTAACCAATGTTACCTACTTAAAACAGTTCCTTAAACATTATATACAGGGACATCACTAAAATGAACCACCCGAAAATCTGTCGCAGGCTTCCGTCTATAATCCTTTTCGACAGTTTGTTTCCAATAAACAACCCAATGACCGAAACAGCAGAGAATGACAGTACGATCGTCCAGTCAATCGCGTGCTGCCCAAGATCTCCCGTAAATCCGATCAGGCACTGGATGGCGATAATGGTTAGCGATGTACCTATTGCCTGTTTCATGGGCAGGTTCGCAAAAAACACCAGGACGGGGATGATTAAAAAGCCGCCTCCTGCCCCTACCAGACCCGAAACGGTTCCAATCAGGAGTCCTTGTGTAATTAAAGGAGTTGCAGAGGTAACAATTTTAGGAGTTGCCAGATTTTTCTGCCGGGGCTTGCGAATCATCTTTGAAGAAGCAGCAAACATTACCACCGAAAAAACAAGCATGATGAGTTTTGATTTGGACACGCTGACATTATTGCTTAAGGTAATAGCATCCGGAAGAAGCGGAAGCAGTTGCGACCTCGTGAAAAATACGGCCAGAAGAGAAGGAATACCAAAGAGCAACACAATTTTATAATTGATGTTATGATCCATGGCGTTTTTCACGCTTCCTACCGCCGAAGTACTTCCCACGATAAACAACGAATAAGCCGTTGCAATCAGCGGATCGATCCCGACAACATACACTAATATCGGCACGGTAAGTATGGATCCTCCACTGCCTATCAGCCCTAAAGTAATGCCGATAAACAACGCCAAAACGAGCCCGATATATAAATGTATGTCCTGCATAATATTGAAAAGGTGATGCAAAGTACAACATTATCGCTGGTTAACAAAACAGAAGTTTCACAGATTTTTCAAAAAATAACTTAGTACCTTTGATCTTATTTCGCGGATTATGAAAATTACAACCGAAGAACTTTGTACCGTTTTAAAGGGCACGGCCAACATGCGGAATGCGGAAATCGAAATATCGGACATTTCTGTAGACAGCCGTTCTCTGCGCAATGCACAAAACACACTGTTTTTTGCCTTAAAGGGACTCAACCATAACGCTCATGAATACATTAAGGACCTCTATGAAAAAGGCGTTCGTTTTTTTGTTGTCTCCGATGAGGTTCCGGTATTGGAAGAAGCTTTATTTTTTAAAGTCGACAACAGCCTGCGCGCATTGCAGGAATTTGTAGCCTATTACCGCAATGCTTATCATTTTCCCGTTATAGGCATCACAGGGAGCAACGGTAAAACCATCGTAAAAGAATGGCTCAACCAATTGCTTTCCCCTAGCTTTAATATCATCAAAAGTCCCAAAAGCTATAATTCGCAGGTGGGGGTGCCCCTTTCTGTTATTAGCATCAACGATGAGCACAACCTCGGTATTTTCGAAGCGGGAATTTCGCAGCCCAACGAGATGGTATATCTTGAAAAGGTTATACGTCCCACCATTGGGGTGCTCACCAATATTGGGACTGCCCATAATGAGGGATTTTCTTCAAAAGAAGAAAAGCTAAAGGAAAAGTTAATCCTTTTTAAAGATGCAGAAGTTCTCATCAGCGAAAAAACGGACCTCATTGACTCGCTACGGCCTTTAACTCCAAAATGGATGAACTGGAGCTTTACGGAAGAGGCTGATGTACGGTTCCAAAAATCGGGTTCAATGCTGGATGTAAGCTACTCGGGAAAAAATTTCCAGGTGCAGCTTCCGTTTACAGATCTTGCTTCTATTGAAAATACGGCAACCTGCATTACCGTGTTGCTTTATATGAACATCAGCACCGATTATATAAAACAGGCTATACCAAAGCTGCATGCTGTCCAAATGCGTTTACAGATAAAAAAAGGGAACAATGACTGCCTGCTCATAGACGACAGTTACAGCAGTGATTACCAGTCTTTAAAAATAGCATTGGATTTTCTGGAACAGCAAAAAACCCATCAGCAGAAGACCGTTATACTTTCAGATATTTTCCAAAGCGGTTTTCCGCCGGAAGTACTTTACGAAAAGGTAGGACAATTGCTCAAACAAAATCATATAAACCGTGTCATAGGAATCGGAGAACGTATCTCAAGGTATTTAACGAACGTACACCAGTTCCAGAGTTATCCGGACACCGACACCTTTCTCAGCGATTTCAACTTAAAATCGTTCCGTAACGAAACCCTCCTTATCAAAGGTTCACGCAGTTTTGAATTTGAAAAAATAGTATCTGAACTGGAAGAGAAAACGCACGAGACTGTCCTGGAAATCAACCTGGATGCCATAAGCCACAACCTCAACTTCTACAAATCGAAACTGCAACCTTCGACCCGTATCATGGTCATGGTAAAAGCTTTTGGCTATGGAAACGGAAGCTATGAGATCGCCAAACTGCTTGCCCACCACCAGGTGGCCTATCTCGGTGTTGCTTTTGCCGATGAAGGCGTGGAATTGCGCAAGGCCGGCATCCGTATTCCCATTATCGTGATGAACCCTGAAAACTCGGCTTTTTCAACAATGATCGCCTACCAGCTGGAACCCGAGATCTATAATACAACCGAGCTCCAAACCTTTTTACGGATTGCCGAGGCGCAGAACCTTTATGAATATCCAGTCCATCTCAAGCTCAATACAGGCATGAACAGACTCGGATTTACCGAAAAGGACTTTCCGGAACTTATTTCCTTGCTGGAACATAATAAAACAATACACATTGCCAGTATTTTCTCGCATTTATCTACAAGCGATATGCCCAAAGAAAAAGCATTTACCTTAAACCAGATCCATATGTTCCAGAAATGGGCCGCTTATTTAACAGACCACCTCAGGATAAATCCGATTCTGCATATTTTAAATACTTCAGGAATTTACAATTTCAGCGATTATCAGATGGATATGGTACGTCTCGGCGTGGGATTATACGGTGCAGGAAACGACGAAACAGAAGATGCCCAGCTGCAGAATGTGGCAACGCTTAAAACGGTTGTATTGCAAATAAACGATATAAGTGCCGGAGAAAGTGTAGGGTACGGCAGACGGTTCATCGCATCCCGTGACAGCAGGATCGCCACCATTCCCATCGGATATGCCGACGGTATCAGACGGTCATACGGAAACGGTAAAGGGTCTGTGCTTATCAACGGTAAAAGGGTCCCAATTATTGGATCTATCTGCATGGATATGCTTATGGTGGACTGTACGGAAATCGACCTCAGCATAGGTGATGAAGTCATTGTATTCGGGAACGACCTGCGCATAACGGAAGTTGCAAGGATATGGGAAACCATCCCGTATGAAGTGATGACGTCTATTTCACAGCGCGTAAAGCGAATTTTTTTCAAGGAATAGAAAATATTAACAGAAAATTGTATTTTAGCTTTGAATTGAATTAAAACAAAGTTGTTATGGGATTTTTAAAAGAATTTAAAGAATTTGCCGTTAAGGGCAATGTTATTGATTTAGCAGTTGGGGTTGTAATCGGAGGTGCGTTCGGAAAGATTGTGACTTCCCTTGTGGAAGACATCATCACACCGGCGATACTGACACCTGCTCTTGAAGCAGCCAACCTTCAGAATTTATCGGAACTTGTTATTCCGGGAACAGCGATTAAATATGGTAACTTCTTATCGGCAGCTATCTCATTTATTATCGTGGCTTTCGCACTGTTTATGATGATCAAGGGGATCAACAGACTTAAAAAGGCAGAACCTGCTCCGGCTCCTGAAGCTCCGAAAGGACCAACACAGGAAGAGCTGCTGGCTGAAATCAGAGACCTTTTAAGAAAACAACAATAAAAAAAACCACTCATCTGAGTGGTTTTTTTTATTAATCATTAAGCTTCAGTACCGCCATAAATGCCGATTGCGGAATTTCTACATTCCCTACCTGGCGCATACGCTTCTTACCTGCTTTCTGTTTTTCCAATAATTTACGTTTACGTGAAATATCCCCCCCGTAACATTTAGCCGTAACGTCTTTACGCAATGCCTTGATGGTTTCACGGGCGATGATTTTAGCCCCGATTGCAGCCTGGATCGGAATATCGAACTGCTGGCGCGGGATAAGCTCTTTAAGCTTCTCACACATCTTTTTACCAATATGATATGCATTGTCCTCGTGTATCAATGCAGAAAGGGCATCTACATTCTGACCGTTAAGTAAAACATCTAAACGTACAAGTTTAGAAGTACGCATACCGATAGGGTGGTAATCAAATGAAGCATATCCTTTTGAAACCGTTTTTAAGCGATCGTAGAAGTCAAATACAATTTCTGCAAGCGGCATGTCGAAGTTTAATTCTACACGCTCAGGAGTCAGGTATGTCTGGTTGGTGATCTGACCGCGTTTTTCGATACAAAGGCTCATCACCTGTCCAACGAAATCCGCTTTCGTAATGATCGTAGCCTTAATAAAAGGCTCTTCCACACGGTCCAGTTTAGACGGCTCCGGTAAGTCGGACGGGTTGTTTACAATAAAGGCCGTTTCAGGTTCTTTTTTGGTATAGGCGAAATACGATACGTTGGGAACTGTAGTAATCACCGTCATGTTGAATTCCCTTTCCAGGCGTTCCTGAATAATCTCCATATGCAGCATTCCAAGGAATCCACAACGGAAACCGAATCCTAAAGCGGCTGAACTTTCTGCCTGGAACACAAGTGAAGCATCATTTAACTGCAGTTTTTCCATTGAAGCCCGTAAATCTTCATAATCTTCCGTATCAACAGGATAAATACCTGCAAATACCATTGGTTTTACATCTTCAAAACCTGAAATCATATTCTTTGTAGGGTTTACGGCATCTGTAACCGTATCACCTACCTTTACTTCCTTCGCTTCCTTAATTCCCGAAATAAGGTATCCTACATCACCTGTAGAGATTTTCTGTTTCGGAACCTGGTTCAGTTTCAATGTTCCGATTTCGTCAGCATAATATTCATTGCCTGTAGCCATGAACTTGATTTTCTGATTCTTTTTTATTTCACCGTTCAAAACACGGAAGATAACTTCAATTCCGCGGAAAGGATTGTAAACAGAATCAAAAATAAGGGCCTGCAGGGGCTCTTCCGGATCTCCTGCAGGCGCAGGAATACGCTCTACTATGGCTTCCAGAATCTTATCTACACCGAATCCGGTTTTTCCTGATGCATGGATAATATCTTCATGTTTGCAACCTAATAATTCCACTATATCATCACTTACTTCTTCCGGGTTGGCAGAAGGAAGATCCACCTTGTTCAATACCGGGATGATCTCAAGATCATTTTCCAAAGCCAGGTAAAGGTTTGAGATGGTCTGAGCCTGAATACTCTGCGCGGCATCCACAATCAGCAATGCTCCTTCACAAGCCGCGATGGAACGGGAAACTTCATACGAAAAATCAACGTGTCCCGGAGTATCGATAAGGTTCAGTATGTATTTCTCTCCCTTATAATCAAACTCCATCTGAATCGCATGTGACTTGATCGTAATCCCTCGCTCGCGCTCCAAATCCATATTATCTAAAAGCTGCGCCTGTGCTTCACGCGCCGTAACAGTTTGTGTAGCATCCAATAAACGGTCGGCCAGTGTACTTTTTCCATGGTCGATGTGCGCGATAATACAAAAATTTCTAATATTCTTCATTGGCAATAAAATGTCAAAAAATGTTGAGGATCGGAGCCTCTGAAATCCGAAAGATCCACACACAGCGCCTGCATCGGAGGACTGTATGCTTCCGTTCCCAGAATCCGAAAACTATAATATGCAAATATAGTTTATTTTTTTCTGTGTTTTTAAAGTATTTCTACAGACTATTTTTAAAGATATTCCGTACGCATTACACCTTCATCAGCTCTTTAATAACGGAACTTATTTCTTTCGCTCTGTTTACGGTCATAAAATGACCGCCATCCCGCACAACGTAATCAGCACTTACAAGTCTAAGGGGAATGATACGGTCCTTATCGCCATGAATACAAAAAACATTTTCAGCTGCTTCTTTTGTTTTCCAGTTCAAAACAGCAGTCAGTGCCCACCTTATAAAAACAGGATCTGTATCCTTTAAAATACCCTTTAAAAAAAACTGCTCTTCCTTCGACGTGATTCCGAAAAACCAATCTGCTAAACTATTCCTTTTTTTTAACAACGCCGTCGGTATGAGTTTCTGAATCTTCAGAAAACCCGCCACCCTGTACAGAGCCGGCAATTCTTTGATATTTGTTGCAGAAGCTATAAGGATGATCCTGCTGCACTGCATTATCCTGGAAATTTCCGCGGCAACCATCCCTCCGAATGACAATCCGATAAGCACAGGGTTTTCCGTATGTATAGATCTGGAAATTATCAGGGCATATTGCGGAAGCGATTCCTTTTTTTCCGGCTTGATCCAATCTACAAATTCCACTTCAAGATCACCGAAATCCATAGAATCAAAAACTCTTTTATCAACCCCAAGCCCGCTAAAAACATATGCTTTCTTCATGAATTTTTGTTTCAGTATTTCCCCTTCATATAATCAAAGATACTTTAAAGCATTGAGCCCACAAATCTTTATATTTGCAATATGATTAAGAAGGAAACCATAGATGCTATTTTTGAAGCTGCCCGTGTAGAAGAGGTCATCGGAGATTTCGTACAGTTAAAGAAATCAGGAAGCAACTACAAGGGATTAAGCCCGTTTGTAAACGAAAAAACTCCTTCGTTTATGGTTTCTCCTGCCAAGCAGATATGGAAGGATTTCTCTTCAGGAAAAGGAGGAAATGCTTTAAGTTTCATTATGGAGCACGAACATTTTTCGTATCCGGAAGCTTTGCGCTATCTGGCCAACAAATACCAGATCGAAGTAGAGGAAACGGAACAGAGCGATGAAGAAAAGCAGGCTCTTAACGAACGGGAAAGCCTGTTTATCGTTAGTGAATATGCTAAAAAGTATTTCCATGAGGTTATGCTAAAAACCGATGAAGGACTTGCCATAGGCCATTCTTATTTTAAGGAACGTGGTTTTACCGAATCCACCATCGAGACCTTTCAGCTTGGATACTGCCTTAATCAATGGGATGCCTTTACCAATGAAGCCCTTTCAAAAGGATACCAGCTTGAGTTTCTTGAAAAGACAGGACTTACCATTGTCAAAGAGGATAAGATGTTCGACCGTTTCAAGGGACGTGTAATGTTTCCTATTCAAAGTATGTCGGGACGGATTCTGGGGTTTGGCGGGCGGATTCTGACCAACGACAAAAAAGCAGCTAAATATCTGAATTCCCCGGAAAGCGACATCTATCATAAAAGCAAGGTGCTCTACGGTATCTTTCAGGCCAAACAGGAAATCGCTTCAAAAGACAACTGCTACCTGGTGGAAGGTTATACCGATGTGATCCAGATGCACCAGTCGGGCATTAAAAATGTCGTAGCTTCTTCGGGTACTGCGCTGACCCCCGACCAGATCAGGCTTATCAACCGCCTGACAAAGAACATTACAGTACTGTTCGATGGGGATGCTGCCGGTATGCGTGCGTCGTTACGCGGAATCGACCTCATCCTTGAAGCGGGAATGAACGTACGTGTTTGTACGTTTCCCGAAGGAGAGGATCCGGACAGTTTCGCCAGAAAAACACCTGTTGACGAACTTCAGCGCTATCTTAAAGAAACGGCTACCGATTTCATCCGATTCAAGGCCAACCTGTTGATGAAGGATGCTGCAAACGACCCGATCAAAAAGGCCGACGTTATACGTGATATCATGGTGTCCATTTCAAAAGTTCCCGACCATATCCAACGCGAAGTATATGTTCAGGAATGCGCATCTATTATGGATATCTCAGAAGATGTCTTGTTTAATTCCCTGGCCCAGATAAGCAAAAAGGAATTGCAGGAAATCAACAAAAAATTTGTCCAGGAACGTAAAATGGAAGTTGTAAAAACGGAAACGGATCCTTTATCAAAGGAGAAAGTAGACGTTATGTTCCTGCTCGAGCGCAAAATAATTGAAATTTTACTTATATACGGTCATTACGAAGAAGATTTTGAAGAATTCGAACTCACCGTAGAAGACGAAAAGGTTGTGACGAGTAAGAACCGTGTAAGGAGAAAAGTGTTCGACAAGGTGTTCCTGAGTCTGCAGGAAGACGAAATCGAAATGAGCAACCCTGCATTCAAAGCCATTTTCAAGGACATTATTTCCTTTTACCATACCCATGAAAACTGGCACCTTGAAAACTATCTGGCTCAGGTTAACCCGCAGCTTTCTGCAGAAATCACCTCCATTATTATGGACGAGGAACGATACAGCCTTCACAACTGGGAAAAACAAAACATCCTGGTAAAAGGAAAAGAGGCTGCAGTTCAGCAATATGTGACCGAGACCATCTTAACACTGCGTTCCTACCTCATATTTGAGATTATTGAAGACCTCAAGAATCAGATACAGGCACAGCCTGAAAACATTCGCGACCTGCTCACCGATGTGGTAGATTACAACCAGCTGAAACATACCTTCTCGCATCAGCTGGGGCGGGTTATGTCAAGATTCAGCTAGATGTTAAGGGCGAAAAAACGGTAGTAGCCACAAAAAAGAATACGCCCAATGCAAAGAGGACGAGCCCGGCCAATGAAAGGATAAGTCCGGCAACGGCGAAGCTTTTAGGTTTCCTAAGCATTCCCAAGCATGAAAACACCAATCCCAAAAACCAGAGAACCTGCCCTAACACAGGAATCCAGAAACATAAAACAGCCAGTACCGACAATATAAATCCGGCTGTACCGATACTGTTTCCATACCGACCGTAATAGATCGGTTTGCGTTCTATGGCATGATTGCCATACCCGTTAGTATATTGTTGATCTTGTTCCATACCCTTTATTTTAAACCGTTCCATTCATCCAAAAACTGCTGAAGAAAACCTTCCATGTATTGATGACGCGCCAGGGCCATTTCCTTTCCTGAATCTGTATTCATAAGATCCTTAAGCAACAACAATTTTTCATAGAAATGATTCACCGTATTCCCCGTATGCTTTTTGTACTCTTCCCTTGTCATATTCATCTTAGGTTTTTCACCGGGATCGTAAATCGTCCTGTTCTTAAAGCCTCCGTACTGAAAAGCCCTTGCAATACCAATAGCCCCGATGGCATCCAGCCTGTCTGCATCCTGAACGACTTCCAGCTCCTTTGAATGAAACTTTCTTTCAAAATTCCCGCCTTTAAACGAAATATTTTCAATAATGAGTACCACCTGCTTTTTAACCTCTTCATCCAGATGTATGGAAGTCATAAAGTCATATGCCTTTTTCGGACCTATAGCTTCATCTCCGTTATGAAACTTGCTGTCAGCAATATCATGAAGCAAGGCGGCCAGAATCACGATCTGTTCATCTGCTTTTTCTGTTTTCAAAAGATGAAGGGCATTGCGGTACACCCGCTCTATATGAAACCAGTCGTGTCCTGCTTCAGCTCCTTCCAGTTCCTTTTTAACGTAATGTATGGTGTGATCTATATAATTCATTTTCACGATAAAAAAAGCTGATAAAATATCAGCTTGTTATAAATTATTTTAAAGTTGCAGGCGTTACCCACTTGAAAACATGTGATTCATCCGAAATCTTCATACGGTCGGCCAGTTTAGCCATTCGGTCCGGAAGTTTCATCAGGTAGTCCCGGGCTTTTTCCGCTTCATCCGTCAGGTTCGTGATTTTATCAATTTCCCAGCGTTTGATAAGCTTGTTCAGAATATCAACATAGTCCATTGAGGTGTAAACCCCGATTCGCTGCGCCGATTCCGAAAAATGGTGAAAAGCATCTCCGATCGCTCCTCCGGACTCCCTGATTAGGTTTGCCGGCATGGTGATCTTCTTTTTCATCATATAATGGAACGCCTTCATCATCTCTGATGGATCTACCTGGAAGATGCGCTCAACGAATTCAGAATAGGCATGATGGTGGCGCATTTCGTCTCCGGCTATGATTCTGCATATCTTCGACAATTTATGATCACCATATTTCTTAGCGAGTTGCGCTACACGGTTATGCGACACATAAGTAGCGAGTTCCTGAAAGCTTGTAAACACAAAATTCTTATAAGGATCGCGATCGGTACCCGGATCAAAACCATCGTTGATGAGGTGGTGTGTGGTAACCTCCACCTCGCGCATATTTACACGTCCTGATAAGTACAGGTATTTATTAAGCAAATCCCCGTGGCGGTTTTCTTCACCCGTCCAGTGGCGGATCCATTTTGCCCATCCGTTACCATCTCCATCTTCTCCCCCTCTCTGATCGACTCCTTCCACATCCATTAACCAGGATTCATAAGTAGGCAGCGCCTCCTCGGTAATGGTATCTCCTACTAGAACTACCCAGAAATCATACGGCAGTTCTTTTGCATAGGCTTGCAGTTCACGAACTTCTTCAATGAAGTTTTCACTTCGTGAATCGGGTAACATATCAGAAGGTTGCCAGATCTTTTCTACAGGAATAAGATAATTCTGTACAAAAGTATCTATGTTCTTTTCCAAGAACTGCATTACTTCCAACCTCACATTTTGAATAGACATTTTTATATGTTTTGTACAGCTTAAAGCTGCGTTATTTTATTGAAGAAACAATTGCTTGTTCCGTTTTTTCGAAAAGTGTTTTAAAATCGTAATCCGAAACTTTCATTGCTTCATGAACTTCCAACGTAATGGCACTTCCCAACCCCATAGGAAACATTCCAAAACGGAACATCTTCCATGAATTGTTAATGGTCAAAGGTACCACGTAAGCATCAGGAGCAAACTTGCAGAGCATTTTTACACCGTTTTCGGAAAACCTTTTGGGCTTTCCGTTTTTAGAACGGGTTCCTTCCGGAAAAATAACCGCTGACCTGCGGAATTTCTGTATGTATTCTCCAAGGCCCTTTATAGCCGGCAAAGCCTGCTTGGGATCGTTACGGTCAATAAGCACAGATCCTCCATACTTTAGGTTGAACGACACACTGGGTATCCCCCTGCCCAATTCCTTCTTGCTGACGAATTTGGGATGTGTTATCCTTAAAAACCATATAATCGATACAATATCAAACATCGACTGATGATTGGATACGTAAATAATCGGTTTTCCGACAGGTAAAAGCTCCCTTCCTTTAACATTGAAGGTCGTCCCCAATACATTGGCACTCCTCATAAGGAACCATTGCAGAAGGTCTACACTCATTTTATGGGCCTGATATCCAAAAACTTTTAAACAAAACCACTGAACGGGATGAAACACCAACAGGGCCAGGCTTAAGAAAATATAATATATGATGCTTAATGGATAGGATAAAATTTTGTGCACTTTTTTGCCTTATTTATCGACAAATATACGACAAATAAAAAAAACCACCGAAAAACGGTGGTTTTTTATACAATTTTTGTATTAAAATTAGCAATGTTCGTTATATGCTTCTTTTAAATTCTCTGCAATTATCTCAGCAGGATGTCCTTCAATATGATGACGTTCCAACATATGAACCAATTCTCCGTTTTTAAACAAAGCCATAGACGGTGATGATGGAGGGAATGGGAACATTTTTTCGCGTGCTGCATCAACAGCTTCTTTATCAACACCTGCAAATACCGTTACGATATGGTCTGGTTTTTTTGTATTATCCAAACTCATTCTCGCTCCCGGACGGGCGTTGCGCGCTGCACATCCGCAAACAGAATTAACAACTACTAAAGTCGTACCATCTTTTGCCAATGCGTTTTCTACTTCCTGTGATGTATATAATGCCTGAAAACCAGCTGAAGTCAATTCTTCCTGCATCGGTTTTACTATTTCTTCTGGATACATAGTTCAATGAATTAATGTTATCCTGCAAATTTAAAAAACTAAACGCAAAAATACTAATTCCGGTCTTCTTAAACATTTGTTATTATTTCGGTTAACTGTTTCACTTATCGGAAAATTCCCTGATTAAAAATTTCTGTTTGCCTTTTTCGCTAATGTCCGGTTAATTTCATTTCCTTAATTCGCCTGTCATTATTCATTCTATTTAGATTTTCGAGAAAAAATCTAAATGAAAATTGTCATTAATTTTTGCGACAGGGAGAAAAACAGACAAAAGGATTTTAAAATATTCCGCCGCCATACCTGATCTTTTAGATTTTTCCCTTACTTTGCTTAATGTTGAACAGCAACGATGAATTTTATATGAAAACACCTCCTTACCTAAAAAAGGGCGATAAAGTAGCTATTGTGTGTACTGCCAGAAGTTATTCTTCCGACGAAGCGGTTGAAGCAATCAGTCTTTTTGAATCCTGGGGATTGGAAATCGAGTTTGGAAGCACGATCGATGTAAATGTTAACCAGCTGGGAGGCACAGACGAGCAGCGCACAGAAGACCTTCAGCGCATGCTCGACCGAAAGGACATCAAAGCTGTCTGGATAGCACGCGGCGGATACGGCACTGTACGTATTATTGACCAAATCGATTTCTCAGGTTTCGTTCAAAATCCCAAATGGGTCATCGGCTTCAGCGACATCACCGTATTGCACAGCCACATTCACAACCTTGGAGTGGCCACCCTGCACGCCATTATGCCCTATTCTGTTCCGCGCGCATTACCCGAAGCCAGGGAAACTTTATTCAGGGCTCTTTTCAACGAGGAATATTCATTTAGAATTAAATCAGATCCCGGAAATAAAAGTGGAGTAACAGAGGGTTTACTTATAGGCGGGAACCTTTCCATTATATACAGTCTTCTGGGATCGCAGTCTTCACTCGATACGGCCGGCAAAATACTTTATCTTGAGGATCTTGACGAATATCTTTACCACATAGACCGGATGTTCTACAATTTGAAGCGCAACGGTTATTTTGATAAGCTTAACGGGCTCATCATAGGCGGAATGACCGACATGCACGACAACCAGATCCCATTCGGTTACGATGTGAAACAGATTGTACTTGACATTACAAAAGAATTCGGTTTCCCGGTTTGTTTCGAATTTCCGGCAGGACATATTCCGGACAACCGTGCGTTAAAACTAGGCACAAAGGTCTGTTTGGAAGTAAATGAAGTAGAAACAACACTAAGGTATATCTAAAAAATGGCGACTCATAACGACACGGGAAAGAATGGAGAAGAACGAGCACAGGCGCATCTCAGGAAATCCGGTTACGAGATACTGGAAACCAATTACCGTTTCGGGAAAGCCGAAATCGACATTATCGCAAGAAAAAACAACACACTGGCCATTGTTGAAGTTAAAACGAGAAGTTCTGATGTTTTCGGTGCTCCCGAACATTTTGTCAATCCTAAAAAAATCCGGCTTATACTTGAGGCAACCAATGCATATGTTTCCCAAAACAACCTGAACCTTGAAATCAGCCTGGACATTATCTCGATCCTTATTGCTCCCCACATCCGGATAGAACATATTAAAAATGCCTATCTACCTTTTAATAGGTAAAGATCTGGTCCAGCTCTATAATTTCTTTACGCTGCTGTACCTGTTTAGATGCCTTTACCAGTTTCTGGGCCAAAACGGCTGTTGAAAGCGGACGGAATTTTCTCAGCAAACCAAGGGTATTTAAACATCTCAGCAATTTTATAGAAATTTTTTCTCCCAGGCGATCTGTCCCTTCCCTTATAAGACTTCCTGGTTTAAAAATAACAAGATGATTAAAATTAAGTATTTCCAAAGCTTCTTCAAGCGTGCCTTTCATGCGCGAATAAAAAACGTAGCTGTCAGGAGATGCCCCGTAAGAAGATACGAGCACACAGGTAGGCACCTTGTTTCTTTTCGCTATTTTACTGAAAACATAAGGTATATCAAAATCAATTTCCCATTGATTTTCCTTAGACCCAGCCTGTTTCAGGGTTGTTCCGAGGCATGAAAAAAGAACATCACCGGAAATTTCCTCCGAGAAATCTTCCAGTTGATCGAAATCAACAATTACGATTTTAACTTTAGGATGTTCATAGGGAACAGCTCTTCTTACAAACAGTCTGATTTCAGTAAAATAAGCATCTTTTATCAATTGCTGCACCAGATCTTTACCTGTTGCACCCGTAGCACCGATCACTAAAGCTATCATATTGTTAATATTAGTTTAACAATGTACGATATTTTCTGATTTTTTCGTAATTTGTAAATAAAAAACATGAATTCTTTCAGAACAGAATCAGATTTACTTGGAGATTTACAAGTTCCTGAAAATGCTTACTACGGGGTACAGACCCAAAGAGCCTTGAATAATTTTAAGATTTCGAACCATAAATTATCGCAATACCCCCTATTCATCAAATCGCTGGCGATTGTAAAACTGGCAGCTGTAGAGGCCAATTTTGAACTGGGACTTATTGATGAGGAACGTAAAAAAGCCATATCGGAAGCCTGCCTTGATCTTTTGAAAGATCAGTACTTTGAGCATTTCCCTATAGATATGATACAGGGTGGTGCCGGGACTTCCGTGAACATGAACGCCAACGAAGTAATTGCCAACATCGCGCTGGAAAAGCTGGGACATGCAAAAGGAGAATACCAGTATTGTTCTCCGAACGATCATGTAAACCTTTCACAGTCTACCAATGATGCCTATCCCTCTGCCCTTAAACTGGCCTTATACCAGTCGTCTAAGAACGTTACAGATGCGCTGGAAAAGCTTTTCTTTGCCTTCGACCGCAAATCTAAGGAATTCGAACATGTTCTAAAAATGGGACGGACTCAGCTACAGGATGCGGTTCCGATGACATTAGGTCAGGAATTTGAAGCTTTTGCCATTACGCTTAAAAAAGAGATCCCCTATCTTCAGGAACAGGCTTTCCAGTTCCTCGAGGTCAATATGGGAGCAACAGCCATAGGAACCGGTCTTAATGCTCCTAAAGGATATGCGCAACTATGTACTGAAAAGTTAGGACAACTCCTTAACGAGCCTGTAAAACTTGCTGAAAACCTTGTGGAAGCAACATCGGACACCAGTGGTTTTGTTGCCTATGCAGGTGCCTTAAAAAAGCTTTCCATCAAACTTTCCAAAATCTGCAACGATTTGCGTTTACTTACCTCCGGACCAAGGACCGGGTTATTTGAAATCAACCTGCCTCCTAAACAACCCGGATCTTCCATTATGCCAGGAAAAGTAAATCCTGTTATTCCGGAAGTGGTCAACCAGGTCTGCTTCAAGGTCATTGGAAACGAAACAACGGTTTGTCTCGCTGCCGAAGCCGGCCAGCTCCAGCTCAACGTTATGGAACCCATCATTGCCCTGTCGCTGTTTGACTCCATCGAGATCCTCACCAATGCAATAAATACCCTTCGTATTGAATGTATTGAAGGCATTACTGCCAATGTGGAACATCTGAAACAGGAAGTACAGAACAGCATCGGGATCGTGACTGCCCTTAACCCTATTATTGGTTATAAAAACAGTACTAAAATTGCCAAACAGGCGCTTGAAGAAAACCGAAGCGTGTATGACCTTATATTGGAACACAATATATTGACCAAGGAACAACTCGACACTTACCTCAACCCGCAAAACATGTTGAGTCCTCATTAAATAAAAAACAGAGCATAATGCTCTGTTTTTTATTTAGTCTCTATTATTCTTGCAAGGCATTCCAACCACGCGCCTTAAGCGGCAATTTCGTATTTTCCCTCGTTATAAGATGGACTCCTTCTGCTTCCGCCGTCATATGGCCGATAACGGTAAGGTTGGGATTCCCCTTAATTTTATCAAAATCATTAATCGGAATTGTGAACAGCAGTTCGTAATCTTCCCCTCCGTTGATGGCGATGGTGGTACTGTCAAGATTGAACTCCTCGCATACATTCATAAATTGAGGGTCAAGTGGCAGCTTTTCTTCAAAAAGATTACATCCTACACCTGAAGCCTTACAAATATGCATTATCTCAGAAGAAATTCCGTCTGAAACATCGATCATTGCTGTCGGACTTACATCCAGTTTCTTAAGCAGCTCCCTGATGTCTGTCCTTGCTTCGGGTTTTAACTGTCGCTCAATAATATAGGAATAATCTTCAAGATCGGGCTGGCTTTGCGGATTTACAAGGTACACCTGTTTCTCACGTTCCAGCACCTGCAATCCCATATAGGCAGCTCCTATATCACCGCTAACGACCAAAAGATCACTTTCACGGGCTCCTGAACGATATACGATCTCTTCTTTTTTAGCTTCCCCAATCGCCGTTATGCTCATCAGAAGTCCCGTTGTGCTTGAGGTGGTATCACCTCCTACGAGATCCAGTTTATAAGCACTGCATGCCAAACGGATTCCTTCATATAATTCTTCCATGGCTTCCAACGGAAAACGGTTTGAAACCGCAATAGAAACCGTTATCTGGGTCGGAACAGCATTCATGGCACAGATATCCGAAACATTTACGACTACAGCTTTATAGCCAAGATGTTTCAACGGCATGTAGCTTAAATCGAAATGCACCCCTTCAACCAGAAGATCTGTTGATATAACGGCCTTTTTTGTTTTAAAATCCAATACGGCCGCATCATCTCCAACACCTTTTAATGTTGACTTGTGATTTATTGGAAAACTCTTTGTAAGGTGGCTTATGAGCCCAAATTCTCCAAGCTGACCTAAAGATGTCCTGTTTTGATCTTTATTTTCTAACATATTTTTTGATTTCGTTTGCAAAAATACAACCTCGCGGCCTTAAAAAAAAGACGGTTTCTAAAAACCGTCTTCCAATATCTATTGTCTTGTAGAATCAACCGTCATCTTTGCTGAATCCTGTAGCATTTCTTCCTGCTTCTTCATCATTTTCGCTTCTTCCTCCTGATTCTGTTTGTAGGCATTCAGATAACGGACAAACAGCTTTTCATAAGGTGCTATACGCTTATTCAACGCTGATACTGTAGCTGAATCATTATGCATCTCACAATTATCTACGATGCGGTACACGGTTTCAAAGGCGGCGATGATTTCGTATCCATATTCCCGTTGTTCAACTGTACTCATCCCCTTATAGAATTCCAGTTCTTCTATGGCTTTATCTACCAGCCTGGAAGCAATTTCGGCAGCCTTTTTCGGCTTTCCGACAGCGTAGTATAAATCGGCAAATGGTTCTACTGTTACATACAGGCCGTAATAATCGATAGGGAAATTGGTCATGGCCATCTCGATTACTTTTTCAGCTTTATCCTTTTTACCTTCCTCAACCAGCTGTTCTGCAAGCCTTGTAAGATTAACACGGAAACTCATACTGTTTTTACGTGTTTCAGGATCATGGTATATTTTGGTACTTCCAAAATTACCCCAATACCATTTGTTGACTGTATTATACATCTTCTCGGTATCGATGGTTCCTATATACAAAGGATGGTTGTTATACAAACGCTCTGCTTTTACCGGCACCAATTTATAAACAAGACCGTTGAGCTGCAGATAATCTTTCATATAAAGAAAATCCTCATCGGTAATGGAACCTCCGGTAAAATAAACAGGACGTTCCCAGTTATTGTTGGCAATGATGTCGTACATAATAAGGCGCATACGATATAACGCATTTGTTTTAACATCAATCGGAATTTCATTCACAATACGGTCTGCAAACTTCTCAGACACAATTCCGTTTTTCAAAACTTTTTCCTTATCCACTGCCAGACTGAACTTATTGGTCGGGATACGCGTCATCTGGGCTCCTGATTCTGTTTCCATCTTTGTTTCAGGCCTTCCGGATGCGATGAATTCCATTACGGTATTTATGTCAAAACGTTCGTTAACAGTAGGCGCTATTGCCGCTACATAAAGATTTTCCCCGGCATACTGCTTGTGACTGAATCTGATTTTCAAAGGATCTGAATCATATGATTTTACCTTCATCTGGTCAATATACCATTCCGCCTGCAGCAAGGTAGTACAAACGACCCGCACATCGGTTCTGTACCCTTCCACTTCCTGTAGGTACCATAAAGGAAAAGTATCGTTATCGCCAATGGTAAAAATAATGGCATTTTTATCGAGTGAGTCAAGATAAGCACGCCCTAGAGCCAACGCCGTATATTTTTCGGAGCGGTCGTGATCGTCCCAGTTCTCCTTAGCCATAAGGACTGGTGAAGCCAGGAATGTTACGGCCAAAACAGCAGGAAGCGCCACTTTTGCATTTATTTTTGAAGCAAGGAATTCGTATACTGCATATACACCATATCCTACCCAAATAGCAAAAACCATAAACGACCCTACTACTGCATAATCACGTTCACGCGGTTCAAAAGGACGTTCATTAAGGAAAATCTTGAGTGCAAAACTTGTAAACAGGAATAATGCCAGCAACACATAAAATGTTTTCGGATCCTTTCTGTAATGGAAGATAAATCCCATCAGTCCCAAAATAAAAGGGATCATAAAATAAGTATTGCGCCCTTTATTGTTCAGCATATCGCTCGTAAGGTTGTTTTGTGAACCTAGGCGGATTTCATCAAGAAACTTAATTCCCGTAATCCAGTTTCCGTTCATACGATCGTTATTTCCCTGAATGTCGTTCTGGCGTCCTGAAAAGTTCCACAATAAATAACGCGTGTACATATATCCAAACTGGTAATTGAACATGAACGACATATTATCTGCAAACGAAGGGAGCTCCACATCGATATATTCCCTCATCTGACCAAGGTAATAATCATACTCTTTTAAGGATATTCTTCCTGTCTGAACACCCGTTTTCAATTGTCCCTCCATCTCCATAAGTTGGGGTTCAGAAGCAAATTCAGGCTTAAGTTTAAACGAAACAGGTTTCGTATAGTTCATATAATTAGCTGCCAGATCAGGTTCCCACAATCTTGGAAGGAAACTTTTAAAACGACTGGCATAATTAGGCTGTGAGTCCTTATTATCGTTTATTACCTTATAGGTACCCGTTGTATAATCACGCTCATAATCAATAGCTCCGTCTTTATACGGTTTGGAAGGATCTAACGCGCTTCCGTATTTTATAGTGAAAGAGGTATCATAGAACAACGAACGTTCACCATACTGCTTTCTGTTGTAATAATCGAGAAGCTCGGCTGCATCCGAAGGTTTGTTTTCATTGATCGGAATCTGTGTATTCGAGCGGATAGGCAACATAAGCCAACACGAAAACCCGATAAAAATGAACAATACAGAAAGAATAAGCGTATTTGCAAAATACTTCTGCTTCTGACGTGTAATCTTAAGTCCGAAAACAAAAAAGGCAACAAGCAGCGCAAAGGCAATTATGGTTCCCGAATTAAAAGGCAGGCCAATAGAGTTGACAAAAAATATTTCCGATTTACCGAAAAAGATCATGGTATAAGGTAAAAGGAAGCCAAAAACGACAAGCAGTACAGCTACCACGACAACGTTTGCAATGATAAAGTTTTTGACGGTAACTTCGGGATACCTTTTAAAATAGTAAAGATATCCGATGGACGGTATAGCCAGTAAGGCCATGAAATGTACCCCAAACGACATTCCTATCACAAGCGAAATCAAAAGCAGCCACTTGTTTCCCCTTGGGGTATCAATGGCATCTACCCATCGCAGTCCCAACCATAAAAGCAATGCGAGCATAAAAGTAGCAGCCGCATACACTTCGGTTTCAACGGCACTGAACCAGAAAGTATCTGAAAAAGTAAAAGTGAGCGCCCCTATGAAGCAACTTCCTAAAACCGCAATCACCGTATTGTTTGTAACAGTTTGCGTTCCGATCTTAACTACCTTCATAAGGATGTTGGTCGACGACCAGAACATGAACAAAATAGCAAAAGCACTTGTAAGGGCTGAGAGCATGTTCACCATTGCAGCCACCTTATCCGGTGCTGTGGCAAACATGGCCATGAATGCTCCCATCATTTGGAATAGCGGAGCTCCAGGCGGATGTCCTACTTCTAGTTTAGCAGAGGTTGCTATGTATTCCCCGGCATCCCAAAAACTCACCGTAGGCTCAAGTGTTAATGTATAAACCGTTAGAGAAATTAAAAATGCTGCCCACCCTGAAAGGGTATTCCACTTTTTAAAATTGATTGTCAACATAATAGCTATTTTTGTCTTCTTTTTGTAAGAACTACAAAGAAAACGTTTTTTTTTTACCGAACAGTTTTTTTAGTGTTTTTTTAAAAAAAAAGCCGCAAACTCTTGCGTTATTCTTTTTTTGTACTAAATTTGCACTCGCAATAACAAACCGAATCAACAGGTTTTGCATTGCTGGATTACTGGTCTATGGTGTAATGGTAACACAGCTGATTTTGGTTCAGTCGTTCTAGGTTCGAGTCCTAGTAGACCAACTCTTTATAAATAAATACACCTTAAAATATTCTGGTCTATGGTGTAATGGTAACACAGCTGATTTTGGTTCAGTCGTTCTAGGTTCGAGTCCTAGTAGACCAACAAAAGGAACATTCTTACGGATGTTCCTTTTTGTTTCCCCTCCTCTTCAATCTTTAACATTAATTTTACACTGAACTGAACCACTTTTTTTAAAAGTTTGAAGTATCTTTGCCTACCATATGTTAAAAATATTCAACATATCGACCCTATTGCTGTTTGTGTGCTTTTTATTTGCACCAACGATTACTTTTGCCCTTAAGAAAGATGTAAAAAGCTATTCTTTAATTCTGAATGAAGAAGAGGAAACACATTCTAAAGGTAAATCAAAATGCAACAATACGGTTAATGAGGAAGAACATAAGGAAATCCCTTATTACTCCTTCGCTAACTTCAGAATATATCTTCATATGAAGCCCGGATATGTAGACGGGTCGAATATTGTACATCGAATCAAGGACGACCTCGTCTTTAAAATCCCCTTACCGCCTCCCGAACAACTTCTGTAATTAGAATATTCATTGACTGCCTGCGAAACGCTTGGCAGACAAGACTTATATGTTTATTAATTATAGAATTTATGAAAAAAAATATAACGGCAGAGTTATCTCAAAACTTTGCACCGGGTCTGGTTGTGTTCCTAGTTGCACTTCCATTGTGTTTGGGTATCGCATTAGCTTCCGGAGCACCTCCTTTATCAGGAATTATAGCAGGAATCGTAGGCGGAATCGTCATTGGGTTTATCAGTAATTCCAACATTTCAGTTTCCGGGCCGGCTGCGGGTTTAACCGCAATTGTGCTTACAGCCATAACAGACTTAGGCGCTTTCGAGCTTTTCCTGTGCGCGGGAATTATTGCAGGGTTACTACAGCTTGTACTCGGCTTCATAAGGGCCGGCAGCATATCGAACTATTTCCCCAATAACGTGATCGAGGGAATGCTAGCAGGTATCGGGATCATTATCATTTTGAAGCAAATCCCGCATGCCTTGGGATTCGATAAGGATTATGAAGGGAACGAATCCCTTTTTAACGAAGGTGTCAACTTCGGATATTTTAATGAACTGTTTTCTGCCATACACCCCGGAGCCGTTGTGATTACATTGGTATCGGTAGCCATCCTTTTAACCTGGGATTATGTTCCCGCGCTGAAGAGAATCAAAATGCTTCCCGGTGCCCTTGTTGCCGTAATTACAGGAATACTTCTCAACGAAGTTTTCAAATCATCCGGCAGCGCACTTGCGGTAGGATCAGAACACCTGGTTACGTTACCAGTACCTCAGACCTTATCAGAATTCGGCGACCTTATCACCCTGCCTAACTTCAAAGGATTCCTGAACCCGCAGGTATGGATTGCAGGTGCTACCATAGCCATCGTTGCATCAATCGAAACCTTGCTGTGTATTGAAGCATCGGACAGACTGGATGTAAAAAGAAGAATTACAGACACAAACCTGGAACTAAAGGCACAGGGAATAGGAAATCTTGTCAGCTCTTTTATCGGAGGACTCCCAATGACTTCGGTTGTGGTAAGAAGTTCTGCTAATGCAAATGCAGGTGCAACATCAAAGGTTTCCGCCATCATTCACGGCGTCCTGTTGTTGTTATGCGTTGTATCGATTCCGTTCCTCCTGAACCTTATTCCGTTCGCAACGCTTGCCGCAGTACTTATACTGGTTGGATACAAGCTGGCTAAACCGGCTACGTTCATACATTTCTGGCACAATGGCAAATACCAGTTCATCCCGTTCGTGGCTACAGTACTTGCAGTAGTGTTTACCGATTTGCTTAAAGGAGTTGGAATAGGTCTTGTTATTTCAATCATATACATACTTCAGGGAAATATGAAAAGAGCTTATTATTTAAGTCGCGAAACGCTTAATGACACCGATGAGTTCACAATCAGGCTTTCAGAGGAAGTCTCGTTCCTTAACAAAGCGGCCATCAAAAAAACGCTTAAAAACGTAAAACCGGGATCTAAAGTCACCATAGATGCCAAAACCACATCGTATATCGCTACCGATGTACTGGATATGATTCAGGATTTTGCCAACGTAAGGGCAAAAGAAGAAAACATACAGGTAGACCTAATAGGCTTCAGAACCTCGTATAAAGATTATGAAAACGACGAGAATTCCCATATCCAGATTACCCACAAAAGAGCTATTTAATTAAACAACTAAAAATAAAAAAATGAAAGCACATACAGCAGAAACTTTAGCAACAATGACACCAGCTAAAGCCATCAATTTCCTAAAAGAAGGAAACCTCCGTTTTATCAACAACCTTAAAGTAAACCGTAACCTGTTAAGCCAGGTTAACGAAACCAAGGACGGACAGTTCCCGTTTGCAATCATCTTAAGCTGTATGGACAGCCGTACTTCTTCCGAGCTGGTATTCGACCAGGGAATCGGAGACATCTTCAGTCTTCGTGTTGCAGGAAACATCCTTACAGACGAAATGGTAGGAAGCATGGAATATGCTTGTAAGCACGTAGGCACCAAACTGATCCTGGTTTTGGGACACAGTAAATGCGGAGCCGCAACAGGAGCCTGTAAAGGAGGTGCCGACGGAAAACTTGGCGGAGTTCTTAAAAAATTCGACGTTTCCATCAACGAAGTAAGAGAAGAATTACCAGGTGTTGAGCAAACTTCAAGTGAATTTGTGGAAGCCGTTACCCAGCATAATGTCATTCATACCATGGATGCCATCCTTAAACAAAGTAATGTTCTTAAAGAACTTTTCGAGAGCGGGCAGATCGGTATCGCCGGGGCTTATTACAACGTAGACAACGGAGAAGTTGAATTTCTTAAAGAAGAACTACACGATTAGTTATATAATACCTACTTTCAACAAGTATAAAAACCGGCTTCATTGCAGGTTTTTTTTATTTTCAATTCGTAACTTAGCAGCATCCAACTGAAAAGTCATGTGTAAAGATTTAAAAGAAAGCTTCAATAAGATTATTGAAGGAAACAAAGAATGGATCGAATTTGTAAAAAACGATTCATCGGGAAGATTCGAACAACTTGCAAAGGGCCAGAATCCGGAAATTTTATGGATCGGGTGTGCCGACAGCCGGGTACCTGCAAACGAGCTTACAGGAACCAAACCAGGAGAAGTTTTTGTTCACAGGAATATCGCCAACGTGTGTGTTCATTCAGATATGAACATGCTTTCAGTATTAGATTACGCCGTGAACGTTTTAAAGGTAAAACACATCATTGTGGCGGGGCACTATGGCTGTGGCGGAGTTGCTGCCTCTCTTAGCAGTTCACAATACGGCATCATTGACAACTGGCTCGCCCATATTAAGGATGTATACCGTTTGCACGCTCAGGAAATAGACAACTTAGAAAATCAGCAGCAAAAAGAGGACCGTTTAGTTGAACTCAATGTTCAGGAACAGGTACTGAACCTGTGCCGGACATCCATCGTACAGAATGCATGGAAAAACGACCAGGCTTTGGCCGTACACGGCATGGTGATCAACATTGCAACAGGTGCGCTCGTCGATCTGAACCATACCCACACCAGCAATGAGAGTATGACGAAAGTTTTTAAATTCGATTAAATAAAAAAAAGCCAAAAAGGCTTTTTTTTATTTTCCCAACTGAACCAGCTTTGCTACATATTTCCCTACCACATCAAATTCAAGGTTCACTTTTGTTCCTACTTTGTATGTTTTGAACAAGGTATGTTCCAAGGTATAAGGAATAATGGCCACGCTGAACGTATTTACCCCGGAATCCACAACCGTAAGGCTCGTTCCATCTACCGTGACAGACCCTTTTTCTATTGTAATATGAGAAGAAGATGCTTCATATTCAAAACTGAAATAAGTGCTACCGCCTACTTCTTCTATTCCGGTTACAACGGCAGTCCCGTCAACATGTCCCTGTACAATATGACCGTCGAGACGTGCATTCATAAGCATTCCCCTTTCAAGGTTAACAACGTCTCCCTCTTTCCATAATCCGATGGTCGTTACCTCGAGCGTTTCCTTAATTGCAGTGACCTTATAAACATCATCCTTAATTTCCACAACAGTTAAACACACACCGTTATGTGCAATACTTTGATCAATTTTTAACATTGAGGTAAACGAACTCTGTATATAAAGATGTACATTAGACTGTTCGCGTTCTATTTTACGTATAACTCCTAGAGTTTCAATAATACCGGTAAACATAACTGGAATAATTTTACTAAATTTGTAACAAAATTAGCAATAATTCACACAACGCATGTTTAAAAAAGGTGAAAATATTATACTGGGCATCTCTATCGGCGATATGAACGGGGTGGGCCCGGAAGTTATTTTAAAGACTTTCGAAGACCCCCGTATGATGGAACTGTGCACACCGGTGGTTTTTGGTAATGCCAAATTACTTTCCTTTATAAAAAAGGCTGTCAACAATACGACCGCTATACACGGCATTGATTCTCTGGATCAGATACAAATCGGAAAATTCAACGTCCTAAATGTATGGAAAGAAGGGGTAAACCTTGACTTCGGCATATTAGACGACAATGTAGGCCAATACGCTATAAAATCTTTTGTATCTGCTACGCAGGCCCTTAAAGAGAACAATATAGATGCACTGGTAACAGCCCCGATCAACAAGTACAACATCCAGTCCGAAGAGTTTAAATTTCCCGGGCATACGGATTATCTCGACCAGGAGTTCGATGGGAACGCCCTGATGTTCATGGTAAGCGAAGATCTTAAAGTCGGACTGCTTACAGATCATATTCCATTACATTCCGTATCTGCCGCCATAACGCCGGAACTCATCAAGCAGAAAGTACGCACCATAAACAAATCGCTAATACAGGATTTCAACGTGGTAAGGCCCCGAATTGCCTTATTGGGACTGAATCCGCACAGCGGCGATAACGGCATCATCGGAAATGAAGAACAACACTTTATCACCAACACCGTAAAAGAGCTTTTCGATGAGAACATCATCATTTACGGACCTTATTCTGCTGATGCTTTTTTTGGATCGGAACAGTACAAACAGTTTGATGCGGTAGTAGCATGCTATCACGACCAGGGGCTTATCCCGTTTAAAGCAATGAATTTCGGAACCGGAGTAAATTACACCGCCGGACTGGACAAAATACGTACTTCGCCAGATCATGGCACCGCTTACGACATTGCCGGGAAAGGAACTGCCGATTTCACATCGTTTAAAAATGCCGTTTACACCGCTTTAGATATTTATAAAAACAGAAACGAGTATATGCAAAGCACTGCAAACCCATTAAAGGTTTCGAATAATTAACAACAAAAATTTTCTTATAAGTATTTGTTATAAAATTATTTTTATATCTTTGCACGCTCAAATAGATGGTTTATGATGAATGAAAAAGATTTTTTAATCCAGTTTACTGGGTTAAAATTAGGAGAACATCCGTTTGAATATCATATCGAAAATGATTTTTTTGATATGTTTGATTACAGTGAATTTAACAGTTCTGACATTCAGGTAAAAGTTCTTTTACTAAAAAAACAAACCATGTTGGAATTGGATTTTTCACATAAAGGAACAGTGAACGTTCCCTGTGACGTAACCAATGAAGATTTTGATCTGCCTGTTGAAGGCGCATTAAAGGTATTGGTAAAGTTCGGCGAAGAATTCAACGATGAAAATGAAGACTTGCTGATCCTGCCTCACGGAGAATTTCAGCTAAACGTAATGCAGTACATTTATGAAATGATTGTATTATCGATTCCTTACAAACGCGTTCATCCGGATATCGCTTCCGATTATGAAGTTGGAGACGATGAAGACGAATTGGATTTTTTAGATGAAGACGATCTTGAAATGATTAACGAGGACGACTTTACCGACGAAGATTTAGAGAACAACGAGCCCGAAGATGATTCGCTCGACAATAATAAAGAAACAGACCCGCGCTGGGATAAATTAAAACAACTATTAACGGATAAATAATATTGTAAGATGGCACATCCTAAGAGAAAAACCTCGAAAACAAGAAGAGATAAAAGAAGAACACACTACAAAGCGGTAGCTCCGACAATCGGAACATGCGCCGTAACTGGTGAAGCACACTTAATGCACAGAGCTTACTGGCATGAAGGTAAATTATACTACAGAGGACAAGTTTTAGTAGACAAAACGGAAGCTGTAGCTTAATTCTGAAAAATATTGAAAAAGCTCCCGCAATGCGGGAGCTTTTTCATTTATACCAAATTGAAATTTATTCAAAAAAGATCATTTTTAATCAAAAAATCGTATTAATTGCTATTTTTTTTGTAATTTTCACCACTTTTTGAACTTTTTTGAAAACGTAAAGCGAGTCCCTTATGACAAAGATTACAGCAGCCATAACAGCGGTTGGTAAATATGTGCCCGATTTCGTATTGTCAAATCAGGTATTGGAAACAATGGTTGATACAAACGATGAATGGATTACTTCAAGAACGGGTATCAAGGAACGCCGTATCCTAAAGGATAAGGACAAAGGCACTTCCTACATGGCTATTAAGGCAGCCGAAGATTTAATTGCCAAAACCGGACTGGATCCTAAAGAAATTGACCTTGTCCTTATGGCAACGACAACACCCGATATGCCCGTTGCAGCTACAGGTGTTTTTGTAGCCACCAAAATAGGCGCCACCAATGCATTCTCTTATGATCTGCAGGCAGCCTGTTCCAGCTTTCTTTATGGCCTGTCAACGGCTACCGCATATATTGAGTCGGGCCGGTATAAAAAGGTATTGCTTATAGGTGCCGACAAAATGTCGTCTATCATCGACTATACCGATCGTGCCACCTGTATTATCTTCGGAGACGGTGCAGGTGCCGTTCTGCTAGAGCCCAATACGGAAGGACTTGGATTCCAGGACGAAATTTTACGCAGCGACGGTATCGGGCGTGAATTCCTGAAGATCGAAGCCGGAGGTTCCTTACTTCCTCCTTCAGAAGAAACCGTAAAAAACAAACAGCACTTCGTACATCAGGACGGTAAAACCGTTTTCAAATATGCCGTTTCCGGGATGGCAGATGTAAGCGAACAGATCATGCAGCGTAACAACCTTACGCACGACGACATCAACTGGCTGGCTCCTCACCAGGCCAACAAACGTATTATCGATGCAACGGCCAACAGAATGGGATTAAACGACGATAAGGTTTTAGTAAACATTCACCGTTACGGAAATACAACCTCAGCTACACTTCCTCTATTGCTGAGTGATTTTGAAAATCAGTTCAAAAAAGGCGACAACATTATTCTGGCTTCTTTCGGAGGCGGATTTACATGGGGCGCCATTTATCTGAAATGGGCATATACAAACAAATAAAATAAACAACAATAAATTTTTAGGATTATTATGGATATTAAAGAAATTCAGAATTTAATCAAATTCGTAGCCAAATCGGGAGCTACTGAGGTAAAATTAGAAATGGATGATTTTAAAATCACCATCAAAACCACAACAGAAGCTGCAACTATAGAAAATGGTGGATATATTCAACAGTTACCTGTTGCAATGCCGCAATTGACTAATGCCGCTCCGGCTGCTGCTCCTGTATCGGAATCTGCCGCTCCGGCTGCTCCGGCAAATGAAGATTCGAAATACATCACGGTAAAATCCCCTATCATCGGTACGTTCTACCGCAAACCTTCTCCGGACAAAGCTGCTTTTGTTGAAGTGGGTGCAAACATTAAAGCAGGTGATGTATTGTGTGTAATCGAAGCTATGAAACTATTCAACGAAATCGAATCTGAGATTTCCGGTAAAATTGTAAAAGTGTTGGTAGATGATTCTTCTCCGGTAGAATTTGACCAGCCTTTATTCCTTGTTGACCCGTCTTAATTTGAAAGAACATCATTTGAATTTCTTTTAAAGTTTCGAATTGTATAATTTCAAATTACAGAAAAATGTTTAAAAAAATACTAATCGCAAATCGTGGCGAAATTGCTTTACGGGTTATCAGAACCTGCAAAGAAATGGGTATTAAGACCGTTGCTGTTTATTCAACAGCCGATGCGGACAGCTTGCATGTCCGTTTTGCAGACGAAGCGGTATGCATCGGACCTGCTCCGAGTGCCCAGTCATACCTTAAAATGTCGAACATCATCGCAGCTGCAGAAATTACGAATGCAGATGCCATACATCCGGGATACGGCTTTTTATCTGAAAATGCCAAATTTTCAGAGTTATGCCAGAAACACGGAATCAAGTTTATTGGAGCCTCTCCCGAGATGATCGAAAAAATGGGTGACAAAGCCACGGCAAAGGAAACAATGAAGGCTGCAGGCGTTCCATGTGTTCCGGGATCTGACGGTTTATTGGAATCTCTTGACCATGCCCGTAAAATTGCTAAGGAAATAGGTTACCCGGTTATGATGAAAGCTACTGCCGGTGGTGGTGGAAAGGGAATGCGGGAGATCTTCAAAGAAGAAGAACTGGAAAAAGCCTGGGAAAGTGCCCGCCAGGAAGCTGCAGCTGCTTTCGGAAACGATGGAATGTACATGGAGAAACTTATTGTGGACCCGCGCCATATCGAAATCCAGGTTGTAGGTGACTCTTACGGAAAAGCATGTCACTTATCAGAACGCGACTGCTCTATCCAACGTCGTCACCAAAAGCTTACAGAAGAAACTCCTTCACCGTTTATGACGGATGAACTGCGTAGCAAAATGGGGGAAGCTGCTGTTAAAGCTGCTGAATACATCAAATATGAAGGAGCCGGTACGATCGAATTCCTCGTAGATAAGGACCGTAATTTCTATTTTATGGAAATGAATACGCGTATCCAGGTAGAACACCCGATCACAGAGCAGGTTATTGATTACGATTTAATACGCGAGCAGATCCTTGTTGCAGCAGGAGTGCCGATTTCAGGAAAGAATTACCTTCCGCAGCTGCATTCTATCGAGTGCCGCATCAATGCAGAAGATCCATTCAACGATTTCCGTCCTTCACCAGGAAGAATTACGACCCTACATGCTCCGGGAGGACACGGTGTCCGTTTAGACACGCACGTTTATTCGGGTTATACGATTCCGCCAAATTATGATTCCATGATAGCCAAGCTTATTACTACGGCTCAAACCCGTGAAGAAGCTATCAGCAAAATGAAACGTGCTCTGGATGAATTCGTTATCGAAGGCATTAAGACTACCATACCGTTCCACCGCCAGTTAATGGACAATCCGGACTATGTTGCCGGAAACTATACAACAGCGTTCATGGAAACATTCAAAATTCAGAAAATAAACGAAGAATAAAATAAGAGCCGGTATACCTCCGGCTCTTATTTTTTTAGTAAATTTTTTAATAAAAACTTTCAAAATAAAATTAAAAGTTTATCTTTGGTAATTATTAATTTATTTTATCATTACAATGAGAACAGGTACAGTAAAGTTCTTCAATGAATCTAAAGGATTCGGGTTTATTACAGACGAAACAACAGGGCAAGACATTTTTGTTCACATCTCTGGAATTAAATCAAGAGAATTAAAAGATGGAGATGTAGTAAACTACGTTGAATCTGATGGAAAAAAAGGAAAAATCGCAACAGACGTTGTTGTTTTATAATATATTTTAGAAAATCTATATTACTTATATTCCATAAAAAGCATCTGCCAAGCAGATGCTTTTTAAATTTCCTCCCTCCCCCACTTCGAAATTATCCCGATAAGAGCCGGAATACCGTTGCCTTTGCATCTTTTTAAAGGCCGAAAAGTAAATGGTTTTATATTTATTTAAAACGATTATAAATTACTGCCAAATCCTTATAAAATTAAAGAATTAAAAACGATACCTTTTTTTATCAGCGCTTAAAAATATATATTTGAGAATTAAAAGCAAATAAACTTAAGATTATGCAATCTTCTCAGATAGATTTGATCCCGATCCTTATGCAGCTTGGGCTGGCTGCGGGTTTTGTATTTGTAACAATTTTGGTATCAGGCTTTCTCGGGCCTAAAAAAGCTTCAAAAAACAAGGACATCAATTTTGAATGCGGTATCGAATCCTTCGGTAACGCAAGGGTGCCGTTCAACGTAAGATATTTTCTAGTAGCCATCCTCTTCGTACTTTTCGATGTAGAGGTGATCTTCATGTACCCATGGGCCGTAAACTTCCTTGAACTAGGATGGGAAGGACTGTATAAAATGGGAATCTTCATGTTCCTGCTCATCGTAGGACTGCTGTATGAGTTCAAGAAAAAAGGATTAGAGTTTGAGTAAACGCGATAATATTATGAGTAATTCATCAAACATAAAACAGGTTGCCCCACCCGAAGGTTTTTCCGGTGAAGGTTTTTTTGCAACAAAATTAAGTGAAGTCGTAGGGCTTGCACGTGCCAATTCCATGTGGCCTTTGCCCTTTGCTACTTCATGCTGCGGTATAGAATACATGGCAACCATGGCTGCCACCTACGATATCGGCCGCTTTGGTTCGGAACGTATGAGCTTTTCCCCACGTCAGGCAGATATGCTTCTGGTTATGGGAACCATCGCTAAAAAAATGGCCCCTATTCTTCGTCAGGTATACGAACAGATGGCCGAGCCTAAATGGGTGATCGCAGTTGGTGCCTGTGCAAGTTCGGGAGGTGTTTTTGATACGTATTCCGTTTTGCAGGGGATTGACAAGGTAATCCCTGTTGATGTTTATGTACCAGGCTGCCCTCCACGTCCGGAACAAATCCTTGACGGTATTCTGGAACTACAGAACATCGTAAAAAATGAATCTGTCCGTCGCAGAAGCAGTGATGAATATAAAGATCTATTAAACTCATACAACATTAAATAAGATGAGCTTAACAAATGAACATATCCAGCAAACGCTGAGCCGGGAATTTACCCCTCATGTCGAAAACTTCCATATTCTTCACGACATGATGGCTTTTGAAGTCAAAAAAGAACATTCCTTTGAAGTTCTTAAGTTCTTAAAGGAAAATCCGGAACTTAACTTCAATTTCCTCACAGATGTTTGCGGAATCCATTATCCGGATTATGAAGAAGACCGCCAGTTCTGTGTAGTATATCATTTACACAACTGGTTCGACAATATCAGAATACGCGTTAAAGTATTTTTACCTGCAGCAAATCCTGAAATAGAGAGCATTGTTTCCCTTTATCCGGGAGCCAACTGGCAGGAACGCGAAACCTATGATTTTTACGGAATCGTTTTTAAAAATCATCCGCAGTTAAAGCGTATTTTAAACATGGATGAAATGGAATCGTTTCCTTTACGCAAGGAATTTCCTTTGGAAGATCAGGGTAGAACAGATAAAGACGACCGTTTCTTTGGAAGAACAGGTCCTAATTGTTAATGCTTTTATTATGTCAGATTTACTATTAGTCCCTGAAGAAAGATTTCAAAAAGAAATTGATCACATCAGAAAAACTGAAGGAGTGGAATTGTCCATTCTTAATCTGGGGCCTACACACCCCGCCACACACGGAATCTTTCAGAACATCCTCCTTATGGACGGTGAAAAGATCATCGACGGAGAGGGAACTGTGGGATACATCCACCGTGCTTTTGAAAAAATAGCCGAAAACCGTCCGTTTTACCAGATCAACGTATTAACAGACCGTCTCAACTATTGTTCATCGCCGATTAACAATACCGGTTGGTGGATGACAGTTGAAAAAGCGCTTGGAATTGAAATTCCGAAGCGCGTACAATATATGCGTGTTATTATAATGGAGTTGGCCCGTATTGCGGATCATATCATCTGCAGCTCTGTTATGGGGGTAGATACAGGCGCTCTTACAGGTTTCCTGTACGTGATGCAGTACCGCGAAAAGATTTATGAGATTTATGAAGAAATCTGCGGAGCCCGCTTAACGACCAACATGGGAAGAATCGGAGGTTTTGAACGTGAATGGAGTGAAGCCGCATGGAAGAAACTCGATGAATTTCTTGCGGAATTCCCTGCTGTATGGAAAGAGTTTGAAGACATGCTTACGCGTAATCGTATTTTTATGGACAGAACCATAGGTGCCGGTGCTGTTGATGCTGAAATGGCGATGTCCTACGGATTTACAGGTCCAAACTTAAGAGCTGCCGGTGTGGATTACGATATTCGCGTAGCCTCTCCCTACTGTTCTTATGAAGATTTTGAATTTGACATTCCCGTAGGACAAAACGGTGACTGTTATGACCGCTTCTGCGTACGCAACGCCGAAGTATGGGAAAGCATGAAGATCATCCGCCAGGCACTCGAAAAAATGCCTGAAGGACCTTATCATGCCGACGTACCTGATTATTACCTTCCTCCTAAAGAAGAGGTTTACAACAATATGGAAGCCCTTATTTACCACTTCAAAATCGTAATGGGCGAAATTCCTGTTCCGAATACCGAAGTATACCACTCTGTTGAAGGCGGTAACGGTGAATTAGGTTTTTATTTAATCACAAACGGAAGCAGGGTACCTTATCGCCTGCATTTCCGCAGACCTTGTTTTATTTATTACCAGGCTTTTAACGAAATAGTAAAAGGGCGCAGCTTATCGGATGCGATCATTACCCTGTCGAGTATGAATGTTATTGCCGGAGAACTAGACTGTTAGCATATGGAAACATTACAAAGATATCATCAGGAGATCAACATAACGCCCGCACTTATGGAGCGTATACAGGAACTCATCAGCCATTATCCTGAAGGAAAACAGAAATCAGCCCTTTTGCCCGTTCTTCACGAGGTGCAGGATGCACATGACAACTGGCTGAGTGTGGACTTACAGAATAAGGTAGCCGAGATTCTAAATATTACCCCTATTGAAGTTTACGAAGTGGTTACGTTCTATACCATGTTCAATCAGAAACCGATAGGAAAATACATGTTGGAATTCTGTGTAACGTCCTGTTGCGCCATCAATAAGGCAGAGGACTTAATGGATTATACCTGTGAAAAGCTGGGTGTTAAACCCGGACAGGTAACGGCTGACGGAATGTTTTCTGTTGTCGGGGTTCAATGCTTAGGAGCCTGTGGTTATGCCCCTATGCTGCAACTGGGGGATTTTTACCACGAACACCTTACGAAGGAAAAAGTTGACCAGCTTATAACAGATTGTAAACAAGGTAGCATAACCTTACACGATAAATAATATACCATGGGAAAGAAAATATTATTTGAAAAAATCCATATTCCGGGTATCAAGAATTATGATGTTTACCGCGAAAACGGAGGTTATGCTTCTGTTGAGAAAGCATTGAAAATGAATCCGGACGACATCACCGAAGAAGTTAAAACTTCCGGATTAAGAGGTCGAGGCGGTGCAGGTTTCCCTGTTGGACTTAAGTGGAGTTTCATTGACAAAAAATCGGGAAACCCGCGTCATTTGGTTTGTAATGCCGATGAGTCTGAACCCGGTACGTTTAAAGACCGTTACCTGATGGAATACATCCCCCACCTTTTGATTGAAGGGATGATTGTTTCTTCGTTCGCACTTGGAGCCAACTTGTCGTACATCTACATACGCGGAGAATACATGTGGGTATTCAAAACGCTGGAACGCGCCATTAAAGAAGCTTATGCTGCAGGATGGCTCGGAAAAAACATCAAAGGTTCGGGCTATGACCTTGACCTTCATGTACATTGCGGTGCAGGTGCCTATATCTGCGGAGAGGAAACCGCACTTATTGAATCGCTCGAAGGAAAGCGCGGTAATCCGCGTATCAAACCCCCGTTCCCTGCCGTAAAAGGTCTATGGCAGAACCCAACTGTAGTAAACAATGTAGAATCTATCTCGTCGGTTCCATGGATCCTTTTGAATTCCGGTGAAGATTATGCAAAAATAGGTTTGGGCAGATCTACGGGTACCAAGCTTTTTTCTGTTTCAGGCCACGTTAAAAAGCCCGGAGTATATGAAATTGAAATGGGTATGACGGTGGAAGAATTTATGAATTCCGATGAATACTGCGGCGGAATGATAGACGACCGTCCTTTGAAAGGATTGATTCCCGGAGGATCTTCGGTACCGATTCTTCCGGAACACCTTATATTTAAAACAGCTAACGGAGAAGACCGTCTTATGACTTATGAATCATTGGCCGACGGCGGCTTCGCTACCGGTTCATCACTTGGTTCGGGAGGCTTCATCGTATATAACGATACAGCCTGTATTGTACGGAATACATGGAATTTCTCACGCTTCTACCACCATGAAAGTTGCGGACAATGTTCGCCTTGCCGGGAAGGAACCGGGTGGATGGAAAAAATATTATGGCGTATTGAAAACGGGGAAGGAACGATGGATGACATTGATCTGTTGTGGAGCATTCAGGCCAAAATTGAAGGAAATACGATCTGCCCGCTCGGAGATGCCGCTGCCTGGCCGGTTGCTGCAGCCATCCGTCATTTCAGAGACGAATTTGAATACCACATCCGTTTCCCTGAAAAAATCAAGAACAGAGATCATTTTGTAAAAGAACCCTTTTCAAGCGTGAAACATCTCATGCAGAATGCCACCGTTTAAATTATAGATTATGAAAGTTACCATAGATGGAATTGAAATAGAAGTAGAACCGGGTACAACCATATTGCAAGCCGCCCGTATGATCGGGGGTGATGTGGTTCCGCCTGCCATGTGTTACTATTCAAAATTAAAAGGCAGCGGGGGTAAATGCCGTTGTTGTCTTGTGGAAGTATCCAAAGGAAGCGAGGCTGATCCGCGCCCTATGCCTAAATTAATGGCATCCTGCGTTACAGGGGTTATGGACGGTATGGAAGTTAAAAGCAAATCGTCCGAGCGTGTCATAGAATCACGTCAGGCAGTAACAGAATTCCTGCTTATCAACCACCCTTTAGATTGTCCGGTTTGTGATCAGGCAGGAGAATGCGACCTGCAGAACCTGAGTTTCAAAAACGGAAAGGAAGCAACCCGTTTTAAAGAAGAAAAACGCACTTACGAACCCGAAAACATAGGCGATAAGATCCAGCTGCACATGAACCGATGCATATTGTGCTACCGTTGTGTGATGACGGCTGACCAGATATGCGGATCAAGAAACCACGGAGTACTGAACCGCGGCGATCATTCCCAGATCTCGACTTACGTGGCCAGTGCCATCGACCATGAAATGTCGGGAAATATGATCGATGTCTGTCCGGTAGGGGCCTTAACCGATAAAACGTTCCGTTTTAAATCGCGCGTATGGTTCAACAAACCGTTCAATGCGCACCGTAATTGCGACAAATGCTGCGGAAAAGTAACATTGTGGATGTTCGGAAACGAAATCCAGCGTGTAACGGCACGTAAGGATGAATACCACGAAGTGGAAGATTTTATCTGCAACGATTGCCGTTTCGATCATAAGGAAACTACAGACTGGGTGATAGAAGGTCCTAGAAAATTTGAAAAATTCTCTGTAATCAACCAGAACAACTATACACGTAAAATGAACAACGTGGCCATCCATACGGAAAAACAGATCCTCGAAGGGCGCGAACAGGACCGTAAAAAGATCAGTATGGCCGAAGTACCTTACAAAACTTCTGAAAACAGTTAATTATGGAAGAAGCAATCATCATAGAAAAAGGCGTAATTATTTTAGCTGTTTTTGCTATCACCATGCTGTTTGCCATGTACTGTACATTGGCAGAGCGTAAAATTGCTGCATGGATTCAGGATCGTAGGGGTCCCAACCGTGCGGGTCCAGGAGGTTTGTTTCAACCCCTCGCAGATGGTTTAAAACTCTTTGCTAAAGAAGAATTTATGCCCAATACCCCTAATACCTTTTTATTTGTATTAGGCCCCTTTATTTCCATGACCATGGCTTTAATGACCTCCGCCGTAATTCCGTGGGGAGATACCCTTGAGATTGGTGGAAGAAAAGTGATACTCCAGGCTACCGATATCAATGTCGCCATGCTGTATGTTTTTGCCGTTTTATCGGTAAGCGTATACGGTATCATGATCGGAGGATGGGCGTCAAACAATAAATATTCGCTAATAAGTGCCATGCGTGTGGCCTCGCAAATGATTTCATATGAAATTGCTATGGGACTTTCCATTGTAGCCATCTTAATGATGCACAGTTCGATGAGTCTTCGTGAAATCGCCGCAAACCAGCATGGAATGCACTGGAATATTTTTTACCAGCCTCTGGGCTTCCTTATTTTCCTGGTATGCTCGTTTGCCGAAACGAACAGAACGCCTTTTGATTTGGCTGAATGTGAGCAGGAATTAATCGGTGGATACCATACGGAATATTCTTCCATGAGAATGGGATTCTTCCTGTTTGCCGAGTATGCAGCCATGTTTATATCATCAACACTGCTTGCCGTACTTTATTTGGGGGCATACAACTATCCGGGAATGACCTGGGCTGCAGAAAACTGGGGAGAAAATACGGCGAACATCATTGGAATATTTGTCCTGTTTGCCAAAATATGCTTTTTCATCTTCCTTTATATGTGGGTACGCTGGACCATCCCTCGTTTCCGCTACGACCAGCTCATGAATCTGGGATGGAAGACGCTGATTCCATTGGCAATCCTAAATATTGTCGTTACGGCAGTTGTACTGTTATTAACACGCTAAAACCTAAAAACTATGTCTATTCAAAATATATCATTATCGGGCAGAAAAAAACAGGTTTCCAATAAGGAAATGACGCTTGGCGAACGCTTGTACATCGGAGCGATTGCCGGTGGTATGGCTACCACGTTGAAACATATGTTCAAGAAAAAGGTAACCATCAATTATCCCGAGGAAACACGTCCGTTCAGTCCGGTATACAGAGGCCGTCATATGCTTATGCGCGACGAAGAAGGCAGAGAGCGCTGCACAGCTTGCGGCTTATGTGCTTTATCATGCCCGGCTGAAGCCATTACCATGAAGGCAGCAGAGCGTACTCCTGAAGAAAAACACCTGTACCGCGAAGAAAAATATGCAGAAATTTACGAAATCAATATGTTGCGCTGTATTTACTGCGGTTTATGTGAGGAGGCATGCCCGAAACAGGCTATATACCTAACAAAATCCAAACAGATTGTACACGCCAATACTTCTCGCGAGCATTTTATTTTCGGAAAGGAACAATTAGTAATGCCTTTGGAACAGGCCATCAATAACACAGCAAAATCAGAATAAAAATGATAGAGATTCTTTTTTATATACTTTCGGCTGTTACTTTAGGAAGTGCATTTCTGACTATACTTTCTAAAAATCCTATTCACAGCGCCATCTGGCTTGTAGTCTGCTTTTTCAGTATTGCAGGTCATTACGCGCTTCTGAATTCGCAGTTTCTGGCAATGGTTCACATCATTGTTTATTCCGGGGCGATCATGATTCTCATGCTCTTTACCATTATGTTGATGAACCTCAACATCAGCGACGAAATATCCAAACCGTTCGTTACCAAAATCGTAGCCACTGTATGCTTCTGCCTTATCGGGTTCTTTCTGGTATCGGCACTGGCCCAGACAGCACCATCACTGGATACCTATATGGATACCGGAATCGATTTCCAGTCGATCAACGTATTGGGTAAAGTACTGTTAAACGAATTCGTCCTTCCATTCGAAATGGCCGCCGTTCTGTTACTTATGGCAATGATCGGGGCTGTATTAATTTCTAAAAAAGACAAAAAACAAGCTTAATATGGAACATGTTTTACAACAAATAGGCATAGACCAATACATTTATTTAGCTATTATTTTATTCAGTATCGGAGCTTTCGGAATTCTGTACCGCAGAAACGCCATTGTTATGTTTATGTCGATAGAAATCATGCTGAATGCCGCGAACCTGCTTCTGGTTGCCTTCTCTACTTATCATGAAGATGCCAACGGACAGGTATTCGTTTTCTTCACCATGGCAGTAGCAGCTGCAGAAGTGGCGATAGGCCTGGCAATACTCGTTGCTATTTACAGAAACATAGGATCTATTGATATTGATAAACTTAAAAATTTAAAGGGATAGCATGAACACAACTATACTGTTACTTACCCTCATTTTCCCGTTGGCCGGAACCCTTATAAACGGGTTTGCAGGCAGGCATCTGGGCAAAAAAATGTCGGGCACGGTTGCAACACTCGCCATAGCGGCTTCGTTCGTAACTTCTTGTATCTTTTTCGCGCATTTACAAAACAATCCGGAACCTGTAAAAATAGTACTCTTTGAATGGATGAAATTCAATTATTTCACCATTGATTTCGGTTTCTATTTTGATCAGTTGGCAGCCTTATGGCTTTTATTCATTACAGGTATCGGAACATTAATACATCTGTACTCTACAAGCTATATGCATGATGACGAAAACTTTTCAAAATTCTTCACATATCTGAACTTTTTCGTATTCTTCATGCTGGTTCTTGTTACGGGAAGCAACCTTGCTATGATGTTCATCGGCTGGGAAGGTGTAGGATTGTGCTCCTACCTGCTTATCGGATTCTGGTATCAGAACCAGGATTATAACGATGCAGCAAAAAAAGCTTTCATAATGAACCGTATCGGAGACCTGGGGTTTCTTATCGGGATTTTCATAACGGGGTATCTATTCCACACTTTGGATTTCGTATCATTGCAGGAACAAACGATAGCCGGACTTTCGGGCAGTTCTTTTGCCCTTTTGCTTGGAGTGGCTACAATGGCCTTCTTCATTGCCGCAACAGGTAAAAGTGCCCAATTGCCTTTATACACATGGCTTCCGGATGCCATGGCCGGACCAACTCCGGTCTCAGCATTGATACACGCGGCCACCATGGTAACAGCAGGTATTTTTATGATCACAAGGCTTAACTTCCTGTTTGACCTTACCCCGAATGTACAGCACATCATCGCGGTCATCGGAGCTGTAACATCCCTTGTTGCCGCCACAATAGCCCTCGTACAGAACGATATTAAAAAAGTACTTGCCTATTCAACCGTTTCACAACTTGGATTAATGTTCCTGGCCTTAGGTCTGGGCGCTTATGAAGTAGCCGTTTTCCACGTGATCACGCACGCTTTCTTTAAAGCCTGCCTGTTTTTGGGATCAGGATCGGTTATCCATGCAATCGGTGGCGAACAGGACATGCGCCACATGGGAGGATTAAGAAAACATATGAAGATTACTTATCTTACCTTCTTTATTTCCACGCTTGCAATATCAGGATTTCCTCCTCTTTCAGGTTTCTTTTCTAAAGATGAAATATTGCTCACTGCATTCCACCATAATACGGTACTTTGGGTTATTGCAAGTCTTGCTTCCATCCTTACCGCCTTTTATATGTTCAGACTTTTGTTCCTTACCTTCTTCAATAAATTCCGTGGGACAAAGGAACAGGAAGATCATTTGCACGAAAGTCCTTCTGCTATGACGCTTCCGCTCATCATCCTAGCTGTTCTTGCTGCTGTTGGCGGACTTATCAGTATTCCGGGAAGCAGCTGGCTTAATGAATTTTTAAAGCCTGTGATCAGAAATAATGCAGCATCACAACCACATACGTTAGGGTCTACCGAATATCTTTTAATGGGAGTTGCCGTAGCAGGTGCATTGGTAGGATTATTCATAGCCTATTTTAAATACATCAAAAACAAACAGGTTCCGGTAAATGACAATAATGTATCGGGCCTACAGAAAGTTCTCGTTAACAAATATTATCTTGACGAAATTTATCAGGCGCTCATCGTACAGCCTCTAAATTTCTTCGGAGGTCTGTTTAAAAATCAGATAGACGGCCTCATAAACGGTATTGTACTGAGTTTGGGGAGAATACCTGCTGAGCTTTCCTATCAAGGTAAAAAAGCACAAAACGGAAATATCGGTCTGTACCTGTTTGCATTCGTCATAGGAGTATGCGGCTTGTTGTACTATTTATTCATGTGTTATTAAAATTATTACGATGAATTGTATCATAATCTTATTTGTCTATATTATCGGAGCCCTTATCACATTGGCCTCAGGCGCAAAGTATTCGGCTAAAATTGCTTTGGGAACCAGTCTGGTCAATGCCGTAATAGCCCTTATATTAGCAAACGGCTATATGAACGGGGAGGACCTTTCTTTTACCCAACAGTGGATTTCCAATCCCAACGTTTCCCTTTCATTTGTATTAGACGGCCTTAGCCTTACTATGCTGCTGCTTACAACCTTATTGCTGCCTGTTATCATTCTGGCATCTTTCAACACCTTATATTCAAAATCAAATCAGTTATATGCCCTTGTACTGTTTATGGCCTTTGCCATGAGCGGAACCTTTCTTGCACAGGACGGACTGGTTTATTACATCTTCTGGGAACTTGCCCTTTTACCTATATTTTTTATAGGGCTATTATGGGGAAGTGATGAATGGAAAGTACGTAAACGCGTAATGGTAACCTTTTTTATCTATACGTTTGCCGGCTCTTTGTTTATGCTCGCTGCCTTTGCGTATATGTACACCAAAACAGGAAGCTTTACATGGAATACTCTTTCAAGCGCGGTTTTATCGACACAGGAAGCCAATTACGTTTTCCTTGCATTTTTCCTTGCCTACGGGATCAAGATTCCTGTTTTCCCGCTGCATACATGGCAGGCCAACACCTATGAAAAATCGCCGACAATCGGGACCATGCTGTTATCGGGTATCATGCTGAAAATGGGGATCTATTCCATCTTGCGCTGGCAGATGCCAATTGCCGGAAATGTTTCGGAGGAAATTCTTAAAACGGTAGTAGTACTGTGCATTATCGGTATTATCTACGCTTCTCTTATCGCGTTACGCCAGGAGAACATCAAACGGCTTCTGGCCTATTCTTCCATGGCCCACGTTGGACTTATTGCTGCCGGTGCCTATATGGGCAATACCACAGGTTATCAGGGAGCCATCATTCAAATGGTAGCACACGGATTTGTTGTGGTAGGTTTATTCTACCTGGCCGATATCATCTACAAAAGATATGACAGCTATATGATTAAGGACATGGGCGGTATCCGCTCACAGGCTCCGAAATTCACCACCTTTTTCCTCATTATCCTTTTTTCATCTATCGGATTACCGGGAACTTTCGGTTTCATTGGAGAATTTACCCTGTTGTTTGCCTTGTCGGAAAAAGAACTGCTGTATGCCCTATTTGCCGGAACATCCATCATATTAGGAGCTTATTATATGCTTAAAATGTTTCAGAATGCGGTACTGGGAACTGCCAATACCAAAGTATTTGCAGAAGTCACAGCCAAGGAATATCTTGTGTTAGGAATTATTTGTGTGGTTTTAATTGGCTTGGGTATTTATCCCAAACTACTAACCGATTTATTCATTTAACAGAACATAGAAAAATTAAACTATGAGTACATTAATAGCTTTAGCGTCTTTAGCAGTCCTTATATTAGTACTGGAGATTCTGAGTCTCAGAAAAACAATTGTGCCTTTAACCCTGCTCGGCCTTCTTGTCGCCCTAGGATTAAATGTTCGCGATTATGACACCTCCGGTTCTTTCTTTAACCATATGATCGAGGTAAACAATACAACCGTGTTGTTCAACTCACTGTTCATTGTTCTGTCTTTTTTCATTGTCGCTCTTGGACAATCCTTTTACAAAGAACATTACGACAAGATATCCGATTATACTTCATTGAAGATATTCCTTCTTATAGGAGCGTACTGTATGACGGCATTTGGAAATATGGTTATGTTTTTCCTCGGCCTCGAGATCCTTTCCATTACCCTATACATTCTGGCAGGAAGCGATCGTCTGCATATCAAAAGTAATGAAGCCGGAATGAAGTACTTCCTTATGGGATCATTTGCCTCGGGATTCATCCTTTTCGGAATTGCGCTCATTTATGGTGCCACAGGAAGTTTCGATACCGATCAGATTCAACTGGCATCACAACATCTCGCAATGCCGCGATGGTTTATGGTAGGTTTTGTACTAATGCTCGTGGGACTCTTGTTTAAAATTGCAGCGTTTCCATTCCACTTCTGGGCACCGGATGTATATCAGGGAGCACCACTGTTAACGACCACGACTATGAGTACGCTTGCAAAGGTAGCAGCCGTAGGAGCTTTCTATAAATTAAGCATTATCTTTTTCCCTTCTATGCCGGCCAATTTCACTAGCCTCATCGCGTTCCTCATCATTGCCACGCTTATTGTAGGAAACGTTATGGCATTGAAACAGAATAACATCAAACGGCTTATGGCATATTCGGGTATATCGCACGCCGGGTTTATGTTAATGGCCATTTTACTGGGTAAAGGAACCGAACCTTACCTGTTTTATTATATGACGGCCTACACCCTGGCCGGAATTGCCGCCTTCAGCGTTATCCTTTACGTTTGCCAGGATAAAAAAGAAGAGCTGGTTATCCATTTCCGCGGATTCGCCAAACACCGTCCGGTATTAGCCGTTACCTTGTCGCTTGCTTTACTTTCTATGGCAGGAATCCCAATTCTGGCCGGTTTCTTCGGAAAATTATTCCTCTTCACCGAAGCATTGAAGCAAGGATTTTACACTACGGTTATCATCGCAGTTCTTACGTCTATTGTAAGCATTTACTATTATTTCAAGGTCATTATCACTATGTTTACCTATAAAAATGCAGATGCTAAAATTGTGTATCCCAAAAATACAGTATATGCTACAGTGGCTGTTGTGACCATTATTCTTAATTTAATCATTGGATTTTGCCCCTCAATCATCATAGATTTATTTTAATTGATCAGTTTTATTCTTAATTAAAAGCCGGTTTGCAATGCATACCGGCTTTTTTCGTAAATTCGGTTATGATTATTCCAGAACGCCACATCACTCAAAGAAATGATGCTTTTTCCAGTTATTGGAAAACGGATAAAGACAGCCTGCTGTCCAGGCTTCTTCCAACAAAACCAGACCTAAGGGAAAGTGCTCTATGGGTTCCGCTTTATTTTGAATCTGATACACTGGGCGATAAAGTTGCCTTAAAATACATGTCCCAAGGGTTTTCCAAAGGACTGGAATTACTGTTGAAGGATTTTCATGCCTACCCGGCTAATAAGGCTCAGCTTGACGACGATACCGACACCCTGTTCCGGCAGTTTACAGAAGTTCCGGAATGGGTTGACTTCAACCTTATCAATCATGGAGCTCATTACTGTAAACGCTGCGGAACATCTTCCTTATCTGTACTGAGAAATTATTGCCTTATGGGAGGTTATGAGTCATCCGCCATCAACAAACCGCTTATCTTTACCGAAGCCCTTAAAAAAGGAGCTGTAAAAAGACTCTCGGACACGGTTGATTTTTGGATGCACGTTACAGAAACCGATGGTTTAAAACCACATCATCCCGGTATTATGAGTATTTTGGTTACGCGTATGATCCATTCCTATTCAAGGATTATGATCGAAAGAAATGTTGAATGGAAAACAACCTTATGGGGAAGGCCCTTAAATATGTGGGATATGGTTGCTACAAACCTGGGATTTTCCATTGCTTTTATGGACGGTCTGTCAAAATTAAATTTTCCTCCGGCCCCGTCCGAGATAAAAGGCACACTTCACCTGTGGAAATATGTTGGTTATCTTCTCGGTATACCTGTACGTTACCTTCCAGACACTCCGGAAAATGCAGCGCAGAGCCTTTATTTATGGAGCCGTACGCAAAAAGGCTCCGATAACGACTCTATATCGCTGGCAATGGCACTTTATGAAGAACCGCGCAAAGTTAATTTTACTAAAAACACGTTCATGAAATGGTTTGTCCAAAAAACAAACTTGGGCTATAATGAAGTTTTATTAGGTCCGGAAAGCCTTAGATCCCTAAACCTGCCCGCTTCAAAAACGAAATACTGGATTCTCTTTTTAAACCTTCTCAACAAAATAGCCGACAACCGTTCTAAAAAGGATTTGGCTTCTTACAGAAAAATGGTCGAAAGGGGCCGCAAAGCCCAGAATAATGTATGGAAACTTTATAAGTCTGAGAAATAGTGAACTTTTTAAGTGCCCTTTTTTGATGAATATACAATAACAGCCACGAACAAAACCAGCGCCACAATGTAACACGCATATACCACAAGCTTATGATCTGTTGGGTTGTTCATTCCCAAAACAAGGAACAGAACGCCAATTGGCAGTAAATAATCTTTTTTCATTAAAAAAATCTTTATCCGTTAGTAGAACCCACTTCAAATTCGTTACAACTTCTTAACCTATATTCAGTTATTTTCTTAAAAGAATTCCGAACTTTATAAAAAAGAAAAAGATGGAATTAGGTATTTCAATGTTTGGTGACGTAACTCCAAATCCGCACACCGGACAACATATAACTCCTTCCCGGCGTTTGAACGAAATGCTGGAACAGGTAAAACTTGCAGACGAAGTTGGTCTGGATGTATTTGAAATTGGCGAACATCACCGTTCGGATTACAGCGTTACCAATCCACAGCTGTTTCTGAGTGCTGCTGCAGCTTTAACCAAAAACATCCGTTTAGGCTCTGCCGTAACTGTATTGAGTTCTTCAGATCCCGTAAGGCTTTATGAGGATTTCAGTATGGTTGATAATATTTCCAACGGCCGTGCCCACATTATGGCAGGAAGAGGAAGCTTTATTGAATCGTTTCCGCTTTTTGGATTCAGCCTTGATGACTATGATACCCTTTTTGAAGATAAACTTATGATGCTTCTTGAAATTAACGAAAAAAAGGGGCATCAGGTTAATTGGGACGGACGTTTAACCCAGACCCTCCGAAATGTAAACCTCTACCCTAAACCCGTACAGGAAAAGCTTCCGGTTTGGATCGCCGTGGGAGGTACGCCTGCTTCTGTATTGCGGGCAGCGCGCTTAGGGCTCCCCATTATGTTTGCCATAATAGGCGGACTCCCGGTACAGTTTAAGCCTTTAATAGATTATTACAAAGAAAACTATCTTGCATCCGGGCATGATGCTGCCAAAATGCAGATAGGCATCAATTCGCATACCTTTGTAGGAGAATCCAACCAGGTCAAGGACGAATATTATCCTTTTTATGCTGCGCAGATGGATGCTATAGGCAGAGATCGGGGCTGGGCACCGTTCAGCAAGGAAGTATTCCTAAACACAACACGACCAGAAGGCGCTTATTTTATGGGAGATCCAAACGCTGTTATCGATAAAATCCTGCAGCAATTTGAATGGTTCGGCCATACCCGTTTTGTAGGACAAATGGATGTAGGGGCTCCTGACCACAAAATGATTATGAAATCAATAGAACTTTTTGGAACAAAAGTAGCTCCTGAAATAAGAAAAGCGTTAAAATAAATTAAAAAGAAGTTCACACCAGAACTGCTTTTAATTTAAATCGTAATTTTAAGTAACAAAATCCGATGTTATGAGCCTACTTTTTCAGCCTTTACAATTAAAAAATCATACCCTGCAGAACAGGATTGTTGTCTCGCCCATGTGTCAGTACAGCGCTACCGACGGTTTTGCCTCCAACTGGCACCTTGTTCATCTGGGACAGTTTGCCATTGGCCGTGCAGGCCTCATTATCCAGGAAGCATCCGCCGTTTCTCCGGAGGGACGCATAACTTACGGAGACCTTGGAATATGGAAAAACGAACATGTTGAAAAGCTAACGGAAATAGTCGATTTTGTCCATTCACAGGGCAGCCTTATTGGCATACAGCTCGCACATGCAGGGCGTAAAGCCAGCACCAACAAACCCTGGATCAACCGCAATCAGTTTCATCCTGATGAAGAGCACGGCTGGCAGACTGTGGGTCCGTCTACATTACCCTTTCATGAAAAAGACCATCCTCCCGTTGCGCTGTCAAAAGAAGAAATCAAACGTATAATCGGCAACTTTAAAGATGCCGCGTCAAGGGCCGTAACTGCCGGTTATGACATTATTGAACTCCACGGAGCACACGGTTACCTTATTCACCAGTTTTTTTCCCCTTTGATCAACAACAGAACCGACGAATACGGGGGAAGCTTCGAAAACCGCATCCGCTTCCTTATTGAAATTGTTAGTGAAGTTTCCAAGGTACTTACAACACAATCGCTTTGGGTGCGCATATCCGCCACGGACTGGGCAGAAGGCGGCTGGACCACTTTTGAAAGTATAAAACTTGTTCAGCTGTTAAAGACAATGGGAGTGGAAGTTGTGGATGTTTCTACAGGAGGTGCCGTACACAACCAGCAAATCCCGGTACATGAAAATTACCAGGTACCGTTTGCCAACCGCATTAAAAAGGAAACAGGCATTATAACCGGTGCAGTGGGCATTATTAAAAATGGAGAACAGGCCGAAACCATCCTGCAAAACCAGGAAGCCGATTTTGTTTTGGCAGGCAGGGCATTTTTACAGAATCCCCATCTCGTTTATCAGTTTGCAGAAGAACTCAACATTGCTTTTAACTGGGCTCCGCAGTACGAACGTGGAAAAGAAACCATTTAATTAAAAATAGAAAAGGCAGAACATCAGTTTCTGCCTTTATTTTCATCCGGATCCAGGAGCTCATCAGTAAAATGTGCACGTTTTCTTTCCCCGGAAAATTTTTCACGGTTGTAGTCATCAGACCTGTTTCTTGGAATGGAAAGCGACTTCCAGTTTTCGTTTTGCATCATTTTTCCCAAAAAGACGATTTGCCCCACATGGTAAGGATAATGAGCCAACTGGCGGTTTAGGGCTTCAAGTACCGTATGTCCTTCGTTGCGTATGTAGATGATTTTTTCAAGATCATCCTTTTTAAGCCCGTTCAGGGTCTCAAAGAACCGATCCCATCCTTCGTTCCATTTTACAATTACTTCCTCCCTGTTCCTAAGGTCGTTTTCAAATTCGGTATCGCGCTGTCTCCACTCTTTTTCACCATCTGTTGTAAAAATGTCGGTCCATCGCGAAAGCATATTGCCCCACAAATGCTTCACGATTACGGCAATGCTGTTACTTTCTGCATTAAACTGCCAGAAAAAATCTTCCTCATTTAATTGTGCAAACGTTTTGTCACCCAGCTGTTTGTAGTAACTGAACTGTTTGCGGATGCTGTTTAAATAATCTGCTTCCATATTAGAAAAGGGTTTGAATATTTTTGTTTGGATAGCGGAGATCCATACCGAAAACCTCGTTCAGCTTCTTAATGAAATAGGTAGCCAGCAAAGGTGATTCCAGTTCCACATTCTGATGAATGAAAAAGTAAAGTTTTCTCATACCCGCACTGCGCCACTCCTTCAACCTGTCGATCCATTCATCAAGGCGCTCATAATCGGAAGCGTGGTTGGCTCCTACATACCTTATAAAAGCAGCATCGTTCGTTAAACGCATATGAAGCATATCACGCCTTCCTGCTGTATCAACAATAATATTGACAGCGTTGTTCTTCACAAGCATCTCACAATAGTCTTCAAATATCTGCTGATCGGCAAACCATTCTTCGTTACGCACTTCAACAGCCAAGGGAAATGCCTTTGGAAACGTTTCGATAAAATAGGACAGCCTGTCCAGATCTTTGGGCTTAAAGTTTTCATGAAGCTGCAGGAATACACAACCTAATTTTTCTTCGAAAAACGCGATGGAGTCGGTATAATCCTTTACTTTTTCTTCTGTATTTAGCAACCTGCTGTAATGACTGATAGACTGTGTTATTTTTGGAAAAAAACGAAAGTCTGCAGGTGTTTTGTCCTTCCATATCCTTACCTGTTCCTTAGAAGGAGTGTTATAATAGGTTGCGTTGAGTTCAATGCTGTTGAACTGGGTAGCATAATAGGCTAGTTCGTCTTTGGTCTTCGGGGGATAAAATCCCTTGAGGTCGGTTTTATTCCATTTTGCGCATCCCACATATACTTCGAAATTTTTTTTCTTCGGGTAGGTTTTTAAAAGGGCTAAAGTTTCCGGCCTTGTAGGAGGCAGGGTAAAATCTACAGCGGACGCATCTTCTACTTTTCCAAATTTCATCTTATCTCGTTTTATCTCATTCTTCAATGTACTAAAAAATCAGATATATTACTTAATTTTAGTCAAATTTATGCTATGAAAAAAAGGATATTCTGCATCATGCTTATTTCTATCTTAAGTGGATGCGCAGCAGGTCGTCATCCTCATACAAACTATGAGGGAACGTGGATACTGCAGCAGCAAAGCGGCGGTTTTGCCGGAATAACGACAAAACCGGAAAAAGAATCCGTACTTGTAATCAGCAAGGGTATAATGGAACAATATGAAAACGGAACTCTTATATCAAAAAGGCCCTTTATGGTAGAAAAAGCCAGGGCTATTCAAAGTACCGAATTACAGGATGTCATTTCAACAGATAAAATCATGAAACAGTCTATTTCAGTAACCGGGGATACCCTTATACTGACCGATCAATGTTACGACTGCTACAGCTACCTATATGTTAAGAAGCAATAGATGAGATATTCAGCGGTTACTTATCATAATGGCCCAAACGCAGGAATCAGTTTTCAGGAAAATAAACCTGGAAGCCTATTCCCCTTATTGACTGGATTCTGATGCGGTCGTCAAACTGTAAATATTTGCGCAGGCGGCTTATGAATACGTCCATGCTGCGACCTGTAAAATAATCTGTGGATTTCCATACATTGTTCAGTATGATTTCCCTTGTAATAAGTTTTTTGTTATACTGTACCAGCAAAAGCAACAGGGCCGATTCCCGTTCCGTAAGCTGGTACTGTTCCTTTTCGTGCTCAAGAAGTAGCAGTCCCGGTTTAAAACGGTAATTTCCCAGATTATATTCCGTAGATGTATCTCCTGTATTTGCTCTTTTCAAGATATTGTTCAAACGCAGTATGAGCTCTTCAGGATCGCAGGGCTTAGAAACATAATCGTCTGCACCCAGCTTTAATCCCAGGATACGGTCAATCTGCTGATTTTTAGCTGTAAGAAAAAGAAAAGGCAAACGCACGAACTCCCGTATTTTCTTTGCAAGGGTAAACCCATCCATATCGGGCATCATCACATCCAGAATGGCTGCCGAACAATTTTGGACCACCTTTTTCTGTTCCAACACATCCAGAGGATTCTGTAACCAGTAAACTTCAAACCCCGACATCTCGAGGTATTGTTTTAGGATGAAACCAAAATCATACTCGTCGTCTACGAGTAAAACAGATACCTTTCTCATAACTGAATCTTTATACTGCATCCCTTTTTAAGGTCGCTTACTACCTCCAGAGTTCCTTTGTATTTTTTTACAATGCTGTGTACCAGATAAAGCCCGACTCCCAAACCTTTCACATTGTGTACATTTTCTGTCGGAATACGGTAATATTTATCGAATATCCTGGATTGTTCTTCTTTTGAGATGCCAATGCCGTTGTCTGATACCTGTATGATAAGATCATCATGCTGCTGGTGCACCAGAACCTTAATAACAGTACTTCCATACTTCATGCTGTTTTCGATCAGGTTTCCCAACAGAATCTCTGCTTCCGGCAAGGTTATCTTAACCGTTTCATGAATATCCAGTTCAACTTCCCACAGAATTTCGGTATGCAGAAGGGAATAATCCCCGATAAACATTTCAAGCTGCTCTTTGGTTACCGGCTGTCCGTCCAGCGGTGTATCTTCGAGTGGCTTCAACAGGTGTTCCAGCCGCAGAATCTGACGGTCCATCAACGCAAGGGTATCATCAGAATAAGACCTTTCCAACTGTTTTGAGGCCACCTTTAACGTAGCTAATGGCGTTTTGAATTCATGCGAAATATTATCGATTGTATCATGCAGCAACACGACCTGCTGACGTTGTTCGTAATAGCTTCTGTACGAAAGATAATACAGCCATAATACCGTTAAAAGAAGTAGAATCTCCCCTAAAAAAAGGATCCATAACTCCCGGAAGAGTATGACGTTCATATTAAGGACATCAAAATAGATAGACTGGTCGATTAAAAAACTCACATTTACTTCAACCTTATTTTTCACTACCGTACGGTCGACAGACAACTGGTGGTCGCTCGTGCTGGTACTCGAATAGTTCGATTCCCATTTTGAATCACTTAAACCATAAAGGTTCTCGGGTTTCGGAACGGTTTCATAAATGATAAGCGGGCTGGAAACAATCTTTTTCCTGCTTGCGGCATCGGTCACGGAATTCAACTGCTTCCGGATTGCCAGGCGTATTCCGGATTTTTCATAGCAATTATCCGTAAATTTTTTCAGAACGGGAACCAGGCTGTCGTTTATTCTTTTAAAAGTACCTTCAAGCTCTTTTTGCGATATCTCTCCTTTCTTCAGTTGCATGTATATCTTTGTGTACAGCTTGTCTTCCCATTTTCCGTTATCCGCAAAAAGCATGTCATCATCCAATTCATCCAGTAATTTCTTAGACCGGACCTTGATCTCATTCTTTTTTAGCAATACTGTATTATACAGGAAATAAGACTGAATCATAACCAGCGCCAGGAAGATGAAAGCGAAATATACAATTGGATTAAACCTGCTTTTTTTCATAAAACAAATATACACAATCCTTGCTGCGTAAAAACACATTAACCCGTCGTTAACCGTTCATTAACCCGGATATTCCTCATTGTAATGCAACTTTGTAAAGTCATTAAGGCTTCTTATAGAGCTTGTTCATAAACTTTATTTGAAAGTCAGAATTCACTCAAACAGAATATTTATGAAATTAATTATCTACATGCTTGCAGTTTTTTTCAGCGCGGTCGCCTTCGCTCAGGAAAAAAAGATCCAGGGTCTCGTAATCAACCCTGATAACGAACCGGTTCCGTATATTGAACTTAAAATTTCGGATACCGAAGAAAACTATCTGGAATCGGTTGCAACTGATTCTTTAGGTCGTTTTGAAATGTCCTCAGACAGGAACGCGGTCGTTCTTCAGATTGAAGATGCTTTATATGCTCCGCTGAGGCAAGCTATTTCCTTTGATGATTTGCAACAGCCACTTGTTTTACAGCTTCAGAATACAGAAGAACAGTTGTCGGAAATGGTTATTCAGGTAAAACGCCCAAAAATACGTCAGAAGCTGGACCGGCTTGTATTCGATGTAGAAAACAGTACTTTATCGAACCTCAATACCTGGGAGATCTTAAAACGTACTCCGAACCTTTCCGTTAAAAACAATACTTTGCAGGTTCGGAACAACAGCAGCGTGGTTGTGACAATCAACGATAAAAAGTGGCTGATGTCCGCGCAGGAACTTCAGACACTTCTTGAAAATACACCAGGGGACGAACTTCAGGCAATAGAAGTCATCACCAACCCACCGGCTCAGTACGAAGCCTCCGGAGCAGCCATTGTAAACATCAAATTAAAAGAAAACAAACTTTTGGGTTATAAGGGAACCTTATACGGAAAATACGAACAAAGTATGTATGCCAAAGGTTTGATCGGCACAAGCAATTTCTACAATACAGGAAAATGGAACCTCGCCGCAAGTTTCTACCATGGAGGTGGCAATTATGTACGAAAAAGCAATGATTATGTTTACTACGAGGAGGATGATACCAGCTGGAGGACGGTACTGAATCGTAAAGACACAAGCAAATCCCAGAATACGTGGAATGCCATCGCAGGCTACCAGAAAGATTCCATGACGTCCTTTAATTTAGGAATAAACGGTTTCTATCAGCCAAATTCTTATGGTCTCTATAATATACCCACAAACATTTACAATGAGAAGAACGAGATTATTTCTTCCTTCAGGACGCTTAACGACCATAAAGATTCAACAAACCAGATCAACATGTACGGTCAGTTTCAGAAAAAAATGAAGGATCATACGTTTTCATCCACTCTTCAGTTTACCAACAATAAAACCACAAAGTTTCAGGATATCCTTACGCAATACGATGCATCACAAACAAGGTTTACGAATGATGAAAAGAAGCGGACAAGGGTTTTGGCGGTTCAGGCAGATGATAATTACAAGAAAGGCAGGTGGACCTGGGACAACGGATTAAAATTCAGCACGGTATCCTCCGATTTCAACATGCTTTTCTCAGATTCCGAAAACGGAGATTTACTACCTAATCCATTAAAAAGCAATGATTTTAAATACCGCGAGCAAAACTATGCTGCCTATACCAGTGCGGCTTATGAACTGGACCGCTGGTCGTTTAAGGCGGGACTACGTGCAGAGTATACCGATCTTGAAGGTACAGTAAAGCAGGGAGAAGACGTCAACAAACAATCCTACCTGCAATGGTTTCCTACATTGTATACCCAATATACGTTTGAAAATCAGCATCAGCTTGGTATATCGTACGGAAAACGCATCACGCGCCCTTTCTACACCTGGCTTAATCCTGCCAAATCGTTTTATGGTGAATACTCCTATTTTCAGGGCGATCCCCGTTTAAAGCCTACTATAACACATAATATAGAACTTAATTACAGTTTTAAAAATGCCGTATTTACACCCTATTACCGTTATGAGAAATTTCCGGCTATGGAAATTGTGTTCCAGATTCCGGAAAACAAAAACGTTATGTACCGCTATACCAATATTCAATCTGAAAATGCGTGGGGATTACAGGTTTACAAGAATTTTGAACTGAGTAAGAAGGTTTCCATCGATATAAGCGGAAATACCGAGTACAAAAAACACTATTTCCGTGACCTGGAACAGAACCTGTACGAAAACAAACGCCTTTCGTTTAACGGCCGTGCAAACCTGCAGTTACAGCTTAACGAAGATCAGGACTGGACCCTGAATGCAAGCTATTTTTATACGACGCCAAGTATACAGGGAACGTTTACCATCTCGGATTTCTCCAGTACCTCACTTCAGATGAACCGAAAGTTCTGGAATAAAAAACTGGAGGCCGTGCTTGCATTCAATGATATATTCTACACTGAAAAAATGAAGGTGTCAACACGTTACGCCAATCAGAATAATTTTTTTATTGATGCCAGCGATACCCGAAAATTTATGATTACCCTTCGTTACCATTTCGGTAACCAATCGGTAAAAGCCGCTCAGAAAATTGAACAGACCGAAGAGCAGAACCGCCTGTAATTATAAAAGTTGAATTAGTTAATGAAAAAGCCACCTTAAAGGTGGCTTTATTATTTTAAAGATGGTTTTCCAAGATGGTATCTACAACATAGTTGTAATTAAGCAGGTCGCGCGCTTCCTCGTCGTATACCCTTTCCCATTTAAATGTTGGAAGAAAAATACGGGAATTAGCTTTACCGTCCCACTCTACTTTAAATCCGTTTTTTTCAAGTACCTTCACGACCCTTTTTGCAATTTCCTTGCTTACCGCATCACTTTCATTATCTATTTTCTGAAAAGCAATGTACAGGCCTTCTCCCCGTACTGCACGTTCCAGATCCTGCCCGTGATAAAAACAGTAACCTTCCGACTTTTCATTATTTTCACGCAAAGCACGTTCCACTTCTAAGACCTCATATTCACCATCCTCCATGGTATAGCCCGGATAGTGCAACGCAATAATGCGCTCCTGAGTCAGTTCGTCAAATGCCGCTATCAGGCGTTCGGTTAAAGTCGGCGCTTCCCATGTCTTGCTTTCGGACAAAAGTTCCCGATAAACATTATCAATCTGTTCATACGCCCAATCTTCTGATATTTCGTCCTCAAAACCATTATCTTCAATTTCCTCGATAATACTGTTTTGAATATCTTCCAAACTATAAAATCCTGATCGAACTTGAGTATAAATTGAATCAAAAATAAATTGCTGATCCTCAGACATATTTTGTTTCATAATAACTTGCGCTTTTTAGGCTTTAATTTTTTTCGTTTTTTGTAATACGAATATATTAATTCCATTTAAAATTTACACCTTTCGTTAATTTTTTTTGCAGGAATGATTCTATTTTTATCAGATGGTGGGCCTCAAACGCAAATAAAAACTTAACGTGCGCTTTACACCTGTTTTCAAAAAGGAAGCAGTACCTTTGCATGTCTAAAAAAGATAACATGAATAAAGGATTAATTGCACTGGCTTTTGGCGGGCTTGCCATTGGTATGACCGAATTTACCATGATGGGCATCCTGCAGGACATTGCCAAAGACCAGCATATTGAAATCACAGAAGCGGCGCATTTCATTGCCCTTTATGCCCTTGGTGTTGTGGTAGGTGCACCCATCCTTACCATCTTTACCGGGAAGATAGCACCTAAAAAAGTGCTCTTATTCCTTATGGTACTGTTTCTTGTATTCAACGGCCTTTTCGCAGTCGCCCCAGAATACTATTCACTTGCGGTAAGCAGGTTTATGGCCGGACTTCCACATGGTGCATTTTTCGGTGTTGGATCTGTAGTCGCAGCTCAACTGGCTCAAAAAGGGAAGGAGGCACAGGCCATTGCGTTTATGTTTACGGGCATGACGGTCGCAAACCTTGCCGGAGTGCCATTGGGAACGTACATAGGCCATCATTTCTCCTGGCGTATTACTTATGGGGTTATTGCATTACTTGGACTCGTAACATTTGCTTCCATCTACTTCTGGCTGCCTGATATCGACAGCAAAAACAACGGAGATCTTAAGCAACAGCTTTCCTACTTTAAAAAACCAGTAGCATGGCTCATTGTTGCCATTATTTCCATAGGAACGGGGGGCTTATTTTCCTGGATTACCTATATTTCACCCATGGTCACTAAAGTCGGGCTTCTTTCGGAAGATCGGGTACCTTTTATAATGGTACTGGTTGGGCTGGGCATGTTTTTCGGAAATATACTGGGAGGCAAACTGGCCGATACCATTTCACCTGTCAAAGCAGGGATCGCCTGTTTTTCCTGTATGGCCTTAACGCTTATCGCGGTTTATTTTACGGCCCATATTACGGAAATGGCCTACGTCATGGCCTTCTTAACAGGACTCGTGGCCTTTACAATAGGCTCTCCGCTTCAAATGATGCTTATAAATTCGGCCAAAGGATCCGAAACTATCGCCGCCGCCGCCGGGCAGGCCAGTTTTAATATCGGCAATACGCTCGGTGCTTATTTTGGCGGAATTCCCATTACCATGGGACTTGCTTACAATTCCCCGGTACTCGTTGGAGTAGGAATGGCCAGCACCGGCGCCCTTCTGGCATTCATTTACCTGAAACGCTTTCTTAAATCCTAAAAAAGTACCCTAACTGTAGAAAAAGGAAACAAAAAAACCGGTCAAACCTGTTTACATACCCTTGAAAAGAAGTACTTTCCTATGATGGCACAATGCTTGTTTTAAATTCTGATATAACATTAAATATTTTAAGGCTATGAAAAATATTTTGAAAATTTTCGGAATTTTATGTTTGTCCATTTTTGTATTTACCGCTTGTAGCGACGACGACGATCCGGCAAACAACGACTTTTTCATTGGAAGATACAACGGAAAGGTAACGTATTCTTCAAGTGATGAAAACAAATCAAATGATAACGGAAGTGTACAGGTCGTAAAAGTGGGAGATAAATATAATTTCCTCTTCTCTGACGGAATTCCCAATATTACGGGAATTGAGATTGAAAAAAATGAGAACTCAGCTGTAATGGTCGGTTCAACCGAAACGCATTACATCCGTATCAATGCAAGCAAGCTCACCATACTGTTTCTTAAGGACGGTGCTACTTGGACAGCAGATACAAACAGATAATACAAAAAACCAACCGGTAAGGTTGGTTTTTTATTTTGGTCAATCTTTTTTAAACGGGTTTAAAGGTAAGGGTACAAAATCCGTTTCACCCGGTACCTTCGGAAATTCCTGGGCAGCCCATTTCCGTTTGGCGTCTTCGATGGTTTCGCGCGAGGAAGACACGAAATTCCAATAGATGAAATGCTCCTCAGGAAAGGGTTCTCCTCCGAACAGGTATACCGTTGACCCTTTTGTTATTTCGAATTCGCACAAATGGGCATCCTTTGTAATCAGGATCTGCTTGGGTCCGAATTCCTGACCGTTATGACGTACGCTTCCTTCTAAAATATAAAGACCGCTCTCGCCGTACAACCTCTCATGAAAATTTAATACCTGATCTTCACCAGCCTTGAGCTCAATCATATAAAGCTTGCTGTAGACGGGAACACCAGACGTTTTATCTTCAAATGTACCGGCAATAAGCTTAAAATCGGTTTTATCTTCTTTCCATACCGGCAGATCAGCTGCCTCGATATGTACAAACTCCGGATCCATATCTTCCAGATGTTTCGGCAAAGCAATCCATATCTGCAAACCATGAAGGCTTTTATCCGTATTCCGAAGATGGTCAGGAGTTCGTTCCGAATGCACAACACCTTTACCCGCCGTCATCCAGTTTACCGCTCCCGGTTCAATTATGATGTCATTCCCCAGGCTGTCCTTATGCCTGATGGCACCGTCAAACAGGAAAGTTAGGGTCGACAATCCGATATGCGGGTGGGGAGCCACATCCAAATTGTCTCCGCTACCCAGTTCCACGGGGCCCATATGATCAATAAACACAAAAGGCCCTATATGGCGTTTCTGCTTAAACGGCAACAACCTGCCTACAAGAAAATTACCGATATCGGCCGCTTTTTCTTCAAATATAAAATCAATGTTCGACATACTTTCTTTTTTTATAAAGATACGAAAAATGTAAACGGTTAAAGATAATCTGTATTAAGAAGGCACCTCGCTCTTCTGCTATTCATTAAATTTGAAGTAACTTTATATTTAAAAATTCATTATGACCGATTTTGAAAAATACATCCAACGCTACCTGGATTATATCCCGACCTCAGATTGGGTCGCTGAAATGAAAGCCGTTTCGGATGAAACGGTATTATTATACAATAGCCTTACCGAATATCAGGGAAATTTTGCATATGCCCCTCAGAAATGGTCGCTCAAAACACTTCTGGAGCACCTGACAGATACGGAAAAAATATTCCATTACCGGGCGCTGCGGTTTGCCAGAAAGGACAATACCGAGCTCGCAGGATTTGATGAAGAACTATATGCCCGTAACAGTGCTTCCGACGCACGTCTTCTCTCAGACCTTATTGAAGAATTCCGCACCAACAGGCAATCTTCGCTGCTGTTCTTTCAAAAACTTACAACGGACCAGCTGCTGCAAACAGGAAAAGCCAACGGAAACGAGATTTCCGTAGCCACTATAGGAAAACTCATTGTAGGGCATAACATCCACCATCTCCGCATCATCAGGGAACGGTATCTTCCCCTTATAGTAGATTACGGGCAATAGAACATTATGAACCTATATTCGGCTACATCAAAATATTATAGTAATTTTGCATAAAATTTCATTTCATGATTAAAATAGGAAATATCACATTACCGGATCATCCCTTGCTGCTTGCTCCAATGGAGGACGTCAGTGATCCGCCGTTCCGCCGCCTGTGTAAAATGCACGGTGCCGACATGATGTATTCTGAATTTATTTCATCAGAAGGACTGATCCGTGATGCCATGAAGAGCAAAATGAAATTGGACATCTTTGATTATGAACGTCCTGTAGGCATACAGATTTTTGGAGGTGACGAAGAAGCCATGCAACTTTCTGCCCAGATAGTAGAAACGGTACAGCCCGATCTTGTGGACATCAATTTCGGATGTCCTGTAAAAAAGGTGGTATGCAAAGGCGCCGGTGCCGGTGTCTTAAAGGATATAGACCTTATGGTAAGGCTTACGAAAGCGGTCATCAAAGGAACACACCTTCCCGTAACCGTTAAAACGCGGTTGGGCTGGGACGATGAATCGATCAATATCGATGAAGTTGCTGAACGTCTTCAGGACGTCGGGGTACAGGCCCTAACCGTACATGCACGTACGCGTGCGCAGATGTATAAAGGACATAGCGACTGGACACATGTTGAACGTATTAAAAACAATCCCCGGATCAGCATACCTGTTTTTGGAAACGGAGACATTGATTCTCCACAGAAGGCTAAGGAATACAAAGAGCGCTTTGGTCTCGACGGAATGATGATCGGTCGCGCAGCCATAGGGTATCCGTGGATTTTCAATGAAATCAAGCATTATATGAAGACGGGTGAAATACTTGCACCTCCAACGATGGCTGACCGCCTGGAAGCAGCCAAAAACCACCTTGTATGGTCTATGGAATGGAAAGGGGAACGCCTGGGAATTGTCGAAATGCGCCGCCATTACACCAACTATTTTAAGGGTATTCATGGTTTCAAGGCACACAGGCAAAAACTTGTTACAGAAGATGACCCGAATGCGCTGCTTGCGCTATTTGACGAAATAGAAGATTTTTATAAAGACTACATAATTGAAAGTTTATAAAAAGACGAACCTTCCGGTTCGTCTTTTTTAATGATGTACTGCAGTACTTCCCGTCACCATAATCTGGAAGTCAAGCAGTTCTTTCTTAGCATGGAAGATAAGGTCTGAATGTACCTGATAAGAACAGTTCAATGCATCCATAAGAAGGTTTAATGCAGGAATATTATAAGCCTCTGCATAAAAGTACGGTTGTTTGTTATCATAATAGTTCTTTAAAACTTCCTGATATCCAGTGTCTATTTTCTCCTTATACAGCGGAAGTTCCATCAGGTCTTTTATATGCAGCAGCCATAATTCTTCCTTTTTTCGAACTTCTTTAAAATTTCGCTGTATCTGATCGTTCGGCGTTTCCTTATTCAGAAAAACAAGCTGCCCGTTCAGATCATTTACAAGGCCTGCCGCTTTTTCGTAAAGTTCATCCATTCTGACAAATTTGCTGTACAGTGCCTCAAATTTATCAATGCATCCCGATTCCACGGCCCGTTTTTTGAAAAAGCTGTAGATCAGCGCATCATGCTTTTCAAATTCTGCTTCCAGCCTTCCCTTGTCTTTTTCGAGTAACGGTAATAATTCGGCTGCCTGTTTTCTAGCGTATTTTTTACCTTCGAAATCAAACGACTTTACTTCATGTTGCTCATCCGAAGCAATAAATTTCAGGCTCTCTACATCATTTATATGGGCATGCAATATACTGAGTTCTGCCAGAACGGCATCGGAATAAAGGGTTTCCAGCTGAACCGCATCATCTGTTTCCATTACCTCCGGAACCTTTACCGGAGGATTCCGCGAATCGTAATAACCGTTATATTCCCTGTTGAATGTAAGCGAATCGTAATACGCCAGAAAAGCCGTACACGCATCTTCGTCTGATCTTGTAATAAGCCCGTCCTTTCCATCTAAAGGGTATAGTTCTTCCGTTAGTTTTTTCTGTAAAGTTTCCTTATGATTAAAAAGTTCAAAAGCTTCTACCGAATCTTCTTCTTTTCCCGGGATATTGCGCTTTCCTATTTTTGCAATACGCTCTTCCATCGTAGGATGGGAAGCCCACTGATCCTTAATATTCAGCCTCGACTTGTTGTACTTATTAAGTTCTTCTTCTGAAACGACGGGAAACCTTCCCTTGAACTCCATTTTATTGATTTTCCCGTAATAGCCCAGCACAAAGGCGTTGAGCGTAAAGAAATTTAAAATCTTATAATCCTGCCCGTATTCTTTGTTCAGAAAACCAAAAGTGGAAGCATACGCATTATCGGCCAGATCCATTCTTGAAAGGGAAGCTATTAAGGTTTCCGAGCCTACAATCTGTGCGGCCACGGCATCTGCATGAAATTCCATTTCACGGGACAAGGCCATATAGCTTGTATTAAGATAACCGTATAAAGCTTTTAGGATTCCCTGAAATCCCTTTATTATCAACCTTGCGACAAAAACGGTAAGCTGCATGAGATAGTGGCTGTTTCCAACTTTGCCCATGAACTCATCGAAAGGGGTATTTTCATAAAGCAGGTTGTAAATAATTCTGTTTACGTTGTAAACATAACTTCCTACTTTCATGCTACGTTGAGAAAAATGTCCGAATTCATGCGCGAGAATTCCCTTAAGTTCCTGCTCTGTAGAGGCATTTACGAGCCCCATACCAATATGAAGGTTCTTACGCACGGGCAGAAACATACTCCAGAAACTGGAATTATAGAAAACAGAGGCATTTAACTGATTTGAAATAAAGACCCTTTTCGGAAAATCTGTTCCCGCTTCCTTTACGATATCGTCAATCATCGTAAACAAACGGGGGTGTTGCGAACGGCTGATTTCCTTCATTCCTTCAATAGGCGAAACCGATTTCTGAAACAGGAACTTAAACAGAAAGGCAACAATCATCAAGGCTGAAAGGATAAGCCCCGCTCCCAGGATCAAAATAAAAAAATTAGGTTTGAATGTCATGATAAATATACCCGCATATCCCAGCGCAAAGGCAGCGCCGAGTCCAAGGCAGATCATAATAAGAAAGCAAAATGCAAAAAATACTATGGAAACAATTGCTTTTTTTACATGTTTCGCAAAATCCGGAGAAACCGCTTTATCCATCGCTCGTGTTTTTATGGATTACGAAAATAATATATTAATTGAAAAAACAAAAACCGCTGTAGCAGCGGTTTTCCATTTATTCTTTTTCCTGTTTGGGACCTTCGTTTACAATATGAAACGTGGTGGTTGCAAAAGGGTTTTTAAATCCACCCTCGTAGACGGCCCTCTTCACCATATCCTGTATTTCGGAATTCAATGATGCAAAGTTTTCCTTGGCTGCCCATGCTCTCACGGTTAGTACAACCCCGCTTGAAGTGAGCTCTTTTACCACGATTTCGGGTTTAGGTGTTTTCAATACCCGTGCATCGGAATCCAGAAGCTTTTCGATAGCCTGTTTTACTTCCTTTATATTGTCATCATAACTGATTCCAAGCTGAAAATCGATCCGTCGTTTGCTGATCTTGGAAAAATTCCGGATAACCGAATTCGCCAGGGCCCCATTTGGACTGAACACCTTTATTCCCTGGGAATTGGATAAGGTAGTATAAAGCAGGTCGATCTTTTCCACGGTACCTTCCGTTCCGGCAGAATTTTCAATGTAATCACCTACTTCGAACGGACGGAACAGCAATACCAGAACACCTCCCGCAAAATTGGAAAGCGAACCCTGAAGTGCCAGACCGGCTGCCAGTACAAGCCCCGACAATGCGCCAAGAATAGCTGTAGTCTGAAAACCAAGATTGCTCGCAACCATTAAAATTAAGAGCGCGTAAAATATAAATTTAATAATCGACATCAGAAAACCGCGTAATGACATGTCTACATTGCGCGCCTCAAACCTTTTACGCAAAATTTTAAGGACCGTTCTAATGATAAATAACCCGATAATTAATGTAAGTATCGCTCTTACCAATGCAGGTATAGCATCTACAAGCATGGAAATGCTCTTTTCGATAAACAAGGACATTTTGTCTATCGTAACGTCGAGTCCTTCCTTTACGTTTTCGGGTTTTACCGCATTCAGAATTTCTTCTTTTGTTTGTGCCAATGTCAGTGTATCCTTCCCTGCCACGGTCAACGAATCTTTTCCCATCTTCAATATTTTTACTACAAAAATAAAAAAAGAGTTACGATCGTAACTCTTTAAATGAATATTTGTTCAATGCTTAGATGGCCAGCTTTTTAGCAATAGCCTTTGGCAAAGCTTTTTTGTGTACCATGATATCGGTAGCTTTGTACTTCATAAACTCTTTAGACATATACATATATCCTTTGTAGTCGTTTGTCAGTCCCCATGAGTTCTTAACGATATAGTATTCCTTCCCGTTCTGGTCTTTTGCAATACCAATGATATGCATACCGTGGTCATCGGTCGTTTCATAATTGTCAAACGCTTTCTGACGATCTGCATCCGTTACCTTTTTCTCCGGTTTAGGGCCGTTGAACATCTCTGCTTTCTGCTCTGCAGTCATCTGGGCAAAATCTGTTTCCGGAACATAGGCCACCCCGTTTTTCCAGCTGAATCCTTTTTCAGAAACATCTCCACCCCAGGCAACAGTATAACCGTTTTTCAAAGCGTTATCAACAATTTCCACCATTTCATCCATTTTTACATTCCAAACCTGGTCGAATGCCCAGTTATCCGGAACCAGTAACGTAAATTTGGAATAATAAGGATACTCTTCAAATGAAGAAACCTCTACATAATCGTCCGGGTTGATGCCCACTACCTGACTTGCAAATGTTTTAGGAGTATACTTTTTTCCTTCGTATGTAAACTCCTGCGGAGCATTCCCTAAATAAGTATCAATAACAGCAGTATAGGCTTTCTCCCAGTTGGCAGAAAGTTTGTCATTTTTGATAACAGATGCCAAAACTGATTCAAGCATAGAAGACATTTCCGCCATATTGTTGCGTGTTTGCCCTTCCTGTAACCCTGTGTATACGCTTCTTGGAACAGTTCCGTACTTTTTGTACATATTCATTACATCATGAAATGCCCCACCCTCACCTAAAGTTACGGCTCCATGCATCTTAACGTACATTTTTCCTTTTTCGATATAAGCGTTACGCGCTGTAAAAATCTGGGCAAGTTCTACCGGCTTCTTCCCCATACGGATCATTTCCGATTCAATGAACGAGTTTCCGGAATAGCTCCAGCACGTTCCAGATGAACCCTGATCTTTAATAGACGTATTCTCTAAATTGATAACATCGGTAAATGTAAAATGCTCTTTACTGTTTGCACTCTGGTTGTTTTTAACTTTATTCATTAAATCATCCTGTGCCGACATTGTACTTGTTGCAGTTATTGCAATCAACGCAGCTGCAAACAATGGTTTTAATTTTAATCGAAACATATTGCTATTTTGAATATTTTATATAGTGAGTACGAATTTACATTTTTTGTTACACAATAAAACAACGGTTTAATAAATATTTTTTAAAAAGAGGGTCTGTTGGGCAATATGCTTTAACTTTGCTATCCGAATATTTAACGTCAGAATGGAAACTAAAGAACATGCTGTTTTAACCAAACCGGTTTTATGGTTTTTAACGATTGCCACCGGGCTTGTCGTGGCCAACATCTACTACAACCAGCCTCTACTGGGATTAATTGCAAGGGAATTTCAGGTGACCGAAAGCGCCGCAAGTAAAATCGCGATGCTTACGCAGGTTGGATATGCCGTGGGCCTATTTATTATTGTTCCGCTTGGGGATAAGGTGCCGCGCAAAAAGCTCATAATGGCCAATATGTTCCTTACGATGTTCTTTTTATTTTCCATGGCCGCCACAACTTATTTTCCGTTGCTGTACCTCATCAGTTTCGCCATTGGAATTGTTTCGGTAATACCTCAGTTATTTGTTCCTATGGTAGCGGAATTATCAGGAGAAAACGACCGAACGCAGAATATCGGTATGGTCATGTCCGGCTTGCTTATAGGCATTCTTGCGTCGCGTATGATAAGTGGAGTTGTCGGAGATCATTTTGGTTGGCGCGTAATGTTCTATACCGCATTCTTCCTAATGATGGCGACAACGGTTCTTATTTATTTCATCCTGCCCGATTCCAAACCGAACTTTAACGGAACTTATGGTTCCCTCATAAAATCAGTTGTTCATTTTGCAAAAACAGAACCGCTTCTGCAACTGGCTTCGTTCAGGGGGGCAATGGGATTCGGTGCTTTATCCGCCATTTTCACCACGCTGGTATTTCATCTTGAAGAAGCTCCTTTTTATGCCGATGCAAGCATTGCAGGTTTATTCGGGCTTGTCGGTGCCGTAGGAGCCGCAGCCGCAGCTTTCGTAGGAAAGCTCAACCGGTTCATCTCGAAAAATGCAATCATAACGGCGGCTATTGCCATCATCCTTTTAAGCTGGGGGTTTACCTATTTTGCAGGTTATACATACTGGGGACTTATTGCAGGATTCGTGCTCATCGATTTCGGACTTCAGTCTACCCACATTATGAACCAAAGCGTATTTTTCGGTATTAATCTTAAAGCAAGCAGCAGGCTTAATACCGTGTACATGGTTTCTTATTTTACCGGCGGTTCGCTCGGCACCTTGCTGGGGGCAGCTGCCTGGCAGCATTACGGATGGCCCGGCGTATGTTTTGTAGGTATTGTGTTCACATTACTGGCTTTTTCCGCGCATCTGCTATTCCAGAAAAAAGCGATACGTAAAGGGTAAGCTGCTTTATCTTTTGAGCCCCATTAATTTCTTAAGCGTTTGAGAAAGATGCCGGGCTACGGTACCGGCCGGATTCACTTCATTTATTACGCTGAGTTCGTCTCCGGATTTTCCGTGGATGTAACATCCTATTACGGCTGCATCACAAGCGCTGTATCCCTGAGCTGCTAATGCAGCAATACATCCTGTAAGCACATCTCCCATGCCTCCCTGCGCCATTGAGGGGTTTCCTGTTGGGTTTATGTAAACCTTACCATCGCTGTTACAAATAAAGGAATACCGATTTTTTAAAACGATAACAACGTTTAGTTCCGTCGCTTTCCTCCGGGCCGTTTCCAGCCGCTCTGCCCAGCTTATATGCGGTCCGAATAAACGGTCAAACTCCTTTATATGCGGTGTGAGAATACTTTGTCCCGGAAGTTTTCCCGTCAGGTTTTCAGAAGCCAGAATATTAAGTGCATCGGCATCAAAAACCGCAGGAGATTCTGTTTCAAGCAGCCATTTTACATTTTGTTTTGCCAAAACACCCGTTCCAAGTCCCGGACCAATTGCAACCGCGCTAAACTGCTCAAGGCTTTCCTCGTGGAATCCTGAAGCATCCATCGTCATAATTTCAGGTTGACTTATGTTCATTGTTGGAAAGGATTTTTTCGGTATACAGGCCGTTACCAGTCCGGCTCCTGTAAAGAGGGCCGAAGTTCCACACAATACTGCGGCACCCATGGTTTGTTCTGCTCCGGCTATGAGAAGCACATGCCCGTAAGTCCCCTTATGGCTGAAGGGCTCCCTTTTCTTCAACTTTGTTATAATGTCATGCTTCTCAATCCAGAAAAAGTGAGAAGGAATTTGTTTAATAAAATCTTCATCGAGTCCAATATCCACAAAATCCATAGATTGGGTAAACGCTACCGACTCAGGAAACATAAAAGCCAGTTTTGGCCTCTGGAACGAAATGGTAACTGCTGCCCTTATTCCAGTATAATCATCTGTTAACATAAGTCCTTCATGCCATCCTGAAGGACTGTCAATAGAAACAATATATTCCGCCCTAGTATTAATTCTTCTGAATGATTCCGAGAGAAAACCATCCAGTTCGCCATGATAACCCGATCCCAGAACAGCATCAATCACCACATCGAGCTCATCCGGAATTTCCGACACCTTCCGGATTTCCTTTACGGGAACCTTTAATGTTCTGAGCCGATCCAGGTTCATCAAAAAATCTGCGGATTCCCTTTTAAAAGCATCCAATACGTACACATGCAAATTACGGTATCCTTTCAATCGCAATAACCTTGCAACTGCAAGCCCGTCACCTCCGTTATTTCCCTTACCGCAAAAAACGGCAATTCTTTCACCAGGAAGGACCGTCTCTGTGAACTTACCTACAAATGCTACACAGGCATCCTCCATGAGTTCAACTGATTCCATATTCCTGCTTTTGAGGGTATGCATATCGGCCTCGCGCATATCGTTATTTGAAATAAGATTAAGCATCTTTCTATTTTTAATGAAAATTTACAAAAAAAATATGCCCGATCCACGTAGCATATCTAAATTAAAATCCCCTGACTGACCAGGGGATTTTAATATTATAATGTTTCTTTCAACCAGCGGTAAAATTCGCTTTGCCACACAAGGGCATTCTGAGGTTTCAAAACCCAGTGGTTCTCATCTGGCAGAAACACGAACCGTGATTTGATTCCCTGCAGCTGTGCTGCTGCAAAGGCTTCCTGTCCCTGTCCTATCGGCACGCGGTAATCAATTCCCCCGTGAAAAATCAGGATGGGTGTATTCCATTTTGCCACATTGTTTTTAGGGTTGAACTGCGTATAGGTTTTTTGCGCCGCTGCATTGTTTTTATCCCAGTAGGCGCCGCCTGCATCCCAGTTCGAGAAGAAAACTTCTTCTGTAGTTCCGTACATGGATTCCAAATTGAATACCCCGCAATGTGCAATCAGCGATTTAAAACGGTTCTCGTGGATTCCTGCAAGAAAATATACGGAATACCCCCCGTAGCTTGCCCCGATGGCTCCCCTGCGGTCTGTATCCACATACTTTTCCTTGGAAACTTCGTCAATTGCCGTAAGATAATCTTTCATTACCTGGCCTCCCCAGTCTTTTGAAATAGCCTCGTTCCACTCTACTCCATGGCCCGGCATCCCTCTGCGGTTAGGCGCCACAATCACGTATCCGTTCGCAGCCATAAGCTGGAAGTTCCAACGGAATGAATAAAACTGTGTCAGCGCCGACTGAGGTCCTCCCTCACAATAAAGCAAAGTCGGATATTTTTTATTAGGATCGAAATTTGGAGGCAGTATTACGTAAACCAGCATTTTTTTACCATCGGTCGTGATTATGTATTTTTTCTCTATTCGGCTTTTGGCGATTTTACTGTAAGCCGCGTCGTTTACATGCGTTACCTTATTCCATTTTTTCGATTTCAGATCGTAGGAATATACTTCGGAAGCCGTGTTGAAATCGGTTCTTGTAACAAGTAATTTACTGGATGAAAAACCAACAAACCCTGTAACATCGAATTCGCCTTTTGTAAGCTGCTTTACAGTTACGGCAATTCTGGTAAGGCCAGGAAAATTCACTTCAAAAAGCTGAACCGTTCCGTCAACTGCAGCATTGAAATAAACTTTCTTCCCATCTTTGCTCCAGATAAAGCTGTTCACGGTTCCGTCCCACCCGGCTGTTAAGTTGATGTCAACACCCTTATGGCGTACGATAATATCGTTTTTATCCGCCTCATATCCATCGCGCTTCATCTGCAACCATGTAAGGTCTCCGTTCGGAGAAAATACCGGTTGTGTATCATAACCCGGATTTCCCGGAGTAAGGTTAACGGTCTGGCCTGTTTCCAGGTTGTACTCATACAGGTCGGTATTGGTACTTATTGCATAAGCCGTACCTGCTTTCTTCTTAGAAACGTATACCACAGATTTCCCGTCGGGATTCCAGATATAATCTTCTTCTCCCCCAAAAGGAGCCTGCGGGCTGTAATAAGGTTCCCCTTTAAGTAAATCCTTCTTTTCATTGGTTTCCAGATTCGTTACGAACACATGATTGAAGGAACCATCGTTATATTTGTCCCAATGGCGGTAATCAAGTCCGTCGTACACATAAACATTGGATTCTTTCAATTCCGGATAACGGTCTTTTCCCAAAACCTGCTGTATCTTTACTTCTTCATTCGACAGCTTAAACTTCCCGTCTGGAGATAAATTACGGTCTTTTATGAGCCCGTCGGCTTTTTCAATCTCCTTGATGCGTTTTCCGTCAATCGTTACCTGGTACGTTTTGTATTCGATGTTGTTTTTTTCAATATTGGGTATTCCCACCTTATAAATAAGATAATCACCCTTTTCAGTGATTCCCACCGGGGTAACGCGTCCAAGCTGCCAGAGTAATTCTTTAGTCATTACATTATCCTGTGCATGCACCTGCATTGCCACTACGGTTAATGTTGCTAATAAAATACGTTTCATTTTTTACTATTTTTAGTTGCCGCTAAAATTACGAAATTATAAATGATAAAAATTCCTTAAAGTTTTATTTTCTGCCGCCTGGAGCACTTATATGTTGAAAAATATGAGTAATTTCACGCACAGAAAAAAATACTACACATTCAATCCATGGAAGATTTTAACTGGGGCGACTTAATTAATCCTGAATTCTACATAAATCTGGAAATTGCCGGGCATAAAATCGGTCTTTACGTTGTTTTATTTATCGTATTTGCCGAAACAGGATTATTGGCCGGGTTCTTCCTTCCAGGGGACAGCCTATTATTCCTTTCAGGAATTTACAGCAAAGCCCTGATGAGCGAACTCGTCGATATTGAAAGTGACTTTATGAATGTCTGGGCGGTGGCTTCACTTGTAGCATTGGCCGGTATAGTAGGTAATCTGTTCGGATACTGGTTTGGTTCAAAAAGCGGCAACTACCTTTATCAGAAAGAAGATGGCTTTCTTTTCAAAAAGAAATACCTTCTTGAATCCAAAGCTTTCTTCGAAAAGCACGGGGGAAGAGCCATTATTTTTGCACGTTTCCTACCTGTTGTAAGAACCTTTACTCCTATTATTGCGGGTATTGCCAATATGGAATTCAAGAAGTTCATGCTCTACAACATCATCAGTTCCATCGCATGGGCCTATTCCCTTATTTTTGCAGGACATTACCTCTACAGGTTATTGCTCGACAACTATGGATTCGACCTTACGCACTACATTGAACATATCATTATCATTATCATTGTAATTACAACTGTTCCGTTCGTAGTTAAACTCATCAAAAATAAAAGGGCTAAAAAATAAAAAAGGGAGTATATTTACATCCCTTTTTTTACGCATATATGATACGAAAAATCTTTAAGTTCATAGGAAAGCTTATCCTTTATTTCCTGGGAATCAGCATTGGTCTGGTCATCCTTTTTAAATTTGTTCCCGTACCTTTCACCCCACTTATGTTTATCCGCACAGCAGAACAGATAGCCGCCGGAGATAAAGTAGTATGGAAGCACGACTGGATCCCGCTTGATGAAATGGGGACACACATACAAAAGGCGGTCATTGCCAGTGAAGATGGTAAGTTTACATCGCACAACGGTTTCGACGTAAAGGCTATTGAAAAAGCTTACCAGAATAACCAGAAAGGAAAAAAAATCAAGGGAGGCAGCACCATATCGCAGCAAACCGCCAAAAACGTTTTCTTATGGCCGGGTCGCAGTTATGTTAGAAAAGGGCTTGAAGCCTATTTTACCTTGCTAATAGAAGTTGTATGGGGAAAGGAACGCATCATGGAGGTGTACCTCAACTCCATCGAAATGGGGAACGGCATTTACGGCATCGAAGCCGCATCTGAATACTGGTTTAAAAAAGAGGCCAAAAACCTTACAAAGTCGGAAGCAGCAGCTATTGCAGCAATACTGCCCAATCCGCGTAAATTCAAAGCTAAAAACAGCTCCAGGTATATCGAAAGAAGAAAGAATGCCATAAAACGACAGATGAATTATTACAACAATCCTAGTTATTAAAATGCTAAATCGATAGAATTTTCATTTTTTTTATTAATTTTACTTAGAACCATAATACAGTTAATTATGAAAAAGAACCTTTTATTGACCGTAATGGCAGCCGGATTGTTATCGGTTACTGCCTGTAAAAAAGAAACAACCGTAACAACGGAAACTGTAGATCACGATACTGTGTCTACTACTGTGGTGGAAGAAACAACTACTGTTGATCCGGCACTTCAGTCTAAAATAGACGACGCTAAGGCCAAGTATGACAAAGCGGAAGCCGACGTACAGGCTGCCGTAGCCAAAGGAGATAAAAAAGCAGAAGCAGCAGCGGTAAAAGTCCGGGATGAGGCAAAAACCTCATGGGAAAACCTGAAATCCGGAGTTAATAAGGTTGCGGAAGATGTAAAGAAAGGCGTTAACAACGCGGCCACTGATGTAAAGGATGGAGCCGAAAAAGTAGGCGAAAAAGCGAAAGAAGTCGGAAAAGATATTGAAGACGGTTACAACAAAACGCTTGATAAAATGAAAACAAAGTAATAACAAAAACAGCCTCCGGATTCAAGGGGCTGTTTTTACTATAGGGCAATACGGACTAAAAAAAATCCCATTCTACGAATGGGATTTTTTTTTAGTTACCTTTGAAATCTGCTTTACGCTTTTCAAGAAATGCGGTTGTTCCTTCTTTAAAATCTTCTGTTCCGAAGCAAAAACCGAAACGGTCGATTTCAACATTAAAACCATTGATACCGTCCTTGAAATTGGCATTTACAGCCTTGATGGCCTGTGTAATCGCAGTCGGAGAATTCTTAGCTATTTTAGCAGCCAGTTCATTGGCCTTATCCAGCAACTCGGGCTGGGCAACCATATGGTTGATTAATCCGAATGAAAGAGCTGTAGGCGCATCGATCATCTGTGCCGTCATAATCATTTCGTTTGCGCGTCCCTTGCCTACAAGTTGCGGAAGCCTCTGCGTTCCTCCATATCCCGGAATCACCCCTAAGGTCACTTCTGGAAGCCCCATTTTCGCATTATCTGATGCGATGCGGATATGGGAAGCCATCGCCAATTCGAGCCCTCCTCCTAAAGCAAAACCATTAACGGCTGCGATAACGGGAGTCTTGAGATTTTCAACAAAATCAAAAAGAAGCTCCTGCCCTTTCCGCGCCAGTTCCGCTCCCTGCGACACATCAAAACTTGCGAATTCGGAAATATCGGCTCCTGCAACAAAAGCCTTTTCACCCGATCCCGTAATGATGATAGCACGTACTTCTGTATCTTTTTCACATTGTGCAAATGCCTGATGCAATTCTTCAATCGTAGCCTTATTCAACGCATTCAGCTTTGTTGGACGGTTAATGGTGATGGTTGCAACAGCATTGTTCTTTTCTACTAAAATGTTTTCAAACGACATAGTTTCTATTTTTAATTAGTAATGGGCAGCTTTACATAAAATGTTGTGCCTTTTTCCAAAATGGTCTCAAAATAAATAGTTCCGCCATAGCCTTCTATCATATTTTTAATAATGGCCAGTCCCAATCCCATCCCGCTGGATTTGGTGGTAAATTTGGGCTCAAAAATCTTGTCCTGAATCTCCTCAGGAATTCCGGTACCATTATCCGATATCCTGATAAGCACCTCTTTTCCGACTTTTTCAACCTTTACAAGGATTCTGGGGAAAGGCTCGTAATTAGGAATGGCCTGGATGGCATTCTTTACCAAGTTCGTTATGATGCGGATAATTTGCGAACGGTCAAATTTAGCAATGATTTCTTCTTCGCTTGATTCAAACCTTATAAAATCCTCGTTAAATATTTCCAGTGCAAGCTGCACGACCTTCACCACATTCAGGGTTGTATTTTCCTGTGCGGGCATTGAGGCAAAATTCGAAAATGCCGAGGCCACGGCACTCATGGTGTCAATCTGCTGCACCAGGGTATCGCAGAAGTCCTTCATTTTTTCATTTACTTTCGGATCTTCCGGGTTAAACCTTCTTTCAAAGCTTTGTACCGTAAGCTTCATAGGAGTAAGCGGATTCTTAATTTCGTGTGCTACCTGGCGGGCCATCTCCCTCCAGGCCATCTCCCTCTGACTTTGCGCAAGCTTTTCAGCCGATTCCTCCAGCTTGTCTACCATGTTGTTATAAGATGAAACAAGGGCTTCAATTTCATAAGAAGCATTTTCCACCTTTATTTTCTCGTTTTTCTGGTTGATGTTGATTTTCTGGATGCGTTCGCTTATCAGGTGGATCGTATTCGTTACGTAACTGGAAAGGATATAGGCCAGGATAATGGCCAGGAAAAACATAAAGATGTAAATCTGGCCGAACCGCACCAAAAAACTGTTCACCTGCGTGTCATAAAAGGAGGTTTCTTCCACATAAGGCATGCTGATGATACCTAAAGGTTTGTATTTGTAATCCTTAATGTAATTATATGCAGAACGGTAGGTAACCCCGTTAATGATCCTCAAATCGACAAAGCGCCTTGAGGCGGTCGACTCAATAATTTTAAGAATGTTGGGCGAAATCACTTCGTTTTCCACCTTATCCACGATAAAATTTCCTTTTGATGTTATGAGGAGATGTCCTTTCAGATCGTAAATATTGATCTGTATGTTATGTATGGTGGAAAGCTCGAATATCTTTTCCTTAAATATCAACGGAAGGTTCTCTGTAGTTGCAGGAAGTGTCGTGGTCTGCAAAATAAAATTCACATGTTCGTTTACCGCATTTTCCTTTCTTATCAAACGGTCCTGATGATAATTCCGTGCTTCCCTTTTAAACTGATAAATGGTGACCATTGCAATTAGAACCGACGAAACGATCGTAAGAAAAATCATGGAAATGAAAATCCTTAGCCGTAATGAAGTTCTTATAATTCGGAATGGTTTTGCCATATCAGTGATTTTTTCCCTCGCGGACTTTTTTGTAATACTTAAAACCTAAAGTTAACAACATTGCCAGTATAAAAATACCTGCAACACCAAAAACCCAATTAATCGCACTTTTTAAAATTACTAAAAACACAACGGAAAATAAAATCAGGGTAGCACCTTCGTTCCATATTCTGAAAAAAGAACCGGTTTTACCCAGCTTCCCGGCTTCAATCTGTTTTACAAAAGTGTGGCATTTGAAATGATACCACCATAAAACGAGAACAAATGCCAGTTTTACGTGCATCCAGGGCAACTGCAGCAGGCCTGGATTTTCCAGCAGCATGCCGATTCCGAAAGCAGTTGCCAGCACTGCGGCGGGAAACGTTATAATGAACCACAGCCTGTTCGTCATGATTCTGTACTGCTTTGACAGGATGTCACGCTCCGGTTCGCCCATCAGCTGCGCTTCGGCATAATACACGAAAAGCCGAACTATATAGAAAAGTCCGGCAAACCAGCATACCACGAAAATGATATGGAGGGCTTTGAGATACAAATACATCTTCTTATTTTTTAGACCAATCGTTAATCCAACTGCTCACAACACGGCACCAGTCATCGTCATCATTAAGGCAAGGGATGGCCTTAAACTCTTCCCCTCCGTTGGCTTCAAAATCTTCTTTTGCACGCATCGCAATTTCTTCTAGGGTTTCCAGGCAATCGGTTACAAAGGCCGGTGTAACCACTGCAATGTTCTTGATCCCTTTAGCCGGCATATTGTCAATCTCGACATCGGTATAGGGCTCAAGCCATTTGTCTCCTGCAAGGCGCGACTGGAATGTAACACAGTATTTATCCTCTGGAAGTCCAAGACGCTCTACTACGAGCCTTGTTGTTTCATAACAATGGGTCCGGTAGCAGAACGCTGCCTGCGGTGTTCCCGGTTCACAGCACATCTCGTTCGTTACAAATTTACGGTGCGACCTGGTTTTATCGGTTTTCCGGACATGGCGCTCAGGGATTCCGTGATATGAAAACACCAGTTTATCAAAATCAAACCCTTCAAGATGCTTTTTTATAGAATCGGACAATACGCTGATATAATCGGCTTTATTATAAAATGCAGGAAAATTCTCAATGGTCATACCGGGAAATTTCTTTTTGCGGATTTCCTCTGCCAGCACTTCAATGGTCAGGGTTGAAGCCATTGCATATTGCGGGTATAAGGGCATCAGCATTACATCGGTCACGCCCTGGTCGTGGAGTTCCTTAAGTCCTTTTTCAATGGTCATGCTTCCATACCTCATAGCCAGTGAAACAGGCACATGGGACATCTCCTTTACTTTACTGTGCATTCTTTCAGACAATACGATTAACGGAGACCCTTCCTTCCACCATATCTTTTTATAAGCATGGGCCGACTCTTCGGGTCTTTTACGTAAAATAATCCCCCTTACAAGAAAGGCTCTCAACAAATAAGGAACGTCAATAACGTATTTATCCATTAAAAACTCGTCCAGATAAGGTTTAACATCCTTAGGTTCCGGACTGTCGGGCGACCCCAGATTTACTAATAAAACTCCTTTCATCTTTTTATTTTTTACAAAGGTATAATGTGTTGTGTTAAATATTTTAAAAGGCTTCCGGAAAAATTGTTCCGGAAACAAACGGCCTAGTTAACGCTCAGCGACATCAGGTATTTTTTAGGAGTGGTCCCGAACTTCTTTTTAAAAGCCGCTATGAAATGGCTTGCCGTACTGTAACCAATCCTGTTTCCCACTTCGTTAACGTTGTAGGTACCGCTGTCTAAAAGTTTCCGAGCATATTCCATTTTATAATCGAAAAGAAATCCATAAACCGTATCTCCGTATACCTGTTTGAACCCCTGTTTGAGCTTTTTAATGTTGAGTCCTACTTCATCTGCCAGCTCCTGCAAGGTTGGAGGCTCGGCCATATTTTTCAGCAGTATATCTTTTGCCTGCTGTATCTTCATTGTTTCTTCTTCATCGGTCTTAAAAGGGCAGCTTTCATCTTCTGTTCCTTCGGGTTTGTTGAACAGCAGGCTGAAGAGTTCGTAGACTTTTGCCTTATAGTATAACTTCTTAACAGAAGAATGCAGGTTAAAGTTCATGATCTGGTAAAGTGCCACGGTCATGAGAGGGGTAAAAGTGCTCTGAGCGTAATGCTTGCGGTCGATGTTTTCCTTATTGAGGAACGGAATAAATTCTGCTTCTGTTGAAAACAGCTGATGGAACCTTTTGATTGATATGATAACGGATACAATCCACGAACCCGGATGAATCTGTAAATGAATAGGCAGGCTGCGCTGCGGGTTATAAAGCGTAAGACCCGATTCTTCCTTAACCGGTATTTCATAGGCCCCATCATTAAACATAAAAGTTCCTTTTCCCTTTAACACAAAGTGAAACTGCATAACACCGTTGTTCAAATCCCTGTTGATAACTTGCATTGTTTCAGTCTCGTTCTTAAAACGCATGCAAATAAAATCATCTTCCAAAATAACATCTTCCTGGGTTCTCATAGCGTTATTTTTATTTCTTTTTTAAAACTCATTTCCCAAACCATTCTATTTAGAATTATTCTAAATTTCATTTTCACAATATTCGTTAAAGTCAACAAATATAGGACTTTTTGAAAAAATATCGGTAAGAAAACCCTAAAAATAACTTTGGATCAAAATTAGTCCCTACAGCGTTATTTTTATTGAATAATAGCCCCTAAATTTGTAGTGTTTTATTATGATTGGGATACGAATGGAACAAAACAACAAAACAAAACCATTTCATTTTTATGTAGTGGGATTGAATTACAAAAAAGCCGACGCTGAAACAAGAGGAAAATTCAGTTTGAGCGATGAGGCTAAATCAACATTACTCGACCAGGCCCGTCTTGAAGGAATTCCTTCCCTTATGGCCATTTCCACTTGTAATAGAACGGAACTTTACGGCTTTGCAGAACATCCGTTCCAGCTTATTTCCCTGTTGTGCAAATACAGCAACGGTACAGTTGAAGATTTTCAGCGCGTAGCTTATGTACATAAAGGAAATGAAGCTGTGGGACACCTTTTTAAAGTAGGTACGGGGATGGACAGCCAGATCCTGGGTGATTTCGAGATCATAAGCCAGGTAAAAACCGGTTTCACGGTTGCGCGTGAGAAAGGCCTTACGAACAATTACTTCGAAAGGCTCGTAAATTCAGTCATTCAGGCAAGCAAACGTATTAAAAATGAAACAGAGATCAGTACGGGAGCAACTTCCGTATCTTTTGCTTCGGTTCATTATATCCTGAAAAATGTTGCCGATATCAATGAAAAGAACATCTTGCTTTTCGGAACCGGCAAAATAGGGCGCAACACTTGTGAAAACCTGGTAAAACACACAAAGAACAATCAGATTACGCTTATTAACCGAACCAAGGACAAAGCGCAGAAAATCGCCGGGAAGTTTAACCTTATCGTAAAAGATTATGCCGACCTGCAGGCCGAAATTCAGAAAACCGATGTGCTCATCGTGGCAACCGGGGCTCAAAATCCTACGATAGACAAGGAGCTTTTAAACCTTAAGAAACCTTTGCTTATCCTGGATTTATCAATTCCTAAAAATGTCAACCCGGATGTGCTTGAACTGCCCGGAGTAACGCTTATACATCTGGATACACTTTCACAGATGACGGATGACACCCTTGAAAACCGCAAGAAATATGTTCCCGAGGCACTGGCAATCATTGAAGAAATAAAGAACGAATTTGTCACATGGACACAGGCGAGAAAATTTGCCCCTACGATCCATGCCTTAAAATCCAAACTGGAAGAAATAAAACTAAACGAATTAAACTACCATAAAAAGAAGTTCAACAATTTTGATGAAGAACAGGCTGATCTTATCAGCAGCCGCATTATTCAGAAAATCACGACGCATTTCGCAAATCATCTCAAACACGAGGAAACAGAAGTAGACGAAAGCATTGAATGGATTGAAAAGGTATTCCAATTAGAATCGGTTAAAAATGGATAAAATTATAAGAATCGGTACACGCGACAGCGAACTTGCCTTATGGCAGGCCCATACCGTTGAGAAAAAACTCAACGACTTAGGCTATAAAACAGAAATCGTAGCTGTTAAGTCTGATGGCGATATTATTTTAGATAAACCTTTATACGAACTGGGCATTACGGGCGTATTTACAAAAACACTCGACGCTGCCATGATTTCGGGAAAGATCGATATTGCGGTTCATTCCATGAAAGATGTCCCTACCATGCTGCCTCAGGGAATTGTGCAGGCCGCAGTCTTAACGCGGGCCAATACACTGGATATTCTCATCCCCAAAACAGATACGCATTTCTTAGAGACCGCCGGAACCATTGCAACAGGTTCGCTTCGACGCAAGGCACAGTGGCTGAACAGATATCCCGATCACAAGGTTGAGGATTTGCGTGGAAACGTGAATACAAGGCTTCAGAAACTTGCGGACAACAACTGGGACGGAGCCATTTTTGCAGCTGCAGGGCTGGAAAGAATCAACCTGAAGCCCGGAAAGTTCATCAACCTTGACTGGATGATCCCTGCCCCGGCTCAGGGCGCCATGGTAGTAGTAGCAATGGCCAATGACGATTTGATCCTCGATGCCGTAGCCCATTTAAACGATATTGAAGCAGAAATCACAACTTATATAGAACGGCAGTTTTTACGCATCCTGGAAGGCGGCTGTACAGCTCCGATAGGGGCTATCGCAAAATACAACGAACACGACGATACCCTTTACTTCAAGGGGGCACTGTTCTCGCTGGACGGTAAACAAAAATTTGAGATTGAAAAGGTCGTTCCTATTGAAGAATGGAAAAAACTGGGGTTTCATGCAGCAAAGGAGCTGCTCGACAACGGCGGTGCCATCTTAATGGAAAAACTAAAAAACCAAATCAGTAAATAAACCTTCCAAGGTTATTTGAAATACCGATTATGAACGCCCCTATCTGCATTCTTTCCACGAAAAAACTACGAAGCAATCAAAGACAATTCCTGACGAATGCCGGTTTCTCCGTAATTGAAGCAGATTTTATCAGCATCAGCCCGGTTGCATTCCGTCTTAAACAACAGCCCAGCCTGTTGCTTTTTACCTCGCAGAATGCGGTAGAAAGTGTTTTAAGGAATGAGAAAGCAGAAGATTTAAAACAGATACCTGCTGTATGCGTAGGGACAAAAACAAGGCAGATGCTGGAAGATAACGGCTTTAGCGTCCTGGCCTGCGAACCATACGCAACAGAGCTTAAAACCGTAATCGAAGACTCGTTCAAACAAAATACGATTGCTTTTTTTTCAGGTAATATCAGAAGCAGCGTTCTACCCGATGCCATGACCCGTTCAGGTATTGCATTTGAAGAATACACTGTCTACAAAAACAGTGAAAGACCGGTAAAAATTGAGGCGAAGACAGATGCCATATTGTTTTTCAGCCCGTCCGGGGTACGAAGCTATCTGAAAAAGAATGCAATTTCCGAACAGATGTGCTTCTGTATCGGGACAACAACGGCCGAGGCTTTAGAGGTACCTTCCAACCGTATCGTCACCGCTAAACAACAGACCGTTGAAAACGTAATCATCCAGTGTATCAAACATTATAAAAAATAAACCTGCAATACACATAGCATTGCAGCCAGTAAACAGAATCAACATGTTAAAAAACGATTTATTCTTAAGAGCATTAAAAGGAGAAAGTGTAGAGCGTCCGCCTGTTTGGATGATGCGTCAGGCCGGAAGGTATTTACCTGAATTCAGGGCTTTGCGCGACAAATATGATTTCTTTACGCGTTGCAGAATGCCAGAAATTGCTGCAGAGATAACCGTTCAGCCCATCCGCATCGTAAAACCTGATGCCGCCATTCTATTTTCAGACATCCTGGTAGTACCCCAGGCTATGAACATCGAAGTGCAGATGAAAGAAAACGTAGGTCCGTGGCTCCCTAACCCTATCCGTACAGCTGCTGCCGTAGAACAGGTTATCGTACCCAATATTGAAGAAACGCTCGGATATGTTATGGAAGCGATAAAAGTAACAAAGCAGATGTTAAACGATGAAGTCCCGCTTATCGGCTTTGCCGGTTCCCCATGGACCATTTTCTGTTATGCAGTAGAAGGAAAGGGATCTAAAAGCTTTGATACGGCCAAAGGATTCTGTTTTTCCCAACCGGAAGCAGCCCATGCCCTGTTACAGAAGATTACAGACACCACGATTGCCTATTTAAAGGAAAAAGTAAAGGCCGGTGTAAATGCCGTTCAGATCTTTGATTCGTGGGGAGGGATGCTTTCCCCTTCAGACTATCAGGAGTTTTCCTGGTACTATATCAACCAGATTGTAGAAGCTTTATCAGAAGTGACAGAAGTGATTGTTTTTGGCAAAGGCTGTTGGTTCGCTTTAGGAGATATGGCCAAATCAAAGGCCTCGGCACTTGGTGTGGACTGGACGTGTTCTCCAAAAAACGCACGGCTGTTTGCAGGAAACGACATAACGTTACAGGGTAATTTTGATCCTTCGCGTCTATTGTCCCCGATTCCGACCATTAAAAAAATGGTTCACGAAATGATCGATGAATTTGGAAAAGACAGGCTGGTAGTGAATCTTGGTCATGGAATCTTACCGAATATTCCGGTTGACCACGCCAAAGCATTTATAGAAGCTGTCAAAGAATACCCAACTAAATAAACAATTTAAGGATGCAGGTTTTCAGCAAATATATCATCAGAGCGATCAAAGGAAGTCTTTTTATGATCACGGATATATTGCTTCGATCAGGTGCAGCATCCTTATCTTTTTTCAATATTACAGGCTTCAGCCCTATCCGGGCCGTTGTTAATGATTTATCCAGTTCGGTATCTGAACTGGATGATTCGTTTTTAGTGATTTAGATTTGTATCATCCCGTAAAAAATTAAAACATGCTTACAGCAGGAAAACAAAGTGAGGAAGAACAACGACTGAATGCCGTTTTACAACGATTATCAGGTATAACCTTTGTCCCGGAAAACTGGAACGAATCCGATTTCTGGGCAACATTATCGGAAACCGGCTGTTCGGAAGAAGAATTGCTGGAGAAGTCGCCGGACCGTCTTTTCAGAAAATTTATTGATGCGCAATGGACGTGGGAACAGGTAGAAAAATTAGCCGATATACTGGTAGAACTGGCTTCAAAAAAATCAGACGACACTATGCGGTCACGTGCCCGCGACCTGTACCTGTTCATCCAGGCCGAAAGCAAAATGTTCTCTTTTAACATCATGAATAAGCTAAATAATTTAAAATAATGAAGGAAAAATTTTATCAATACATCCAACAGCTGCAGGATAAGATCACTTCAAAACTGCAGGCCATCGACGGTACCGCTAAATTTCAGGAAGACGTTTGGGAACGCCCGGAAGGTGGCGGAGGCCGTACACGCGTTATTGAAAATGGTGCAGTTTTCGAAAAAGGCGGCGTGAACATATCGGCTGTTCACGGAGCACTGCCCGAAGCCATGCAAAAAATGTTCAAGGTAGGCGATGTAGATTTTTTTGCCTGCGGACTAAGTCTTGTTATTCATCCCAAAAGTCCGATGGTGCCAACGGTTCATGCTAACTGGAGGTATTTCGAAATGTATGACAAAACAGGAACGAAAGTAGGTTCATGGTTTGGAGGCGGACAGGATTTAACGCCTTATTATCTTTTTGAAGAAGATGCCCGCCATTTCCATAAGATCTGTAAAAAGGCCTGTGATGAACATGGACCGGAATTCTATCCTAAATACAAGAAATTTTGTGATGAATATTTCTGGAATACTCATAGAAATGAAGCAAGGGGGATTGGAGGACTTTTCTTTGACCACCTTCAGGAATCTCCTGAAAGATCAATGGAAGACTGGTACAATTTTGTAACCGGAATCGGAGACAGCTTTTTGGATGCCTACGCCCCTATTGTGGAACGCACTAAAAACCTTCCGTACACTCCGGAGCACCGCACCTGGCAGGAAATACGAAGAGGGCGTTATGTAGAATTTAATCTGGTACACGATAAAGGGACCCTTTTCGGATTGAAAACAAACGGACGTATCGAATCGATCCTCATGAGTCTTCCGCCGCACGTTCAGTGGATTTACGACCACCAGCCGCAAAAAGGCTCTGAAGAAGAACGCCTGACGCAGATCCTGAAGCAGCCTGCAGAGTGGGTTTAAGACCTGGATATACCTTTCAGATCATATATCAGATCATATAAATGTTTAACCGCTGGACCTGTTCAGCAAAAAATATAAAAAATGTTTCCATTACACAGAGGAAGAAGATTAAGAGTCAACGCATCGATCAGAAGTTTGGTTCGGGAAACCATTTTAAGTCCTTCCGACTTCATGTTTCCGATGTTTGTGGCAGAGGGTGAAAACGTACAGATTGAGATCCCTTCCATGCCCGGGATTTACCGCTATTCGGTAGATTTACTGGTTACGGAAGTCAAAGAACTTTTTAGTTTGGGTATACGTGCAGTCAACCTGTACGTTAAGGCAGGCGAAGAGGTCAAGGATAATACAGGAAAAGAAGCATGGAATCCCGACGGCCTTATGCAGAAAGCCATACGTGCTATTAAAGAAGCATGCCCCGATATGATTGTAATGCCCGATGTTGCGCTTGATCCTTATTCCATATACGGCCATGACGGCATTATTGAAAACGGCGATGTAGAAAACGATTCTACAGTTGAAGCTTTAGTAAGGATGGCTGTTTCTCATGCCGAGGCCGGAGCAGATTTTGTTGCACCTTCAGACATGATGGACGGACGTATTCTGCGCCTTCGCGAGGGTCTGGATGCCGCAGGTTTCCACCATGTAGGAATTATGAGCTATTCTGCCAAATACGCCTCTGCTTATTACGGACCTTTCAGAGACGCACTGGATTCTGCCCCCAAACAAACAGGGGAGATCGTTCCTAAAGACAAAAAGACTTACCAGATGGATTACGCCAACAGACTCGAGGCCATTAAAGAGGCTCTCTGGGATGTGGAAGAAGGTGCAGATATGGTGATGGTAAAGCCCGGTACGGCCTACCTGGATATTGTACGTGAAGTAAAAGATGCGGTAAATGTACCTGTTTGCGTATACCATGTTTCCGGAGAGTATGCGATGATCAAGGCTGCTGCCGAGAAAGGATGGCTTGATAACGACCAGATCATGATGGAGCAGCTTATGTGCATAAAACGGGCAGGTGCAAGCCTGATATCGACCTATTTTGCCAAAGAAGCCGCCATCATACTTAATAAAAAATAATCATGAAGAAAATTCTATTTATGGGACTGGTGGCTGCGGCGTTGGTTTCATGCGGTAAAAAAGAGGATCAGAAAGAATCCTTGTACCCCGAAGATGTACCTGCTACGCTGAGCCCTGAGGAAAAACTGGTTCAGGACGGGAAGGCCTTGTTTGAAAGCAATAAAGCTGCTTGTTTTTCGTGCCATGTTCCGGATAAAAAAATCGTAGGGCCGAGTATAAAGGATATTGCCACCGTATATAAGGAAAAGAACGGCAATATGGTCGCCTTCTTACGTAAAAAGGCCGATCCTATAGTAGACCCGTCCCAGTACAACGTTATGGAAACCAATTTTGCCATCCTGAAAACGATGAGCGATGAGGAAATCAAATCCCTCGAGGCCTACATCATGAGTACTATAAAGTAAAAAAGAGACGCAGAAGCGTCTCTTTTTTACTTTATATCCTGATACCTTATATCATCCGGGATCTCACATACCGGTATAGGCTGCATCTTATGCTGGTTTGCCCTATTCAGCCTTTGGTATATTTTGAACACCTCCAGATCTCTTCCGGCAAAATCAGCCTCCGATTTCCCCTGTTCAAATGCACGCATGGCTGCTTCAAGCTCATCATAGCTTGCCCCGAGCTGGTCTTCGTCCGAGCGGTCGTCGCCAAAAAGTCCGTCTGTAGGTTTTGCCTGTACAATCGTTTCCGAAACCCCGAGATACGAGGCAAGGATTCGCACTTCCGATTTCATAAGGTCTGCAATCGGGCTGATGTCTACACCTCCGTCTCCGTATTTTGTATAAAATCCGACTCCGAAATCCTCTACCTTGTTGCCTGTCCCTACTACAAGCGCCTTGTGAATTCCTGCAAAATAATAAAGCGTTGTCATCCGCAGTCTTGCCCTTGTATTGGCCAGAGTAAGGTGCAACAGCTCGGTATCATCAATTTCAGGCAATGTCTGCGTCAACAGGTCAAAAGCCGCTGTAAGGTCTGCTTTCATACTGCTCACATTGCCATATTTCTCTTTCAGGAACGCTATATGCGAACGCGCACGCGAAACCTGGCTCTCTGCCTGATGAATCGGCATTTCTACACAAAGGGTGGGCAATCCCGTTTCGGCACATAAAGTGGACACCAGGGCTGAATCGATCCCCCCGGAAATCCCAACCACAAAACCTTTTACCTTTGCGTTCATTGCATATGTCTTTAACCAGTTAACGATGTAACCGGCTATTTTTTCAGAATTAACAGCATTATACTCCATTGCAAAATTTGATTAACTATATTTGTGAACTAAAATTATAAAATCTAGCGTTTTTAACGATGAAAAACACGTTTTATTTGCTTGTATGTTCTGTTGTCCTGTTTGCATGTAGTAAAAAAACACAGGTAAACGATGCCGTGCTTAAGATCCCGGTGGATGTAAAAATAGAACGGTTTGATGAAGAATTCATGAAGGCTACGCCTGATAATTTTACTGCATTAAAGCAGAAGTATCCTTTTCTGCTTGGCGGAAATACCCCTGACGCTGTATGGTTCCATAAAAAAAACGACACCCTTTTCCAGCAGCTGTATAATGAAACACAAAAAAAATTCGCGGACCTTACCACGCTTAAGGCTGATCTTAAACTGTTGTTCCAGCATATAAAATACTACTATCCCAATGAACATCCCGGAAAAGTAGTAACCATTATTTCGGAAGTCGACATTATGAACAGGGCACTTTATGCAGATTCTGTTGCCATTATTTCACTTGATACCTATCTTGGTAAAGATCATCGCTTTTATACCGATTTTGATTCGTACATGTTAACCGATTTTGAACCTCAAAGGATCACGGTCGATCTCGCTGAAAATTTTGCCTCGCAGAAAATTGCTCCTCCTCAGGACCGCACCTTCCTTGCACAGATGATTTTCTGGGGCAAGATCATGTACATGAAAGAGCTTTTGCTTCCCAACGTACCGGATGCCCTTAAAATGAACTACTCCGAAGCACAGCTCAAGTGGATGGAGACAAACGAAGCACAAGTATGGAAATATTTTGTGGAAAACAAATACCTGTTCAGCAACGACCCTAAACTGGTTGCCCGGTTTATACAGCGCGCACCCTTCTCTAAATTTTATCTGGAACTTGACCGCGAATCTCCTGGAAGCACAGGTATTTATATCGGATGGCAGATTGTGCGCTCCTATATGAAAAATAATAACGTAACTTTGCAGGAGCTGGCACTAAAGGATGCCAAAACAATTTTTGACGAATCTAAATACAAACCTAAAAAGTAATGGCCAATCATACTTCAGAAATTAAAATTAAGGTCGAACTGGACGAAAACAAGGTTCCGGATACTATCCGCTGGACGGCAAAAGACGGAGGTGTAAATAATGAAGAGGCAAAAGCCGTGTTGCTGTCTCTTTGGGACAGCAAGGTTCAGGAAACACTGCGCATAGATTTGTGGACAAAGGAAATGCCGGTAGATGAAATGAAGGTATTTTTTCATCAGACACTGGTTGCGATGGCAGACACTTTTGAGCGTGCCACCGATGATAAAAAGATGAGCGAAACCATGCGCGACTTCTGTTCCTATTTTGCTGAAAAACTGGAACTTCACAAGAAATAAGATTAAAAATCGTTTGTTTTTCAAACGATTTTTTTTATTTTTAGTTAACGTATCAAATAAAACACTGATGAATACAGTTGCACAGAACAAAAAATATGCAGTGATGATCTTATTTATAGGATTAGCTGTTTTCCTTTACTGGATCGGGGTCCATTCTTTTAATGTATACGACAATGCTGTAATGGGGGCCGTATACGAAATGACCGCACTGCTTACTTTAGCAGCTACCTTTATAATCCCCGTCTTTATTTTGGTTCTTGCCGGAACCAACAGGTTCCGGATTCATCCCGTGCACTACATCAGTTTGGGAATTCTTGTTATCACGATTTTAATGCTGTTCACCGTTTTCAACAAATGATCATTTCATCTTCAGCCCAAATCCTATCCCACCAACCCATTTTCCGTTTAACGAAGTTGTTTTGGAGTTGTAATATAAAGGAATTTGCACAACCATTTTCTTATATACAAACGTAACGCCCATTCCCAGATTGGGTGTTATAAAAGCGTTTTTCACTTTTGAAGGGTCTTCTTTAAATCTCAGAGAAGGAAGCATCCCGACCATGACCCTGGAATTCCCGGCCGCATAGCTCACATTGGGACCGGTAAAATTCACAAAACCGCCTTTATCAACATAGCCGCCTACCACGACACCGTCAAAGAAATGAACGCTAATTCCGTTTTCCTGAGCGGTAGTAACAATACTGTAGCACATCAGTATGCAGGTTATCGCATATTTTTTCATTGTTTTTGAAACAAAACTAAGAAATGCGGGTAGTGTGCGGTATCCCACGCAATAAAGCCCTTCAGAAATGTAACGAAAAATCGTTTTTCTGCAATTAAAAAAAGTTTCCCAATGGGAAACTTTCTATATAAATCCGTTATTCTTAAAAATATCCTGATTGATCTGATCGATATAATTCAGCACCTCATCCTTCCCTGTTCCGTCTTCACTGGACGTAACGAAATAAGGAGGTACTTCTTCCCAGCCGTTCGCAAGCAGTGCTTTCTTATAAGCTGCGATATGTTTTTGCACGGAACCTTTACTGATTTTATCCGCCTTTGTAAAAACAATACCGAAAGGTACTCCGCTTTCTCCCAGATAGTTTATAAACTCCAAATCGATCTTCTGTGCTTCATGCCTTATATCCACTAAAACGAAAGCACTTACCAGCTGTTCACGCTTCTCGAAATATTCTGTAATGAATTTCTGAAAGGTTGACTTCGTAGATTTGGAAACCTTGGCATAACCATAGCCCGGCAAATCGACCAAAAACCAATTGCTGTTGATTTTAAAGTGGTTGATCAGTTGTGTTTTTCCCGGTCTGCTCGACGTCTTCGCCAGGTTCTTATTGTTCGTCAACATATTGATTAATGAAGACTTACCCACGTTTGACCGTCCGATAAAAGCATATTCGGGAATCGGTTCATTCGGGCATTTTTTCACATCAGAATTACTAACGATAAATTCAGCTGTATTGATCTTCATTCTATCTTATGTTACGTTTTTCAAACCATTGATCCAGGATCGAATTAAATTCATCCGGATGTTCCATCATGGCCGCATGGCCGCATTTATCGATCCAGTATAAATCGGAATCAGGCAGCAGTTCATGAAATTCTTCTGCTACATCCGGCGGTGTTACCTTGTCGTTTTTACCCCAGATTATACATGTCGGCGTATGCATTTTCGGAAGATCCTTTGCCATGTTGTGGCGTATGGCACTTTTGGCTATGGTAAGCGTTTTGATGAGCTTCATCCGGTCGTTTACGGTAGTGAATACGTCGTCTACTATTTCCTTGGTAGCTACGGCAGGATCGAAAAAAACATCTTCCGCCTTCTTCTTTATGAATTCGTAATCGCCTCGGCGCGGGTAAGAATCACCCATAGCACTTTCATACAAACCGGAACTTCCTGTTATCACAAGGGCTTCAACAGTTTCAGGATGCACTTTTGTATAATAAAGTGCAATGTGGCCTCCCAGTGAATTCCCCAGTAAAATAACCTTTTCAAACTTTTTATGCTTAATAAAGTCATTTACGAATTTTGCAAATGCCTTTACATTTGTTTTTAAAATATTCAGCGTGTATATAGGTAATTCGGGTAACACTACTTTATATCCTTTTTTGGGAAAATAATCGGAAACTCCGTCAAAATTACTCAGTCCTCCCATTAAGCCATGTAGAATAATAATCGGTGTACCTTCACCAATTTCAACATACCTGAATTTACCTTCTTCTTTTATATTTCGCTCCATATATGCGATTGTCAATTCGTACAAATATACGATATTAATAAAATTTCATGTAAAATTAAAGTGGTTTTATTAACATTTATAATTTAACATTCCGTAGCACGACGAATCCTAAACCGAAATATTTAGTAAAAAATCATCAAAAAACGAATACTCATTTAAGATAAAGCTAAAATATTTTTAATGGTTTATAAAAAATACCTAAAAATATTTACATTCTCAAAATCAACAACTTACACCTCACCCTCCCGTTTCCAAAAACTTTTCAACAAAGTGGTAAAAAGTGGTAGAAAGTGGTAAAATTTTACTTACTTTTGTTTTGTTAAACATCTCTAACCGGATTTTATGCAACCGATTGTAGGCACATACGAATGTAAAATCGACACCAAAGGAAGGGTGCTGATACCTGCTGCCTTAAAAAAACAACTGGTTGCCATTGGAGACGGCTTTGTGCTAAAACGCTCGGTTTATGAAAAATGCGTAGAACTTTGGCCGATGAACGAATGGAACATCATGCTGGAAAAGCTCAACGGATTAAACCGTTTCAACCGTAAGGCCGACACCTTCATCCGTAAATTTATGGCAGGTGTAAAAATTGTGGAAATAGATGAAGCCGGACGTCTGCAAATGAGCAAAGATCTTGTAGAATTCGCAAACATCTCCAAAGATGTGGTGTTTTCTTCAAAAATCAATCTTATTGAAATCTGGGATAAGGATTTATATGAACAAATTGTAAATGATGATGAAACAGACTTCGGAGATTTAGCAGAAGAAGTCATGGGAGGAACAGATAATTATGGAGCATAACGAATACGAATATCATAATCCGGTCCTTTTAAAGGAAACGGTAGACGGACTCAACATTAAGCCCGACGGGATTTATGTCGACGTAACCTTTGGCGGCGGCGGGCATTCAAGAGAGATCCTGCGCAGGCTGGGGCCAGACGGAAAGCTGTTTGCTTTTGATCAGGATACCGATGCATTGGAGAATGCAATTGACGACGATCGTTTCGTGCTCATCAACGAAAACTTCCGTTTCATAAAACGCTTTCTAAGAGTGTACGGAATTAAGGAAGTGGACGGTATACTTGGCGATTTCGGTGTTTCTTCACACCAGTTCGACGTTGCAGAAAGAGGATTCTCTACAAGGTTTGATGCGGCTTTAGATATGCGTATGAACCAGAACGGAAATTTGTCGGCCTATGAAGTGGTTAACGATTATGACGAATCGGAATTAAGCCGGCTGTTCTTTAACTACGGTGAACTGAATAATGCCAGAGGGCTTGCTTCTGCCATTGTAACGGCACGCAAGGAACAACCCATCAAAAATACCGAACAGCTTAAAAAAGTACTGGGCCGTTTTTTACCGGCTCATAAAAGCAATAAGATACTGGCGCAGATTTACCAGGCCATACGAATAGAGGTAAATCAGGAAATAGACGTTCTCAAGGAGTTTCTTGAACAATCTCTGGAACTTTTAAAACCCGGCGGCAGACTCAGTGTGATTTCCTATCATTCACTCGAGGACCGTCTTGTAAAAAGATTTGTAAAGAACGGCATGTTTGAAGGAGAACCTGAACGTGATCTGTTTGGAAAATTCGAAGTTCCTTTCAACACGGTAGGAAAACTAATTGTTCCCGACGAGGAAGAAATCAGCAGAAACAACAGGGCGCGAAGTGCCAAATTAAGAATAGCAGAAAAGAAGTAATATGGGGTTGAATAGTATAATAAAAGCTAAATTTTTGGTTGAGGGTCAATCATTGAAAAATTGGCTTTTCATTATATATGTTGTTTTCTGGACGCTGGTGCTCATTGCCAACAATCACTTTTACGAACAAAAGATGATGAAGGCAAAAGACCTCACAGAGCAGGTGAAAGAACTGCGATCAGAGTTTGTTGACAAAAGATCGGAACTCATGCAGTTGCGTATGGAGTCTAACATATCCAAACAAATGGAGCCCATTGCGATATTTCCTTCTTCGGTTCCCCCCAAAAAGATAAAGGTGGTAGTTGAGAAACAAAAAAAATGGTATGAGATATGGGATTAGCGAAGAAAAGCGAAAATAATCGTATCTATTTCGTATTCTTTGGAATGCTGGCCATAGGCATTGCCATTTTTGCCAAGATGAGCATCATCCAGTTCAAAGAAGGCGATCAATGGCGCAGCAAGGCAGACAGTCTTACCATAAAGGACGAAATCATTCCTGCAAACAGAGGGAACATCTACTCTGCAGATGGAAGCCTGCTTGCGACCTCCATCCCGAAATACACGGTTTTTTTCGACCCGTCTTCACCATCTGATGAAAATTTTGAAAAGTACATCCGCGGTTTTTCGGATTCTCTTGCTGCCTTTATTCCAAAAAAATCAGCGGGAGCCTATGAAGCTTATTTCCGCAAAGCAAGATCACATAAGAAGCGCTATATACATATAGCTACTAAGTTAAGCTATACGCAATACATGAAGCTAAAATCCTTTCCCCTGTTCAATCTGGGGAAGTATAAAGGAGGAATGATCGTGAACCAGGTTCATGTCCGCGAATATCCAATGGGGATGATTGCCAACCGGACCATAGGTTATGAGCGTATTAACGATGACAAAACAATTACCCGTAAAGGAATTGAAGCTGCATTCACCGATTACCTTACAGGAAAAGAAGGTAAGAGAAAAGTACAGAAAATGTCGAAAAATCTTTGGAAACCGATACACGATGAAAATGAAATCGATCCAAAAGACGGCTACGACATTACCACAACAATAGATGTATACATACAGGATATCGCGCATCATGCATTATTGAGTTCTTTGGAATACTACGAAGCGGACCACGGTACGGTAGTCGTTATGGAAACCAATACAGGACAGGTCAAAGCCATTTCCAATCTTGGAAAAATCGGCGACGGATCGTACAGGGAAACCGTTAATTATGCCGTATTGGAACGCCACGACCCGGGATCTACCTTTAAACTGGCTTCCTATCTTGCATTGCTCGACGACGGAAAAGCCGATACTGCTTCCATATACGATACACATGGCGGAATCGTCTCCTTTTCAGGACGTCAGGTTCGTGATTCGAACCGCAGGGGGTACGGAAAAATATCGCTGGCACGCGGATTTGAGGTTTCATCCAATACCGTTGTAACACAGGCAGTTTATAAAGCGTATAAAGACCACCCGAAGGATTTCACAGATAAAATGAAGAAACTGGGCTTTAATGCTACGTTGGGACTCGATCTAAAAGGGGAACCCAAATCTTACATCCCTGTTCCCGGAGACCGGAACTGGAGCAAGATTGCGCTACCCTGGATGGCATACGGCTACGGAATACTTGTAACACCGCTTCAAACCCTTACGCTTTACAATGCCGTTGCCAATAACGGCGAAATGGTAAAACCTCAGTTCGTAAAAGAGATACGCGATGTAAACCAGGTTATTAAAACCTTCGACAAGGAGGTTCTGAATCCTCAGATTGCAAAACCAAGGGTTATAAGCGAAATGCAGACCATCATGAAAAACGTGGTGTTAAGGGGTACCGGAAAAGGATTATTGTCACATGATTTTTCCATGGCAGGAAAAACGGGAACAGCACAGATGAATTACGGAAAATCGGGCGGGATGTATTACGCGTCTTCCTTCGTAGGATATTTTCCTGCAGATAACCCGAAATATTCCTGTATCGTGGTCATTCACCGCCCTACAAAACACAGCTATTACGGCGGAGACGTTGCGGGTCCGGTCTTTAAAAGAATTGCACAGAAAATATTTACCGACGTTCCTTCTCTGAAGGAGATCCGGAACATTGAAACACCGTCGAAGACAGCCCAGAAAGGGTATAAAAAATATTATGCAGATGTAAAACAGTCAGGCAGTATCATGCCAGATGTTAAGGGTCTGCCCGCAATGGATGCAGTGGCGTTGCTTGAAAACCTGGGACTGAAGGTCTATACCGTAGGATTTGGAAAGGTTTCAAAACAATCTGTTGCATCAGGACAAAAAATATCAAAACAACAAATTATCACATTAGAATTAAGTTGAAAAAATTAAAAGACATATTATACAGGGTATCAATAGATGCTGTAAGAGGGACTACCGATCTGGTAATCTCAGACCTTGTCTTTGATTCCCGGAAAGTAAGTGAAAACACCGTGTTCATTGCACAGAAAGGAACGCTTTCGGATGGCCATGAATTCATTGAAAAGGCTATTGCTTCCGGAGCAACGGCCATTATTCACGAACAGGATCCCGATCATTACACGGAAGGAATCACTTATGTAAAAGTCTCAGATGCCAATGATGCTCTTGCGCATATGTCGGCAAATTTTTACGACAACCCGTCCAACCGCCTAACACTGGTTGGGGTAACAGGTACCAACGGTAAAACAACCATCACGACCCTTCTCCACCAATTGTTCACAAAGGCCGGATACAAAGTCGGCTTGCTGTCTACGGTAAAAATCCTTATCGGGGAAGACGAATATCCTGCAACGCATACCACTCCGGATTCTTTAACCATCAACCGTTATCTGAACCAGATGGTGGAAGAAGGATGCAGCTACTGTTTTATGGAAGCCAGTTCCCACGGAATTGCACAAAAACGTACCGCAGCCCTTAATTTTAAGGGGGGAATATTCACAAACTTATCGCACGATCATTTAGATTATCATAAAACATTTGCAGAGTATCGTAATGTAAAAAAAACATTTTTTGATTCACTCGCTAAAACCTCTTTTGCCATCACCAATGCAGATGATAAAAATGGTGCATACATGTTGCAAAACAGCTCTGCAAAAAAAATCAGTTACGGTATACAGAACGTCGCGGACATCAATGGAAAGATCATTGAAAGCCAGTTCGACGGGATGTTGCTTAACATCAACAACCATGAGGTATGGGTACAGCTCATAGGCAAGTTCAACGCATCAAACCTGTTGGCCATTTATGCAACGGCCATAGAGCTGGGACTTACCCAGGATGAAGTACTGCTTCACCTGAGTACCCTTCGCAGCGTTTCGGGCCGTTTCCAGTTCATCGTATCCAAAACAAAGATCACAGCTATTGTTGATTATGCCCACACTCCCGATGCGCTCGAGAATGTGCTGAAGACCATAGCCGAAATCAGAACCTATAACGAGCAGTTGGTGACCATTGTGGGATGTGGAGGAAACCGTGACAAAGAAAAACGCCCTGTCATGGCCCGTATTGCAACGGAAATGAGTGATACTGTTATTTTTACCTCGGACAATCCCAGAGACGAGGATCCGTATGTGATCCTGCAGGAGATGGAAGCCGGCGTCGAAGCACAGAACACCAATCGTTTCATTACCATCGAAAACCGCGACCAGGCCATTAAAACTGCCTGTAAAATGGCGAAAGAAGGTGACATTATCCTCATTGCAGGAAAAGGGCACGAAGATTATCAGGAAATCAAAGGCGTGAAACATCATTTCAACGATTTAGAAGAAGTCATCCATTATTTAAACGAATACAATAAGTAAACATGCTATACTACTTATTAAAATATTTAGACTCGATATTCGACTTCCCAGGAGCCGCACTATATCAATTCATCACGTTCCGTTCGGGAATCGCATTTATCCTGTCATTGCTTATTTCCACCATATTCGGAAAAAAGATCATTTCGTATCTGCGCAAACAACAAATCGGTGAAACCGTAAGAGAATTAGGCCTTGAAGGTCAGAACGAAAAAGCGGGAACACCAACCATGGGAGGTATCATCATCATCATGGCGACACTCATTCCTGTTTTGCTGCTGGCAAGACTGGAGAACATTTACGTGCTTGTGCTTATACTTACCACCATATGGATGGGCGTCATAGGTTTCCTGGATGATTATATTAAAGTATTCAAAAAAGACAAAGAAGGCTTAAAGGGCCGTTTTAAAGTAGTGGGTCAGATTGGGCTTGGTCTTATAGTCGGGGCCATCTTCTACTTTCATCCCAATATCACGGTACGCGACACCCCAAGCATCCTGCTTGAAACCGGAGTTACGAGCAAATTTGACATCAAGTCTACAGCCACGACCATACCGTTCTTCAAGGATAATGAATTTAATTACGGGCAACTGATTTCCTGGATGGGTGAAGGTTATGAAAACTACGTATGGCTCATTTTTATTCCTATCGTCATATTTATTGTTACAGCAGTTTCAAACGGTGCCAACCTCACAGACGGGATTGACGGTCTCGCTGCGGGAACTTCGGCCATAACGGTCGTCGCCCTGGGGATTTTTGCATTCGTATCGGGTAATTTCATCTTTGCAAACTACCTCAACATTATGTACATCCCCAACTCAGGTGAAATGACGGTGTTCATCGCAGCATTTGTAGGAGCACTCGTAGGTTTCCTCTGGTATAACGCCTATCCTGCCCAGGTTTTTATGGGAGATACCGGAAGTTTGACCATTGGAGGAGTTATTGCAGTACTTGCAATTGCGGTACGCAAGGAAATGCTCATACCGGTATTGTGCGGTATTTTCCTTGCCGAAAATTTATCCGTGGTGCTGCAGGTCAGTTATTTTAAATATACAAAAAAGAAATATGGTGAGGGCCGACGTATTTTACTTATGTCTCCTCTACACCACCATTATCAGAAAAAGGGTTATCATGAAAGTAAGATTGTAACACGTTTCTGGATTGTAGGTGTTTTCCTTGCCATTTTCTGCGTGGTTTCATTAAAATTAAGATAAGAATGCGGTTGGTTATTTTAGGCGCAGGAGAAAGCGGAACAGGCACAGCACTGCTGGGAAAACAGATGGGATACGAGGTTTTCGTTTCCGATTTCGGAACTATAGCACCGGCCTATCAGAGCATACTTGAAGAAGCCGGCATAGCATGGGAGCAGCAACAACACACCGAATCAAAGATAACAGACGCCGACGTGGTTGTCAAAAGTCCTGGAATCCCCGATAAGGCACCCATCGTAAAAAAGCTTAGGGAAAAGGGAGTTAAGGTTATTTCAGAAATTGAGTTCGTATACCCTTTTGCCCGGAATACCACAATCGGAATTACCGGCAGTAACGGAAAAACCACAACAACGCTGCTTACCTACCACCTGCTGAAACAGGGCGGTTTAGATACAGGCCTGGCAGGTAATATAGGTGAAAGCTATGCAAAACAGGTAGCCGAACATCCGGAGAAACTGTATGTTCTAGAGCTCAGCAGTTTTCAGCTTGACGGAAACATTGATTACCGACCGCATATAGCGGTTATCACCAATATCAGTCCGGACCATCTTGACCGATATGATTACAAATATGAAAATTACATCGCTTCAAAGTTCCGTATAACAATGAACCAGACCGAAGAGGACTACCTCATATACGATGCAGACGATGAAGCCATTACAAACTGGCTTAACAGCCACGCTACAAAAGCACAACTGGTGCCTTTTTCACTTACAAAGAAATTCGAAAAAGGGGCCTATTTAGAAGACAACAATATTATAGCCATGATAAACGACGAAAAAATAACAGTTCCCGTAAAGGAAATCGCAATTGAAGGTAAACACAACGTAAAAAATGCTATGGCTGCTACACTTGTTGCGCAAATGATGCGCGTTCGCAAACAAACCATTCGCGAAAGTCTTTCCAATTTTCAAAACGCGGAACACCGTTTAGAAAAAGTCGCTAAAATAAACAAGGTTCAATACATAAACGATTCCAAAGCCACAAACGTAAATGCAACATATTTTGCCCTTGAAAGCATGAACACACCAACGGTATGGATCGTTGGAGGTGTGGATAAAGGAAACGATTACGACGAACTTATGAGCTTTGTTCACGAAAAGGTGAAAGCCATTATTTGTCTGGGTATCGACAATCATAAAATAAAAGAGGCTTTTCATTCAATTGTGGATGTCATGATTGAAGCTTCTTCAATGGAAGAAGCTGTTAAAATGGCTTCAAAACTTGCAGAAGAAGGAGACACAGTACTGTTGTCACCTGCCTGTGCGAGCTTTGACCTATTTAAGAATTACGAAGATCGGGGAACTCAATTTAAAAACGAAGTACATAAATTATAGATAAAATGAGAAAGTTATTATCCCAATTTCAAGGAGATAAAGCTATCTGGGCCTACGTAGTTCTGTTGGCCTTATTCTCGTTTATGCCTGTTTTCAGCGCCAGTACCAACCTGGTTCATGTCGTGGGAACAGGATCCATCGTAGGGTTGTTGTTCAAACATTTCGGGCATATTTTTGTCGGAATCGTCATCATTTTCCTCGTTCACAGGATTCCGTTTGACCGGCTTAAATACCTGGCTCCTGTAGCCTGGATTCCTGTATCGCTGTTACTTTTCATAACAGCCCTTCAGAGAATGATGATCGGAGGTGCAAATGCGAGCAGATGGATTAAGATTCCTTTGCTTAACATTTCGTTCCAACCTTCATCTCTTGGATGGATTGCGCTCATTGCCTATGTTGCCTGGTTTCTATGGCGTTTTGCCGATGAGAAATATACCTTTGGATGGTCGTTGCTATGGTTGGGTATACCCACTGCATTTATTATCGGACCTATTTTCCCATCAAATCTTTCCACAGCCGTCATCATCATGTTTACGGTAGGCCTGGTTCTGTATGTAGGAAAATATCCCATAAAGTATATGACCAAAATCATTGCCGGTTTTGCAGTACTTATCGTTCTGGCCATAGGTGCCTTTAAAGCTTTTCCGGACATGGCTCCTTCCAGATACAAAACATGGGAGGCCCGTTTTTCAAGATTTGGTTCGGAAGATAAGGATGAAGACCGTTACCAGATCGAGAATGCCAAAATTGCCATTGCGCAGGGACAGATGTTCGGTGTCGGTCCGGGGAAAAGTGTACAGAAAAATTTTCTGCCACAGTCTTCCTCCGATTTTATTTATGCCATCATTGTAGAGGAATTCGGCTTTTTAGGAGGATTATCGATCCTCGTAGTATACATACTATTGCTTCTGCGGTTCCTCGTTGTAAGCAACAGGGCTCCGAACCTGTTCGGCAGATACCTTGCCTTTGGCCTTGGTTTTTCAATCGTATTCCAGGCTTTCATCAATATGGGAGTCGCAGTTGAAATTTTTCCGACCACAGGCCAGCCCCTTCCTCTTGTAAGTTCGGGAGGAACATCGATTTGGATGACCTGCGCCTCCTTGGGAATCATTCTCAGTATTTCGAGGAAAGAAGAACAGGTTAAGGAACAAATGGCAGACCAGCAGCGGAAACAGGAAGAGTTTAAACGCATACTGGCAGAACAGCAGCTCGCAGAAGACAGCGGCTCTGGTAACCAGGACGAAGAAAATCCCCTGTTTGCAGTCATGGACAAATAGGAACAACATTAATAATGATCATTTTTAAAGGGTATAAAGACAAAAAGGATGAAAACGAATGCAAGATTTATTATAAGCGGAGGAGGAACAGGAGGACATATCTACCCTGCCATCGCAATTGCAAACGAGATCAGGTCTCAGCAACCTGATGCGGAAATCCTGTTTGTGGGCGCCCGTGATAAAATGGAGATGCAGAAGGTACCTGCCGCAGGATACCAAATCGAAGGTTTATGGATTTCGGGTATTCAGCGTAAACTGACCTTTGATAACGCGCTTTTTCCCTTTAAGTTTTTATCGAGCTTAATGAAGTCGCGCAGCATCATCAAAAAATTCAGGCCGGACGTTGTGATCGGCACAGGAGGTTTTGCAAGCGGAGCCGTCGTAAAGGTGGCGCAACAGATGAATATCCCTACGGTAATTCAGGAACAGAATTCTTATCCCGGAATTACAAATAAAATGCTGGCTCCGAAAGCAGCAGCCGTTTGCGTAGCTTACGACGGACTGTCGGCTTACTTTAAATCGGGCAACATCATCAAAACCGGAAATCCGGTCAGACAGGATTTGCTCAATGTAGATTCCAAACGTGCGGAAGCACAGTCCTTTTACGCAGTTAACGCAGAAAAGAAGACCGTGGTAATCCTCGGAGGTAGTCTTGGAGCACGAAGAATCAACCAGCTGGTTGAAAAAGAACTTCAGTTCTTTAAAAATGAAAATGTCCAGGTTATCTGGCAATGCGGAAAATTCTACAGCAACGAATACAAAAAATACCATAACGGTGAGGATGTATTCGTATACGATTTTATTGAACGTATGGACCTGCTCTTCGCCGTAGCCGATGTCATTATTTCAAGGGCTGGTGCATCATCCGTTTCCGAACTTGCCATCGTAGGCAAACCGGTCATTTTTATTCCTTCGCCGAATGTGGCAGAGGATCACCAGACAAAAAACGCAAGAAGCATTACAGATAAGAATGCAGCCGTGCTGATAAAAGAGTCCGATCTTGATGAACAGTTCGAAGAACAGTTAAACCGGGTCCTGCATAATGAAAATGTACGCTCGACTTTGTCAGGTAATATAAAATCATTGGCATTGCCCAATGCAACAAAAGATATAGTAAACGAAATTTTTAAGTTAGTTCGATAATGAATTTAAAGGAAATACATAACGTATTCTTTATAGGGATCGGCGGCATTGGAATGAGCGCTATTGCCCGCTATTTCAAACGCCTCGGTAAGAACGTATCGGGTTATGACAAAACGCCCACACATCTCACCCAGGAACTGGAAGCAGAGGGTATTGTCATTCATTATACCGATGAACTGTCGAATATTAGCGACGCCTACCAGGACAAAGAACATACACTCATAGTGTATACCCCTGCTATTCCGAAACAACATTCCGAGCTCAACTATTTCCAGCAAAACGGCTTCCATGTTAAAAAACGTGCCGAGGTCTTAGGAATCATCACACAGAATACCTTTTCCCTAGCAGTGGCAGGTACTCATGGAAAAACCACAACATCGAGTATGCTTGCTCATATACTTGTTCATGCAAATGCTCCTGTGACAGGATTCCTTGGAGGTGTTCTCGAAGGATACAACACCAACCTCATCGGTAAAGGAACAGAGGCAACCGTTGTGGAAGCCGATGAATTCGACCGTTCCTTTCTGCATCTGCATCCAAACATAGCCTGCGTTATCTCAGACGATGCAGATCACCTCGACATCTATGGGACAAATGATGCCATTAAGTCATCGTTTGCAGAATTTGCAGACAAGATCACAGATAAGGACAAACTGTTTATCACCCAGGGAATCCAGGGTATCCGCGGCACGGAGGTATCGGTAAACGGTACAGCCGCAATCAATGCTTTTAACCTTCGCTTTGAAAACGGAAAAAGGGTATTCGACCTGGATTTTAAAGGAGAAATAATAAGCGGCATCGTATTACAGATGCCCGGGGAGCACAACGTACTGAATGCCACGCTGGCTTTTGCCATGGCACGCGAGTACGGTTTAAACAACGAAGAAATAAAAGAAGGGCTGGCATCGTTTCAGGGGATCCGCCGTCGCTTTTCATACAAGATCAACACGGACAAACTGGTAATGATTGATGATTATGCACATCATCCAACCGAGATAAAAGCCGTAAGTCAGGCAGTACATGAAATGTATCCCGACCGGAAGATTACAGCGGTATTTCAGCCCCATTTATTCTCCAGAACCCGTGACTTTATGGACGGCTTTGCCGAAAGTTTATCAACATTCGAGAACCTCGTTCTGCTCGACATCTATCCAGCACGCGAGTTGCCGATGGATGGCGTCACTTCTGAGGTGTTGATAAGTAAGGTAAAATCGCCTTTTAAAATTTTGATAAAGAAGGAAGATTTAGTATCTTTTTTAAGAGAATCAACACCCGAAGTTCTTTTAATTATAGGTGCCGGAGATGTAGGTGAAATGGTCGATGATATAAAATCAGCTTTGCAAAAAAATAATTGAAAAAATGATTAAAAAAATCAATTGGTTCGATGTATTTTTGGGGCTTGTAATAGCCGTCATGTTTACGTTATTAGCTTTTGCCAATAACCGCAACAATGCGCGCTATGTCGAACAGATTGATGTAAAACTTTTAAGTTCTGACAATCACTTTATTACGCAGGAAATGGTTGAAAAGCTCATTGTACAAACCTTCCCCCGTGATTCAAAGATTATAAACAGTGAACTGAACCTAAAAAAAATAGAGGACCGGCTCAGCAAGCATTCAATGATTGCCCATTCCGAAGTCTTTGTTGATGTGGACGGAAAACTGCATGCAGAAGTAACGCAGAAGAAAGCCGTTGCTCGCGTCATCAATGGTTCCGACAGTTATTACATAGACGAGGAAGGAAACGAAATGCCGCTGTCGCACCAGTTCAGCGCGCATGTTCCTGTTGTATACGGCCAGCTCAAGGCCCGCAATAAGAAAGTGTTTGCCCGCCTGCTCAACACCATCAACAACGATGAGTTTTTAAAAACGGCGATAACGGGTATTCAGATCAATCCGGATCAGTCGCTGGTGTTCACCGTGCGCGATTACGATTATTCGGTTGAATTCGGCCATATGAAGGAAATAGATAAAAAGTTCGACAATTATAAGGCTTTTGTACACTATTCCAAAAACGATACCCTTATCGGGTATTACAAAAATGTTAATTTGAGATTTACAGAGCAAGTAGTTTGCACGAAATAATAGGTTATGAATAAAGAAAACATTGCTGTAGGATTAGATATTGGAACAACGAAAATTGTTGCAATGGTTGGTAAAAGGAACGAGTATGGAAAACTCGAAATTCTGGGTATTGGCAATGCCAAAAGTTTAGGTGTTAAACGCGGTGTTGTGAACAATATCACGCAAACTATTCAGTCTATTCAACATGCGGTGGCACAGGCATCGGCAGAATCGGGATGTAAGATCAACGATGTGGTTCTGGGCATAGCCGGACAACATATCCGAAGTATACATCATCAGGAATACATCACAAGGGACAAACCTGAAAACGTTATCTCCGAACTGGACATCGAGAAACTCATCGCACAGGTGCAGAAACTCAACATGTTGCCCGGAGAAGAGATTATCCACGTATTGCCGCAGGAGTTTAAGGTAGACGAGGAAGGCGGAATAAAAGAACCCATCGGTATGTACGGGCGCCGTCTGGAAGCCAGCTTCCACGTTGTCGTGGGGCAGTCTTCTTCCATCCGGAATGCAGGAAGATGTGTTAAGGATGCCGGGCTGGATCTGTCCGGGCTTACACTGGAACCGCTTGCATCGGCAGACGCCGTTTTAAGCAAGGAAGAAAAAGAAGCAGGCGTTGCATTGATTGATATAGGAGGAGGTACTACCGACCTGGCTATTTTCAAGGACGGCATCATACGCCACACAGCCGTTATCCCTTTTGGAGGAAACGTTATAACCGAAGACATAAAAGAGGGCTGCTCCATTATTGAAAAGCAGGCCGAACAGTTAAAGATACGTTTCGGATCTGCATGGCCCGGAGAAAACAAGGACAATGAAATTGTTTCGATACCAGGATTAAGGGGACAGGAAGCAAAGGAAATTTCCTTAAAGAACCTATCCAAGATCATCCATGCGCGCGTTGTGGAAATTATTGATATGGTTTTCTCCGAAATCAAGGCCTACGGCTACGACAACCCACGTAAAAAACTTATTGCGGGGATAGTACTCACAGGCGGCGGATCTGAATTAAAACATATTAAACAACTCGTAGAGTACATTACCGGGATTGATACCCGCATTGGTTTTCCGAACGAACATATTTCAGGAGAATCGGCCAAACTGGTTTCACGCCCCTTGTTTGCTACCGCGGTAGGATTAATGATGGAAAGCGACATCAACAACTCGCGCAGCAGGTTGTACGTTCAGGAACACCCGGCTGCAGTAAAAATACAACCAAAGGCAGAACCGCTGGGATCTCCTGTAGAACAGGCCGGCACGACCCTTACAATGAATACCATAACAGACAAGTCACGACAGACCGAAGCTGTTACAGATAATAAAGAAGAGCAGGTAGATGTGGAACAGGGAACGAAGGAATACATTGAAAACCGTTTTCTTGGGAAATTTATAAAGAAGTTTAAAGATTTTATTGACAAAGCAGAGTAAAAGAAAAAACACCGCAGTATATGGATCACACGTTTGAAAATTTAGCATTCTCTCCGGATTTGCCAAAAAACAAATCGAATGTAATTAAAGTAATTGGAGTTGGTGGTGGTGGTAGTAATGCCATTAATCACATGTATAATCAAGGGATTAAGGGCGTAGACTTTGTGGTATGTAATACCGATGCGCAAGCATTAAACAACAGTCCGGTGCCGATTAAAATTCAATTGGGTCTAACGCTGACCGAAGGTCTCGGAGCAGGAGCCAATCCAGAAGTCGGACAACAGTCTGCTCTTGAAAGCATCGAAGAAATAGAACAGTTTTTAGATTCCAATACCAAAATGGTATTCATCACGGCCGGAATGGGTGGTGGTACGGGAACAGGTGCAGCTCCTGTTATTGCACAGCTGGCCAAAGACCGTGACATTTTAACCGTTGGTATCGTTACAATCCCATTTCAGTTTGAAGGAAAAGTACGTCAGGAACAGGCGCTCAAAGGAGTGGAAAACCTGCGTAAAAATGTTGATTCCCTTATTGTAATCAACAACAACAAACTGCGTGAAGTATACGGGAACCTTGGGTTTAAGGCCGGTTTCTCGAAAGCTGATGAAGTATTGGCAACCGCGTCCCGCGGTATTGCAGAAGTGATCACGCATCACTATACGCAAAACATCGACTTAAAAGATGCCAAAACCGTATTGTCTAATTCCGGAACCGCCATTATGGGATCGGCCGAAGCAAGTGGTGACAACCGTGCGAAAGAAGCCATCGTAAGCGCGTTGGATTCTCCTCTTCTTAACGACAATAAGATTACAGGAGCCAAAAATGTGCTTTTACTGATTGTTTCCGGAGAAAATGAAATCACGATCGATGAAATCGGGGAAATCAACGACCATATTCAGACAGAAGCTGGTCATAATGCCAATATCATTATGGGTGTTGGAGAAGACTCTTCTCTGGGGGATGCCATTTCGGTAACCATCATCGCTACGGGTTTTAATGTTGAACAACAGAAAATGATCGTCAATGCAACCGACGAAAATAAGAATAAAATTATTCATCATTTAGGCGAGGAACAAAAAGTAATCGCCGACCTGTCCGGAAACAAGCAGCCTGCCTTTACTGCAGCGCCAACACCGGAGCAACCGCTGAATTCAAATCAGGGTTATCAGGCAGCACCAAAGATCGTTTACAATTTAGATGATGATTTTTCAGGTAACCAGCCGATAAACGAGGTTGAAAAAAAAACAGTAATCCAAACTCAGCCTATTGATCAGTTGCCAAATCCGGCATCTTCTGTTCAAAATAATCATTTTGTGACCGAGCAGGTTGTACAGCCCGCTCCTCAACAGGCCGAAACGCCACAGAACATGGTTAAAACAGCAGATATACGGGATATTATTGTTAACGAACCGGAATTTGTTATCGTTAAGCCCAAACAGGTAGTTCAGGACTTACAGCCTTCGATGATGGCACAGTTTACTTTTGACCTGCAGGAACAAGAGTCGGAATTTGAATCATCGCAGAGTGCATTCGATTTTGAAATCCAACCCGTTCAGCAGATTCAGGAGCAAAAACAGGAACAGCCCGAGGAAGTAATCCGCTATAACTTAAACGATTACATGGAGATAGAAGAACAGCTCCTTGCTTCCAAACAAAAGGCAGAAGAACCTGTTAAGGAAGATGAAGCATTTTCATTTACCGTAAGGACTGAAGAGCCTGTACAGGTCCCTCAGCGCGTTATAAGCGAGGAAAACTCGCCTCTTGAAGCATCGATCAACGATATTTTAAGGGAAAGAGCTGAAGAACGCAAACGTAAGATGAAGGAATTCAACCATAAGTTCAACGCCGCAAGTACGCAGATCAACGATCTGGAAAACGAACCGGCATACAAACGTATGGGAGTAGATCTCACTCAGAATTACGGAGCAAATGTATCACGTACCTCATTGTCTTCGGATCGTAACAATGATTTGCAGCTACGCTCTAACAATTCGTTTTTACATGACAATGTAGACTAATTAATAATTAGATTTATATTTACCAGACCTCAAAATAATAGTACTATTTTGAGGTTTTTTTATATATTTGCAAAACCAATTTTTACAGCATGAGTTTACAAGCCAACATCACAACTGCCCTCAAAGAGGCAATGAAGGCCAAAGACCAAACGTCTTTGGAAGCTTTAAGAGCGATAAAATCCGAGATTTTATTAGCGCAGACTTCTGGAAACGGAGATATAACGGAGGCAGACGAAATTAAACTCTTACAAAAGCTGGTTAAACAACGTAAAGACGCAGCTGCTATTTTTACGGAACAGGGAAGAGAAGACCTTGCCAATCCTGAATTGGCTCAGGCTGCCGTTATCGAAAAGTTCCTTCCTGCACAATTGTCAGAAGCTGAAGTGGAAGCTGTTATAAAGTCCATCATAGCTGAAGGTAATTTTTCCGGCATGCAGGCAATGGGACAGGTAATGGGCCTTGCGAACAGCAAACTTGCTGGCTCTGCAGACGGAAAGACCATTTCTACATTGGTTAAAAAGCTGCTAACAGCTTAATACATATCGTCTTCGTAGTTCAAGGGATAGAATGTTAGATTCCGGTTCTAACGATGCAGGTTCGAGTCCTGCCGAGGACACCATAAAAAGCAACTCTTTTAGAGTTGCTTTTTTATTTCATGACGGTATTACCCGTCCCAAATACCTTCCCCCTTACTCTATCTTGAGAACAACAACAAACTGCTTCTCTCCGCTGTGCTGGCTGTAATAAAGATACCCACCGTGCGTTTCGACTATATTCTTGGAAAGCGCCAGGCCGATCCCGGCACCGTCTTTCCGCGTGGTATAAAAAGGCAGGAAGATTTTTGAGATAATAGCTTCGTCAATCAAAGCTCCGGAATCAGAAAATATTATATACAACCTGCTCTCTGTTTGCCGTGTACTGATCTTTATTTCTTTTAACGATTCGTTTTCCACTGCATATATCCCGTTTTTTATGAGGTTGATGAACACCTGTTCCATCTGCATAAGATCTGCATAAACCGTAACATGCTCCGGCACCTCTATCTTCATCGCAATACCTTTATCATTCAACTCTGATTGAAATGAGTGGTATATTCCCCGCAGAAGTTGCGAAAGATTTTGAACCGATTTCACAGGTCCCGGCAACATGGTAAGCTGTCGGTATTGCTCTACAAACAGCTGAAGATGCCGGCTCCTGTTCATGATTGTATCGAGGCTTAAGCGGATGTCTGCTTCATCTTCCTCCGATAAATTTTCCTGCTCAAAATAGTCCTTTGTAGAACTGGCAAGGGAATGAATGGGCGTAAGGGAATTGATTATTTCATGAGCAATTACTTTCATAATATTGATCCATGCCTCTTTTTCGGTTGAATCTATTACGCGCTGTACCGAATCAAGGAATACGACGTCGTACTCCGATGACGCAATGAGCGTCTTCGAGTTACGCAGCACATAGGTTTGACGTTCCTCACCCGGCAACTGTACCTCTACCGTTGTTTTAAGCTCTTCAAAAGAAACTTCCTCAAGTACCATGCAAAACTGCGGGATAAACCGTTTAAGGTAACTCCATGAACTCGATGCGGGAACGTTGAACAATTCCTTAAAATAGCGGTTCATGAAAACAATCTTCCGGTCGTCCCCTTCTTTCTTCAGTATGAGGAATCCGGACGACACGGTATTGAGCAATTCGTGGTACACCACTTCTTTTGAGTAATTGAGGCGATGTTCTGCCTTTACCTTACGGTAAAGCTTTACACTCTTGGGTTCGTTTTTACCTACATTATATGAAAACTCCAGACTGTAATCATCATATAACAAAGCCTCTACCACCTTGTGAAATACTCTAAACCGAACATGAACAAAGTAAAGCGCTTCACACAGTGCTACAGCAGACAACAGGCCTGTAAACAAAGATGAAAACCATAAGTGCTTAACCGCAAAGAAGGCCGAGCTAAATAAAAGCAGGCCGATAAGCAGGCTCCTTACAAGGAGGCTGGCCACCATTCCACGCTGTTTCATATATTGTCTGCTGTAATATGATATTTTTCCATCTTCCGGTATAGGGCAGCCCGTGAAACACCCAAGTAATCCGAAGTTTTACTTATGTTTCCTGAAAAACGCCGTAATCCCTCAATAATCTGTTGCTTCTCAATATCAGATAAGGTCTGCTTAGCCTCTTCGCTATTCCATAAGTTTATTCCTTCCTCGAACCCCAGATGCTCCATCGTAATATGGTCGTCGGCAAGGATAACGGCACGTTCGATCCTGTTCTCAAGTTCCCTTATATTCCCGTTCCAATCATAACGTTCCAAAAAGAAAAGTACCTCTGAACTTATACCCGGTATTTCCCTGCTATATTTTGAAGACAGTACTTCAAGAAAATACCTGACCATTCCGGGTATATCCGAAGCCCTCTCTTTCAACCCGGGCATTTTTAACGTGATGGTATTAATCCTGTAAAACAGATCTTCTCTGAAATCCCCCTGCTTTACGGCGTTTTGCAAATCAGCATTCGTAGCACCTATAATACGGACATCCACCTTGCGTACCCTGCTTTCTCCCAACCTTGTGATTTCCTTTTTCTGAATTACCTGCAACAATTTTGCCTGCAGGTGAAGCGGAACATTTCCTATTTCATCAAGAAAGATGGTTCCCCCGTTGGCATGTTCAAATCGTCCCATTACATCCTGCTTTGCATCTGTAAAAGCTCCTTTTGCATACCCGAAAAGTTCGCTTTCAAACAAATTACTGTTTAATGCTCCAAGATCAACATGTACAAAAGGACCTTCTCCCCTTCCCGAATCTTTATGGATTTTTCGCGCCAATAAACTCTTACCTGTTCCGTTTTCACCAAGAATCAGGACGGTTGCATCGGTCTGCGCAATCTTCTGCGCTGCTTTATACACTTTGCGGATTTCAGGCGATGTGCCTTCAAAGGGGACTAAATCTGCCTCTTGCACTTCTTCTGAAGATTTACGGTATTGCTTTACAGCATCCTTTATGAGCTTCACCAGCATTTCATTGTCCCAGGGTTTTAGCAGATAGTCTACAGCCCCGAGTTTCAACCCTTCAACGGCGGTTTGCACATCTCCGTATGAAGTCATAAGTATAACCTTTGCCTTTGGCTGCATCCTGTGAATTTCCTTTAACCAGAATATCCCTTCCTTTCCGTCCTCGTACCCCGTTCTGAAATTCATATCCATCAGCACTACGTCAATTGTATTGTCATTGAAGATTCCGATTATCTTCTTAGGATCACTGCAGCTAAGGATATGCTCAAAAGATCGCTTCAGAAGTAACTTTCCGGCAATGAGGATCTCTTCCTGGTCATCGATTATCAAAATAGTAGCCTGTGTTTTTTTCATTTTTCTGTATGGATTGTCCGATTCTGAACAAGAGAGTGTCCGGAAACGGACATATCTGTTTTTCAGCCTTTTCTTAAAACACCTTTTATCAGCATGTTATCATTTCATAAATTTCCGGCACGTTTTTTACCTATTGATTTATAGCCAGATAGCATTAAAAAGATGCTGCTTCCGGTAAAATTAAGAAATAATGGATATTAAAATCAACCCAAAAAACAAAAAATACAAACGCTACGGAATAGCGGTGTTCTGTATCATTCTTTTAACCATTTCCGTTTTCTTTGCTGCAAGCAGACCGCGTACCTTGTCCGTAGACAGGAACGAACTGCTTATTAAACAGGTAACAGAAGGTGATTTCGAAGATTTTATTGTTTTTCAGGCCCAGTTAGAGCCGATCCGTTCCATACTCATCAACGTAACGGAAGGAGGATCGGTACAGGAGATCTTCGTCGAAAACGGCGAAACGGTCACGGAGGGAATGCCTATCGCCAGGCTATACAACCCCAATACCGAATTAAACTACCTTACACAGGAAACGGCTATTATTGAACAGATGAATCAGCTCAACGTCGCCAAATTATCCATCCGGAACCAGGAACTTACACTTGAAAAAGATTATGTCGCAATTGAACACGATTACAATCTTTCTAAACAGGAATACGATGTTAACAAAAAACTTTACGAACGCGAAGTACTGGCAAGAAACGAATGGCAGCAGACGCAGGAAAAACTCAGATATGAAGAAGAACGCAAAGCCATCATTCAAAAAAGCCTTGTAAGGGAAAGGGCATCCAACAGTTTGCAGCTAAAACAGATCAATGAAGCCCTTAACATTATGGAGAGGAGTCTGACCACTCTGAGAAAGAACAAAAAAAACTTCCTTGTTGTTGCCCCTGAATCGGGCAGGCTGAGTGCATTTGAAGCCACGATGGGACAAACAGTAGAAGCCGGGAAAAGCATCGGAAAAATCGATATACTAAGCGGCTATAAGCTTGTTTCCATGACAGATGAATACTACCTCGACAGAATTCAGGAAGGACAATACGGCCAGGTTGAAATAAAAGGTAAAAAACTAAAGGTAAAAGTCGTTAAGATCTCACCCGACATCAAAAACGGAAAATTCAAAACCGAACTGGAATTTATGGACCGGATTCCAGAAAGCTTACAGGAGGGCCTCTCGGTGGGAGTTAAACTTTCCCTGTCCGAAAAACAGAAAAGCCTTATGATACCCAAAGGTTCGTTCTATACAACAACCCTTGGAAAGTGGATATTTGTAACAGACAACAACAAAGCCGTCCGAAGAAAAATTGAATTGGGTCGGGAAAATCCGACCTCATACGAAGTGATATCAGGATTAAAACCCAATGAAAGTGTGATCATATCAAATTACACAGATTATCAGGAAATAGAAGAATTAAAACTAAATTAAAAACAATGAAGATGAGACAAAACATTGCCCTGCTGGCTGCCTTATGTCTATTTAATACAGCTGTAGCACAGACCTGCAACTGTGAACGCAATTTTGAATGGGTAAAAAAAACATTCGAAGAAAACGATGCAGGATTTGAATACGTACTGGAACGAAAAGGAAGTCAGGCTTACGAGGATCATAACAAACGTACCCTTGAACAGATCAGAAATACACAAAATCTACAGGATTGTGCTTCTGTGCTGTATGACTGGCTTGAGTTTTTCAGATCGGGTCATATCTCTATAAGGTTAACCGCAGCGCCCCAGCAGCAGGCTGCATTACCGGTACAACAGGATTTTTCAGACTGGGAACAATTTCATATAAACCTGCCTGAATTCGAAAAACAGCTCAAAAAGAAGAAGAATCATGATCTTGAAGGTATATGGGAAACCGAGCCGTACAAAATAGCAATCAGAAAAAAAGGCAATCAGTATATCGGTGCTATCGTTTCATCCGGAGCGGAAACCTGGACAAAAGATCAGGTGAAGCTTAAGATAGATGAAAACCTGGAGCATTCGGTCTATTATATGCGTGATCATTCGGCAGTGGAATCTGAAACAATAAAATTTCTGGGCGCAAACTATATTCAGATTGGGAACATCATGCTCAAGCGCACGTTCCCGGTACTGCCTCCCGACGAAAATGTAGAGCGTTATCTCACCATGCTGAAAGCGGAAAAACCCTATATAGAGCAGCTGAACAGTACAACACTTATGTTCCGTATACCTTCATTCAACCAAAACAGCAAGGCTGCTATAGACAGCGTAATACAAAACAACAGGAACCTCATCCTCAAAACAGAAAACCTTATCATTGACATCCGAAACGGAACCGGCGGAAGCGACAGCAGCTTCAGAGAACTCCTGCCATTTCTTTATACCAACCCCATCCGTACCGTTGGCGTGGCCTACCGTTCCACCAAGCTCAATAACCAGCGTATGCTTGATTTTATCAACAAGCCGGAGTACGGTATGGATGAAGAGGATAAGAAGTGGGCCCGTGCCGCTTATGAAAAGCTGGAAAAAAACCTTGGAAAATATATGAGGATAAATCAATACGATGTAAGTTTAACCGAACTGGATACGGTGTTCCCTTATCCTAAAAATGTCGGGATCATCATCAACCGTGGCAACGGCAGTACAGATGAACAGTTTTTACTGGCGGCAAAGCAAAGCAAAAAGGTAAAACTATTCGGAACTAGCACACACGGGGTCCTGGACATCTCGAATATGTACTATGTCGATTCTCCATGTGCAGAATTCCAGCTTGGTTATGCCCTTTCAAAAAGTAAAAGGATACCAGGATTTGCGATTGATGAAATAGGCATTCAGCCCGACTTTTTTATGGATTCCGATATACCGGAATACGAATGGGTAGATTACGCCGATAAAATACTGAATGGAAAACCTTAAAAATACGAACAGATGATTAAAATTGAAAAACTTACCAAAATATTTACGACGGAAGAGGTCCAGACAAGGGCGCTTCACCAAGTCAGCTTAGAGATAAAGAAAGGGGAATTTGTTTCCATCATGGGACCTTCAGGTTGCGGAAAATCTACCCTGCTCAACATTATAGGGCTTCTGGATTCTTTTAATGAAGGAAGCTACCTGCTGCTAGAACAGGAAATGGCGCGCTCATCCGAGAACCTGCGTTCTAAAGTACGCAAAAACAATATCGGCTTTATCTTCCAGAACTTTAACCTTATTGATGAACTCACAGTTTATAACAACATTGAATTACCGCTTATCTACGCCGGGATTCCACAACGGGAACGCAAAAAGCGGGTCAATGAAATTGCCGAACGCTTAAACATCGTACATCGCCTGCAGCATTTTCCACAACAGCTTTCCGGTGGGCAACAACAGCGTGTAGCCGTAGCCCGGGCTCTTGTAATAAGACCTCAGGTTATTTTAGCCGATGAGCCCACCGGAAACCTCGACAGTACAAACGGAAACGAGGTTATGGAGCTTTTGACCGACCTGCACATTCAGGGAACCACGATCTTAATGGTGACCCACTCTGCCGGAGATGCCGCCTTTTCCGATAGGATCATCACCATGAAAGACGGAGAAATTCTCAGCGAAAAAACAAATGATAAAAATGTAAACGTATTTGTAAAAAACACTTAGAACACATGAAAAAAATCCTCATCTTCTTCTGTTTTATCTCTTTAACACTCAACGCTCAGAAATCCGAAACACGGAGTACCGGAAATTTTGATAAAATCAGGTCTGTAAGCGGCGGACATATTGTATATCACCTATCAGAGGTACCGAAAGTAGTCGTGGAATATACCGAAGCCGCAGATCTTAAAGAGATCGAAACAAGAACTCAAAATAAAACGTTGGTAATCAAAATTCCGAATGCAGAAAAAAAACAACATTTAAAAAACCTAAAAATTCACGTATACGGAAATACGCTGCAAAAAATCGAAGTCGGATCAGGAACTGCATTTAAGATACAGGATGAATTGCACCTTACTTCTTTAAACCTCGTGCAAAACGGCTCCGGTGAAGTCGATATGGGTCCCGGTCTGCATGTAAAGGATTTAAAGGTGGATATACAGTCGCATGCTATTTTAAAAGGAAATGTTATATCCGAAAACATATCAGGTCTCATCAAAACATACGCTATATGGGAATCCAATATAAAAACAGACAATATTCGGTTGGATATTCAGAAGTCGAGTATCGTTTCTCTTGAAGGGAATGCGCAGAAAATTTATCTCAACGTTACGGACAGCTCTATAGCGAACACTTTAAAGCTAACGGCTTTAAAGGCAGAACTTATTTCGGAAGGCTCTTCCGTTGTTGAAAGCTGGGTTACCGGATCCTTAAATGCCAAAGCTCAGAATACAAGCCAGATCCTTATAAAAGGAGAACCGGATTTTACCGGAATCACTACCCGGAACATGGGGCTCATTGCGAACAAAAATGGTAAAACCTATTCAAATACATTCTGATAATGCTTAAAAACTGGTTTAAAATATTTTTTTATAATTCCTTTAAAAACAAGGCTTATACCCTTTTGACCGTTTTAGGGCTGGCTATCGGAATTACAGGCGTTATCTTTTCCACCTTGTATTGGAAAGAAGAAAACAGCTACAACAAATGGAATCCGGGCAGACAGAATATTTTTGAAGTCATCAGTGTCCTGCCCGATGGAGCAAATTGGGGCTTTGCACAGGCTCCTTTAGCTGAGAACATTGCCTTAAAAACCGGCAAAGTAACGGCTTCCTGCTATTACACTCCTTATTATATAGACAACACCTTTACGGTAAACAATAAGAAAGAGTATTTTCAGGACATCTTAATTACGGAAAACAATTTCTTCGACTTTTTCCCTTTCGAATTCGTAAGGGGAAGCAATGCTGCTTTTAAGGCCAACAAAAATGGTATTGCCCTGGAAGAAAAAGAAGCACTGCGTATTTTTGGAAACAAGAATCCGCTTAACCAGACGATCACGGGCGCTTCCGGCACCTCGTATCCTATCCTTGCCGTATACAGGCTGAACAAGTATTCTTCACTAAAACCAAAATATGTGCTTTCTTCTATTTACGACAACCTTGCCAATGATGAAGGATCGTGGGGGAATTATAATTACGGTTTAATGCTGAAACTTAAAAGTCCGGAAGATGCGCAATCCATCATCAATGCAGGCAATGAGATCCTTTTAGACAATAAAATTAAAGCCGCTGCCCTGGAAGAAGGGGTAAGCACGGAACAATACCTTAAAGAATACGGCAACTATACCCTTGATCTGCAATCCTTATCCGATGCGCGCCTGGGTAAAAAAGTAACGGGATTCCAGGAAGGAAAAGGAAACCTGCTGTTCCTGCAGATCATCCTGGCGCTGTCCATCCTTATTCTGGCATTATCCGTCATCAACTATATAAACCTCTCTACTGCCCAGGCCATCCGCAGGGCCAAGGAAATAGGGGTACGTAAAGTTTTGGGGGCCTCTAAAGGAAACATCATCTTACAGTTCGTATTTGAAACCGGTATCATCACCCTGCTTTCTCTTATGCTGGCACTGTCTATAGCTGAAATCACGCTGCCTTTATACAATAAACTCATCAATAAGGAACTTGAAATCATTTTTTCAGACTATCTTCCTTATCTTCTTACCATTTTCTTTACGGTGGTTCTTTTCGCTGGTCTTTTCCCGGCCGCTTATATTGCAAACTTTGAAGAACTGAAGGTATTGAAGGGCAACTTTTCCAGAAGCCGGAACGGTATATGGATCCGGAACGGCATGCTTGTAATTCAGTTTATCATCGCAACCTTTTTTATTTCCGGAGGGATTATCGTAACACAACAAATCAATCACCTGGCACAGAAAGACCTCGGCTTTAATGCCGACCAGATCATCAATATAAAATTTAATGGAGAAGATATGGGACGGAAATTCGATTTCTATGAAAGTTTCAAACAGGACCTTTTAAAGATAAAAGGCGTTAAAGAGGTCAACATTTCTACTTTCAGATTTGGAAATTCAGCATCTTCTTCCTCCGGGTTCTCGCTGCCCAATTCAAAACTTTCGACCCAGGCGCAAAACATTGCTTTTGATTTTGGTTTTTTAAAGATGCTCGATATAAAACTTGTGAGCGGACGCGACCTGTCACCTGGAATAGCATCCGATTCAACCGAAAACGTACTGTTAAACCAGCGGGCCGTCAGAGACCTTGGAGGTGATGTCCCGTTGGGAACCGAGTTTACCTGGAACGGTCAAAAAATGAAACTTGTGGGAATAGTTAAAGATTTCAATATGTCATCTCCGCAAAGCGAAGTGCCCCCTATGCTTTTAATGCACATGAGAACGGTCAATTGGATGCAGTCGAATGTAAATACGGTCCTTATAAAGGTAGACCCAGCTGATATTGCGGCAACCATGAGTTCCATTGAAAAATTCTGGAAGCAAAAAATCAATACCGATACCCCTTTTGAGTATGACTTTGTCAACAGGCAGTTTGCCCGTTCCTATGAAAGCTACGTCAAGCAGCAAAAACTTTTTATGGTTATGAATACGGTAGTCATTTCCATAGCCCTTTTCGGCCTGTTCGCCCTTTCCTCCTATACCATGGAACGCAGGTATAAAGAAATTGCCATTCGCAAAGTAATGGGAGCAGAGACACTTTCTTTACTTGTACTGTTATCTAGACATTATATCTACCTGGCGGTTTTAGGTTTTATACTGGCCATTGTTCCCAGCTATTTGCTTATGAACAGCTGGCTCGAAAACTTTGCCTACAGGATTGATATTTCCATCTGGATCTTTATTGCTACCATATCCGTTTTACTGACGCTGACTTTGACGGTCATAATGCTGAAAGCCTTCACGGCAACCCGGATCAACCTTCTGAACTACTTGAAATATGAATAGACAACTGTTTGTATGGATGCTGTTGCTGCTTTTCCCGATTGCGGGAAAAGCACAGCAGTTTTCTTTAGAGGAATGCCTGAAGCTTGGCAGTGAAAACAATGCTGATTTTAAGATACAGACGCTAAAGGTTGAACAAAAAAAGGCCGTCAAAAGGTCTTTTGCCCATCAATTCCTTCCTGAAATAGGAATTTCAGCTTCGCATGCATATAATTTTGGGTCTTCTATTGACCCGGCTACCAACAACCGGCTTCCTTCCAACATACAGTCCAATAACTTTTCCTTAGATGCCCGTATGCAGTTGTTCGACTTTTCAAAATGGTATGCAACCGATATACAGAAACTGGATATTGAAATAGAAAAAACTGAACTCGAGGTTATTGAAAATCAATTCAATCTTCTGATCCTGGAAAAATATATAAAGGGGCTGTCTCTCCAGGAATGGGCGCTTACACGACGTTCCCAGGTTGAAAATTCTGCAGTGCAGCTACAGCGTATTGAAAAGGAAGTTGCGGAAGGCCGCCGACCGCAAAGCGATTTGTACGATATAAACGTAATTTACCTGCAGGATAAGACAGACCTGGAGGAAACATCCCAGAAAGAAATTCTTGCCAAACTCGAACTCTTACAACTTTTGAATGCATATGATATAAACGCAGAAACACTTGTGCTTTCCGTCCCCGAGCCTTCAACAAAAGAGGTACACATTATAACGGATGAGCACCCTGCCCTCAAAAAGTACAGCCTCTTTCAGCAAAAATCAACAAAAGAATACCGACAGCTCATATCCAATGTTCTCCCCTCTCTTGGTTTGAATTATTCTTACGGGACCTTTTTTGCGCAGAAAATCAACAATTTCTCAGATACCCGTTTTCAGTTCGGTAACCAGTTAAAAGAAAACAAAAGTCATTACATCGGTGTAAGCCTCTACATTCCCGTTTTTAATAAAGATCTTAACAGGCAAAAACGTCATCTTAAATTAATAGAGCAACAAGGTTTTACTGAAGAATCCATAAAAGAACGTAAACGCCTGGATGATTTTGCAAATGCAACACACACAAAACTTGAACTTCTGAAAAAGGCCCAGCAATCCTTGCAGGAACTCAGTGAAGCTTCTCTTAAATCGTTTGCAACTACTGAAAGCAGATATCTGTTCGCAAAAACAGATGCCTCTGTATATAAATCGGCTAAAAACCAACTGCTGCTGGCACAATACAACCTTTTACTGAACCAATTGGACCAGGTGGCGGCCTATTGGTCACTAAAACTGACATTTGAATCCATCTAAAGTCATTATAAAAAAGCTGTGCGGAGATATACTCCGCACAGCTTTTTTATATTTTATACATTATTTCTTCACTATTTTTATAAACTGTGAAGATTCATCAGTTAGGATGCGGACCATGTAAGTTCCCGCACTTAAACGTGAACAATCCACTTTTACCTCTTTTGCTTCAAAAGATTGTTTTTCAACAAGCTGTCCCAACACACTGTAGATTTCAACTCCCCTGATGGCTTCCTTATAGGATACTGTTAGTTCTTGATTGACAGGGTTAGGATAATATCGTAAATAAGCTTCATCAAGTTTAATAGTTCCAAGCGTTATCCTCACTTCTACTTTTGTAGCATAACTCGGACACCCGTTACTGTCGATCACAACACCATAATAGCTCTGCCCGTCGATCAACGGAGTTGTTTCAGATAAAGCGTTTACTCTGTTTAAGGCATCCTCGTAGCTGTTAAACCATAAGATATCCGGTTCGTTCATTTTAAGATCCGATACCTTAGCATCATAGTTAAAACTCTGAATCAGGTTACCTGTCGGAGCATAAGGCCTGTCGTAAATGGTAACCTGAACCTTGGTACGTTCCGACAGACATCCATCTGTATCAACGGCTACATAATAATACCCGTTTGTAAGCTGAAAATCATCCGGTAGCTGAGCTGCCGATATCGCATTCTGAAACCATACATATTTCAAGTTTGTTGATCCTGCGAGATAAAGATCGCCTACCGTCGCACTTTCGCATAATTTAAAATTATTCATTGCAGGAGCTGTGACACTGATAACGCGCACAGCCACAGCAACTCTTGCTGATTTACAAGGTCCTAGCTCCTGTTCTACATAATAATTACCTGTGAGTAAAGGTGTATTGGCAGCCAGCGGTGTTGTGGACTGAGACGAACCATACCAATTGATTTTGGCCCCCGGAACAGATCCTGCCACAAGGTCTGCAACAGTTCCGCTTCCGCAGAACTTTTGGGCGCTCACCGATGGAGTCGGAAGCTTGGTTCCCACGACAATCTGTATTGCCTTGCGTTCCGATTCACATAAATTGTTTGTGTAGGTACTCACATAATAAGTTCCTGAAATCATTGCCTGAGTTTTAGGCAGTTCCTGTCCTCCTGATAAAGCAGAGTACCACTTAAGCTGACTTGACGAAAAGCCGTCAAGGCTTATATCCTGTATAGATACTGCATCACAAATGGTTAATTGTGTCGTGCTTATAGGAATATTACTGAATATAAACACCTTAACAGGGAAACGGACTTCACTTTCGCAACCATTTAAAGTCTGGCTTGCATAATAAGTTCCTCCGTTAGACAGCACCGCGGTTCCCTGAAGCTCATTTCCTGCTGTTGCACTGCTGTACCATTTTATATTATTCCCCGATAGCTGCAATTGTGATAAAGTAGGTACCATAGGGCTGCAAAATGCCTGAACACTTTGTCCTGTAGGGGCCGCCGTATTATGTACTGTTATAAGCGCTGTGGCCCTAACAACCGTTTCACACCCGTTGATGGTTTGTGTCGCGTAATAATTTCCTGATCTTAACACTTCGGTTGGCTGCAACGGATTTCCTCCTAAGCCCTCTTTATACCATTTAACCTGCGCACCCGTAGCAATAAGATCCGATACTGTTGGATTCATGGATTTACAGAACGACTGGTTTTGTACAACAGGTGCAGGAATATCATTCGGTTCGGTAATTGTAACACTCAGTGTAACATTACATCCGTTAGCATCCTGTACCGTTATATTATACAATCCGGCTTTTAACTGGCTCGCAGAAGATACGGCTAATCCATTTGACCATTTATATTGATAAGGCTGTGTACCCCCCGTAACATTCAGGCTTATTGTACCATCCGCACCCGTAAAACAATTTACATTTGTTTGTGAGGCCGTAGCGGATAATACCGCTGGCTCCGTTACAACAACATTGGCAGTAGCCGTACATCCAAGGTCATCTATTACTGTAAGAGTATAGGATCCGGCTTTTAGTTGTTCAATTTTATCTGTTAAGCCACCTGTGGACCATTTGTACTTATACACACCCCTTCCACCGGAAATCAAAGCCTGCAGCATTCCATCGCTTCCTCCGTTACAACTAACATTTTTCTTGGTAAAATCGATGGTAAGATCTTCAATAACCTCAACATCCATTGTTCTGGATAAAGTACAGCCGTTTGCATCGGTAATTTTTACCGTATAAATTCCATTGGTAAAGTTCTCCAAACGAGTTCCTGAAGAACCGTCTGACCATTCAAAGGAATATGGAGGAATACCACCTGTTACATCTGCAATAACAGCGTCGCTTAACGCACCGCCGCACCCTGCTTTTGTCTGAGTAAATGAAACTTTCAATTCGGCAGGTTCCGAAATGACTACGTTTTTACTTACCGTACATCCCTTTGCGTCCTGCACTATAACATTATAGGTACCAGCCTTTAACTGATCTGCTTTTTCCGACGTTGTTCCGTTAGACCATACGTAAGTATAAGGCGCAGTTCCACCGTTTATGATTATTATGGCTTCACCATCCGCACCACCGTTACAGCTGACATCAGTTTTATTCACGCTCGCCGTCAAGGTCATTGGCTCTGAAATATTTACCTGCTCCGTTCTTACACATCCGTTGGCATCTGTTACATCTACTTCATATAAGCCTGCTTTTAATCCCGATATACCTGCAGAAGTGCTCTTATCATGTTTCCAATAGATGGAATAAGGAGCGGTACCTCCAGATGGTACGATAGTAATTGCTCCATCTGAATTATCATTGCAGCTTACATTTGTCTTCGTTATGGTCGTAGTAAGTACCACAGGCTCTTTTATGGTTACCGTCTTACTCACGGAACAGTTATTGGCATCGGTAATTAAGACCGTGTAAGTCCCGGCATTCAGTTGATTTAATGATGCCGTTGCCCCTCCGTTTGACCATGCATAAGTGTAGGGAGCAGTTCCACCTGAAACGGCAGCGGAAAGGGTCCCGTTTCCAGCTCCAAAGCAACTAATGTCTTTGGAAGTTATAACAGCTTCTAACTTGGGTACCGTTAATGTTACAGTCGCTGATTGCGCACCAGGTAAACAATTCCCTTCTAAAAGAACTCTGAATTTATACCCGTTATAGGCCGTCGTTACATTTGAAACGGTTAAGACAGGAGTAGTTACTCCGCTATAAACGGTATTATTTACAAGATTTGAAAAACCACTTCCGGTATCCACCTGCCATTGGTATCCTATTGTATTTAAGGCACTCACCGAAAACACTGCATCATTTCCAATACAAGCCAGTTTATCTGTAGGTTGTGTAGCAACTGAAGCTGCCAAGATTGTTTTTAACTCCAACTCGGCAATTTTAGAACACGGTCCCTGTTTTACCAAAACATACAATGTTTTAGCAACAGAATTGTAAGATGATGGAGAAGTGATGAAATTTGTGTTCGCTGCCTGTGCATCGGCCAGCGTTGTATAGTAAACAAACGTAACTCCGGAGGTAGTTGAGATCTGAGGTTGTGCTGCTGTTAAATCAAATGAAGCTGAAGCAACAGGCGAACATCCCGTTAATACCGCATTCTGAACAACGGGTGATGGATTTTTCGTAATATCAACCGTTTTTGTAAACGTACAGCCATTTGGAGTTAAAACAGAAACCGTGAATGCCCCTCCAACAGAAGTCGTCATTATAGCTCCCTGTGTTCCGTCCGACCATACGAAAGTATTTCCGGCACCTTTAGCCGAAGCGGTAAGGGTGGTTGATGTTCCGTCACAAAAACTCAGGTTTCCTGCAATTTGGATAAGCGGATCCGGTTCAGCAGCAATATTAATTTCCACCGGGTTACTTGTACAGTTACCGTCATCATGTATAAGGGTATATTTTCCTGCGTTAGTTACTGTTATGGATTGGCTCGTGGCTCCTGTAGACCACGTATTTCCATTTGTAAAGTCAGAGGTCAGTGTTACCGTTCCATTCGGACATAATATGGTCGATGAAGCCGTGATAACCGGAGGAATGACCTTATCAAGATGAAGTTCTATTTTCGCAATCAGAGAACACTGCCCCAGTTTTACAACGCCATAAACGGTTTTACTTCCTGAAAGGTAGGCAGTAGGGTTCAAAATGGTATTATTACCACCCAATGCATCTGCCTGGTTTTCAAAATATTTAAACGATACACCCGGCGTGGTCGTTATCTGACTCTGCGCTGATGTCAGGTCAAATAGAGCATTATTCGTTTCCGAACACATCCTGATCACGGCATCCTTAACAACAGGATTGGATACGATGTCTATATCTATCGTTTTATCTCCCGTGCAGTCGTAATTCGCCGATTTTACCTTAACAGTAAATTTTCCGGCCTGGGTAACCGTATAAGTATCTGTGGCGGCTCCTGGAATCAGTACTCCGTTCAAATACCATTCAAATTGTGCAGCAGCGTCCGTAGTCACTGCTTTTAAGATCTGATTTACGGTATTACAGTATGAAATTGAATCGGGTAAAACATTGCCTGTTGTATCGGTGAGGCTTACTGAAGGAACTGTTCCGTTTTCTACCAGAACGCTTGCAGAATTCACACAGGTACTCCCGGCAATCATCACTTCTACTTTATAGGTTCCCGGTTGCGTTGCGGTGTAGGTATTGGTAGTGGCTCCGGAAATAAGGACATTATTAAAATACCATTTAAATGAGGCATTGGGAGCCTGTACATTGGCTGCCAGAACCTGTGAATTATGACACATTTTTACCTTATCCGACAAAATAGTGCCCTGTCCGTCAGTAATTTTTACACCTATATCAAAGGAGCCTGCTTCGAGAAATACTGCTGTATCGAACTTATGATCATAATAATCCGCGATTACCATCTTAAAATGGTAGGTGGTTCCCGGAATCACCGTAGCCGTAGCCGTCAAAGGAACGGTACTCCCCTCAAAATTTGTGTCTGAATTTGTTGTATTATATCCTGCAAAAAATTGTTGATTTACAGCAGCACAGGTCGCAAGTGAGGAATTTACAGCAGGATGAATATTTGAAGTGCTTACAACTCCTCCTCCATTGGGAAGAACTGCCAGATTGGTATAATTCGGATCACCTGCTTTTTTTAGCAACAAAGCAAATGCGTCGGTAAAGTCGCATTCATACCCTTTATTGTATTCTTCTGAGGCAAGCACGTAATTAAAAGTAACCCTGTCAGAAATAGCAACAAAGTCAAACTCTATGTAACTGGCATTGGTGAGAGACGTATTTGGGACATTCAGAACCGTAGCCAGATCTATATCGCCCAACGTAGGCAAAAGATCCGACAAAACCATACTGTCGTAGGTATTTCCTGCTTTTCGGGCAAAACCCGTACTTAAAACAATACCTGCAGCAAATGGAAAAGCAGAGTTCTCCTTTTTGAAATACCCCCAGGAACGGTCATTATGGGTTGCCGCCAGATTTGGTGAAACAGCTACATTAGTCGCATTCGAACTGGTACAATTCCCTCCACCCGATATAAGAACATTATTTACCAGTTGTGAAATCGTATAGGATGACTGTGTATAAGTAGCATTATTTACTGAAATAAAATCTCCTACTGCAGATGGCTTTACGGGAATGCTGGATGTCGGGATGGGCTTGCGTACCGGCATTGTCTGAGCCAGCATATTGAAATTACAAAATACCAGCAGCAGCAATATTGCAGTGAATGTAAAAGTAGTTTTTTGTTGCATTTTTTATTATGTTATATTCTTAAAAACACGTAATCTGTCGTTTTTATTATTCTCTGGATTTATGCCAATTGTTCTTCATTTAAAAAGAATAATTCAAATGTATACACAAAACGCACTCAACCAACAAAATAAGGTGTTAATTTAACAAAAAAAGAGGTCTACATTATAAAAAAAATGGTTTTCCCTTTAAACGATTCGCAGGAATTTTATTTTTAACAGGAAACAAAAATGTTCCTATACAAAAAATTTAAAGTAAATTTAAGTTCTGAAAACAATCGAAATGGCAAAACACCTAACTCCCGATCAGAAGGAAGGGCTCCTTAATACCTTAAAAGTACGTTTTAAGAAAAACGAAAACCGGCATCGCGGCATAGAATGGGAAGCTGTAATGGTAAAGCTGGAAAAGCAACCGGCAAAACTGTGGTCGCTGTACCAAATGGAGGAAACCGGAGGAGAACCCGACGTTATCGGTTATGACGAAATACATGATGCCTATTTGTTCTGCGACTGTTCTGCTGAGAGTCCTAAAGGAAGAAGAAGCCTTTGCTACGATGCAGAAGCGCTGGAAGCAAGAAAAGAGCATAAACCCTTAAACAGTGCTGTATATATGGCAGAGCAGATGGGGATTGCACTACTGAATGAGCAGCAGTATCGTGACCTTCAGAAATGGGGTCCTTTTGATTCCAAAACATCAAGTTGGATTGAGACGCCTAAAGAAATCCGGAAGCTAGACGGGGCCCTTTTTGGCGATTTTCGCTATAATCAGTGCTTTATTTACCATAACGGGGCCTCATCCTATTATGCCGCAAGGGGATTCCGCGGGTTGTTGAAATTGTAAACCATGAATGAAGAAATCAACGGCAAATCCGTACACGATCTTCTGCAGCAGTCTTTTACCAATTCCGTTGAAGATGCAGAAAGTGCAGGCTATTTGGGATGCAGCTTTATGCTTTACGGCCGCTTTATTAAATTCAGAAAAGCAAAAGTCACCCCAAAGAAGGAAGGCGTATTTACGAGCCTGTGGAAAAGGAATGCAATAGGAAAAACAGTGCCGTTTGATGAAAATGACCCTTTTGATTTTTACATCATCATGGCGGAGCACAATTCAAAAGCAGGCTACTTCGTTTTTCCAGCACGGGTGTTGGTTGAAAATGGGATTTTATCAGGCAGCCATACCGATGGAAAAAGAGGGTTCCGCCTGTATCCTTCGTGGACAGCTCCCCAAAATAAGCAGGCAAAAAAAACGCAGGAATGGCAATTGGAATATTTCCTCGAAGAATCAGAACCGGAGAAGTTCGGAGAGCGTATTCTAAAACAATAAAAACAGATGGATATACATATTCGGGAAGAAAACCCAAATGATTATGACGCTGTATTCAAACTCATTGAGGATGCTTTTCAAAATGAAATTCACAGCGACCATAAAGAACAGTTTCTTGTGGAAAAACTGCGGAACGCTCCGGCCTTTATTCCGGAACTCTCCCTTGTTGCAGAAATCAATAAAGAAATAGCGGGATATATACTGCTTACACAAATACAGATTAATTCCGAGAAAGAACAGCATGTCGCTCTGGCTCTGGCTCCTGTAGCTGTTTTACAAAAGTACCAGAAGCAGGGTATCGGAAGCCTGCTCATTAACGAAGCACATAGTCGCGCGAGGAAACAAGGTTATAAGGTTATCGTTGTTTTAGGGCACGAACACTATTATCCCAGGTTTGGATATAAAAGAGCCGGTATTTACAATATTTCGCTTCCTTTTGAAGTCCCTCCTGAAAATGCAATGGTACTCGAGCTTTTTCCAAATGCACTGAAAGATGTAAACGGAGTAGTACAATATGATCCCTGTTTTTATGAATAAGTCAAAAAAAGTCGTTTTCAACTGGAGCGGAGGAAAAGATTCTGCCCTTGCCCTTCAAAAGCTTCTGAAAGACGGAAAATACGAAATCGTATCGTTGCTTACAACCATAAACAGTGATACAGGTACCTCATCTATTCATTCAATTCCTTTAACCATACTTGAACAACAGGCGCACTCCATTGGAATCCCGCTTCATAAGGTACTGATTTCGAAAGACCTTAAGAATTATGAGGTTTCAATGAAGGAAACCGTCATGTATTTCAAAGAACAAGGAGTTAGCTGTTTTGCCTTCGGAGATATTTTTCTGGCAGATATAAAGGCATACCGTGAGCAGAAACTGAATCCGATGGGCATTGAGGTTTTGGAACCTTTGTGGAACATGACGTCTGAAGAGGTCATTCGGGATTTTTTAGCTTCCGGATTAAAAACCAAACTTATTGTAACGCAGGCCGACAAGCTGTCTGCTTCATATATCGGCAAAAACCTCGATGCGGAACTTATAGCTTCTTTTCCTGAAGATGTAGACCTTTGCGGGGAAAACGGAGAGTACCATACCCTCGCCTATGATGGCGATATCTTCCGTAATGCCGTTGAATTCCAGATCATTGAAACAACCATGATCTCACATGATATATTGTTGGATTCGGGCGAAACAAAACGTTTCGATTACTGGCAGGCCGTTATAACCTAATACACCAGCATGAAAAAGCTCATAATCCTGTTTATCCTTTTTTGTTACGCGTGTAACGGTACGGTCTCATCCGGACAAAAAACCGTACATCATACCGTGCATACAGAGCCAGGCATAACCCTGGAACCGCAAAAAACAAAATCGGCCAGATTCGCATTCGTTTCCTACAATGACGATGGAGACTATACGCTGTTGAATGCCAGGCAGCAGCGAGAAGAAATGCAGTTTATCAACGATCTGAACCAAGAGCGGGATCTTTTGCGTGGGGATGTCATTGACATAGAATGGAAACAGGATACTGTAAGGGTAGCCGGAGATGGCGACGCATCCTTTCCTGCAGCTATATTGCTTTCGGTAACCAAGGTTAAAGACGGCAAGGTTTCCCGATTCCGCAAATACCATAAAGAACCGCTCACATATCACTGGAGCCCGGAATACGATTATTCACAATCCTATCTTGATAAGCTGTATCTGACAGTCGAATATTATATCGCCAGTTCGGAAAACAGGCTGCTAAAAGAGCTTATTGCAGGAAAAAGACAGATGTCATATTCTATTGAACAACAGCAGCGCGAAGGCAGAGAATACACCGTTCTGGGTATCGGAAGTTATGAAGAACACCATAAAGTAACTGTTCAATGGCTCTTTTACGATCGCGAAAAGAAAATTCTGTATGAATATGATCTGGCTAACGACCGTCTGCTTTATTTTGATACTGTTCCATAACTTGCCAAATTCAAAAAATATCACTAATTTTAATGCTGTATAAGCATTTACAACATGACCATTTCAAATTTTTATTTGTCGGACAGTCGCCTTATGTGCCTTTTGCACACGCTGTTGTATTTGCTTGACGATACTTTCTTAAAAAGTTCGAAGGAGTTTATTTCCTGATCCCTGTCACGACTCTGGACAGGGACCCTTTCAGTTTTTGAATAGCTCATTTTAACGAACACTTCTGTTTTCAGGGAATAAGACCTCATTGAATAAAACTGCGGCTATAAATCATATATCAATGAAGAGTTGCTGGTCATACCTTAAAAACGGGATAAATAAAGAACATCATGTCACAAAATATCATTTTAACAACGGGAATTTACGACCTTATAAAAGATCATGTAAGAAGAAAAAAAGTAACGCTTGCCGAAGAGGAACTGTTGTTGCTCGAACTTAAAAAGGCGTCGCAGGTATTGAGAAGAAACCTGCCTTCCGATATTGTTACGGTAAACCGCAGAATTACTTTCAGGGACCATACGCGGAATGAGGAAAAAACAGTGGTTTTTGTCGGCCCTAAAAAATCTAAACCAAGCAAGAATAAAATATCCATCCTCTCCGACGAAGGAATCGCAATGGTAGGATATCCTTCCGGACACCGGATTGAATGGCCTTCGAAAAAAGGCATCCTGAATCTGGAAATCATAAAAGTTGAAGAACTTACGTAAGTTAAAGATCCCCGCTGTTTCAGCAGGGATCTTTCTTTATTAGGATTTTTCTCCCGCATGAGATACCTGGAACCAGTACAGAAATTCCATGCTGAATACGTCCTGATTCTGATCGTCTTCCAGCATCTTCTTTATTTTTTCACCAAACAAACGGTCATGCGCAAGCTCAGGTTTAAGCAGGTATTTTTCTACTAGGTCCGCATAATGCCACACACGTTCCTCCCCAACCTCAACAAGGTACTTGCGGTACCTGCGCTTAAAACTGCGGTTCCGCGAAAGTGCATACTCCAAATTGCCAAACTGCGCATGCAGCAGAATTTCCATCAGGTTCTTCCGGATGGTCCACAACATGCCCAATTGCCTTTCATACCATGCATCCGTATGCATAAGCTGCCCTATTTTTTTTAAAGCCACCCGGTTCTGCTGGTGAGCCAGGAGCATGGCATGACACAAATATACGTCCGCCGCCTCGTCGGGTCTGGTTTTCTTTGTAAAGTGTGCCTCCAAATCCTGTACGATGCCTACTGCCTCTGAAGTATATCCCGTGAAATGCAGGTTCAGGCATTTCAGCAAATGATACCTTACGTGAAAAGAGGTCTTATATTTGCCATTCTGATCCTGCATAAGACCGTTCATCTGCTGTAGGTATTCCATGCTTTCGAGAAACATCTTTTTCCTGAAACAGTAGTTCGCAAGATAGTATACCACGGCAATATGGTAATATAAATGATGCGGCACATATCCTTCTTTATGGTCAATGAGCCCGACCGCCATCTGAATATAAGGAGCAATGAGAGAAAAATTCTGCCGGATATTGGCGTATTCATTAGCCAGTGACAGCATCTGATAAAGCGACCGGTAATTAAGAAGATCTTCATTGGAAAGCCGGTAATGTGAAACAAGGTTTTTAATCTGACCTTTAAGATCGATGATTTCACCACTTTGCTGTGAACGGGCAAAAGCATCTTTTAGGGAGGCATATACTACACTCAACCTGGCTTCCTTCATGAGTTTTTCCTGGTTTTGAATAAGCCTGTCACTTATTTCCTGTACCTCTTCCTTTTTATTCCAATGTATATAATCCAGTTTTGTCTGCAGTATTTCGTGAAGCAGGCTGTATTGTTCCAGCGTTGAAGCAAGATGTTCTGCTTTATCCAGGCATTTGAAAGCAGGCTTCGGCTGTTGGTTTTCAAGCAGAAACCTGCTTACCACAAGTAAACGTAACGCCTCATGCGCTACACTGTTGTTCTTTTCAAAGCTTTTATTTGAGAGAAAAAGAATCAGGTTGGCATACAGCCGTTTCCTTAACGCATGATACGCTCCTTTATTTGACAAAACCTCTTTATTTTTTTGTTGTTTTATATCGTCATTTTGAAGCATAAAGAACAACATAATATTCTTCGTATCCTTCCGCTTGTTCTTTTTCTTAAGAAACAATACAAACTCCTTTTTATCAGCATTATCCATTAAAGAAGTCAAATCATAAATAACATCCATTATCCTTAAAATTATATATGAAAGATACTAAAAACTAAAAATATATCGTACGTTTTTAAAAAAATATGGATTTTAATCCTGTTCATTAAAACAGATCTTTGTACAGTATTAATCTAAAAAGATAAACATATGGAAACTTTAAAATCATCTATCACACCCGATAATGGGTCTACGCGAGCCGCGGAAAAGAAAACATCATTAAAAAGTCCGCTGAAGCCTACGGCAGCATTTATAGGAGCCTCGTGGACGGCTCTTTTTACAGGAACTATTGCGTACTGCATAGGTTTATGGAATGCTGCAATGGAATTAAACGAAAAAGGATATTATTTCACGATTCTGCTTTTCGGGCTTTTTGCGGTTATATCCGTTCAAAAAACAGTACGCGATAAAGCTGAAGGCCTTGAAGTTACGGAACTTTATTACGGACTCGCATGGTTTGCCACAATAGCTGCCATTGTATTACTGGCCGTCGGCTTATGGAATGCCGACCTGTTGTTAAGTGAAAAGGGGTTTTACGCCATGTCGTTCATGCTGAGTATATTTGCTGCTATAGCAGTTCAGAAAAACACCCGGGATGCAAAACTCATCAGCGATATGGAATTGAAATCATAAAAAACATGCGGTCCATAAGGGCCGCATACCTTATTATACGAAAAGAAATGTGTACTTTAACATTCTGAAATAGCGTCAAGATGAAAACCGGAACACTTACCGACCTGCTTTATGAATACGATTTGTTTGAAAGGGAAATCACCCTTAAAAGAAATGAATATCTGAAGACCGCAGGCAGCATCGATACCAATGTCTACCTTGTAACTGAAGGGAGTCTGAAAGTTTTTATAGAGTATGGAAGCGAAGAACACATCATCCGGTTCGGTTACATTCATAATATCATCGCATCGCTCGACTCTTTTTTATCGGGAAAGCCTTCTGAATTCTGTATACAGGCTATCAAGAAAACAACGGTGAAAATCATTTCCAAAAAAGCATTCTCCAATTTCCTGAGTAAGGATGCGGAGCATCTTAAATTGTGGATCACACTTTTGGAACAGCTCGTTTTACAACAAATTGAAAGGGAAAAAGATCTTCTTATAAGCAGTCCCCGGGAGCGCTACCAACGGGTATTAAAAAGAAGCCCGCTTCTTTTTCAATACATCCCAAATAAGCACATCGCCAACTATCTGCGGATGAAACCGGAAACCCTGTCCCGTTTAAAAAAATCTTGACCTCGGTCAAGCTTTACAAAGAGTTTATGGCAGATCTTTGAAAAAAAGATAAACATGAAATTTTTAGCTCAGGATCTGTTAAACGAACTCTGCGAAATTACGCAGTCCAACATTGCCGCTGCTTATCTCTTCAAAACAAAAAGCGATGAAGAGCTGAACCATCGCCATTCAAGTCAAAGCTGGAGCATTCTTGAATGTGTGGAGCATCTGAACCGCTATGGTCTCTTTTACATTCCGGAAATAAGAGGTTGTATAAAATCTAAAGCCTCAATACCTTCCCAAAAAATCTTCAGAAGCGGCTTAATGGGTAATTATTTTGCGAACAGCATGAAGAAAGGATCATATAAAATGAAGACTTTCAAGTCTATGAATCCTATTCACAGCACATTGTCCCGGCAGGTGCTGGATGTTTTTATAGAACAGCAGATACAGATGCTGGAACTACTAAAAGATGCCCGGAATTACAATCTAAACAGGATAAAAACAGCAATAAGTATTACGAAATTGCTCAGGCTCAGGCTTGGTGACACCTTTCGCTTTGTAATTTATCATAATCAAAGGCATATTATACAGGCTCAGAATGTACTCACACTTCAGCAACATCTTTAAAATCCCATACAGCAGTTTCCATATCATGGTAAAGCAACACGGTCCAGTGTTCCGCTATTGCCTCCTTCTGCCATAATTTGCGGTATTCCATCGCCTTATGTCCGTCGTAATCGGTTTTAAAAGCCAGGTGTCGTTTCAGATATCCGCGGGTAGGAAGATTGTCTGCACCGTAAAAACAGGTCTGTTTTCCGTCTGAAATCCAAAATACCTGCATAAAAGGCGTATGCCCTCCTGTTACTTTGAAACGTATTTCCCCGTTTAGGTTCCCCTCATCTTCTGTCAACCAGACCATATTGGGCAGGTGAATAAGCTCACGTAACAAAGACTGATTGTAAGAAAAACTTTCCACCTGTTGTAATGCATATTCGTACTCCCTCTTCTGTATATAGATCTTAGCAGACGGAAAATTCTGGATAAAGGCGCCGTCTTTAAAAAATCCCAGTCCGTCGGCATGGTCCTTATGCAGATGGGAAATGAGGATTTTTGTTACCGATAAAGGATCTACCCCATATTCTCTTAACAGGTTCACAAGCGCAGAAGGATCCGTATCGGAAAAGGTCAGTCCGGTATCGAGCAGCACAATGTCCTTTGATGTTTTAACGACAAAAGGCTGTACGGCCATCTTTATCAATTTACTTTGCTCTCCGGGTTGCAGGTATTCGAAATTCTTTCGGGCATCTACCTTAAAATCCCCCTGTTTGATAGCTGTAACTTCCATAATCACTTTCAATCTTCTGGACAAAGTTAGTGAATTAAGGTCTTAATACGCCACTCCTCACCTGCCGTTGTTTTTTGACTTACGCAAAGGAATCTTACACATAATATCCATGCTTATGAAATGTTCGTACTGTAACCTTTCCAGAGGGCTTATATTCCAGAATGACGGGCGATAGATAAGCCCTATATGCAAAAATCTGTTGATTTGATAGTAACTGTTGAGCGTTATTCCCAAACTTCTACTCCTCTGCCTAATATGTATTTCGTTTTGTAAAGAGGAATCGTCATAAAAATTCCAGGTATTGACTGAATAATTAATACCATATCCTATGTTCAGTCTTTTAAAACTGAAGTTGTTGGTAAGGTCGAAATAATAGGTATTCATACTTTCCCATTCTCCATCATGAGAAATCGGCGCCGGAACCGGAACAAAAAAATCAGATGCAGTTACAACCCTGAAACCCAGATAGCGATTTTTACGGTATACATACTCCAGTCCTGCCGAAATGCCCCAAAAACCACTCCCCACCTTGGTTCCATATTTCTCGGTTTCAAAATTGAAACCGTTGATATAAGGTATCGAAGCAGTCACATGGAAGCTGCCGGGCCGTTTTTCAAAATCTCTTTTCCAATAATCTTCCCATTTTTTCCTTACTTTAGGAACAATTACTCTTAAAGTATCTTTCGAATCAAGATGGATTTTTTTTCCATAGTAAAAACGTTTATGATTAGTAAAATCAACCGCGTAATTTAAGGGGGCAAAAAGCGTCCCTGAAAGATTAACGTATAAAAACACGGGATCTGGAGAGGGTTTCACCTTATAATCTATATTCAGTTCTTCCGAAATAAGTGTAATATCAAGCTCTTTATTAGATCGCTCCAGCTTAATTTTTGCAGGAAGCATATAGATACTGTCTGCTACTTTTACCTGAGCATGCTCCAAGTCGCTTGTCACTTTTACATTATACGTCTTTTTTTTGAGAATGGTAGCACAAGACGTACATAACAATCCTGCAACCATTAAAAGCAGTTGTGGTTTCATAAATGTTTGTTTGGTGCAATTTAATCGAATATTTCAGATTAAAAAAATAATGCCGGGTCTAAAAAGATCCGGCAAAACAGTCAACAAATGTATAAACAACACTCCTATTAGGAAGTTTTATTAAATTTGATCCGATAGGTAACACCCAGCTGAATCCACCTTCCGGGCATCGGTACCGCTGCCGCTTCTTTATAACTTGAGTTAAAAAGGTTTGTGGCCTGTGTATATACCTGAAATGCCGGAAAATCATACATGAGGCGCATATCGGACACGATATACCCTTCATTGAGTTCCCGTTTTATATAACGGTTCTGGAATTGCAGTCCCCAATTGTGACAACTATAACTTAGCCCTACTATAGCCTGATGTTTTAAACTTTCTATTTTGTATTTGGAAATGATCGCGCTTCCATCCTCCTCTTTTTTAGGGCTCAGGTACTGATAACTCAACATATACGAAAATTTCTGATCTGCCAACAGCGGCACTTCGTGGTTCCAGCGCAGGTTAATCCCCCTCATATTCTGTGTACCAAGATTATGCGGCTGATAGGGAACTTCTGCCGAAATCCTGGTCCAGTCGATAAAATCGCTGATGTTTCGCTGGAAGAGACTTCCTGTAAAACGTTTTCCGTTACGATTATACTGTACTCCGGCTTCATACTGCCAGGCGGCCTCCGGCTTTAAGTCAGGATTTCCTATATTTCCCGGCATCTGGTTTATGTACAAATCAGTAAATGAAGGAATCCGCTGGCTGCTTCCCACGCTGGCCTGGATTTTCCAGTCGTTGCTGAGCAGATATGCAACATCCGCTCCCGGATACCATTGAAAGCCGTAATCGGTGTTGTAGTTCCAGTATGTCCCTACATTTACCAACAATTTTTCATAAAATGTATTCCTGTATTCTGCAAACCAGCCATGATTTTTCCGATCGTGCGCTCCAAGGTTAGAACTGTTGATTTCTTCAAGGCGCATTTCATAACCTATTCCGAAATCACCAAAACCGGAAGTATAAACACCGTTTAATTCAAACATGAAAGCATTGGAATAATGTAACGATCTGGCCTTGCTTAAATCGTTCCGGTAAAAGCGGTAATCATCCTCATTATAGCGGTTGCTTATACGCGGTTTAACGGTAATGCGGTCGGAAAGTTTATGTTTGCTTCCGACGCTCAGCATCAAGGTCTGAACGATTTCATGCGATTCCTTATCATGCGGCGCTGCATAATAACCGTTCGCACCGAATTCATTATTAAGGTATCCGCCCATCCATTCCAGAGAATTTTCGCCGTTAAAAGCAACATTTCCCTGATAAAGGGTTTTAAGGTTATCGGAAGCTGTATTGTAACGCTGCCCGTTATAATCTTCTTTTCCTACTGAAACAAGATGATGAACTTTTCCCGTATGAAGACCTGCTGTTGCCTGTATTCCTCCTCCGGCATACAATCCGCTGCCATCACCCGCCTCTTTGTCTTTAAACGAGCTGCCGCCATAAGCATGAACCTGGACAAAATCGTCCGGAGCGGTCTTAGTTACAATGTTGATGGCGCCGGTTAGGGCATTAATACCGTAAATACGGGCTGCAGGTCCTTTTAATACCTCTATCCGCTCAACGGCTTCTAGAGGGATCGGAAGATTCATTGAATGATGGGCCGTCTGTGCATCGCCCATCTTAACACCGTTCCATAAGATCATGGTCTGCTCAAAAGATCCGCCGTCGATACTGATATCGGCCTGAGAACCAAAAGGCCCGCGCTGGCGTATATCAACTCCGCTGACGTAACTTAGTACTTCATTTATCGAGGAAACGGGCAGTTTGCTGATTTCTTCTTTTGTTATGACCTGAATATTTCGGGTTGACTTCTGAAAAGGGATCAAAAGGCGGTTTTCCTGAATCACCATTTCATCCATCATCTCCCCTTCACTTTCCGGAGTTTGAGCAAAACCGGTAAACGGGAGGCACAAAAGTGCTAAAAGCAGGTGTTTATTTTTCATTTTAGTTCTGGATCTTTAAAACAGGGGCAAAATTCGTAACTTACCGGCCGGTTTAAAGGGGCCGGTTTAAAAAAAACGAATAGTCCGGTTTGATCGATTTTCACATAAATAATCCGAACCGATAAAAAAACGTTATTCCTTAAACCGTTTTTCAAACTTTCATACTTTTGGATAATGCAAAGCCCTAACATAAAAAAAAATGAAGGAACTTAAATTCAGAAATGCACACATTGAAGATCTCGATGGCATTGTGGCTATTTACAACTCGACCATAGCATCAAGGACCGTAACCGCCGATACGGAACCCGTAACTGTGGAAAGCCGGAGCAAGTGGTTTCATGAGCATGATACAGTCAAAAGGCCCCTTTGGGTTGTGGAGGATACCGCTAACAACATGATGGGCTGGGTAAGTTTTCAATCTTTTTACGGTCGACCCGCATATGATGCCACGGCAGAAATCAGCATTTACCTTGAAAGCACACAACGGGGCAAGGGCGTTGGAAAGCAGATCCTGTCTTATTGCATCCGGATGGCTCCGGTCTATGGTATCCGCAACCTTTTAGGCTTTATTTTTTCACATAATACGGCCAGTCTGAAGCTGTTCAGATCCTTCGGATTTGAAGAATGGGGCGTTTTACCGGATGTAGCAGTACTGGACGGGCAGACGAAAAGCCTCACCATAGTAGGCAGGAAGATTGAGGACGGAGCATTCTAAAAAGAATTCCTGTACATTTTGATAACATTCAATACGTCTTTTATTTCCAAAAAGAAATTAAATTTAGAAACTTCATCCTTAAAACAATATGTATGAAATGGCTCAATAATATCACCTTAGAAACGGAAAACGTGCGGTTGATCCCGTTAGGGAAGGAACATGCGGAAGCGTTAACAGAGTCGGCATCAGACGGGGAGCTATGGAAGCTGTGGTATACGTCGGTACCCGATGCCGGAAGTATCCGCCCTTATATAGCAAAGGCACTTGACGATTATGAACAGGACAAAGGGATGGCTTTTGCGGTAGTTGATAAAAGAAACGGTTTGATTATCGGAACCACGAGGTATTGCAATGCCACTCCGGAACACAGGCGTCTCGAGATCGGCTATACCTGGTATGCCAAAAGCTACCATAGAACACATGTTAATTCCGAATGTAAGTTGCTGCTGCTTCAGCATGCCTTTGAAACACTTGGGGCTATTGCTGTAGAATTCCGTACCAACTGGCATAATTTTACATCGAGAAGCGCCATCCAGCGGCTTGGGGCAAAGCAGGACGGTGTACTTCGGAATCATCAAATATTACCAGACGGAACCTTACGTGATACCGTTGTATTTTCAATTATAGAAAGTGAATGGAAAAGCTGTAAAAAAGCACTGATTTTCAAAATCGGAAATATCCATTCCCTCAACAGGATTTAGACCAATTTCCGTATTTTTTTCTTGTGCTCGTTACAGCTGATATTACCGTGATTCCCCAATGGTTTATACTTAAAAAAAGCATAAAAAAAATATTTTATAAATAATTATTTAGTATATTTGATACAAACCATTTAATAAATTGTATATGAAAAAATTAGTTTTATCAGCATTATTCGCATCAAGTATCCTAGTAGTTTCTTGTCAAAAGAAAGAGCCAGTAGTTGAAGAGCAAACATCAACAGAAACAACAACAACTACTGATCCGGTTACTGAAACTGAAACAACGACTACTACTACGGAAACAACATTAGAAGTTCCAAAATTTAGTTCTCCGGAAGTTCAGAAATATGCAGAAGAATATACAGCATATGTGAAACAAACCATTGAGGCAGCAAAATCCGGGGATGCTGCGAAAATATCCGAACTGCAAGCGAAAGCCGCTGAATGGACTAAGAAAGGTACAGAAATTGCTGGAAAATTAACAGCAGAAGATGCTAAACTTTGGCAGGATTACAACATGAAGCTGTCAGAGCAGTTAGCAGCAGGAATGAAAAAATAATAAATAAAAATTAAAAATTTTGAAGACATAGCTTATGCTATGTCTTTTTTTATGAAAACCACTGTTATGTATGTGTTTTTTCTTTATATTTAATAAAAAGATGTAATTATGAAAAAGATCATTTTAAGTTTAGCAGTAGCCTCATTCGTGATGGTGTCCTGTAAGAAGGAAGAAAACAAGCAACAGGTTCCGATGACAGACCCACCGGTAGAAAGTGTAAATGAAACCACAACCAATACGAATATTGCAGAAGACAATGTTCCTGTACTTACAGCTCCTGATTTTAAATATGCCGAAGCCGACCAGTTCGCAAAGGAATATGTTGATTTTCTGAAAAGCTATACAGTAGCTTCCGCCAACAAAGATTCTAAAGCTTTAGATGAGCTGGGACCGAAGCTCAATGAATTTCAGAAACGGGGAGTAGAATTAGCAAAACGGGTACCCCAAGAAGAAGCCGTGGCATTTCAGGATTTTTTAAATAAGATTGAACAATATATCCGTTAACAAAAGAGAGCTGCAGTGTGCAGCTCTCTTTTATTTAGAAATCCGCCTGATTTTTTCACCGGAAACGATCCGGTTCATTTTTTTGTTACTCTTCAAAAATGGCGGCAATAACAGTCCCCTCTCTTCCGCGGCGGCAGTATAAAATGCTTCCTTTGTTCGGTGATCGTCATCAACCACATTGAATACATCTTTATTTACCTTTTCTGAAAGTATCGTTAAAACAGCCTTGCATACCGTATCCCGCTGTACAAGGTTCACCGGTTCATCCGCATCTTCAATCACATCCCTGCGCGCCAGGAAATATACAGGATGCCGGTCTGCTCCCCACAATCCTGCCAGTCTTAAAACAGTTGCATTTAAATCGGGCTGTTCAAGGAAAAGATCTTCAATCTCTTTTAAACGGCTTACTTTGGGAAGATGCAGCTGTAAGGGAGACGTTTCATCTACATGGCCATTGCAGCCGGCATATATACCTGTTGAACTGAACAATATGCTGTCTTTTATCCCCGAATGCCCCATCTGCCCAAGAAGTTGCTTAAAACAGTCCGGCGTCACAGGCGGTAATGAAATGATCAGGATTTTTAAATCATTAAAAAAATCAAGATCTCCATATACGCCATATTCATCCAGCCTAACGCAAAAAGCATCCAGCCCTTCCAGTCCCAGTTTTTGTTTTCCTTCTTCTGAGCTTGCTGTTACCTTTACTTCAAAACCTTTATCCTGCAAAAGCAGGGCAAGCGGCTTACCGAGCCAACCAGCACCTAAAATACCTACTTTCATAAGATTACTTGATCTTTCGTAATTTATAAAGATCCAAACGGCGGTCCTTCTTAATACGTACACTTCCCAGTTCGTGCAATTCTTTTAGGGCATTGAGCTCCACATCCACTATAAGCGTCATTTCGGTATTCGGAGTAGCTTCGGCCTTTACACCGTTATTCGGAAAAGCAAAATCGGAAGGCGTAAAAACAGCTGCCTGCCCGTATTGGATATCCATGTTGTTTACCTTAGGAAGGTTTCCCACACATCCCGTTATTACAACGTAACATTCGTTTTCTATGGCTCTCGCCTGTGCACAGCTTCGTACACGGGTATAACCGTTCTGGGTATCGGTAAGATACGGCACAAACAGAATTTCCATTCCGTCTTCACTCATAATACGCGAAAGTTCCGGAAATTCCACATCATAACAGATGATGATCCCGATTTTACCACAATCGGTATCAAAGGTCTGGATAACGTCACCGCCCTGCATTCCCCAGTACAGGCGCTCGTTAGGCGTAATATGGATCTTGCGGTACATCTCGGAAGAGCCGTCACGTTTGCATAAAAACCCGACATTGTAAAGTATATTGTCTTCCAGATACGGCATGCTACCCGTTATAATGTTGATGTTGTACTGGATGGCCAGCTCCTGAAACCGTTTGTGTATGGTATCGGTATATTTTGCAAGTTCCCTTATAGCTTCGGATTCCGATAAATGATTGTAATCGGCCATAAGCGGAGCTACAAAAAGTTCAGGAAAGGTTGCAAAATCGCTTTCATACCCGGAAACAGCATCAATAAAGAATTCTGCCTGATCGAAAAATTCCTCCAGATTGTTCAACGGCCGCATCTGCCACTGTATAAGCCCCAGACGGACCACACTTTTTTTGGCATTGATAAGGACCGGTGATTTATCATAGGAAATATTGTTCCATTCCAGTAATACTGCATAATCCCGCGAATCATGGTCCCCTTCCAGATAATTGCGCAATAATCTTTTGATATGAAAATCGTTATTTACCTGAAACGAAATAACGGGATCATGGATTTCTTTTGTTCTAACCTTATCCAGATACTGTTTCGGGGTCAGTTCTTTTGCATAATTATGATAATTGGGAATACGACCGGCAAAAATAATGGATTTAAGATTCAACTGCTCACACAGTTCTTTTCGTCCGTCGTACAAACGGCGCCCCAGGCGCAATCCTCTGTAATTAGGATGGATAAACACATCGATTCCGTATAGTACGTCTCCGTCGGGGTTATGGGCCTTGAACTTGCTGTCTGTTACAATATCGTTGTATTTGTGGTTCGACAAAGCCAGATTTTCATCGACAATAAGGGATAGTGCTGCCCCCACTACTACATCGTCCACCACAATAACGATCTGTCCTTCGGGAAATACCTTCAGCAGCCGGCGGATTTCCTCCTTTTTCCAGTAAGGATCCTCCACTCCTTCTTCATAAGCCTGCATCATGGAGTTTTTAAGTTCGATGTAATCTTCTATTTCGAGGTTTCTAAGTTCTACCTTGTTGATTTGCATACAATTGTTTTTGTGTATATTCCTTGCATTAAAATACAAAAAAGTCAGAGAATGCCATCTGCTTTTTAATTTTTCTTAACCAAAATAAGCCAGTCGCCATCAAGAGACATATAGCCCTGGTCGTAGATAAAATAGTAGGTATTCTGGGTTTTGGTCGTATAAACGGAAGTCATAAGAGAAAAGTCGAATCCCAAATCAAGGAGTTTCTTACGCAGCACTTTCGTTTTCCCATCGGGATTAAGTTCGGATAAAATACGGTAATTCTTGCGCAGGGTATAATTAATATTGCGCATCATATTGGTAGTATCCTTATTGAGCTTGTTGTTATAAGTATTTCTGCATGCGTCGTTACAGAACTTTTTGTCCTCCCGTCCAATCAGCTTCTCGCCGCATTCCAGGCAATTTTTGGTCATTTTTAACTTAAAGATACAAAATCCTATGAAACATCCTGTGTTTTAGCAAGATAAAACACGATGGGAATTTTTATTGCAAAGAAAACAAGAATAAAAGAATAGGCGCGATTTCCTTCGGTATACATTACCGTCTCCATGAGAATTATACCGAAGATTACCAGCAGGCTCAACGCAAACAGTGAAAGGGTCTGGTTCATAACCACTCTGACGGCCGGTTTATTGCTTTCGGCTATTTCATATCCAAAATTCAGGGGTACTTTTTTTACTTTAAGCACATAGATTCCTGCAATAAGCAGCGTATTCAGAGCCACCAGAAGATAAAGATGGACCGGAGCCCCAAATGCATCGGCCTCTCCCTGAATATTAAAATGTGTGGGGATCTGCGCAACATTTTCCCGGTTAAATACATAAACAAGGATCCAGAACAAAACAAGACCGGCTGCTACGATACAGTCTGTTATCTTTTCCAGTAACGTATATGTTGCAACAGCTTTTTCCATCCTTACAACTGCTTCAAATGTTTCTGGAGCTCGTTACGGATCTCCATATAGTTACGATAATACAGGCTGGAAAATACGGCTACCGCTTTCTTTCCTTTTATGAGGTAACAATATTCCTGATATTGCCCACGCTGCCTGAAGTCACGAATAGCAAAACCATCAATTTCCTCTATCTTCAACTTGCGTTTGGTTCCCAAACCAAGTAATTGCTTTATTTCAATCGTCTTATCCGATATATTCAGTACGGCCATACGCATGTTCATCTCGATAAAAAATCCCCAGATAATAATGAACAGGCTTACCAAACCGCAAAAAACAAGAAAAACCGTAAGCCCCCAATGCCAGTTATTTTCAAACATCCTTAAAAACTTACGGATGATCACCGCGGTCAGTACAGGAAAGCTTATGATTAACATACTGTAAAAATAGGCCGTATTGCTTAATTTCGATTTCATGCTTCTTATATAATTTTTTCAAATTTAGCGTATAATTTCCAGAAATAACGATTGTTATCGTAAGTAAAATGCTCTGATTTCCATTCGTTAAGCCTTAGGTCGATGAGTGATTCGTCCTGTATGTATTTTCCTATAAACAATTCGGTTTCTGCAAAATACAATCCGAAATGATCCTTAAGCGTATGAAGATTTTCTACCTGCACCTGTTCAAAAAACAGTATGGTATGTTCCGGAAGGTAAAAATCCAAAGGTACCGCAATGTCCTGGGTGAGTTCCAAAGCCAGGAAACGGTTCGCGCTGTAAATTGGAAAGGAGAGCTGTTCTGTTTTTCCCATATCAAATACACCATCCCTGATTTTTTGTATGGCCTCACGGTTTATAAAGGGAATGTTTGCAAATTTTTTTAGTAACTGCTGTTGCTGATCCTCGTTAAAATAGTCGTTAAAATTGAGTATTTCGTTTACCGAAAGCTGCTTTGTCAACAGGTGCTCCAATGGTATGCCAAAATAATTAGCAATTTTTATTATAATTTCTATTTTGGGTTCGGCACGCATTTCCTCATAAGAAGAAATATTACCCCTTGTAAGACTAAATATGTCTGCAAAAGCCTGTTGACTTAAATTCTTAACATTTCTAAGCTTCTTTATATTATAGCCAATTTTACTCATCTGAAAAAAAATTACTTTTTTTTGCTAAATATATTAGCATTTTTTATACCTTTATGCAAAAGATATATGCAAGATATAAAAAAATAATACAATGTACTTTTTAAATATCGAAAAATACATACTTGATATTGGATACAGTATTAAGTACAAAAACAGAAATGAAGGCATTTTTGTAATTGAGAATGAAGCAGACGGCGTACACAACCTCATCATCGGGGTCGCAACACCTGTCCTTATATTTGAACAGTACCTGTTCACCCTGCAACAGGATCATGGAGACATTTTTAAGGCATTGCTTATGAAGAACAGGGACATTATTCACGGGGCATTTGCTTTAACAGAAGACGGAAAGAAGGTCATCTTCAGGTATACGCTGCAAATCCACAATCTGGATTTCAATGAATTCGAAGCTGCCGTAAATTCCCTAAGCCTGCTTGTAAATGAATACTCTGACAAGCTCATTACTTTTTCTAAAACTTAAAATTAAAAGATATGAATATTTTCAAACGAATTTTCAGAATCGGACAGGCCGAGATACATGCGGTCGTCGACAAAATGGAAGATCCGATTAAAATGACGGAACAGGGAATCCGGGAGATGCGGGAAGATCTTGATACAGCTATGGAAGCATACGCAAAGGTAAAGGCATTGGCGATCCGCACCCACAACGCGGCCGACAAAAAAAGAGAAGAAGCTGCCGCATATGAAAACAAAGCGGTGCTGCTGCTTCAAAAACTGCAGAGAAAAGAACTCGAAACCGATCTGGCAGAACGCCTTGCAAGGGAAGCACTTCATCTTAAAAAAACATATGCAGCTGAGGCCGTTGAACTTGATGCGCAGGCGAACGTGCACGACGAGTCATCGAACGAAGTACATAAAAACATCGAGGTTCTTAAATACAACATCGCCAAATGGGAGGCAGAACTGAGTACGATAAAAGCACGTGTACGTGTTGCAGATGCCACAAAAGTAGTGAACAGGCAATTGGCAAAGATAGACTCCAACAGTACCATCAGCATGCTGGAACGCATGAAGGAAAAGGTAGAGGAAGATGAAGCCCTGGCCAAGGCTTACGGAGAAATGGCTTCTGCCCGCACCAACATAAGCGACGAAATAGACGAAGCCATCGGCAAAAACGATGTAGAAGACGATTTAAACAATTTAAAAAAACAAATAGGACTTGAACCATGAAAAGATTCGAATACAAAACACTGAAAATTGAAGTTAAAGGATTCTGGAATACCGAACTGGACCTTAACAATGTAGACCTTACGCTCAATAAGATGGGCAGCCAGGGATGGGAGCTTATATCCATTGAAAGCAAATCCATCTCAGGAAGCGATTATTTCTACTATTATACCTTTAAACGCGAAATTTAAATTCCTCTATGGCAGAACTTTTAAACCTGTTGTTCAACCCACTTTCGAACGGAATCATGACTGTGCTTACAGGGCTATCACTGTTCTACTGGGTATGCATGCTGTTTTCGGGAGGTGGTGATACCGATATGGACATCCATTTCGGAGATGTAGCCGATGTGGATGTTGCATACGATCTGGATACCGATGCAGACGTACATGCAGAGCCTTCCTTCTGGTCGGAAATGATGGATTACATCAATGTCGGCAAAGTTCCCCTCATGGTCATCGTTACGCTGTTTAAGTTTATAGGATGGATTATAACCCTTTTGTCGAGTCTTTTCTTCGGTCTTGCCTCGTGGGGATTTAAATCGGTACTCATCCTTATTCCTGTTTTTATTATTACTTATATCATCATGCATTACGTAACAAAACCTTTAGTCAAAATGTATAAAAATATCGGATATAACGGAGAAGAAAGCCATGATTATCTCGGCAGGACAGGTATTTTGAAATCAACCGTAGAAAACGACCGCATCGGAATCCTGGAAGTTGTGATCAACAGGGATGTGATCCGCCTGAATGTAAAAAGCCAGGACGGAAAAAAGCTTCCTTATGGCACAGAGGTCATGATCATGAAAGAGCGTAAAGACCAGAACGTTTATGAAGTTGTTCAAAACATTACCATTCACAATATTTAATTAAACACAATGAAAACTCTAATGACAAATCTTTTAATTATCGACGGTTTATCCGGCACTTCCGGAATCATACTGCTGGCACTCGCCATTGTTGTATTCCTCATCCTCGCATTCTTTGTAGTACTGAGCATGTTCTACAAAAAGATCCCGCAGGGCAAAGCCATCGTACGTACAGGTGTTGGGGGGTCCAAAGTAGCCTTCAACAAGGGAATGTACGTAATCCCGGTATTCCATAAAATGGAAATTATGGATATTTCGGTAAAGAAAATCGAAATTGCGCGTATGGAAAACGACGGGCTTATCTGTCGTGACAATATTCGCGCAGATATCAAGGTTGCTTTCTTTGTCCGTGTCAACAAGTCGGTAGACGACGTTATCAATGTTGCACAAAATCTGGGATGCGACAGGGCCAGCGAACCTGAAACCCTTAAAAGCATCTTTGAATCCAAATTTTCAGAAGCCCTTAAAACAGTCGGGAAAAAATTCGATTTTATTGAGCTTTATGAGGCGAGAAGGGAATTCAGAGATGAAATCCTCAATATCATAGGGACCGATCTTAACGGTTATATCCTTGACGACTGCGCGATCGATTACCTGGAACAGACCGACCTAAAGTTCTTAAACAGGGATAATATCCTTGATTCTGAAGGGATCAAGAAAATCACAGAACTCACTGCAAAACAGAATATGAATGCCAACCTCATCCGCAGAGAAGAGGAAAAGGTGATCACCAAACAGAATGTGGAGGCGCGCGAAGCCATCCTTGAACTGGAGCGTCAGTTAGCTGAAAAAGAGGAAAAACAAAAACGTGAAATAGACAATATAAAGGCACGCGAAGAAGCCGAAATCACGAAAGTACGTGAAGAAGAGCGCCTAAAGGCTCAAACGGTACGCATTGCTACCGAAGAGCAATTAGCCGTTCAGGAAGAAAACAAGCTTAGACAGATCATCATCGCGGAAAAAAACAAACAACGTACCGATGCTGTTGAAACCGAGCGCGTGGAAAAAGACCGTGCTTTGGAACAGACAGAAAGAGAGCGCATCGTAACCCTTGCGCAGATTGACAAGGAGCGGTCGATCGAAACCGAAAAGAAATCAATCCAGAACGTAATCAAAGAACGTGTGCAGCTTGAAAAAGGCGTGGTAGAAGAGCAACAGAACGTTAAGGATGTTGAAGTATACCGCGAAGTGGAAAGAACAAAGCAGGCAGGAGTAATTGCGGCATCCCAGGAAGCGGAAGAAAAATTAATCGCAACTGTAAAAGCCGCAGAAGCTGCAAGGATTGCTGCTGAACAGGAAAAGGAAAAGAAAATCATCGATGCCGATGCAGAAAAAAGTATTGCAGAACGAAAAGCTCAGGAGCTGCTTATTGATGCAGAAGCAAGAAAAGAAGCTGCCTCCAAAGAGGCGGAAGCCCGTAAGATAATTGCGGAAGCACAGGCTAAGGAAGAAGCCGCCATAGGGCTTTCTGAAGCTGAAGTAATGATTGCAAAAGCTGAAGCCGAAGAAATACAGGGAACAAAAGCCGCGACCATCATTGAGAAAAAGGCAGAAGCATTGCGTAAAGAAGGATTGGCGCAGGCCGAAGTGGTTCGTGAAAAAGCGCTTGCCGAAGCAAAAGGCATCGAAGAGAAAGCCGCTGCAATGAAGAAACTCGACGGTGTTGGTAAGGAGCACGAAGAATTCAAACTTCAGCTACAGAAAGAAAAAGAAGTGGAATTGGCTCACATCAGCATTCAGAAAGACATCGCTTCAGCCCAGGCTGACGTATTGTCGGAAGCATTGAAAACGGCCAAGATAGACATCGTTGGAGGTGAAACCATGTTCTTTGAGAACATAGTGCGCCAGGTTTCAAATTCAAAAGGGTTCGACCACCTTATCAATAATTCGCAGCACGCGTTGTCTATAAAGGAATCATTGCTTGGGCCGGATGGAAAAGGCGACCTGGCAGAAAAGATACGTGGCCTTGCATCCAAGTACGGCATCTCCACAAACGACATCAAGAACCTCACGGTGGCTGCAGCACTTATTAAATTACAACAGGCTGCGAGTTCCCAAGGAGATGAAGAAGATACCGGCTTTATCAATTCCCTTTTCGGAATGGCCAGAAACCTGGGGATTTCGAATAAAAAATTGAATTAGTTCTTGTCCGTCTGTCGTTCTGTTTACTTTACACAACGACAGGCATCGATAAGTAAAAGCTTTTTATCCAACGCATGAAACCACTATAATGCACGAAGAAAAAGAACTACAAGAAATACAACGGCAAACGATTGATTCGGGCGCATACGAAATCATCCGTAAACGGCTTCATACCCAAAAGGAGGTATTGACCGACAAATTGCAGGCACTGAACGCTGCACGCAGGGAGGTTTTTGATACTGCCGGATTCGTACTTAAGGCCAATCAGCGCATCGATACGGAAAACACATGTGTTGCCCGCGGGATCATTGCAATTGACAACATCTGTATTTTCGGATATAACGTCCACTTCGGACTCCGCACGGAAATCAGGCTCGAAGATGTTTTCAGTATTTACCGGTTCGAAAACGACCAGTTCGTTCCGCTTTCACTGGAACTTATCAGCGACCGCAATTTCATAACCGACTATGAAAATTTATATCGGTACTACCGGGATTCTATTTTCTCGAGGTTCCGCCGTACAGAGAACTATCTGTATATGGTTTTCCAGACCGGCAAAAACAAGGAAGATCTGAAAGCCTTCAAATGGCTTATCCGCGACGGAAAACTCATCTACCAGGACGACAGGAGCATTCATGAGGTAAAGGCGCCTGAACAATTTGAATTTCAGTGGACGAAAACAGGACTGGAAGACCGACGTCTTGGAAAATTCCCGCATATATCCATAAAGGAAAAGGTTTTTATAGAGGCCATCCATGGAGACATCACCTTTAAAATTGAAAATAATACCGACACCGGGAAGGGGATTTATTCAGAGAAGGTAACAAACCTTGACCAGCAACTGGATGATGCCGAATACTACTATGCCGATCTCGGCAACCTTATTGCGCTGCGCATTAAACCCTATCAGGAAGATTTCAGGGCATACGTATTTAATGTCCGCACCAGGGAGGTGGTCAACCTTCCTTCCCTGAACGAATCGGCTATACTGCTTCCCGACAACCAGGGAATCATCTTTTCAAACGGTTACTATCTTCAGAACGGTACCCATAAAATCTTTGACGTTCATCTTAACAACGTCCAGTTCATCCGAAAAATCGCATCACCAAACGGGGAAGATTTTCTGTACATCTTTACGCAAACTGAAACGAATACCTACATCCTGATGTCGTACAACATCATCCAGCAGTTTGTAGAAACACCGATTGTTTGCAATGGTTTTACTATTTTCAACGACGGAAGCCTCATCTATTTCCGTACGGAACCAGAAGCCGTAAGGCATCATCAGGTTCAGATATGGGAGACGCCCTATATGCTGACCTTGAAAGAAGATCAGTCTAAAAAAGATGACCCTGTCTACAAAGTAGGAAACAAACAGGTTGTACAGGCCATGGCAGAAGCCCAGGAAGTGGTTCAGCTGCTTCATAAGGAAGATTCTTTTGAAGGTTTGTATGAAGACCTGTTAAAAAAATCTTCTTCATTGCTTGATTCTTATTTCTGGATCAATGACGAAGCGTTGAAAAACCTCGGGGATCCATTAAACAAGATAAAGGAAATTTCGAATACGGCTATTGATGAGTTTGTAAAAGTTCAGGAACAGCGTAAACGCGCTACTGAATTGCTGGAACAGATGAAACAAAAGCTCGAGGACCAGACCTTCACCTTCAACAGCACTATTTTCAGGACCCTGGACCAGCTGGTAAGGCAGCTTGCTGCCTTGAGAAAACTCCAGGGCGAAATCATTGATCTCAAAAACATTCCCTATATGCACTTGGGGATGACTGAGGAACTGCTTGATAAACTTTCTGTAATCAATGCTGATTTATCCGGAAAGACCATTGAGTTTCTGCTGCTGGATGAGGCACTTCTTCCTTATGAGCAGATGGTAGAGGTACAAAAAACCAGTATCAATGAAATAAATAAGGCTCTGGACGGGAAAGAAATAGAAGAAACAATCCTTCATATTTCCGGCGAACTCGAATTGCTCATCGACATCCTCAACGGCCTAAAAATTGCAGACCCAACGCAGACCACCCGAATCATTGAGAAGATTTCTGTGATTTTTGCGTCATTAAACGAAATACGTGCACAGTTGACACGGAAGCTCAATACCTTAAGGGGTAAAGAAGCTACAGCAGAATTTACGGCTCAGCTTACACTTTTGGAACAGTCCGTTACAAACTACCTGGAATTGTCGACTTCCGCCGAAAAAACGGAAGAATACTATACCAGGATCATCGTTCAAATCGAAGAACTAGAAAGTAAATTTTCCGAAATTGACGATTTTACCCTGAAAATTGCAGATAAGCGCGATGAAGTCATTAAAGCTTTCAACAGCCGTCGCGAATACCTCGTAAACCAGGTAAACAAGCGTGCAACATCGCTGGAGCAAATCGGGTTGCGCGTACTTAAAAATATTGAGAACAAATCGCAGTCCTTTTCAAGCAGGGAAGAGATCTTGAGCTTTTATGCTTCGGATCTTATGATTGACAAGGTACGCCAGCTCGTTGCGGAACTTAAGTCCCTGAACGACGTTTCCAAAGCTGAAAACATTGAAAACCTGCTCAAAAAATCTCAGGAAGATGCCCTCAGAATGTTGCGCGACAAAACCGAGCTTTATGTAGACGGGCAAAATATCATTGCACTTGGACAACATAAATTCTCGGTCAACAAACAGGCATTAGCGCTCACCCTGCTCAATAAGGACAACGAACTGTATTTCCATCTTACCGGAACGAGTTTTTACCGGAAGGTACGCCATTCCGAAATTTCTGAATACCGGGATGTGTGGGACCAGGAACTCGTATCCGAAACAGCCGGTATATACCGTGCAGAATACCTTGCCTATAAAACGTTTATCGCCTCAAAACAACACCAAAATTTTGATGCAGAAGCGTTCATTACGGGTATTACTGAGCAGCATTATTCCGGAGGATATGTGAAGGGAGTTCATAATTTTGATGCCCAGCTTATTTACACAGGATTAAAATCGCTTGACGAAAAACTGGACCTCCTTAGTTATACTTCCGGTATACGTGCTTCTTCGCAGCTTTTCTGGCACCAGCTCCCCGAAGAAGTCCGTACCAGGCTACAGGCCCTTATACAGTCAACATATACGGTATTGAAAATATTTCCGCATTCTGACAGGTATCCGGATGTCATCGGAAAAATAGCGGCATTATACAATCAATGGGAAAATACAATTGATTTCGGCAAATTCCGGCCGGAAGTCCCGGCCGCTTATCTGTTCGAAACGCTTACGAAATACGGTAAATTTTCGATAAGCGAATCTGCAGACCATTTAAAGCAGGAATTTATACGCTTACTGGAGAGCAGAAAATCACTAAAAGATTTTCAGAATGATATACAAAACGACCAATTTACTTTAGAGGACCGTTTTTACCTTGTAACAAACTGGCTGCACTCCTTCGCTGACGAACATACTGAGTATGAGAAATACAGGAAGTATATTGCTGAAACAGCTGCTTCCCTGCTGTTTCCAGAAGATGATTATCAACTCATTTTTGCAGATGATGAAATAGAGATCAAAGGTCTTAAAGGAAACCACAATATCCTGAGCGACGGTCATCTTAAAATTCAATATCACAGCTTCCTCGTCAAAATGGAACTTTTTGAAACAATAAGCGTTCCACGGTTCGAAGCATTCCACAAGCTTAAAGAGTCCATAGCCAAAGAATATGCAAAAAGTCTGAAAATTTCGGAATTTGAACCCAAAGTACTGACTTCCTTTGTACGGAACAAGCTTATTAACGAAGTTTACCTTCCGCTTATCGGGAACAATCTGGCGAAACAACTGGGTACAGCCGACGAACAGAAGCGTACGGCAAGGATGGGCATGTTACTGCTTATATCACCTCCGGGGTACGGAAAAACTACCTTAATGGAATACCTAGCTAAAACAATGGGCCTTCATTTCGTTAAAATAAACGGTCCTACCATAGGCCATTCCATCACGTCTATTGATCCGGTGGAGGCCCGTACATCAGGAGAGCGGGAAGAACTAAAGAAAATCAACCTGTCATTTGAAATGGCGGATAACGTGATGCTGTATCTTGACGATATACAGCATCTTAATCCGGAATTTTTACAGAAATTCATCTCCCTTGCTGACGGACAGCGCAAAATAGACGGGATATTTGAAGAGGAGAGCAAAACATATGACTTAAGGGGCAAACGTTTCTGTGTCGTAATGGCGGGCAACCCGTATACGGAAAGCGGTTCTAAATTTCAGATACCGGACATGCTTGCGAACCGAGCAGATGTGTATAACCTGGGAGACGTTATCGGGGATACGGAACACCTGTTCAACCTGAGCCTTATAGAAAATGCCGCGATCGAAAATCCTTATCTGGAAAAAGTAGCTGGAAAATCACCCAACGATTTTTATGCGCTTATTGATTTCGTACTTACAGCTTCAGAGCAGTTGCCCAATCTGGAACAGGCTTATACCAAGCAGGAGATCGACGATTTTATTGCAGTTTTAAAACATACGTTGAAAATACGCAATACGGTGGTTAATGTAAACAGGCTTTATATACAGTCGGCCGCCATGCAGGATGTATACCGAACAGAACCAACGTTTAAACTTCAGGGATCCTACCGCAACATGAACAAGCTCGTTGCGCATGTGGTACCTATGATGAACGAGGAAGAGATCGACCAACTTCTACTTTCTCATTATGAAAGTGAATCTCAGACCCTGACTGCCGATGCAGAAAGCAATTTACTCAGGTTAAAAATACTTTCCGGCCTGGCAGTTGAAGAAGAGAAAAAAAGATGGGATGAGATTACCTCCATTTTCCGGAAAAACAACAAACACGGAGGTCTGGCAAAAGACGACCTTTTATTTGCCCAGTTTCTGGAATTTAATGAGCATCTTCAAGGGATAGCCAACGCATTACAAAACATTAAACACAAGGAATAGTCGACAACAAGCATTTACAATCGACTTTAAACGATTAATAACCGAGTAATGTTTCTGACTTATTTCAATTTTGTATCAGTAATTTATTAATCATTAAAATTAAACGCCATGAGTACATTAAGAAACAATGTCCGCCTTATCGGAAGAGTAGGCAACAATCCGGAAACAAAAACATTTGACAATGGGAACAAAGTGGTCTCTTTTTCGCTGGCCACCAATGATTTTTACTACAACGACAAAAATGAAAAAGTGGAAACCACCCAATGGCATAATCTTGTTGCCTGGGGAAAAACGGCTGAAATCATTCAGAAGTATGTAGAAAAAGGAAAGGAAATCGCTGTTGAAGGAAAACTTACCTATCGGACTTATGAAGATAAGGAAGGAATTAAACGAAGTATAACTGAAATCGTCGTCGCAGAAGTTTTATTCTTTTAAAAAATGAAGATCCTGAATTATCAGGATCTTTTTTTTATTATTTTCGTCCATTAAAAATAACATCATGCCGTTTACAATACGCCCTGTATCTCCAACCTCCTACGATACCCTTATTGACATCTGGGAAAAATCTGTACGCGCAACACATGACTTCTTAAAGGAAGAAGACCTGTTGTTTTACCGTCCTCTCATCCTGAACGAATACTTTAAAGCAGTCCGCCTGGTAGCTTTATGGAAAGATGAATCCATTGCAGGCTTCGCCGGAGTGGCCGACAAAAATCTGGAAATGCTTTTTATCCATCCCGACTTTTTTGGAAAAGGATTCGGAAAAACACTACTTAACTACTGCCTGAAAGAATTAGAAGTAGAGAAAGTTGATGTAAACGAACAGAATGAACAGGCTCTGGGGTTCTATCTGCATATGGGATTTGAAGTAACCGAAAGATCCGCATTGGATTCAATGGGAAAACCTTATCCTGTTCTACATATGCTACTTAAAAAATAAATTCCTTATAATCCAAACAAAAGACCGTAAAAAAAAACGGTATAATAAAAAAGGAGGATGTTCCACATCCTCCTTTTTTATTATCGCTTGTCATCGGCCGAAGGACCGTAAATACCGGGCACCGGAATATTCAGCAAACGAAGATATACGGTCAACTGCCCTCGGTGGTGGATAAGGTGGTTCGTTACAATAAAACGTAAAGCACCTGCCCTCGGCATCTCCGAAATAATATGATCTCCTGCTTTCAGCGTCCATGTATCAAAATAGCTGCTTTCATCCATAGACTCTAACAGTTTCCTGTTTTCTTCATAATTCCTTTCCAGAAATTCCAAAAGTCCACTTACTGTGGTTAATGCAGACGGTTTATAATCTGTATGAAAATCGAATACGTCTTTGGTAATCACATAATTTACCCAATTGTGCAATTCTACGATATGGTTAGCCAATTGTCCTGCGGTCATTGACTTTTCATGAGGCTTCCAACCTAATACATCATCTGTAAGATTTTTGATAATGCGGGCCGTATTTTTCTTTTCACGTTCTAATTCTATTAGAAGAGCTTTCTGTATACTCATTATTGTTCCATTTATTTTGTATTAAAAATACATTTTTTTCAAAGGATATTTTTAGCGGCTTGATTAAATATCTACATTTGCATTTAATTAAAACAAATCTAAATAAAGATAAAATGAAAACAGAGCTGCCCTTTTCTAAAACAAGGGAAATTCAAAGCAGTACCCTCCTATTCTGGCCTTTTCTCCTTTTTTCCTCAGGATTTTTTCAAACGGTATCTGCTCAAAATATTACATTCAGTTTTAAAAACGATTCCAATATTCCCATTTCCGGCGTGGCTCTAATAGTAAATGATTCCATCATCATGACTTCTTCACCAGACGGAAATGCCGTCCTAGACAAAAAATTAGTCGAAAACAGAACTATTAGCCTAAATGCGGACGGTTATTTAAGTATTCAGAAAACTTTTCCTCAAGCTATAACAGATCAATACTTCACCTTTATCCTTAAAGCAGATGATACGCAGCTTAACGAAGTTATAATTACTGCCGGAAGAAAAGCCGAGAACATCAATACGGTTCCGTCTTCCGTAACCATTCTCAACCAGAAGGATATTCAGGCACAGCAGAACATATCCACCAACCTCGCAGCAATCATAGGTAATGCAGTACCGGGATTGGGAACTGCAACAAATAAATCTTCAAACAGCGGACAGACACTCCGCGGCCGTCAGGTTCTGGTTTTAATTGACGGTATACCGCAATCCACTCCTTTAATGAACGGTTCCAGAGATCTTCGTACCATTGATCCTTCTGCAATTGAACGTATAGAAGTAATAAAAGGGGCGACATCTATATACGGAAACGGCTCAGGCGGGGGAATCATCAACTATATCACGAAAAAAAACAAAAACGATAAGGCCTTTGGTGGAGCAACGTCCGTTGGTACGTCCTTTAATCCCGTTAACGGCAGCGGAACATTGGGTTACCGTGTTTCTCAATTCTTTTCTGGAAGAAAAAACAAATGGAACTATACTGTTGGAGGTACAGCTGATTACACAGGACTTCAACGCGATGGAGAAGGACTTCCGTTAGGGCAGACCGATGGATTATCCAACACTTATTCCTACAACGGTTTCTTAAAAATAGGATATGATATAAATGACAAATCTTCCATAACAGCTCTTTATAATTATTATGGTAGTACGCAACATGCAAAATACATAAGTAAAAACGGCGTTTACGGAGAATCTCCTACAACCGGTATCCGTGGGAAAGAACCGGGGAAACCGGCAGGCACACCCTATAACCATAATGCCATGTTAACCTATACGCACCAAAACGTATTTGCGAATACCCAACTGGATGCTACAGCTTATATGAATACCTTTAGTTCTATGAACCGCTATGTTGCGTCCGGGACAGCGTGGTACGGACCTGGGCAAACCATGATCAACTCAGATAAAAAAGGGGTGCGGATTAACCTGAATACGCCCTTCAATATTGGAAATATTTCTTCTGAAATCACATACGGTCTGGACTTGTTAAACGATATCACGTACCAGGATCTGGTTGATGGAAGGGTTTACATCCCTAAATTGAACATGGTAAACGTAGCCCCGTATGCACAGCTTAAAATGGATCTTTTCGAATATCTTATATTTAAAGGAGGTGTTCGATATGAAAATGCACGCGTAAAGGTGAAAGACTTCAATACCATAGCCACCGGACCTGACAATGAAGGCAGTATCTTCGTACAGGGAGGAAAAATCCCGTACCGCGCGACCATGTTCAATGCGGGACTGCGCTATAACAAATACGAAGTTTTCAATCCTTTCGTCAGCTTTTCCCAAGGGTTTGCCATTAATGAACTGGGGCGTATACTCCGCAGGGCAAAAGACAATACATTGGCCGCTATCCAGACGGATCCGATCATCACAAATAACTATGAAGCCGGATTCTCATCCCGTATTAAGATGTTTCATTTCTCAGCTGCATATTTCATCAGTACATCCAAACTTGGAGTAAATCTTGTAGACGTAGGCGGTTTCTTAACGCCGCAGCGAGAGCCGGAAAAAGTAAGCGGATATGAATTCACCATCGATGCTAAAATTTCGCCTAAATTAAACATCGGAGGTAGTTACGCCTATGTAGAAGGAAAGGCCGAACTCGACAACGGATCCAAAATCTATCTTAACGGTTCCCGTATAGCTCCGCCTAAAGCAACGGGCTCCTTTACCTATCGTCCGAATGACAAATGGAACCTTCAGTTATTCTGGGTGTACACAGGCAACAGAGACCGATTTGAATTGAACGACAAAGGAAAGTACAACAACAGCGAAGGTCCGGTGAAAGACGTAAGCGTGTTCAATTTTTCCGGTAGTTATGCTGTAAACGAACAATGGAGTGTAAGCCTCGGGATAGAGAACCTGTTCAACCGCACATATTATCCTACGGTGAGTCAATACCGTGCCCTGGATGCCGAGTATGTACGCGGTAACGGAACCATTGCAAATCTGAACGTTCATTTTAAATTTTAAGCATGCTTAAAAAGAAGATTTTGTGGCTGCATAAATGGTTAGGGCTGCTTTGCGGAATAATCGTATTCATCGTAAGCCTTACAGGGTGTATTTATGTTTTTTATGATGATCTGAAATTAGCCGTCTATCCTGAAAGGTACTTTACCGATACTGCTGCGCATGAAAATCATGAACCTCTCGCTGTAAGCCATCTTGCAGAAATAGCACAGAATGTCCTTCCGCCTGGTGAAAAACTGTCCCGTATTGATCTTTACCCTGCAAAGGACCGCACCTGGATTTTTCGTGCCCTCAAAAGAGATAACGAGGCTTTCGGATATTGGAACTATTACACCTATTACAAATGCGTATTTGTAAATCCATATACAGGTAAGGTGCAACAGGTCGAAAACACAAAAAACAATTTCTTTCAGGTCGTGCTGCAGCTGCATATGAATCTTTTGTTAGGAAAGAAAGCAGGTGGAACAATCGTAGGTACAGCAACAGTGGTTTTTATTATGATATTGCTCAGCGGCCTGGTTTTGTGGTGGCCGAAAAAATGGAAAGCAAAAACATTGAAACGAAGTCTATGGTTTGATTTTAAAGTAAACTGGAAACGTTTGAATTATGATCTGCATAACATCCTGGGCATTTACAGCATTTGTTTTGCCTTATTGTTTTCTATTACCGGTCTTGTATTCGCTTTCCCTGCGTTTAAAGATGCCTACGTACAACTTTTCAATAGCTTGAGCAGCGACGAACCGGTTTCAAAAAGCACAAAAGATTTCCATCTCCCAGAAGTTTCTAAAAACACGCTGGATAACGGCCTGTACTTCATCCTGAAGCAGCACCCAAACTCGGATATGGTCTCTATACGGCTCAAGGAAGATCGTACGCAGGATATGCAGGTACGCTTGAAGAAAAATCGCAGCGGACATTTTTTATGGTACTATTTTGATAAGGAAACGAACAGTATTAAAGATGTGAAAACATCCGATCAACAAAAGGCGGGTGACCGTCTGGCTTCCCTGAACTACGACCTGCATGTTGGAAGCTACGGAGGTTTTACCACCAAAATACTTGCCTTTATTATGGCACTTATCTGCGCATCGCTTCCTTTAACAGGTTTTATTATCTGGCTCAACAAAGGAAAGAAAAAGAAGAAAAAACGCATATAGTTTTGTTTTACCCTCCAAAAGTCTTGTTTTCACAAGACTTTTTTTATATTTACGTATGACGTTTACCCAGGTTTTTTTACTGATCATTTTTGGTGTTTGCTTTATCTATCTTCTGGTATTTACTGAAGTAATGCGATCTATTGTTTCGACAAGGCGCGGCCGTGAAATCTATTTCAAAAAAAAGATAAAGACTCCTTTTTTTCCTACCGGGGATTTTAATCCGGCGTACAGTTCTATCATACCTTTTTACCAGAAACTATCTTATAACGACAAATTGAGGTTTCATGAGCGCGTTCTTTCTTTTTTACAGAATTATGAGATCCACCCACGCGAAAATCTTACGCTGATGCAAGCCGACCGTGAGCTTATTGCTGCTTCGTATATAAAGTTGACATGGGGTTACAAAGATTTTCTTGTAAATTCATTTAAATACATCATTGTGTATCCCGATGCCTATTTTTTTGAACATAACAAACAACTCCATGAGGGGCACTTTAATCCTTCTCAAAAAGTAATCATGCTTGCCTGGAATTATTTTGTAGACGGCTATACGCGCAACGATGGAAAAAACCTGGGGCTTCATGAGTTTACTCATGCTGTTACAATGGCATTCCTCAGTAAAAAGAATCAGACTGTTTCTGCCGACCTGTTCAGGTCGTACAGCAAACAGATACTTGTCCTTACACGTGATTTTTATTATCTTCAATATCTTCGCAACCAGAACCTCCTGCGAAATTATGCATTTGAAAATCCTATAGAGTTGCTGGCGGTACTTGTTGAAACTTATTTTGAAACCCCCGAAAGGATACGGACTCAGGCTCCGGAATTATTCTCCTATACCGAAAAAATGCTTGGTTACCACAAGCTGTTTGATAAATAGATCAGGATAGTTGAGCATGGCCTGATGGTAAAACAACCACAATATTTGCAATATTGAAAATATTAAACGGATTATACGTAAATTTATAGTATTACTCATTTAAGAGGGTAAGATCCTAAAAAACCAATGCTATGAAACCTCTTGTACCCGTATCGCAGATAATGACCCGAAATGTTATCAAGCTAAACATCGATGATTCCTTAACCAAAGCTGAGCAATTATTTAAGACACATAAAATACGGCATCTTCCCGTGACTTCAGGAAATAAGGTAGTAGGAATTCTCAGCAATGCAGATCTTTTAAAAGTAGCTCTGGCTGATTTTTCGGATGATGACAACGCTGCTACTTATACCCTCTACAATATGTTCAGCCTTAAACAGGTTATGACAAAGGATGTAACAACTGTTTTAAGCTATACCAGCATCAGGGAGGTGGCCGAAATATTTACTTCGAGCGAATTCAGAGCGCTTCCTGTTGTATATGAGGGGCAGCTCGTAGGAATTGTCACCACCACCGACATCATACGGTACCTGCTTGCTCATTATGAATAAATACAGATTGTTTATAATATCGTAACGAACCCTAAATGAATATTAATGAGCTTATATGAACAAATTGCATCGGAAGGTTTACGTTTACCTTCTGAAATGGGAATCTTTGCAAGACATAATTCTTCACCCTTCACATTTGAAGGTCTTAACAGCCAATTATCAGAAGCGAAAGATTTCGAAATTGAAAATTTCACGGAGATTGAAACCGATAACGAAAATCCGTCTGTAAGGAAACAATTTCTCCTCAATATAGTATATAAACAGCTTCCTTATGAAATCAATCTCTTTGTTGTCAGCAGCGATGCTGTAAACCTTGAAAATTATGCACGCATAAATACAATTGACGAAGAGGATATGAGACTTGCAGCTGCAGAATCATATTATCTTGAATCGTCGATGTATTTTTCGGAGAACATATTGGAAAGTTTCCATCTTCAGCTAAAGGTTCTTACCTGTTTGGTAGCACGTCCCACTTTGCTCATTGACTTTATGCCCGCAAGATTGCTTTCAGGTAAATGGGCCTTATTTGCAGCGAAATCGATAACTCCTCCTTCTCCGCAGTACATCTATACCATTCATGCCGTTTTCGATGAAATAGAAGGAGAAAAAGTATACTGGCTGCATACACACGGACTTCACCGTTGTGGAACAGTGGAACTCGAAATGATTGATATCCGTAATGGCGTGAATGAATTAAACGGATTACTGGATGCTATGGTATCGCGTTTTATTTACGAGCCTGCTCAGGAAAATGAGCCTTTTAACATGGGCTATATTGGATATGGGCTTAATTTTGTCTGGATCAGATGGGAAGACATGATTGTCAATTATCCTGCCGAAATTCCAGGAGGCCTTCAGGAAAGATCCCCTGAAGAAGGAAATTATGGTCCTTCCGGTATAGTTTTTCTCTCTGAAAATGATGAAATCTATGCTCCGGATGTTCTTACCGAAGAATTAAGAGAAAATCCTGTTTATTTTATCAAGGATGAGGAAACAGAGAGAATGTCGGCCCTAGCCTATGAGCAGTTCGAATATTACCGTCACATATTCGGTCGGAACAACGGAGTGGAAAACTGGAGATTTATGGTAAAGCTGGGGCTTCCTGTAGATGATGGAAACGGGCATGAACATTTATGGTTTGACCTAACCCATATCAACGATGACGACACCCTTGAAGTTATTCTCCTGAACCAACCCTATCAGATAGAAAAGTACAAGCAGCACGACACACTTACTCTACCTCTGGAATATCTAACCGATTGGCTTATTTATTCTCCGGAAAAGGCCTACACGTCCGATAGCATATATGAATTGATCAATTAAAAAAGCGTTCCGATGATGGAACGCTTTTTTTATAGTTTGGTAATCGCTTTCAAATTTTCAATGGTTGCCAGCGGATCTTTTGCATTGAACACAAAACTGCCCGCTACCAGAACATCTGCACCCGCCTTAACAAGTTCCGCAGCATTTCTGTCTGTAACTCCACCATCGATTTCGATCAACGTTGAGGCATTATTACGCTCGATTATTTCTTTTAGCTGTCTAACCTTTTTATAAGTATTTTCAATAAAGGATTGCCCTCCAAATCCCGGATTCACACTCATAATACAAACGAGGTCGATATCGGAGATAACGTCTTCAAGTAAGGCTACATTAGTATGGGGATTCAAAGCAACGCCCGCTTTCATTCCTGCAGCCTTAATGGCCTGCAATGTTCTGTGCAAATGGGTACATGCTTCATAATGTACCGTTAGGACATCCGCTCCCAAAGCCTTAAAAGTTTCGATATACCGATCAGGATCAACAATCATTAAATGCACGTCGATAGTCTTTTCAGCGTGCTTTTGAATAGCTGCAAGCACAGGCATTCCGAAAGAGATGTTCGGCACAAAAACCCCGTCCATTATGTCGATATGGAACCAATCGGCAGCACTACCGTTGATCATCTCAATATCACGCTGTAAATTACCAAAATCAGCTGCGAGAACCGACGGAGCAATAATAGTTTCCTTCATTTTTTGAATTGTTTCTGCAAAGATACGAATACTTACAATCTTCGTTTATTATTTAAAAGGTAATTAACAACTTTATTCCATAAAAAAAGCCTGACTCGTAAGAATCAGGCTTTCAAAGAAAGG
>JBEBOB010000001.1:0-429254 GCA_040396655.1 Flavobacterium sp. | reverse complement strand
CTCCGGTACCTTCGGTTGCAAACCTTGCGACGATCACAAGAGAATGCGCGGTAAGTCCATCTGATATCCCGGTGCCGACAGCCACGGACAACTGTTCGGGCACACTGACGGCTACGACAACGGATGCATTGAGTTATACGACTCAGGGAACATATACCATCACCTGGAAGTATGACGACGCCAATGGAAACATTACCACGCAGCAGCAAACGGTTATCGTAAAAGACGTTACATCTCCGGTACCTTCGGTTGCAAACCTTGCGACGATCACAAGAGAATGCGCGGTAAGTCCATCTGATATCCCGGTGCCGACAGCCACGGACAACTGTTCGGGCACACTGACGGCTACCACAACGGATGCATTGAGTTATACGACTCAGGGAACGTATACCATCACCTGGAAGTATGACGACGCCAATGGAAACATTACCACGCAGCAGCAAACGGTTATCGTAAAAGACGTTACATCTCCGGTACCTTCGGTTGCAAACCTTGCGACGATCACAAGAGAATGCGCGGTAAGTCCATCTGATATCCCGGTGCCGACAGCCACGGACAACTGTTCGGGCACACTGACGGCTACGACAACGGATGCATTGAGTTATACGACTCAGGGAACATATACCATCACTTGGAAGTATGACGACGCCAATGGAAACATTACCACGCAGCAGCAAACGGTTATCGTAAAAGACGTTACATCTCCGGTACCTTCGGTTGCAAACCTTGCGACGATCACAAGAGAATGCGCGGTAAGCCCATCTGATATTCCGGTACCGACAGCTACGGACAACTGTTCGGGCACACTGACGGCTACCACAACGGATGCATTGAGTTATACGACTCAGGGAACGTATACCATCACTTGGAAGTATGACGACGCCAATGGAAACATTACCACGCAGCAGCAAACGGTTATCGTAAAAGACGTTACATCTCCGGTACCTTCGGTTGCAAACCTTGCGACGATCACAAGAGAATGCGCGGTAAGTCCATCTGATATCCCGGTGCCGACAGCCACGGACAACTGTTCGGGCACACTGACGGCTACGACAACGGATGCATTGAGTTATACGACTCAGGGAACGTATACCATCACCTGGAAGTATGACGACGCCAATGGAAACATTACCACGCAGCAGCAAACGGTTATCGTAAAAGACGTTACATCTCCGGTACCTTCGGTTGCAAACCTTGCGACGATCACAAGAGAATGCGCGGTAAGTCCATCTGATATCCCGGTGCCGACAGCCACGGACAACTGTTCGGGCACACTGACGGCTACGACAACGGATGCATTGAGTTATACGACTCAGGGAACGTATACCATCACCTGGAAATACGATGATGCCAACGGAAACATTACCACGCAGCAGCAAACGGTTATTGTGAAACCATCACCACTGGCAGAAATAGCATTCGGCGATTTAGTAACGGTATACAACGGAACTGTTCAAAGAGCAGAGGTTGTAAACGTGCCTTCTGGGGCAAGTGTATCCTACAGCATAACACCTGATACAGGTGAATCAAACGGAGCCATCAACGCGGGAACGTATAAGGTTACGGCTGTAGTAACACCACCGGCAACTGCTGTAAATTGTGAAAGTGTAACGTTGGAGGCAGAATTACTTATTGAGAAAGCCGCTCAAATAATAGACTTTAAGGAATTGCAAACGGTATTGTTGGAAACTGCAAACGATTTTCAGTTGACAGCGGAATCCGACTCAGGTCTTCCGGTAAGTTATACCTATTCGTATATGCAGGATACACCTGCCGCTACAGTTACGGCACAGGGATGGGTGGGAATCAAGCATTCCGGATCGGTTGCCATTACAGCACACCAGCAAGGAAATTCCAACTACCTGCCGGCTCTGTCGGTAGAACGTATGCTTGTTATTGAAAGCAAGGATGCGGCAGTACATGAAGTAGTTATCAACGGAAAGGTATACAGTGAACCCGGATCTGTTATCTACTATATGCAGGATTGTAACGAAACAGAAGATCAGGTACCGGTAGAGATAGAAACGGAACACGGAGCAAGCGTTATACCTGCACACGATTTCGTTATAAGTACTACAAAACCAGGGGTTTATAGAAAAAAAGTAACGGTTGTTTCACAAAACGGAATGGCTTCCCGAACATATGAAATCGTAGTAGAACGTCCGTTTGCTTTTGAAGATATTGTAGTCCAGAAGTTTGATAATACCTTGTTGGTGAACAACAATCCGCAGACAAACGGAGGATACCGTTTCGTAAAATACCAATGGTACAAAAACGGCATTCTTATAGGAGAGGAACAAGTGTATTCGGCAGGAAACAGCCAGCAGGACCTACTGAATGAAAATGCTTTATACAGCGTAGTGGTAACCACAGAAACGGGGGATGTTATTCACAGCTGTGAAGCTTCAATTGCAAGAAAGCATGAGTTCAAAATACAGGTATACCCTAATCCGGTACAGGTAAACGAACAGTTGCAGGTGGTTTTCGATTATCCATCCGCTTCATTTAAAGGAGCGAAAGCAGAGCTTTATACCACAACCGGTAAACGTTTACAGTCGGTATTTTTAGAACAGACCGCTTCTGCTGTACAGCTTCCTGCAGGAATATCGGCAGGTGTTTACATGCTGGTACTGCATATTGAAGGAAGACAGGAAATCGTGAAGGTGATTGTAAAACAATAAATTTCAAAACAAGTGAAAAATAAAAACAGCACATCTATATTTTTCAGCTGCCTTGCTGCATTCCTCCTAGGGAATGCAGTGCAGGCACAAGAATGGCAGATAGAAGGAGCAGCCCACCTTATACAACCACACGGAGACGGTAAGTTTGCCTTATCAGATCCTGCCGAAGGATTTTCGGCAGGAATGGGGTATAGTCATTACCTTAATTCCAACTGGAGCATCGGTACGGGCGTGTCGTATCTCAGGACGGAACTGAATTTTTCGGCACCGGTGTTAAAAGGAACTTCCATGGAAACCGATATGGAAGGAGACCCTTTCGAATTCCGTTACAAAACCGGCTATTTTGAGGAGTCGGTACGTTGGCAAAGCCTCCGTATTCCGCTGATTGTTCAATACGAAACTTCAGGCATCGTACGCTGGTACCTGCGGACGGGGGTACTTTATGGCCTGCAGTTGGGTAATTCTACCTACCGCCAGCAATGGAACGACCTTCAAACATCGGGCTATTACGCACAGTGGGACGCTGAACTGCACGGACCTGCTTACGTTGGATTTGGAAAAATGGGCAGTCCCAGAAATGAAGGTTCCGTAAAGCTTCGCAACACTTTTTCATGGATTGCAGAAACGGGAGTGAAACAACGGCTACGTTCGAACGATAACATGTACATAGGGTTGTTTGTTGAACTGGGACTTAACGATATGCGTCCGGAAATAGACGCTTCAGGAAAAGCGGTGCTGTATACACAGGATATGCGCGAACCTCTGCGTTTCAACAGTGTGCTGAACCAGGCACAGTATAAAGACAGGACACTTGAAACCCTTACGGTAGGTTTTAAGATCCGTTATTCCTTTCAATTCAGTAACTAAAAAAAAGCCTCACAAACTGTGAGGCCTTTTTATTTATTTGTATGTGAAAATTTAAGTACTCATTTTTGGATATCACGTGGGACAATGCTCCCTGCAGTAAATACCACTTTCTCTTTTTTCAGTAGTGTAGAAATTTTTATCGATGCTTTTTTTTTGCAGGCCCCTTTAAAAATAAATTGCTCCGGAAGAAGGTTGGCTCTTTTTATGTTAATATGCTTATAACATTATCTAGCTTGTTTTCTTTCAGGAATTTTACTCATCGTCGATTTTTTATAGATGATGTAGAAGGATATTTCCTCCTTTTAAGGGTACTGAAATCAACAGTTTACGAAGAAAAAAAGCCGGAAGATCTTCTTCCGACAAATTGTTGATACAGTCTCTGATTTATTTCTGTAGATAGCAGTAAATTTCCGTTCCTTTCGGAATTTCGTCATCTCCATCCTTTACGAGTTTAAATTTGAACTCAGTCGAAGTCAGTGTAACGATTTCTACCTGCATACGGTAGCCATCTTCCGCATCGGTCATCGTTATGAGCTTCTTACCCTGTTCGTAACTCCAGGTTCCGGGCGTATTGTCCATGGAACAATCATCTTCCGCATCAAAATATACTTCGTCTTTTGAACCGTTGCTTTTTAAGTCGTAATAACTGTAGTCACAATCTGCGTTTTTAAGATCTTCGCTGTACACGAGTGTCCCGTTCTGGTAAACCTCGCCTTTCACCATTTTCCATTTAGCCGTGAGCTGTTCTTTTGAAGGGTTTGTTGATGGTGCAGGTCCTGTAACATTGTCGTCATTGACACACCCGGTAAGGAAGGCGGCTCCCATAATCAGAAAGAAGAAAATTCTTTTCATAAAATAAAATATATAATTAAGTTAAGTGTTGCATTTATTCGTTAACAGCTTCTTAACAAATGTTGTGCCATAAATCTGTAGGATTTTTTTGGGTTTTAATTATTTGAAAATCAGTATGCTTTTTTGAATGCCTGATTTAAATGGTTTATAAAGGCGATCGGACTTTGTGTAGTTAGTTCCTGTTATAAAATCCTGATACAATAATAAGCATGGTATGTGCGTTTAGCTAATAAAGACAATTATGAACAACTACTTTAAAATCCTGCTCGCAGGTACCGTGGGCATTGTTACCATGAGCTCCTGCAATAAAGACGATGACCCGCAGCAAGGCGTGACAGGGAAAAGATCGGAACTACTCATCGGAAAATGGAAAACGACGTATGCCGGGGAAAGTCCGGATAAATTGGTTCCTGTAGAGGAGGAATTCGCCTATCTGGATGAATACCTGCCTAACGGGGAAGGAACGTCTACCTTCTTTGGAGACGATTCTGTAGAGCGTTTTGAATGGATGATGCCCGAGCATGAACGTTTCGTACGATACATCAGGCAGTATGAAGGAATACCTGATACGGCCTACCTTGAATTTCATTCGTTTGAAAAGAACCGGTTCGTTGTAAAAGATACCTCGTTCAATAGTGTAATCTATGCTGTTTTTGAACGGCAATAGTCCAGTTCCTTTACCCTGTAATACAATTAAAAAGATCATGAGAAAACACCTCTTTACCATCCTGACAGCAGTGATCCTCACGCTGAATTCATATGCGCAAAATGCGCAGAATGATACCATTCCCCTTGTTCTGAACGAGCATAATACCGTATACGTCAAGGCCGTTTTTAACGGGAAGGACACGCTTAATTTAAATTTTGATACCGGAACAACCGAACTGGTACTTACAAATGAGTTGCTGCGTAACAGGCTGAATTCCGAAACAAAGCTTTACCATACGCTATACGACCTTAAAATAGGGAACCGTGTATATGAAACAAAAGTATATGATGCAGAGCTGGCAGGACACGGCACTGTTGGACGTTTTGGATGGGATCTGTTTAGAGACGATGTGGTGGAACTTGATTATGATAAAAACCTCCTCATACTGCACGCACAGGTCCCTGAATATGTCTCTTCCGATGCTGATTATACCCGGCTTAACATCCATTATTTCGACAATATTTTTTCAGTAGAAGGTACACTTGTACATAAAGGGACGGAAAGTACAGAACTGTTCCTTTTCGATACGGGGTATCAGCGTACGGCTATGCTGGATAACGACCTCATGAAAGAAGACGGTTTTCCTGCCGACCAAATGACCGTTATTAAAAAAGTCATTATGAAAGGAGCGCAGGGAAATGAAATACCTGTGATTACATCGGATCTTGAAATTCTCAAAATTGGACGTTATGAGCTCCGGAATGTCCCGGTACAGCAACTCACATCGCATAAACCTCTTAAGGGAACCAACATCCATATCCTGGGAAATGAAGTATTGAAAAGATTCCATACCTTTTTTGACTTTAGGAACCAAACAGTGTATTTAAAACCGAATTCGTTGTATAACGTGCCATATATCGACGCTAAAAAAGAAGTATAAGGAATCTGTAAAAGTTCAAAGGTAGAAAGCTCCGTGTTTTTATGGGGCTTTTTGTATTGTAAAGAAAACATTCGATGAAGTTTACTTTTTATAAATATATTGCCTTAGTGAAATGTAGTTTGTGTCATTTTCAAATTGTTCAGGGATGGCTTGGAAAATAATAACGAGTTCCTTTTTATCAACATACTGCTTAATATAATTTATTTTTTCTATACCCTTTTTTGTATTGATATATCGGGTAGCAAGTTTCTTGCTTTTATCCACAATGTATAGCTTTGTTAAGCTGTCAATTGATTTTTCCAATTCTTCATCAGACAGTTTTATTCTATTTTCTTCAATAAATTGAGACGTTGCGATTTTCATTTCGTTCTTTAGCTTCTCTGTTTCGTTTTCAAGTTCCCTTTCAGGATTTCTACATGAAATAAAGCACATAAACATAGCCATACAGAAATATTTTGTTTTATACAGCATTTTACTCTTATTGTGTTTTATATATACTGTCGTAATAATGATAAATATCTTTAAAATCAAAAAACAAGATGGTGTCTTTTCTGATGATTTTAAGTATAGATTGCCCACTTCGTTTGCGTAGTGTATCACCCACTTCTATTTTTTGAAAGAGCAGTTGATCTATATGACTCTTGGATTTATTGTTAAGGATAAAATAAGGAGTGTTTCTGTTAGTTTTATCTAATCCTTTTTCAGTGACGATGCTATTGTAATATTCATTTACATCTGCTTGGTATGATTTTTTTAGGTTTTCACCAACGTCATCAATGTTAAAAACAAAGAATAAGACAAAGAAAAAAATCAAAGCTTTGAGAATGTTTATTATTGCTATGTTGTTGGTATAAAAATGATTTAGTTTTTTTAGCATAGTGTAAAAAATTAAAATCTGTATTCTGCCTTTAAAAGGGCATACCGAGGAATTAATCGGTAGCTTGTTTCAGAAAAGCTGATATCAGAAATACTGTACGACACAAACGAATTTGTATTGAAAAGGTTGTTCAATATGAATGTCAGGCGTAGTTTGTTGTCCGGCTGATATTCTAAATAGAAGTCCGAAAAATAGAAATCCTTTTTTGTCTGTGAAAGGCTCCCGAAAAAGTAGCGTTCATTGTTAAAAGAAGCGTTGAACTCTTTTGAAAACCGGAAACTAAGGTTCAGAAACGTTCTGTTATTGGAATAATCCAAAGCGGTTGTGGTTTTAAACTGTGTATAATCCCAAATTGTGCCGGCATGATAATTAAAAATGCTGCGGAATCCGGATCGTAACTCCAGTCCATAATTAATGGAAATAGCAGTGATGTCACGAATATCAGAACTGTTCACATAGTTGCGGTACTGGGAACGATTGGTGCTAAAAATAGTCTTAAGGTTAGATTTGAGGTATTTAAAATAATAATCGGTGCTTAGGTTGTAATAAATCATATTGCGGTTTCTGAGTACAACAGGTAAGGTAACAGAGTAGTTCTGCGACATTATAGTAGAGGTAGAAAAGTATGCATCTGAAAAACTGTAACCTGTTACAGCCGACATAAAAAAACGATCTGACCAATTACCAAGCGAATAACTAAGGCTTGTGTTATGTACACCAAATTTTGTAAAATTACCATAACCAGTAGAAAAGCTTCGGAAACCGGAATGGATGTATTGAGGATACATGTTAGTTAGCTGTCCCGTATGCTGATTATAGCGGTAAGTAGCCTGAAACTTATTTTTGCTGTTCAATTCCCAATTTAAATTCAATACTGGGCTTATAAGTAAAGGTACTGATTGCATTTCGGAGTAGGTTTCCACCATGCATTGGTTCATTAAGTTGATTTTAATAGAAGGTGTTATACTGAAATTGTCCTTCAACTGCCATAAATAGTTGAATTCACTGTAATAGGAATGTTGCTGCAGTTTTAAATTGTTCTGAAAACCGTTTGGCTGATAAGGAATTTCTTCCTCATTTATAAGTTGAAGAGTTGTATTAAGGTTGTCGTTCTTCCATTCAGCTCCCGTTCTAAATTCAAACAAATTTCCATTAGGTCTGCGATCCAGATATTTTGCTTCAAAACCATAAAAAAGCATCTTATTTTTGGATGTCTGACCGATTGCTTGAGCATCCTGTCCGAAAAGATCCTGATAAATAAATCTGTTTACATCGTAACGTTGAGGAGAATCTTCCATCACAAGCCTGCCAGTAAGTATCCATACTTTCGATGCCGAAGGCTTGATAGTATAATTTATTTCAGAATCAACAAAATGGGTGTTGGTTTTCAGCTGTTCTTCTAGAGGTAGTCCGTTAAAGTTAACAACGCTATGGTCTTTATTGTCTGAATAATTAAAACGGGTAGTGAACTCCATAGTAGATTTTTTGGAAAAATCATGAACAAGGTTTATTTTTCCAAAGGCTGAAAGTCGCTTTTGCCGCATATAGTAATCTTCTGTATTTTCAAATGTGATTGTTTCATCGGAGAAACGATCTAAACTGTTACGGTAGAAATTTTGTGCGTCGGTGTTAAGAAAAATAATGGCTTTGAGTTTGGTTCTATCAGATAACGTAAAAATACTGTTTAAAGAAAGCATTTCAGCGTTATTGAAACTAGTACGATCATCTTTCAGAGCGACTGTGGAAGGAGAAAGGCTTAGAAGCAATGAGGAGGAGGGATTGTTTCCTACAGTAGACTCAGTAGCTGGACGGATAAGATGTTCAATGTCACCTGTTGCGTCATATCCCAAATTATTGATGTTCGTTAAAAAGTAGTATTTGTTTTTCATTCCAAAGTTCATAAGGTTGCCGCGAACTGTATATCTGTTTTCAGACGCTGCTCCGTAACCGGCTTCCAAATTTCCGAACCAATGTCGCTTGGCATCGTCATCTAACTTAAGGTTCAGAGATATTTTATCGCTGTTTTCGATACCTTTTAAATGTTTGTTATTGGAATAGTTTTTTAAAAGTTCCACTTCCTTTAAAGGTTTTGCGGGCATGTTCCTTGAGAGAACCTTGTATCCCTTTTCGAAAAAATCATCTCCTTCAACCATAATCTTTTCAATTTCCTGATTACCAAACTTTACCGTACCTTCCGCGGTAACCTGTATGCCAGGAAGCTTCTTTAAAAGATCTTCTACTGTGTATTCAGTTCCGTTCGTAAATGCTTTTACATTGAATGTAACTGTATCTTTCTTTTGTTTTATTGGTGTAGGAAGATCAATGATTATTTCTTGTAATTCTTCTGTTTTTTCTTCTAGTACAGCGGTTACTGATTCTGTACTGTCTTTAGCCAACGAGACGGTCAGCAGTAGTTTTTCATACCCTGATGCATTTGACTGCAGATAGTAAGTACCAGCTACAAGTCCGGTAAAACGGAAAGTACCACCGGTTTTGGTAAACTGGTAGGAAACGGTTTCATTTTTATTGTTTTTTAAGATAATGCTTGCGTTCTCAATAGGGATATTGTGAATGTTTTTGACGACACCCTCTATATTTTGAGCAAAAAAAGTATTGCTGAAAAACAATACTTTTAAAAGAATAAGTACAAACTTAAGGCTTATTTTTCCCATTCGTATATGATCTCGTTTGATCGAACCCTGTGGTCAATCGTTTCAACAGAGCCTCCAACAGCTTCCATACCTGGTAAGTTTGTAGAACGTATGCTGCCAGCAGTTCCAGAGTCAGAATAAAGTGCATCTTTGCGCGATACAAATTCTTTTAAGCTCACCATTCTTGATTTGTTCAGGTTGTAAGCTTCAAGGTTTACTTGTGTCTTTCTGTTAATCTTTATAAGATACCATTCATAGTAGAATTCCTTGTGGTCGTCAGATACTTCGTAGGCAAGACCTGGCAAGTTGTTGAGCTTCCAAGGACCAGCACTCACAGGTGTGTCCAGATCGCACCAGGCAGTATAATTGCGCCCCCTGAACGAGGTTACAGCCTTTTGTAACTTAATTCCTTCGAATTCCTTAAATTCTTCAACAAGCTTCCAAGTCAGTTCCGGCATTTTTTCCTTTACATAAAAAATGGCATCCATTACTGAAGTTTTATAAAAAATGGAATCTTTTTCTGTATCGTTGAGGTAGATATGGTCTCCGTTCCCTGAAGGAAGTTTTATAACCACGTCGCCTTGTTCCTTTTTTGTAGAGTTAATCCTAGACCTTTTACCCGATACATACAGCGCTTTGTTTCCGTTGTCTGTTAAATAAAGATGATCTGTACTTTCTGTATCCAGATCTGAATATTTATAATTTAGATAAACTAGTTCGGTTACTATTTTAGTATTCTGTCCAAAAGTAGTGTTAAAAAAAAGAAGGGCCAATAGTATTTTAAAAGTCATTTAAGAATAATTAGATCAATATGTAAAGTTAACGTTGACAATAACTAAATATTGTTATTAGAAAGTAAAGAAGTCCCATTACTGAGACTCTTCTTGTTATGGGGCAATTACGGTACCGGTATTAAAAAAATCATTTACTTGTTTTACAGCTTGCTCACAAGTCATTGTACAGACCCTGTAGTTTTTTGTTTCAGAACTGGTTATGTTTCCATCCTTATCATATTTAGTAATGGTAATGGGACATGTAACACAAGCATCTTCGTTATCGATTTTCTCACTTGTTTTTGTTTCTGCTTTATTAAAAGCGAAAGTGTTTCCAACAAATGCAATGCATATTAATGCACCGAAAAATAATTTTTTCATTTTTTTTTAATTATAATGTTATTTTATGTTTAGAAAATAGAATGAAGCTCTTATTTTTATCTACGTGCACTTAGTTATAAGGGGATTTCTATTTCCATTTTTCAAACTTATATTAAAATAGGGTGGAAATAATGTAGAGGTTATAACATTTATGATTATAGGCTCAATTTCAATATTAAATGTTAATTTAAATTAAATTTTTTACTTTACAAACTTGTATAAGTTCATGGTAATTTGTTACTTTAAATTCCTGAAGCATTTTATTTAATCTTTTCTGAACGGCTCCATTACTTAAATCGATAAGTTGACCAATTTGAGAAACCTTAAATCCTTTTGATAAATACATCAAAATCTCAGCATTTCTCGAACTTAGAAGAGAAGCCTTCAGCTTAACATCATTTAATGCCTTTTCAGATTTGATACTGAGATATGGTTCTTGTAGATTCCCTTTTAATAAATTCTCAATGTCTTTTTGTACAAAATCAGATTTTACAATTAAGGCATTTGGATTTGATTTCCTGTATATTTGATATAACGTGAGAGCTTCTTCATGAGCCGTGATAAAAATAATCTTACAATGAGGAGCATATTCTTTAATTAAAATGCTACAGTCTATACCAGAATACAAATTTTGATCAGGATAAGAAGGTAGATTTAGGTCAACGATAGCTACATGCGGAATATTGCCATTCTTTAACATAGGTAAATTTGTTCACAGGATAAAACTTTATGAAAATGATACGAAGGCTGTTTTAGTATAGAAATATAGCCTTCAATAGTCATTGGGTGATCGTCGAGCAATAAAATATTCATTAATAGGTAATATATAATCTGTATTGAAGTTGGCAAAATAGTATATTTCTCTTAGGTTTTAATGTATTTTAAATGTTGATTTTGTTAAGATTTAAAAATAACTTATCAGAGCTTTATAATTCTTTAATGAACTCCTCAATACCTTTCTCCTATATGAAATAAATGGAATTATCTGTGAAAGATAAATCGTATTATAATATTTTACTATGCGAGATCTTTTTATGCAAATGCCTGTAAGGAACTGGTATATTTTCATAAAGTCCGACCTTTAAGCATGAAGATGGCATTTTCGGTAAGTGCAAAATATTTGGTATCGTCTGTTCCGTATTTTGTATCGAGTCCTGTAAAGTGGCTGAAGGCGGGCAGCACCAGGGTTTTGGATGTAATGGCAAAGCACGGCAGGCTGATGCTGCTGCGGTCGGGAAGTTTGAGCCGTACGCCGGGATGGATGTGTCCACAGATGCCGTAGCCCCGGGAATTTGCATCAGGTTCATGTGAAAAGTTCAACGTACCTATTGTTAAGGATTCGTGTAACTCTTGTATGCCTATTTTTTGTAGAAGGGCATGGGGCAAACGGTCATGGTTACCCTTTATAAGAACGAACCGGGTAGACGGAAATTTTTGCTTAATTGCGTGTAAAAGGATAATTTCCGAGTTATTCCTTGCATGGATGAGATCTCCTACAATGAGGAGCTTGTCGGCAGGATAGTGATGCAGCAACCGTTCCAGTCTTAAAAGGTCGTTGACAGTGACCTGTGTCGGTATGGCAATGCCGTTTTTACGGAAATGTGCAGCCTTTCCAAGATGCAAATCGGAAATTACGAGTGTACGTTCACGTTGCCAGTATAGAGCCCGCTGGTTTGTGAGCAGCAGTTTTTCTGTTCCAAAATTCAGCGGTAGTTCTGCTAGGTTCATTTCTTCCTTTTTGGTTTTAAATAGCTTTTTTGCAGTTTTTCGATGCGTTTTACCAGGTCTTCACTTGAAAGAGATTGCCGCAGACTGTCTACTTTTATAGGAAAGCTAAGCGGGGTGAACTGGAAAGATTCTTTATAGACAATGCGGCTTTGGCCTATACGTTCAAAGGCGGCCGTGAGCCTTGGAGCTTCGAGTTGCTGGTTGAATACTTCGGTATAAGCCTGGCGCAGCAGCAGGTTGTGGGGATCGTATTCTTCGAATACCTTAAAAAGGATGCCCGACGATGCCTGCAGGCTTTTATTGTTGCGTTGCAGGCCAGGAAGGTTCTGCACGACAAGACCCGAGATGACGGCAATATCGCGAAACTTCTTTTTGGCCATCTCAGTCGCATTGATGCTGGCTGCAACATCTTCCATAAGGTTTTCCCTGGAGAGCAGCTGTTTAAACTGTTCCTGTTCCAGGAGAATCTCTGTATCGGAAAAAAGCTCGAAGCCATAGTCGTTCATAGCGATGGAGAAGCTTGAAGGATACAGCCTGCTGATGCGGTAAGCCAGCAATGAGGCCATAATTTCATGTACAAGTCTTCCTTCGAACGGATACATAAATACATGATAGCCTTCTCGCGTACGGATCTTTTCGATTAAGAATTCATCCTGTGCGGGTATGGAAGAGTGTTCCATCTGCTTTGCAAACAGTGGTTGCAGGAACCTTAATTCAGGCTCCCTGCTTGCCGGATCAAGAGCGCGGGCTAGCTTTTCACGCAGGAAACAGCTCAGGTTGCTGCTCAGGGGAAGACGCCCGCCAAGCCAACTTGGTGTAATGGCTCTTCCTGAAGACAAACGTACATAAGCTGTCATTTCCTTGGTGCGTACGAGTTCAAGCACCCTGCCTGATAAAGTGAAACGGTCACCGGTTTTGAGTTTTGAAATAAAGTATTCTTCAATCATGCCAATATAGCCACCTGAAACGAATTTAACGCGCATCATGGCGTCGCTGACAATAACCCCCATGTTCATGCGGTGAATCATGGCAATCCTGCGTTTTTCTACTAGGTAAATGCACTCTTCACTTATAGTTACCTTATGGAATTCTTCGTAATTTTTACCGATGCTTCCGCCCACCGTAATGAATGTAAGGCACCAGTTCCACTCTTCTATGGTAAGCATTGAGAACGCATGGCAGCTGCTCACAATACGAAACAGCTCTTGAGCATGGAAACCGCCACCAAGAGCAATGGTTACAAGAAACTGTACGAGTACGTCAAAGGTCATCACCATGGGCTCACGCTCTTCCACAGTACCTGTTTTTACAGCTTCCTTAAGCGCAGCGATTTCTATGAGTTCCAGTGAATGAGTGGGAACGAAATAGATTTTCGACGTTTCAAAAGGGGAATGTCCGCTGCGTCCGGCTCTCTGTATGAAGCGTGCTACGCCTTTGCTGGAACCTACCTGCACTACCGTGTCAACAGGTTTAAAGTCCACACCCAGGTCGAGCGATGAGGTGGCAACGACTGCTTTGAGCTTACCTGCACTAAGCGCCTCTTCAATCCATTGTCTTAAATGCGCGTCGATGGAGCTGTGGTGTAGGGCAATCTGGCCTGCAAAATCGGGATATGCTTCCAGAAGCAGTTGGTACCAGTTCTCACTCTGGCTCCTTGTGTTGGTAAAAAGCAGGGTGGAGCGGCTTTCAAGGATGACCGGAACCACCTTTTGTACAAGGCGACCGCCGAGATGGCCAGCCCATGGCAGCAGTTCCACTTCGTCCGGGAATACTGTGATGATTTCTGTCCTTTTACGTTCCCGTGCCGTAATTGTCGTCGTTTTTTGTGCTGTGGATAATAAAACCGAAGCTGCTTCTTCCAGATTGCCTATAGTGGCCGTAATACCCCATGTCTGAAGTTGAGGCTGCAGGTACCTAAGATATGCCAGGGCCAGCTCGGTCATGACACCGCGTTTGCTTCCAATGAGTTCGTGCCATTCATCCACAACTACGCATTCCAGAGATTTAAAAATCTGTTCGCGTTTTTTTTGAGCCAGAAGCAGGTGTAAGCTCTCGGGAGTAACGAGCAGTACGTCGGGCATTTGCTTCGATTGTTTTTGTCTTGTCTTTATGTCGGTATCCCCATTGCGTACTTCAACAGTCCAGTCGAGTCCGATTTCGTCTATAGCTTGCTGCATGGCTCTGGAAAGATCCTTGGCCAGTGAACGCAGCGGGGTGATCCATATGAGCTTAAGACCCTTCCGGTATCGTTCGGGGCGGTTCATGAAATCGATGAGTACACCCAGAAAGACCGAGAAGGTCTTGCCGAATCCTGTTGGGGCAACTACCATACCGCTGTAGCCACGACCGTATTTGTCCCATGTCTTCTGTTGGAAGCTGAAAGGACTGTTGCCTTTGGAACTCATCCAGTTCATCACGGTTAAAAAACCCGGCGTATGTTGTAATGACTCTTTCAAATCAGGTGATCATTTTTTTTATTTCTTCAATATGGTCAATCTCGTTAACGGTTTTATCACGTCGCCAGCGTACGATGCGCGGGAAGCGAAGGGCCACTCCGGATTTATGGCGTTTGCTGAATCCGATACCTTCAAATGCGATTTCAAAAACAAGCTCCGGTTTTACAGTGCGTACGGGACCGAACTTTTCAACGGCATTATGGCTGACAAAGCGGCTTACCTCCTGAATTTCCTTGTCGGTGAGTCCGGAATAAGCCTTGGCAATGGTCACAAGCGCGTCGCCGTCCCTGACAGCAAACGTATAATCGGTATAATAGCCGCTGCGCCTTCCGCTTCCTTTCTGCGCATAAATCAGGACTGCATCAATGGTAAGAGGATCTGTTTTCCATTTCCACCAGTCACCCCGCTTTCTTCCGGCATGATAGATAGAATCCCTGTGTTTAAGCATAAGGCCCTCACTGTTGAGGTCGCGTGCTCCGGTTCTTTTGCCGTATAGTTCGCTCCAGTCCGTAAAAGGTACGATGCTGCATAATTGTATCTGCTCTACTGTATTACGGCTCAGAAGTGCCTCCAGTAATGCTCTGCGTTCATGCAACGGCTCGTGGCGCAGGTCAAGGCCTTCGAGTTCAGGTAAGTCGTATGCAAATACAACTACAGGGAGTTCTTCAAGCATCTTTTTGCCTACATTTTTGCGGTTGAGTCTTTTCTGCAGCTCCGAAAAGTTGAGGACACCACCGCGGTAGGCCAGTATTTCACCGTCGAGCACAAAATCTCCATCCATCTGAAGCAACGCCGATTTAAGTTCGGGAAACTGGTCGGTGACCAGTTCTTCTCCCCTTGACCAGATAAATACTTCGCCCTTCCTTTTAATGAACTGTCCGCGAATGCCATCCCACTTGTATTCTGCCTGCCAGTCAACGGGGCTGCCCAGTTCTTCAAGCTCTTTATCTATAGGATAAGCGAGGCAGAACGGGTAGGGTTTAGAAAGGTTCGTATCGGAATAGGTACCGCGGATAAGCTCTTCGAATGAAACTTCGTCCCTGTTCCAATCGCCCATGATGGCATGTGTTACGGCACTGGCTTCTAAGTTGTAATGCGTTGCAATGGCATTAATAAGGCTCTTGGCCGATATACCAACCCTGAAACTGCCGCCAAGCAGTTTATTGAAAATAAAGCGTTCGTTCTGGGGAAGTGTTTTCCAGCTTTCGAGTACGAACTGCTTTTTTTGCTCTTCCGTAAGGTTCTGCAGTTTTAGTATTTCGTGCATCCATTCCGAAAGGCTACGCTCTGTATGGGTGTCGGGTTCGGGAAGCAATAGCGAAATGGTTTCCCCGAGATCTCCTACTGAGCTGTAACACTCCAAAAACAGCCATTCTGGGATTCGGGTAATTTCCATGACCCATTGTTTCAAGAGTGCCGTATTTACGGACCTTTTAGGTCTTTTTCCTGTGAAAAGTGCAAGAAACCAAAGTTTGTCTGCATCATCGGCCTCATCTAAAAACCGACCGATGGCTTCAAGTTTACGGCTTGTTTTATTGGTGCTGTCGAGATCGTTTATGAGGGTGGCAAATGTTTTCAAATCGCAAGGTTTTGGTTTCAGTATTAATCAGTATTAAACGGATGGGTCTTCTTGTGTTTTTACGGCTGTTTCCTCTTCATTACCGTATTCAGTTCTGACCTCTTGAGCCTCAATGCCGGATTCGTTAAGATATTTCGTAAATACAGACGTTTGTCCATGCGTAACGTATACTTTTTCGGCTCCTGTACTCTTTACAGCGTCGAGAAGACCGTTCCAGTCTGCATGATCACTTATGGGAAAACCGGCATCGGCACTTCTCCACCTTCTTGCACCACGTACCTGCATCCAGCCCGAGCAGATGGCATCTGCCTTGTTCGGAATCTTCTTTATGAGGTTGGAATCGAGCAATGAAGGAGGAACAATCACGATTTCCCTGTTGAGTTGCTTTACATTGTCTCGAAAATCGGCAAGATGGTAGTTGGGTAGTAGTATGCCTGCTGTTTCATAGGCTTCATTTAAGCGGGCTATAGCGTAGTGAACGTATAGAGGACCAATTCCTTCGAGCGCTTTCATAATGCGCTGCGCCTTCCCAAGGGAATAACCGACTAAAACGGAGGTCTTACCGTTATTCCTGTTCTGTAGCACCCACTGCTGCAGTTGTGCGTTCTGCTGTTCTGTAGTTTTCCAGTTGTAAATGGGCAGTCCAAACGTACTTTCAGTAACGAACTCATGGCATTTAACCGATTCAAAAGGAGTAGAGAGGCCGTCGTCCTGGGTTTTATAATCGCCCGATACCACTACAATTTTTCCTTTGTACTCAAGCCTTATTTGTGCCGATCCAATAATGTGGCCTGCAGGATGAAGTGAGATTTTTACACCGTTCAAATTCAGTGTTTCTGCATAATTCATACCCTGTACCGTAATATCGCTGCCTATTCTGCTTTTAAGTATGGGAACCGTAAAGTGATGGCACAGGTAGCGCTTCATACCCCAACGGGCATGGTCGGAATGGCCGTGCGTAATAACGGCGGTATCAACGGGTTTCCAAGGGTCTATGTAAAACCTGCCGGGTATGCAGTAAATACCTTTATCGGTGAATCTGAGCATTAAGGGACTTCTAAAGATTAGCTTACGTTAAGTTACGAAATATATTTCACAACTGGGGTACCGATGATATTTAATCATTCCATGATGCCTTCAACAGAACAGAACTCTTCACGGTTGTCGCTTTCTTCGAGTTGCCCTTCCCTGATCAGCCTGTTCACTTCCTGCATTTCTCCATGTTTCAGATCTTCTACCTCATTTTGTTGTTTTTCTGATCGTATTCCGATATGAAAGGTGCAACCTATAGGGAAATGGTCAGAACCCACAGAAGGATAAATAAACAGCCTGTCGATAAAGATATCGGGACTGTGAAAAAGAAGATCCAGCGGAATGCGGAACAGCCGGTACTTTGTAGGAAAGGTAGCCAGAACACCTCGACCTATACGAGCATCTAAGAGTCGGCTGGTCTTTTTAAACAGGATGGAAGATTTAGCCCAGGCCACATTGTTGAAATCTCCGGTCACGATAACGGGCAGCCGCAATGAACGAACCTTTTTGGCAACGCTGAGTAAATCGCCGTCGCGTTCTTTTGAAGTACCTTCTTCTGTTGGGCTTGGAGGTGGCGGATGTACCCCGAAAAAAACAAAGCGATGTCCGTCGTGCGTTTCAAGTTCGGCTTCAATACTGGGTAAATCATCCGATACGAAATAATGGGTAATAAGGCGTATAACTTTCAACTTTGTATAAAAATGCATTCCATAAGTATTTTCAAGTGGTACTTTTTGATATTCCGGATAATCTTTTTCAAGCACCTGTAGTTCGTGTTCCCATTCTTTATTGCTTTCCATAGTAAGGAAAAGATCGGGTTTTTCAGTCTGTATAAGTTTGATAAAACGATGAAATTCTGTGTTGAACTGATATACGTTGCATGAAAGGATTTTTACTTTATCAGAAGTACCTAGTGCATGCTCCGGTTTTGCAGTCTTCCAGAACCTGGTGTAGCGTAACAACAGATAACAGTGATAAATAAGGAGTCCTGTTTGCGCAACGGTTAAGTATAAAAGCAAAGTGGTTTTTGTAATATAAAATACCGAACAAAAGACGATTACAATCTGAAGGGACAATAACTGAAGCTTCATGAATTCGGGTATGCGGAATACCCAGTGCTGATTTTGTACAAACGGCAGAATGCTGAGCAGGATAAGTAAAGATGAAAGAGTAATTAAGGTGATAGACATAACTTTTTTTTTCATTTCCTAAAATACAAAATATGGAGTTCTAACAAGGTTTTTCCGACATTTTTAACCCTTATTTAAACATGGAATTGAAGTATGATAGAAAAATATCCGCTGTTAAGTAATTTTGTATAGTTTAAAAATAAACTAATTTCTTTTATATAATGTATTTTATTTTACTTTATATTTGTTGGGAATAACAAAGGATAACCATGCATAAAGAAAACCCTAAAAAAAAGATTGCTGTAATAGGAGCTGGTATTTCCGGACTTTCTGCCGCAGCCTATGCTGCAAAGCAGGGTTATGAGGTGTACGTATATGAAAAACATGCAATGGCAGGAGGCAGGGCCCGGCAGTTTAAAACAGATAACGGCTATATTTTTGACATGGGTCCAAGCTGGTATTGGATGCCCGATATTATAGAAGGCTTTTTTAAGGATTTTGGTTATTCAGCAAGTAATTTCTACGACCTCGTTGCCCTCGATCCTCAGTTCGAAATGGTTTTTGAAGAACAGACTGTTTCGGTGCCAAAGGATTATAGCGACTTACAACGGCTTTTTGAAAACCTTGAATTAGGCAGTGCAGCTCGTCTCGATGCCTTTATGGATTCAGCACGCTACAAATATGAGGTAGGGATGTGTGAGTTTGTAAACAAACCTTGTTACAGCTGGTTGGAATTTTCATCGCCGAAAATACTTGGAAGTGTTTTAAAACTCAACCTGCTGACCAACTTCAGGGATTATGTACGTCGTTATTTTTCTAATCCGGTTCTTCGGACACTTATGGAGTTCCCTGTAATTTTCCTTGGGGCTTCTCCCAAAAAAATACCTGCTCTTTACAGCCTTATGAATTACGGAGGTTATGTTTTGGGCACCTGGTATCCCATGGGGGGCTTTTACGAACTTGTCAAGGCCATGCAGCAGGTTTGTGAGGCACAGGGTGTAAAGTTTCATTTTAACAGCACGGCTGAAAAAATAAAAGACGATAATGGAAAAATCTCCCACATTGTGGTGAATGGCAAGGCAGTTTATTGTGATGCCGTTGTAGCTTCTTCAGATTATCAGCATTCCGAAACCCTTGTCGAAAAAGAGCTGCGCAATTACCAGGATCATTACTGGCAAACCAGGATCTTCGCGCCTTCATGCCTTATCTATTACCTCGGTTTTACTCAAAAGCTGCCGAATATTAAACATCATACTCTCTTTTTCGAGCACGATCTCGATTCCCATATCGACGCTATCTATACAGAAAAAAAATGGCCGGAAAAACCGTTGTTTTATGTGTGCTGCCCATCTAAAACCGATGAAAGCGTTGCGCCTCAGGGACATGAAAATGTGTTTTTACTCATGCCCGTTGCCATAGAACTGCAGGATGAAGAAGCTGTTAGAGAAAGGTACCTTGATGAAATGCTGCAACGCCTGGAACAAAAAACGGGCATTGAGAACTTAAAATCCTTTATAGATTATAAAAGGAGTTATTGTGTGAGCGATTTTCGGAAGGATTACAATGCTTACGGAGGAAATGCTTACGGGCTGGCCAATACCTTGTCTCAGACTGCCGTTTTAAAGCCAGGCATTAAAAATAAACAAATAAAGAACCTGTACTATACAGGTCAGCTTACAGTCCCAGGACCGGGCGTACCACCGTCGGTTATTTCGGGTAAAATAGTGGCAGAACAGTTAAAGAAACTTTAATATAGGCTTATATGAAAAAGCTATTTGATGAACTGGCTTACAGGGTAAGTAAAGCGGTAACAGAAAAATACAGTACGAGCTTTTCACTTGGCATCCTGGCGCTGAAACCAAAAATCCGGCCGGCGGTTTACGCCGTTTACGGATATGTACGGCTGGCAGACGAAATTGTCGACAGTTTTCAGGGGTACGATCAGGAAAGATTGCTGGAACGACTCAAATCGGAAACCTGGCAGGCATTAGAGGAGGGGATTTCACTGAATCCCATATTGCAGTCGTTTCAGGAAACGGTAAACCGTTACTCTATAGACCATGCGCTTATTGTTCAGTTTTTGCACAGCATGGAAATGGACCTTTATAAAGCGGAATATGATACGGCCCGTTATAAGGAATACATACTCGGATCAGCTGAGGTAGTAGGGCTTATGTGCCTTCAGATATTTGTAGAAGGAAATACGGAGGCTTATGAAATGCTTAAACCAGCAGCCATGAAGCTCGGTTCAGCATTTCAGAAGGTGAATTTTCTCCGCGACCTTAATTATGACAACAAGGTGCTGGGAAGGTCATATTTCCCCGATATAAACCTTCAGGTATTCAATGATGAAGTAAAGTCAGCAATTGAAATGGAAATAGAGGCAGACTTCCGCGAAGCACTTACAGGTATACGCAAGTTGCCGGCTTCGTCGAGATTTGGCGTGTACCTCGCTTATAAGTATTTTGTTTCGCTGTTTATGAAAATAAAGAAAACACCCGCTAATAAGATCATGAACAGCAGGGTGCGTATTGCCAATGGCCGTAAGCTGTCTCTGGCCATGACCAGTTATGTACAGTATAAGATTGCCGTAATTTAAAACTGAGAAGATGAATGTATGCGTCCTTATTGTAACGTTTGTTCTCATGGAAGGTGTCACGTGGTGCATCCATAAGTTCGTTATGCACGGATTTTTATGGTACCTGCACAGGGATCACCACGATCACAGCAGTTCCGGAACTGCCGAAAAAAATGACTGGTTTTTTGTCATTTTTGCAGTGCCGGCCATTTTCCTTATGTACAGGGGAGTACAGCATGGATTTAATTTTACTTTTTATATAGGTTTGGGCATAACTCTTTACGGAATGGCCTATTTTTGGGTACACGACGTATTCATACACCAACGTATAAAATGGTTTAAAAAGATAAGGCATCCCTATTTCCTTGCTATTAGAAGGGCTCATAAACAGCACCACCGGCATATAGGACGGAAAGAAGGGGAATGTTTCGGTTTTTTATGGGTTCCAATGAAATATTTTAAGATGTACTTTAAAACAACGCGTCTATGAAACCATATACGTATCTTATCATTAATTTTCTCACCGTTGTGGTGTGTTTTGCTTTTTCATTCGATAAACGCATCCGTTTCAATGAACATTTTACGGCTTTTGTCAAGTCGGCTTCGGTTGCTGCGGTTCCCTTCATTGCATGGGATGTATGGTTTACCCGGAATGGGGTGTGGTGGTTTAATGCGGATTATACGGTAGGATGGAGGCTTCTGGGGTTACCTGTTGAAGAATGGCTGTTTTTTTTCTGCATTCCTTTTTCCTGCATATTTACGTATTACTGTCTTACGCGTTTTTTCAACCTTTCATGGATGAGGAGCTTTAATAACCTGATCGTTTTTGTTTCACTTATCGTATGCGCAGTCACAGCTTTACTGTATGGTTTTAAAGTGTATACTTTAGTTACATGTCTGGCTGCCATTTCGGTATTGGTTTACCTGCACTTTATTGCAAAAGTACAGTGGTTAGGGGAAGCTTCTCTGGTTTTTACGCTTCTGCTGCCTGGTTTTTTTCTTGTAAACGGGGTTTTGACAGGTTCTGGTCTGGATGCTCCTATTGTCAATTACAATCCCGACACCTTCCTGAACCTGCGTATACGAACCATTCCGGTTGAAGATGCGGTATACGGATATACACAGTTTCTCCTAAATATTTTACTGTTTAAAAAATTTCAAAAAAACAAAGACCATGAATAGGCAACCAATAGCAACGTTTTTGATATTGTTTCTCGTGTATATGCTGCAAAGCTGTGTCTCGATACCGGAAAAGGCAGAACCGGTTTCGGATTTTGAACTGGACCGATATCTTGGTACCTGGTACGAAATTGCGAGGTTTGATTTCAGGTTTGAAAAGGACCTGAACAATGTTACGGCAACGTACAGCCTTAACGAGGATGGTAATGTTAGAGTATTAAATAAAGGGTTCAATCCGCTAAAAAAAGAGTGGAAGTCGGCAGAGGGTGTAGCCAGGTTCAGAAACGGAAAGCAGACGGCTGCATTAGAAGTAAGCTTTTTCGGACCCTTTTATTCAGGTTATAACGTCATAGCGCTCGACGAAGGATACCGCTATGCACTCGTGGCAGGAAAAAATCTTGACTATCTTTGGATTTTATCAAGGGAACCCCGTATACCGGATGCTGTAAAACAACAGTACCTTAAAATAGCAGAAGAGGTAGGTTATAATACATCTGGACTTATCTGGGTAAAACACGATAAAAGCGGGCATGAAAACTAAAGTGAGCCTGTTCTGGTTCCGGCGTGATCTGCGGTTGGAAGACAATACCGGACTCCGACATGCGCTTAACGGCCCGGATCCTGTGTTGCCGTTGTTTATTTTTGATACGGATATCCTTAACAGGCTGGAAGACCGCTATGACCGGAGGGTGCACTATATGCACGGTGCTCTGGAAAAGCTTAATGAAGATCTTGCTTCTGTGGGAACAAGACTCCATACATTCATAGGGTTACCGCTTGACATCTTCCGAAATCTAACACAGGAATATGAGGTAGCGGCGGTTTACTGCAACCGCGATTATGAACCGGCAACGATACAGAGGGATCTCGAAATATTTGAGCTTTTCGCCTCATATGGTATTCCGTTCAGGGCATTTAAAGACCAGGTGGTATTTGATAAAGGCGACATTCTTAAGAAAGATCTTACCCCTTACACGGTTTATACGCCTTATGCCGCAAAATGGAAAGAAAGTTTAACGGGGCGCCTGCCGTTTTCCCTGCATACTCCGAATAAAGAAAAATTTTTAAAAAGAGATTTTGCACGGATTCCCAGCCTTAGGGATATCGGCTTTTTAGAAACCGATATGCTGTTTAAAGAACCTGTTCTGGATGCGGCTGTTATAACGCAGTATGCGGATTACCGCGATTATCCGTTCAGAGAGCATACTTCCGGCCTGGGTATGGCGTTGAGGTTCGGTACTGTAAGCATCCGTAAATGTGTAACGTTTGCCTTAAAATACAGTCATGCATGGCTTTCGGAACTTATATGGAGGGAATTCTTTATGCAGATCCTTTATCATTTTCCTTACGTGGTAAAAGAATCGTTTAAAAAACAGTACGACCATATTTCCTGGCGAAACAATGAGGAAGAATTCCGCCGTTGGTGCGAGGGTACAACAGGGTATGCTTTTGTAGATGCGGGTATGAGGCAACTTAACCAGACAGGGTATATGCACAACAGGGCCCGTATGGTAGCGGCAGGTTTTCTTTGCAAACACCTTCTTATCGACTGGCGGTGGGGGGAAGCTTATTTTGCAAGAAGGCTTAACGATTACGATCTGGCTGCGAACAACGGAAACTGGCAGTGGGCTGCTGGCAGTGGGTGCGATGCAGCTCCGTATTTCAGGGTTTTTAACCCGCTTTTGCAGGCTGCAAAATTTGATAAAAATCATGATTATATAAAAAGGTGGGTTCCGGAATGGAGTACGGGTGCCTATCCCGATCCTTTGGTAGAGCATGAAAAAGCACGGAAACAAGCACTTGAGGCTTACAGGAAGGCGCTTTTTAATTCACCTTGATGATGGTTCCGTATATTCGGGAAAATAAATAGGAATTTACAAAAATCATGTATTCACAAAAAAATACCCTGCAAAAGACAGTGTAAATAAAAAAAGAATATAACCATTTATAATAACCGATTTGGGCTTTTGCTTAACGGACCCGAGATACGCCGTTAAGTAATACCGGACTGCTTTCGATCCCTAAAAAGAAAGCAGTCCTTTTTTTTTAATAATTGTTTTTAAAAATTTAGTTTCGTTGTGTTTAAGATTTTTTTAAAGTTAAAAAATGTTAAAAAAATGACAATTGTTTATTTTTTAAGTAGATTGAATGGAGTTAAAAATTAAATACCATGATAATTAAAAAATGGGATGATCAACATCCCCTGACGACAACCGAGCAAACCGAAATTGTAGATTTTCTTTATACACACCTTCAGGAGTACGGAGATAAAAAAAAAGACATCGCTTCGTGCCTAAACTATGCCATGAACAGGCTATCCGAACTGCCTACATCGGGAACTGTTTTTTCGGCTTACGTAAAGGAGGAACTGGCAGGTGTTGCAGTGGTTAACGAAACTGGAATGAAGGATTACATACCCGAAAACATACTTGTTTACATTGCAACGCACAATGCATACCGCGGCCAGGGCATTGCTTCAGGACTTATTAAAGAAGTAATAAGTACCTGCAAAGGAAATATAGCCCTGCATGTAGAGCATGAAAATCCCGCAAAAAAGCTTTATGAAAAACTGGGGTTTACGAACAAGTATTCGGAAATGCGGTTTATAAAAAATTAAGATGGCACATATAACTTTGAATAAAAAGGCCCTCCGCCATAATTTTGAGGTACTGGATGCTTTTTTTATAGAACATGATATACAATGGTCGGCTGTGACCAAGATTCTTTGCGGGCATGAAGCCTATCTTGAACTGCTCATGGAAATGAACATGAATTATTTTTCGGATTCCCGTATTTCCAACCTTAAAACGATAAAATCGCTTCATGCGACTTCAAAAACCATCTATATAAAACCCCCGGCCAAAGGCGTTATTGCGGATGTGGTGCGCTATGCCGATATCAGTATGAATTCTGATCTTTATACGCTGAAGCTGCTTTCGGAGGAAGCGGTACGGCTGAAGAAAAAGCACGAGGTTATAATCATGATCGATCTTGGAGAACTACGCGAGGGAGTAATGCGTGAGGATTTTCTTGCATTTTATGAAGAAGTATTCGAACTTGAAAATATTGAAGTGGTGGGGCTGGGGACCAACCTTTCCTGCCTGTACGGCATCCTGCCGAATTCGGACAAGCTCATTCAGCTTTCCCTCTATAAGCAGCTGGTAGAAGAAAAATTCAATAAAAAGATACCGTTTATTTCAGGAGGATCTTCTGTTACCATTTCATTGCTTGAAAACAAGCTGCTACCTAAAGGGATCAATCATTTCAGAATAGGAGAAACCCTGTTTATGGGAACGAATGCCTATCACCATCGTAACTACGAATCGTTGAAGCAGAACATCTTCCTTTTGTATGCAGAGATCATCGAACTTTATGAAAAGCCCATCGTACCTTCGGGAGAACTGGGTACGAACCTGGAAGGAAAAAGCTTTACGTTCGACGAAGGCAATATAGGAAAAACATCGAACAGGGCCCTCATCGACATTGGACTGCTGGATGTAGACGTAAAACATCTGGTTCCTACAGATACCACTATTGCCATTGCAGGTGCCACATCGGATATGATTGTACTGGACCTTGGAGACAACGACGGGGTATACAGGGTAGGAAGCCTTGTTGAATTGAGGCTGGACTATATGGGAATCGTAAGGATCATGAATTCAAAATACATTGAGAAACGCATAGTTTAGATTTCCCCATTGGGTATCCAATATGCAAACGAACCGGCTTACATATCGCAGCCGGTTCGTTTTTCTTAAGTAAAAAGTTGATTCTGTTACACATTCAGATCACCTTCACGACCAATGTCCATGCGTTTTCCGCTGATGGCACTCGCTGCTACCTTGAACAGCGTCATGAGCTTGTTGGTCTTGTTATCCCAGTAATGTGCTTCGGAAGGTGTAATTTTAAGAATCCGGATTGAAGGATCCAGGCTTCCTTTTTCAAACCATGCCTCCATAAACTTGTTCCAGTATTTTTCAATACGCGCTTCATCACGAAGGATTTCGGCTGTGCCGTTAATGCTGAGAAACCTGTAATCCCTTATATCGGAAAACGTAACGGATACCCTTTTGTTTTGGGTTAAATGCCGGTAGGTTTCGCTCTCAGTCGAGAAAAGGAACCACAGTACTCCTTCGTCGTCTACTTCCTGACGGCTCATGGGTATGCTGTAGGGATAAGCTGTTCCATCTTCAAATGTAGACAACATACCGATATCGATATGATCCACAAGGTCCTTTAATTTTTGGACGGCTTCTTTTCGTTGTAAATTTTCTGTACTCATAGCTTTTATTTTACTTAAAGATACCATTTATTTAAAGTAAAACCTTGTTAATAAGTGCATTTTTATAAAAAAAGGAAAAGAGGCCATGCCTCTTTTCCTACCTCAATAAAATCTGTTTATATGAACTTTACAGCTGACGGCCTGTTTCCCTGAGCAGATCCTCAGGAGCATGATTTTTCATGAAAATAGGTTTGTGAAAATGGTCCAGCTTTGTAAGCAGGCGGATGAGTTCCATTTTCTCTGCTTCGGTTAAATTTCCCGTTACCATTTTTGTAGCCTGTCTTATCTGTACCATTTGCATTTCAAGGGCATCAATACCTTTAGGTGTAATTTCGATGAGCTTGCTGCGCTTATCGGTATCAGAATCTGTCTGAACAACCCATTCCTGCTTTATCAGGCGGTTGATGATCTGCATGCCAACAGGTTTATCCTGGATGTTCTTTTTGATAAGCTCCATCTTGGACATGGCTCCGAATGCCTTTAAATTGATAAGGTAGATAAATTCTTCCTGTGTGGAAAAATCAGAACCGTACATGGCGGCTTTTGAATAGGTTTTGGCATAGCGGTTTAAATGTACAAGGAGCGTATTTATTACGCTTTCTGCGCTTCTGCCTTTTTCCTTGGCTTCCCACTGAGGTTCTTCCAGATTTGCAACCGAATGCGAAACTGCGATCCAGTCTTTAAAACCTTCTAGATTCCCTGTAAACCTGTTGCGGTCAATAGTTGTTTCGAATTCTGAGATCAGGTCGATGACCTCTTTAATCAATTTATAATCCATGTTAAACGATGTTCGTTTTTTTGTATACCAAATTTATTAATTAAAAGTTTATTTTATTACTATTTAAATGTTAATTCTATCTGGTATTATTAAGGCTCTGTCCTACAACAGTAAATGAAATTTTATATCTTTGCAGCATCTTAAACTAAATCTTCATACCGCAGCCGGGCCTTTTTATTTACTGGCCTTTACAATTACTACAGTAGTTGCGGTTTTATATTTCATCTATTTTGCAAAATTTTAAGGCGCCGGTGCGCAATATAACAGTATGAAGAAAAATCAGTTGATAAGTTCGGATATCGAACGTTTTTATAATAAGGCCTCTGAGGAAGAAAGACTCTCCAGAGGAATGGGTATCTTTGAATTTGAAAGAATCAGGCAGCTTATAAGTCGGTATCTCCAAAGTACTTCCCAAATCGTGGATGTTGGAGGCGGAACAGGAAAGTATGCGGAATGGCTCGCGCGTGAAGGCCATAAGGTATGTTTAACCTGTTGACAAACATTTAAGAATTGCTCAGGAACGGTCGGAAAGATTACGCAATAAGTTTAAGGTATTAAAAGGAGCGGCGGCTGAGCTGCCTTTTCCTGACCGCTTTGCCGACGTTGTAATCCTTCACGGTCCGCTATACCACCTGCAACGATACGAAGACCGCCTTACCGCAATATGCGAGGCTCGTAGGGTTTTAAAAAAAGGGGGCGTGGTTCTGGGATTCGGAATCAGCCATACGGCTTCCATGCTGGCAGGACTGCTTAACGGACTCGTCCACAAGCCGTCTTTTCTTGAAATGTGCAAGTCAGAACTCGTCTCGGGACTTCATAATCCGCCTGACGAATTTCCTTGGTTGCTTGCAGAAGCATTTTATCATAAACCCTCTGCATTAAGAAAAGAATTTGAGGACTGCGGCCTTAAGGTGGATAAGATGTTCGCAGTGGAGGGACCTATATGGCTCGACAGGGATTTTTTTTCCAATATGGCAAAGGAGAAGGGAAGAGCTGCCTTAATGGAGCTGCTTCACACAACCGAAACTGAAGAATCCCTGCTTTCGATAAGCCCGCATATCATGATAGCGGGTATTAAACATATATGATAAAAAGGCTGTACATTGTACGGCTTTTTATCTTTCATCTTTTTTACCGGTATTAACCCGGCCTACAAAACTTCCTTTTCCTGTAAGAAACAATACCGCGCGTTCAATATTCCGGTCAATGCTTTCTTCTGTTTTGAGAAAGGAGATGTATTTGATGATTTCTTTTCTCAGGGAAGGCCGTATACGGTTGAAAACATCAAGCGCCTCCGCATTGTCTTGCAGGGCCTGAATTAGTTTTGGATGGGGAAGCAATTGTTCCGTAACGGGATTAAAGCGGATATGTACGGTAAGCAGCTCTCCAATACGTTCAGGAGAACGGGGAAGTATCACAGTGTTGATGTACAGGCGCCATGCACCGCGAAACCTTAACAGCGTTTGCGGGTATTCAGGGCCGTTGTTTACAGCCAGGAGCACCGGTATTTTTCCCTTGTTTGTACCTGCTTTATCAAAAAGGAGGTTGAGGACGTTTTCAGGAACGAATACGAAAGGGTTGATGCCGATTTTTTCGAGTTTGGCTGTAAATACAGAGGTGTCTTTTTCAAATTTCCCCATCAGTTTGTTTTGTTAGGAGGATTATAGCGTATCAAAAATACGTAAAGAATTTTTATACCGTCTGTTGTTTTGTTTAATATTAAAAACTAGCTGAAGTGAACAGTAGAAACTTGAAGAGGACGGATGTTTTTGCATCCGTTTTTTTATGCGCGTAAGATATAACGTTGAAAACAGCTCTTTTTAACATATTGGTATGTATTTTCACTTTGTTTTAATAAAGAGACCGTCTGAAAATTTCGCAATTTTCACGACCTTTACTTTTAACTAAATTTGAATAAGTATGGAAATTCATAAAATAGTCTGTTTGTGTAAAAGATTGGTTCTGCTGCTGTTTGCATTGCCTTTGGCTTCCTGCGGGCAGAATAAGGAAAATTATGATAAAGCAGGCGTATTTAAACAGGAAAAGAAGGATGAAACAGGGGCAGTTCACGTGAAACAGGATACGGCGACTTTTGCTGCCGGATGTTTCTGGTGTGTGGAAGAGCAGTTTAAACAGCTCCGGGGGGTACTATCGGTAACCTCCGGATATACAGGAGGTAAAACCAAAAATCCGGATTATGAAGCGGTGTCTTCGGGATCTACCGGGCATGCCGAGGCCTGTAACATCGTATATGACCCTTCGGTTATTTCCTACAGGGAACTGCTTGAGGCTTTTTTTACAGCACACGATCCCACACAGCTGAACCGGCAGGGGAACGACATCGGTACCCAATACCGTTCTGCTATTTTTTATCACGATTCAGAACAGCAAAAACTGGCGCTTTTTTATATCAAAAGACTTAACGAGGAGAAGGCTTATCCAGCAAAGGTCGTAACCGTTGTAGCTCCGTATACGGTATTCTATAAGGCTGAAGACTACCATCAGAATTACTATGAGAATAATAAGGAACAACCTTATTGCCGTTACGTCATTGCGCCAAAGCTTGACAAGTTCCGCAAGGTATTTAAGGAAAAGCTCAGGTAGTATAAGCGGATATAAAGAGGGGCAGGGATGCATATCTCCATGGAGCGGTTATTTTTGCAAAGGATGTTTAAAATGTTGAAATTAAGGATGAAAACAGATGATTTATTAAAACAGATCGAATTTATCAAGGAGATAGACAAGGTCAAATACATTCAGCGCAGGACAAAACTGTTTAACAGCGAACGGCATGAGAACGATGCAGAACACAGTTGGCATCTGGCTCTTATGGCCATCGTACTTGCAGAGCATTCAAATGAACCTGTTGATGTTTTCAAGGTTGTTAAAATGGTGTTGATACACGACATAGTAGAAATTGATGCTGGAGACACGTTTATTTACGATACGCAGAAGGATCACGTGAATACCGATGCAGAGCGTTTGGCAGCGCAAAGGATTTTCGGGCTGCTCCCTCATAAGCAGGCTCAGGAACTTATAACTTTATGGGAAGAATTTGAAGAGGGAGCTACCGCAGAAGCCCGTTTTGCAAGATCAATGGACCGTTTGGAATCTTTATTACAGAATACTTCCAACAAAGGAGGTACCTGGAAGGAATTTGATGTAAGTTATGAAAAGGTGTACGAGAAAAAACGCGTCATTCAAAACGGGTCTGAGACCATCTGGAATTATGCAAACGAACTCATAAACGAGAGTGTGGCAACAGGCATATTGAAAAAAGGATAACAGCTTTTGTGTTTACCTGGTTGCGTAATCAGGGTGTTGATCGAAGAAGGTGCTTCCATAGTAGGCAATAAGTTTTTAACGGGGTGCTGTTTTTTTTCTTAAAATATCCTAATGCTTTTTTTTTAATGTTAATATTTTGTTGTAAATTTAAATGAAACTTAAAAAAATAGATGTTATGAAAAAGAAAGTTGTTTTGACAGGACTACTGTTAGCTGTGTTTACAGCAGGGTACAGCCAGGAAATCACTACTCCTCAGTACATGCAGAACGTAGGAACTAAACCAATCCAGAAAGGAAACTGGCTTGTAGGTGGATCAATAGGAGCGCTTGGATACTCCTTTGAAAGTGAAAATTTCAATATCAACCTTATGCCTAAGGCCGGTTACTTTATTTCAGACGGTATTGCGATAGGGCTTGGTGTTAATCTCGGATTTTCTACAGTTAAAGGAGGAGACAATATCTGGGGCTATGGAGTGAAACCTTTTATCCGGTACTACTTTCCTGAAGGATCGAGTTCGTCCGGACGGTTTTTCGGCCAGGGTGATTTAGGTATCACCGGTGCGAATGAAGGGGCTTCAGACACCTCCTTTGCCTTCGGACTGAATCTTGGATATGCCCATTTTATTACGAATACCGTTGCCCTTGAGGTAACGGCAGGTTATAACTATTCCAAATCCGATGCTGCCAATGCAGTTGCGCAGAACGGTTTGGGAGCAGCCGTAGGGTTCCAGATTTATTTACCGGGTAAAAAATAGCGAACTTTTAAGAACATAAAAAAGGCTTCATCTTAATGAAGCCTTTTTTATTTTTAAAGCAGATACCTTATTTCCGCATTGCCATCCCAACCGGTGGCTATACCAAGAATTACATAAAAAAACAACAGAAGTTCTATGACGCCCATGATAAGGAATAGCAGCATCCTGTAACTGAAACCCAAAAAGGAATAGTTTCTTCTGAAAGCATTAAAGTATCCGAATATGAGATAAATGCAAAAAATAGAGGTCAGGAAAAGCAGGTTAATGTCCAGGCGGTTGAACGGCTTACCTGCAAAATGCAGGAACAATAATAAAAGGTAAGCGGTTATGAAAAGAGTAATTCCAAGTAGCAGCATACCGCTTATGATAAAATGTTCACTGTAGTTCAACCGTTTCCGGTTGAATAAGATGTAACTGTTGAAAGCCGTAACGGGGATAAACATAAAAATGAGCATTTTCCCGTATTGTGCCAGTATGTTGTCTACTTTTTCACCAACGGCATTTGTTTCAGCAGCGATGATTTTATCAGGCGCCAGATCTAAGGCAATCGCATTGTGATAATGCGTGAGAAGGATGTTTATTCCGATGAGTATGAGGATAAAGTAAAAAACATTATAATAGCCAACTCGTTTTCCCGAGATATAGTCAAGTGCTGCTTTTCCGGGGCGAACCAACGCCTGCTTTGCGGTGAAAAGCATGCCTTTCTCAAGGTGAAATGTTCCATGCATAACATCATGCGTAATAAAGTGCCTGAACGAGATCCGGTGCGTATCTGCTTTCTGACCGCATGCTGAACAATAGCGGCCTGTAAGTTGTTGCGTACAGTTAAGACAATGATTTGACATTCAGAAAAATATTTAAGTTATACATCACTTAGGGGTCTCTTCTTTTTTGAGTTCAAATTCAGAGCCACCCTGTTTTAGTATCATAAGATGTTTTTCCGGTTTGAATTCCAGCTGCAATCCGGCTTCCTCCATGCTGAACTTGTGAAGATCGGTCGCCTCAAGTGGAAAAGAAGGTTGTCCTGTCCCCTGGGCAAAAAGCGTTCCCTCAGCGTGGCTGATGGTTACTTTTAGCGGGAAACCGGCAGAACTGTAGATTCCGTCGTATTGTGAAAGTTGTTCAGAGCTGACCTGATATTCTGTAAAATGCGGTAATTCAAAAGGCGTTTCGTACATAAGGCTCAATACGCCTAATATGAACTGATTCCGGGTATACCGCTCTCCGTTTATGACGAGTGCCAGCGATACCCCGTCTTCTTCATTGTACCCCAGCACCGAATGCGTTCCCCTTGTATCACCGCCATGTCCGTAAAACCTATGTTTGTTCAACGGGATCTGCATAAGGCCCCTTCCGAAGTATTCTTTTTTTTCTATAACCGGTTTCATAACAGTAACGCTTTCTTTCGACAGAATCCGGTATTCAAAAAGCGCATTGATAAAAAGAAGCATATCTTCGGTCGTAGCTACAATATCTCCGGCTCCCTTGGTATTCGGAAAATAAAAATCTTTTTTTTCCTGCCAGCCGTTGTTCTCATATTCATAAGATTTGCTTACTTTTCCTGGCTTGGCAGACAGCGCAGCCAACGAAACTGTATTTTTTAAATGATAAGGTTTGCTGATGCATTCCTGTACAAGCGAGCCGAAATCCTTTTTATGAATTTTTTCGGCAATCATCCCCAAAAGATAATAAGCCGAATTGGAGTATTCTTCTTTTGTTCCGGGAGGGTTTACCAAACCTTGTCGTTTGATCTCGGTGAGTATATCCTGTTCGGTCACTTTTTCAAGCAGCCAGTCGGGATCTCCGTCACGGATGACATAGTCTCCCAGCCCGCTGGTATGCTCCAGCATCTGTCTTATCGTGATTTCCTTTGCTCCGGGCATATCGGGAAAAAAACGATCAAGCCTGTCTTCAAGCGACAGCCGGTTTTGCTCGATAAGCTGGAAGATGAGAACGGCCGTATAGGTTTTTGTAATGGAACCTATATGGTATTTTGTATCTGAGCCGTCTGTTGGTCCAGGAAGGGCCGCTTGCCCGAAATTGCGGTTATAAAGTTCTTTACCGTGCTGATAAATGGTAAGGTTGCCAATGCCCCTGTTGTTTTTTTCAATGAGGGTAACGAAATCATCTATCTTGTCAAGATGCAGGTTTTGGGCATATACGCCTGAAACGGTGAGCAGGATGCCTGTTAAAATTGTAATTTTAAGCTTCATAATTAATAAGTTTGGTTTAACAACTGTGTAAGTGGCGTATACCCGGGATCCGGGAACAGCAATACAAAGAAAGTCATACGTTGTTAAGGTACGTACTGTTTTTTGACCAACTGTCTTAAACAGGGGACCAACAGTTTTACGGCATTGATGCAAAAGGTTCGTCCCTGGTTTTCACCTGTTCGTGTAAAAATGCAGTATGAAGTGCTTAAAAGATGTAATTTTACGTCAGCTAATTCAAGCACTCATGATGAAGATAAAAAAACAGACCCTTATCCGGATCCTTTTAAACCTCGTTTTTACGGGACTGCTTCTTTTGATAGCGGTATCTAATAATGCCGGCAGGCATCCTGTTTTATTGGTGCTGCTTTACAATGTATTGCTTTTTGTCCCTTCATGGATTACCAATTTTTGGCTGTTCCCTGTACTAAGGCGTGATAAGAAAATAGTGAAATTCTTTTTTTCAGTAAGCATTGTTGTTCTTTTTTCGTCGTTTGTGTCGGGACATTACCTGCATTGGTTTCAGCAGCAGTATCCTGTAACAGGGCTCAACGATATTACGGCTTTGGGCATTATTTCTTCTGCTCCCGATGCTCTAAAGGCTTATCAGTTCTACTTTGATGTATTTCCCGGAATCCTCATCGTCCTGTTCTGTATGGCCATAGGATACGCCGTTCAGGAAATGGTGCTTAAAATAAGGAAAGAAAAAGAGATAGATAACGAACATGCTGTGGCTGAACTCAGGCTGCTTAAATCACAGATCAGTCCCCATTTCCTGTTTAATGTATTGAACAGTCTGTATGCGCTGGCATTAGAAAAATCGGAAGAAACACCCGACGTTATCCTGAAATTATCCGACATCCTGCGCTATTCGCTGTATGAGGCTCAGGAAAAGGAAGTTCCGGTAGCAGATGAAGTGCACATTATCAACACCTATATTGAAATAGAGCGTTTACGCATTCCGGAAAGTGCCCGGGTTTCGTTCCTGTACAAAGGGACGGGGGGAGGCTACAGGATAGCCCCCATGCTTTTACTGCCTCTTGTTGAAAATGCATTTAAGCACGGAACAGATTCAACAGTAGGAAGTTCTTATATAGATGCAGAGTTGTCCTGTAATGAAAACGTGCTGACATTTGTATGTAAAAACAGTTTTAAAGAATTGCCGGCAAAAGATGTTGGCGGAATAGGCATACAGAACATCCGCAAGCGTTTACAGCTGCTCTACCCGCAAAGGTACAGACTGGAAATTGAAAAAAACAATAAAGAGTTCTCTGTAATACTTGAATTAAAACTATAATCTATGGATAAGATAAGATGTTTGGTTGTCGACGACGAGAAACTGGCACAAAATGTACTCATTCACCATATTTCAAAGTTCGATGTACTGCAGCTCGAAGGTGTATGCAGCAATGTGTTCGAACTCATAAGCTTTTTAAATAAAGACAGGAATATAGATCTAATTTTTCTGGATATTAAAATGCCCGAGATCAGCGGAACCGATTTTGTAACGATGTTTAACAACCCGCCGGCCATTATTTACACCACGGCCTACAATCAGTATGCACTTGATGCGTTTGATCACAATGCGGTGGATTACCTGCTGAAGCCCATTTCGCTCGAACGTTTTTCAAAAGCCGTACAGAAAGCAGGGAACCTTTTGAAAAAGGAAGCACCTGCTTTGCAGCCTTCCGCTGAGAAAGCAGGGGAAAGCTTTTATGTGAAAAGCGATAAAAGGCTTGTAAAGATCAATCCGGCAGAACTGGTTTACATCGAAGGAATGCGGAACTATATATGCCTGTTTACCGAAACAGAAAAAGTAATGGTTCACGGAACCTTATCGGCTATTGAAGACAGCCTGAAACATCTCCCTTATATCTGCAGGGTGCATAAGTCTTTCTTTGTAAACCTCCACCAGATCAAATATCTGGAGCAGCACGTAATCATGCTTCATACGAAGAAAAGTATTCCCATAGGGCAAAGCTACCGTGAACAGGTATATGAAAAACTGCGTATTATCCAGGCAGCAAAGTAATGCAACAGCAAAAAAACACCTTTCCGAAACGGGAAGGTGCTTTTTCAATAACTTAAAAATAACGCTTATGTTATTCAAAGTTAGGTAGAACCTGTTTAAAAAAACTTAATATAGGTTAAGTCTTAAGGTGGAATATTATATACAAGCGAAGGATATTAGCTGTTTTTTATGAGTTCAGTGAGCAGTTTTTTTGCCCTTAAAATCCTTATTTTGACATTATTAAGCGGTTCGTTGATGATTTCGGCAATTTCGTTATAACTGCGTTCCTGAAAATACCTTAATTGTATAACCTGTTGGTAATGAGGTTTTAACTGTTTGATGCAGCGTTTCAGTGTGGCGAGGTTTTGTTCGTATATGAGCTGGTCCTCAATAGTGTCATCATCCATAATGTTTTGGAACCAGTATTCTTCGTTTTCAGCAAAATCAACCGTTTCAGCTATTTTCTTTTTACGCACAAGGTCTGTATGAACATTTTTAGCAATGGCGATAAGCCAGGTATTAAAAGCAAATTCTTCTTTATAAGTACCGATTTTATCGAAAGCTTTGGCAAAAGTTTCGATAGTGACGTCTTCCGCATCGGTTTCGTTTTCGGTTCTTTTAAGGATGAAATGGTAAACTTCCTGCCAGAAAATATCAAGCAGATGCGTAAAGGAAGACTGGCTTCCCTGTTTTGCTTCTTTTATTGCGTTTTGGATTTCCTTCTGAGAGTGTTGTGCCACGTTATGATTTTGATTTCGTCAGTAAACTGCTTAAAAACAGCTGCATCTGCATAAAGATATAAAACAAATCAAACAAAGGAAACAAAAAAATCAAATCTTTATAACGGTATTTTTTTGCCGTTTTTGCAAACAGGATCCATGCCAGGACATACCGGAGTATAACGATTCCCAGTGTAATGTACCAGTATTCCAGCGTAAGGAAAGAGCAAACGGCAACGATTAAAAACAGGAATTGCGTTAGGTTAAACAGCTTTATCCTGAACGAAACAGCCCCTTTTATGTTCTTCAGCAGCTTAAGCTGTTGTTTTTTAAGCTGTCTGAACTCGGAGCGTTTAAGAACAGGCTCCACTTCGGTCATGGCATCGGGATGTTCGCAAAGCACCGTATTCTTGGAAGTGGCTACATCGTTTAACAAGTATTCGTTCATAAACAAAGGCTTCTGCATATGGTTGATGAATCCGTTAACGCGGTAGAATTCTTCTTTCTTTACTGCCATGTTTTCAAGGTTCAGGCTGTATGGAACCCCGGTCTTGCTCCATGCCAGGGACTGCATCTGCTGCATAGCATGATCAAAACGAAGGAATTTGTTGAAAAACCCCTTTTTACGGGTATAGAAAGATGTACCCATAACAACCGTTTTGTTAAGAGTGAAATGAGAGGTCAGCTGAACCAGCCAGTTGTTGGAATGGATTTTTTTATTGGCATCCACAAAAACGAGGTATTCATATTTACTGGCTTTGATACCCAGGGTTACAGCGTATTTTTTGTTGCCCCAGAAAGCTTCATTGTTTACGACGTCCACCAGGCGTATGTTAGGATACATAAGCGCATATTCCTTGATGAGGAAAAGGGTTTCGTCTGTCGATGCGTTGTTTACAAGCACCAGTTCGAACTGGTGGTAGTTCTGGTTGAGTAAAACAGGCAGCAGGTTTCTGAGTTCCTGTACATTGTTTTTGGCATAGACGATGACCGAAATTGGTATGCGTTTCGCCTGGGTTTCTGTCGGCTTTGCGAATACGGATCCTGCAAAAATACCCAGCTGATAAACAAATAAAACAAAAAGGAGTGCTCCCAGTATATAAAGTAGTGTTACTGCCATAATGTGCCCTTAATAAATGTGCAAAATTACTTTAAATGATCACGTACTGCAACCTAAATGATCAAATAATATTTACTTCGGGCGTAATACGGATACCAAATTTCTCAAAAACAGCAGATTGAACCAGGCCGGCCATCTCTATTAATTCCTGCCCTGTAGCATTTCCGTAATTCACCAGTACCAAAGCCTGTTTGCTGTGTACGCCTGCATCGCCCTTTCGGAATCCTTTAAGACCGGCATGTTCTATGAGCCATCCCGCGGGCACCTTAACTTCGGTTTCATTCACGGTATAATGAGGGATTTCGGGATTTTTTTCAAGCAGTTGCAGGTAGTCATGTTTTTGAATTACAGGGTTCTTAAAGAAGCTGCCGCTGTTACCTATTTCTTTAGGATCCGGCAGTTTGGACCTGCGGATCGCTATAACGGCATTGCTCACATCGCGTATCGTGGGAGTCTTTATTTGCATATTGTCCAGTTCCTGCTGTATTGCACCGTATGAAGTATGCAGCACATGTGGAAGCTTTTTAAGCTTAAACGTAACAGAAATGATGATGTACTGGTCTTTTAGCTCATTTTTAAAGACGCTTTCCCGATAACCGAATGCACAATCGGCATTGGTAAACGTTTCAATGGAAAGTGTAGATAAGTTCAGGGCGTTCAGGCTGAACATCGTATCCTTTATTTCAACCCCGTAAGCTCCGATATTCTGTATGGGTGAAGAGCCTACCTTTCCGGGGATGAGCGACAGGTTTTCCAGGCCTCCGAGGTTCAGGGAAATGGTATGCAGTACAAAGTCGTGCCAGATCTCCCCGGCCTGTGCTTCGATCCATACGAAATCATCATCTTCTTTAACTTTTGCAATCCCCTTCATATTTAAATGGAGTACCAGAGCCTCGACATCCTTTGTAAGGAGCATATTGCTGCCGCCGCTCAACACAAATAAGGGCAGCCTGCCGTTATTTTCGCCGATGACATGCAGTAACTGCGCAACAGAAGTGATGTCGGCAAATTCCGTAGCCCGGACATCAATGCCGAAGGTATTGTAGTTTTTTAAAGACTGGTTGAATTGCATAGCTGAAATTTTTGTACAAATAAACAAAAAGCAGCCGAGGTTAGGAAGATATTTTAAATATTTCGTAGTCGAGTTCTGTCGATTTAACGATGAGTTCCGTCCGTTCCTCATGGGTATCGGTAATGAAAAGCTGGCCGAAAGCGGACTTGTTGACCATGTTGACAATCTGTTGTACACGTTCTGCATCGAGCTTGTCGAAAATATCGTCGAACAACAGTATCGGCGCCACGCCGCTTTGTTTTTTAATGAAATCGAACTGTGCGAGTTTCAATGCAATGAGTAGGGATTTCTGTTGCCCCTGGGATCCGAACTTTTTCAGCGAATGGCCGTTAAGCTCAAATACGAGGTCGTCCTTGTGGATACCTGTGGAACTGTACTGCAGCAGGCGGTCCTTTTGTAAAGAATCGGACAGGAGCTCCAGCAGCGGCTTTTCATGCAGCTGGCTTTCGTACCGTATGTCTACGGTTTCTCCTTCATTGGTGATTTCTCTGTGGTATTTTATAAAAATCGGATTGAATTCCTCAATAAATGTTTTGCGTTTCCGGTGTATTTCGGTACCCAGCCCGTGCAGCTGTTCATCATAAACGCTTAAAGTATCGTGATCGAACACCCTGTTTAATGCAAAATATTTCAGCAGGGCATTGCGCTGGCTTAGTATTTTCTGATACTGTATAAGTTGTTGCAGGTATGCACCGTCCTGCTGCGATATAACGAGGTCTATAAATTTTCGACGCGTTTCACTCCCCTCAGATATAAGATCCTGATCTGAAGGTGAAATCATCACCAGTGGGATTAAGCCGATATGGTCGGCGAATTTGTCGTATATTTTTCCGTTGCGCTTCAGTACTTTTTTTTGTCCTTTTTTTAAGCTGCAAACGATTTGTTCGCGTTTGTCTGTTTTGTTGAAGACACCCTCTACCACAAAAAAATCTTCATCGTGACGGATGTTCTGAAGGGCAATGGGATTGAAATAGCTTTTGCCAAAAGCCAGGTAATAGATGGCGTCGAGCAGATTGGTTTTTCCCTGTCCGTTTTTTCCTACAAAACAGTTGATTTTTTTTGTAAAATGAAATGTTTTTTCGGAAATATTTTTAAAATTAAGTACGTGCAGTTGCTCTAAATTCACAAAAAAGAAACTTTAAAAGTAAAACAAAGGACAAATTTCAGAAAAATATCTAACAAATAGACTTTTAATTTTGGATAAAAATCCTATTTTTGCCCAGATTAAAATATTACACCACTATGGCAACATATAATAAAAGAGGTTATAAACCGGAAAAACCGGAAGTTGAAAAAGAAGAAAACGTACACCAGGCGGTATTAAACGACAAAAGCGATACAGCCGAAGTATTTAATTCTTTGGATGCATCCGCTAACAAAATAGGTTCTTGGTTTACATTGAATCAATCGAAAATATTCTACGCAATTGGTGCCATTGCAGTAGCCGCAGTAGGATATTTAGGTTACCAGCATTTTATTATGGAGCCGAAAGAAGATGAGGCAGCCAACGAAATGTTCCAGGCCCAGCAATATTATGAGCAGGCAGTAAGCGGAACGGCATCGGATTCGTTGTTCAACCTTGCGTTGAACGGGGGAGAAGGAAAATTAGGTTTTCTTGGCATTGCTGAAGAATACAGCGGGACACAGGCTGCAAAACTTGCTCATTATTACGCAGGGACAACGTACCTGAACATCGGAAAATACAAAGAAGCCATCCAGCATCTGGAGCAGTTTAATTCAGACGATATGTTCTTAAAAGCAATGTCGCTTGGAGCAATAGGTGATGCATTTGCAGAATTGAAACAAAATCAGGAGGCTTTTGAATATTATAAAAAAGCTTCGGAACATACTCCGAACGATTTTTCTACACCGCGTTATGCATATAAAGCAGGTTTAATGGCTTTGGAGCTTGGTAAAAAAGACGAAGCGCTGAAGTTGTTTACCAATGTAAAGGAAAATTACAAAGGTTCTGTTGAAGCAGCAAACATCGATGTTTATTTAGGAATGGCACAATAACAATGGCAACGGCAAATAAAAACTTATCGGAATACAATAAGGCTGACCTAATCGATGCGAAGAACCTGAGAATTGGTCTGGTCGTGTCGGAATGGAACGATAAAATAACCAACGGACTGTTTAAAGGTGCCTACGACGTACTCATTGATTGCGGGGCGCTTCCGGAAAACATCGTACGCTGGGATGTTCCGGGAAGTTTTGAACTTATTTTCGGATGCAGCAAGATGCACCGCAGGAACGAGTTCGACGCCATCATCGCCATAGGATGCGTCATCCAGGGAGAAACCAAGCATTTTGATTTCGTCTGCGAAGGTGTAACGCAGGGAATTAAAGATCTGAATATCCAATATGAAGTACCGACCATTTTTTGTGTACTTACAGACAATACGGAACAGCAGTCCATTGACAGAAGTGGCGGAATCCACGGAAACAAAGGTACTGAGGCCGCAGTGGCTGCACTTAAAATGATTGCACTGAATAAAAACAACTAAGTCCGGAATTTTTCCGGACTTTTTATTTTCTTTATTGCGAACGCTTATTTAGCTGTTTAAATAACGTAAAAATTGTATTTTTGTAGTTCACCTTAAAAACTAAAAACATACATGTCTAGTGTTATACGTTTGTTACCCGATCACGTAGCCAATCAGATTGCTGCCGGCGAAGTCGTACAACGGCCAGCCTCGGTAGTGAAGGAACTGCTTGAAAATGCTGTTGATGCACAGGCAACTTCCATTAAGCTTGTGGTGAAAGATGCGGGGAAAACCTTAATACAGGTGATCGACGATGGAAAGGGAATGAACGAAACCGATGCGCGTATGTGTTTTGAACGCCATGCCACCTCGAAAATTGCACTTGCAGAAGACCTGTTTCAATTGCAGACCAAAGGATTCCGTGGTGAAGCACTTGCGTCTATTGCGGCCATTGCGCACGTTGAACTTAAAACAAGAGAACGCGGTGCAGAACTGGGAACGCATGTTGTTATCGAGGGCAGCAGGATAGTATCGCAGGAAGTGGCTGTGGTACCGGCCGGAACTTCTTTTTCCGTAAAAAACCTTTTTTTCAATATTCCGGCACGCCGCAACTTTCTTAAATCCGATCAGGTCGAACTGCGGCATGTAGTGGATGAATTCGAACGTGTGGCACTGGCACATAACGATATACAGTTTACCTTTATCCATAACGGGAGCGAAATGTTCAACCTGCCGGCATCGAATTACCGGCAGCGGATTGTAAACGTATTCGGAGGCAGGACCAATGAAAAGCTGGTGCCGGTTCAGGAATCGACCGAAATTGTAGAAATCCACGGTTTTGTAGCCAAGCCGGAATATGCCAAGAAAAGTAGGGGAGAGCAGTTTTTTTTCGTAAACGAACGGTTTATTAAAAGCGGCTACCTGCATCATGCCGTTACGGCAGCCTTTGAAGGGCTTCTTAAAGACGGTACGCACCCGAGTTATTTTTTGTACCTGACCCTGCCGCCGGGGAGCATCGACATCAATATTCACCCGACCAAAACTGAAATTAAGTTTGACGATGAACAGGCACTTTATGCCATATTGCGTGCATCGATCAAACACAGCCTGGGGCAGTTCAATGTTTCTCCTGTTCTTGATTTTCAGAAAGATGGTGATCTTGAAGTACCCTACAGTTATAAGGGGGCGGAATCGGTTGAACCTTCGGTGGAAATCAACACCAGCTTTAATCCGTTTGAAAGCATGAAGGCCGGCAACAGCCTGGTAAACCAGATTGGCTCCGATATCTCGAAAGGAATCTACAACCCGTTTGAAAAAGGCAATGAAACGGCAAGAACATCCGGTAGCGGGCATACTTCGGCTGCTTCGTTTCAGGATAAAAAGCATAAGTCAGGAGGATGGGAAACGCTGTATGAAGGGATTTCGGATGCAAAGGAACTCATCATGGCATCGCATCACCAGTTTGAGGATGAAGTGATGACCGGATCGTTGTTCGACGAAGAGGCACAGCAGGCTTCCCATCACCAGCAGTCGTACCAGATACAGAAGAAATACATTATCAGCCCCATTAAATCGGGCATGATCATCATCGACCAGCGACGTGCTCATCAACGCATCCTCTACGAGCATTACCTGCATTCGTTTACGGTAAAGCAGAATGCGAGCCAGCAGCTTTTATTTCCTTTAGCATTGTATTACACGGCATACGAGATGGAACTGCTGAGAGAGATTGAAGGAGAACTCATACGGATGGGCTTTCTTTTTGATGAAATGTCCTCGGAAAAAGTCGTTATTTCGGGTATCCCCGTTTCAATTACCGAAAGCGAGGTTTCCATTGTACTGGAAGATTTGCTTAACGATCTGCAGGACAGTGTTCCGGCAGAGATCCCGGCTTTACATGACCGCATTGCGAAATCGCTGGCCCAAAGCCTTGCTGTTAAAACAGGAACCTACCTTACGGATAAGGAACAGGAAAACATAGTAAACAGTCTGTTTGGATGTGAAAACCCGCAGACATCGCCGTTTGGCAAAACTACCTTTATTACGATGAAGGTGGAAGATATTGATAAAAAATTTATGTAATGAATCAGATTACCGAAGTTGTTAAGCGGTTGCTTATCGTCAACGTGATATTGTTTATAGGGACTTATTTTGTTCCCGCCCTTATGGATTATCTGCCAATGTATTATTTTGAAAACCCGAGTTTTCAGCTTTGGCAGCCGTTAACGCATATGTTTATGCATGCTAACGTATGGCATATCCTGTTTAATATGTTTGCCCTTTATTCATTTGGTTCCGTACTGGAACAGATGTGGGGAGGGAAAAAGTTTTTGCTGTTCTATATATTATGCGGACTTGGAGCAGCCTTGCTGCATACTGCAGTGAACTACTGGCAGGTACACGAAGTTGTAAATACACTGGTTTCAAAGGGATTCAGACCGGATGATGTATTTGAGCTGCTCAATAAAAGTATGATCGACAGACGTTGGCCAAGTGAAAGTGTCCAGGCGTTACAGTCGTCGTATTTTTCAGTTACCCTGGGAGCATCAGGCGCTATTTATGGTTTATTGGTAGCTTTTGCCTTTATGTTTCCGAATGCAGGTTTGGCACTTATTTTTATACCGGTACCTATAAAGGCCAAATACTTTGTACCAGCGCTTTTAGTTTATGACCTTATTTCGGGAGTAAGCGGAAGCTCCATATTCAGTTTTGGCGGAGGCATTGCACATTTTGCTCATATCGGAGGAGCTATTGTAGGATTTCTGCTTATGTGGGCCTGGAAGAAAAAACAGTTTGACAAATACCGTTGGGATAAATAAATGAAGACATTCAACCTTAAAAACAGCACCGCAGATGTAAAACTGCTTATAGTCATTAGTGGCATAAGCGGTCTTGTGCTGCTCATGAAGCTTTTCAATAAGGGGGCGTATAACTCCGTTATTGAAAACTTTGCGTTGTTTGGTGATGTTGAAGTGTTTAATTTCAGAATATGGCAGTTTATGACCTACAGCTTCCTGCATGCAAATTTGCTGCACCTGCTGTTTAACATGTTCATGCTGTATCTATTCAGCCAGCTGTTCTACACTTATTTTAACGAGAAACAGCTGCTCAGGGCTTTTTTCCTGGGAGGACTGCTGTCCGGGATCTTTTATTTTGGTGTCTCCAATATCTTTGGCCTTCAACAGTTCGTAGTAGGGGCATCGGGCGCCATTATGGCTGTTTTCTTTACAGTAGTGGGGTACAATCCGCAAATACGGGTACAGGTAATTATTTTCGGGAACATTGCAATATATTATATTGCGTTTGCGTTTTTAGGGTTCGATCTGCTGCAGTTGTTTTCCGATAATGCCGGCGGCCATCTAGTACATATAGGGGGCAGCGTTTTCGGTTTCCTTTACGGTAAATGGCTCAAGGGATTTTCGATCGATTTTAAATCGGGGAAGAAAAAGGCGCGTATGCGTACGGTGCACCGCAAAGCACCGGTGAGCAGAATTGCTGCGGATGATACGCAGAAACAGATCGACGTTATCCTGGATAAGATCAGCAAATCGGGATACGACAGCCTTACAAAGGAAGAAAAAGAGTTTTTGTTTAAGCAGAAATAACCTTATGAAGAATTTAGCGTTGTTTAATAAGATAGCATATATATTCAATGTAATGTTGGTGGTCCTGACATTAATGGGGTATGTGCTGCCTTCTATGGCACCTAAACTCTTCCCGTTTCTTTCGGTACTCACACTTATACTGCCCACACTGCTTATATTCAATCTCGTATTTGTCGTTTACTGGGCCGTGCAGCTTAAGAAGCAGGTACTGCTTTCGGTTATCGTCTTTTTGATCGGTTATACGTTCTTTACGAAATTTTATAAATTCTCGGGTAAGAATGAGGAAGTCGTGGAAAGCGATTTTACGGTTTTAAGCTATAATGTGCGTTTGTTTAACCTTTTTGGATGGATTCCCAACGAGAACGTTCCAGAAAACATCAAACGGTTTATTGAAGAACAGAATCCCGATATCATCTGTTTCCAGGAATATTCCAAATCTGCCGATTATGAGCTGGACGACTACAAGTTCCGGCACATCATCATGCACGGAAAAAAAATCAAGACGGGGCAGGCCATCTATTCCAAATTCCGTATTATAGACGAAGGGGAAATAGCGCTGCCGAATTCCGATAACAACGTGGTGTATGCAGACATCGTCAAAAACAAGGATACCATCCGTGTGTACAGCATCCATCTGCAGTCCGTAAATATCAGCCCCGATATAAATGAAATAAGTGAAAGCAAGTCTAAAAGGATTTTTAACCGTTTAAGCGAGGCTTTTAAGGTGCAGCAGCTGCAATCGGAACTTATACAGTCACATATGAAGGACTTTAAGGGGCATAAGATCATATGCGGCGATATGAACAATACGGCTTTTTCCTATGTATATAAAAACATCATCGGAGATATGAACGATGCTTTCGTAGAAGCAGGGAAGGGGTTCGGACAAAGTTATAATTACAAGTATTATCCGGCAAGGATTGATTATATCCTGGTGGATGATGTGTTTGAAGTAAAAGAATTTAAAACGTATAAAGATTTTAAGAATTCAGATCATTTTCCTATTATGGCGCGTCTGAATTTTACAAAGAACAAGGATAAGACATAAAAAAAGAGGTTTCATTTGAAACCTCTTTTTTTATTTTAAAAGCAACTGCTGTTCTTTTAAGTATGTTACGGCATGCCGGCCTTCGTTAAATAAAAGGTCCAGTATGCTCAGGTTGTTTAGAAAACCATGCCTGTCATCGAAAACCTGGGTGTATGGAGTAAAGGTATGTTCATCCTTTTTTCCGTTGACCAGCGGTCTAAAATCGGTTTGATCGACTTCCCTGAAATATTCGGTCGTTTTTTGATAGGGAAGGTCGATTCCAAGACATCCCGTAATGATATCGTGGATCTGGAAATTAAGATCCATAAGGAACGTATGTTTTTGTTCGAATACCGGACGTATATCGTCTTCAAAAAATTCAAAGTAAGGAGAAGTACGGTAAGCTGCTTCCAATGATTTGAAATGCTGCTTCTGCCAGTTAAAGGCAGGTTCTATCCTGATGTCACGGTATTTTCGGCGTTCGTCTTTACTGTGTTTTACCGGTATGTTGAGCAATTGCAAGCCATTAGCGCTGTAAATATACATCCTGTTGCGGTTGCTCTGTTTCTGAAAATTATCATCTACCTCAAATGTAACCGAATCGGCCTGCAGCATGGCTGCGAAATGGCTTACTGACGGGAAATAGGTAGGATGTATGAGAATGTCCATTAATAGTTGTATTTTTTTGCTTTACGTTTTTTAATGAAGCCGTAAATACCCCAGGCTACCAGGACTACGACGAAATAAATAAAGAACGAATGAGGTTTTCCCGTACCGTGAACGGTTGTAAACAGGCGCTCCCAGCGTATTTTGTCGAAAGCTTTTCCAAAGGGGATGTTTGGATCGAGACTCATCCAGATAAATACGGGTTTCCCAACGATATGATCGGCAGGGACAAAGCCCCAGTAACGGCTGTCTTCCGAATTATGACGGTTGTCTCCCATCATATAGTAGTAATCCTGTTGGATGGTATAAGTGGTTGCAGGTTTCCCGTTGATGTATATAGCCCCGTTTTTTTCTTCAAGGGTATTGTGTTCATAATCTTTAATGATGGCCTTGTACATAGGCAGCGTTTCATGGTTCAGTTGCACCACGTCACCTTTTGCCGGGATGTGTATAGGTCCAAGGTTGTCGCTGCTCCATGGCTTGTTGTGAGGGAAAATGGCCGGACGGTTGCTCACAGGGTGAAACTCGGTTCCCTGGTTTACAATTCTCGTAACTTCCGTAACGGAAGAAAGTTGTTTCAGACGTTCGGCTCCTTCAAAAGTCAGAGCAAAAATGCGGTATGTATCCTGAGAAAGCTGCTGTACACCATCTGTGACGTGCAGTTCCTTGATAAGGAAATTGGCATCCAAAGGAGTTCCGTTTGTTTTTACATTATAAGAATACTGCACCTTGGCACGGTCGCCCAGGTCCAAAACCTTGTTGTTGATGTATACGATACCGTCTTTTACCTGTAAATCATCACCAGGTAATCCGACTGTCCTTTTTACGTAATTTGATTTTTTATCGACGGGCTTATCGGCTCTTCTTCCGGATTTGTCAAAAAACTGATAAACAGTGTCGATAGGCCAGTTAAAGACCATGATGTCGTTGTGGTCCGGTTTTTCAAACCCCGGAAGGCGCATATAAGGTATCTGCGGAAATTTTGTGTAGGATTTCACCTTTGCCAAAGGAATCGTATCGTGTACCATTGGGAATGCAACGGCAGTTTGGGGGATACGAGCACCGTAATTTACCTTGCTTACAAACAGGAAATCCCCTACAAGCAGGGTCTTTTCGAGTGAAGAGGTCGGAATGGTAAAAGGCTGGATGAAATAGGTATGGATGATGGTAGCCACCACCACTGCAAATAAGATAGAACTTACGGTTTCACCGGCTTCCGACGTAGGTTTCAGGCTTCTGTTCGGAATATAGGTAACATTTTCAAAGTAGTTAACATAGTAAATATAAAGTCCCATCGTAACTACACCCAATACGGTGTCGGTAACGGTTTTTTTTCCGAAGCTTCGAAGTATTTCAACCCATACGACAGGAAACATGATAAGGTTTACAATGGGAATAAAAAGGAGTACCACCCACCATTTCGGACGGTTGATGATCTGCATTAAAACAACTGCATTGTAAACCGGCACAGCCGCTTCCCAGGCTTTCCGGCCTGCTTTAACGTATAATTTCCATGTACCCAGAAAGTGAATTACCTGTACTATAAGGAAAAAGATAAACCATTGTGTAAATGACATAAACGAATATTTTTAACGAATGTAAATTTTTTTGCTTAATTAACCTAGATTGAGTACATCTTTCATTGAAAAGATCCCTTTTTTGTTTTGAATCCATTCCGCGGCTACCACGGCTCCCAATGCAAACCCCTGGCGTGAAAAAGCGGTGTGTTTTATCTCGATTTCGTCAACAGACGAGCGGTAATAAACACTGTGTGTACCCGGAACATCCGCAATGCGTTTGGCTTCGATGTGAATCTGATCCTCTGCTGCTGTTTCCATAGTCCATTCCTTATACTGTGTTTCCTTGAAAATACCTTCTGCAAGGGAAATAGCAGTTCCGCTCGGAGCATCGAGTTTTTGAGTATGGTGGATTTCCTCCATGGAAACCTGGTATTCATTTATACGCGACATAAGGCGCGCAAGATAGGAGTTCAGTTCAAAAAAGAGATTGACGCCCACACTGAAATTAGAGCCATAAAGGAATGCCCCGTTCTTTTCCCTGCAAAGTTCCACCATCTTTCCGTACTCTTCAAGCCATCCTGTAGTTCCGGAGATTACGGGAATATTATGGTTGAAGCAGGTTGATATATTTTCAACAGCAGCAGCAGGAATACTGAAGTCGATGGCTACATCGGCATTTTCCAGTCCGCTGAAATCGCTGTCTTCGGTTTTTCTCAAAACAATTTCATGGCCACGCTCAAGGGCAATCTTTTCGATTTCTTTACCCATTTTTCCATAGCCCAATAAAGCAATTTTCATAAGTTTAAAATTTATAGCTTACATTAACTCCGAACTGATGCTGGTTCAGCAACGGATTGTATTCAAAGGCAGGTTTGAACGTAAGGTCTTCATCTACGTTGAACTGCTGTAAATGAGCGTCTACATTCGCATCCACTATGTTGAGGATGTATATTCCCAGAGTGATGAACAGGGAGAGGTCGCGGTTTTTCTGTGCGGCTTTCTGCACCGTAATAAGCTGGTCTGCTGTATAACGCCCGATCTTTGGAGTGTCGGATCTATCAATGCCCCTTAAACGTAATTTGTATTCGTTACGGGCCCTTTTATAGACCTTGCTGTTGTCGATATAGAAGTAGAGTCCCGTACCGATCCCGCCGTAAACCAAAGGGATCTTCCAGTAGCTTTTATTGTAAAACTGTCCCAGCCCCGGAACTACGGCTGAATAGAATGCAGCCTTTGCGGGAGACAGGGGATCCAGGGCCCGTTTTTCAATAAGGGGCATGTCCTGTACAATCTTTAACGAATCTGTCTGTGCATACCCAAAGCTGAAAAAAAGACAAAAAACAATATAAACGACCTTCTGTAACACTATTTTCCCAAAAGTTTGATGATACGTTCTAAATCTTCGGCCGAATGAAACGGAACATTGATTTTCCCCTTACCGTTTGCCGCAATTTTAACGTCTACCTTGGCACCGAAGAAATCGGTAAATATCTTGCGTTGCGATTCGGAAATGGTATAGGTTATCTTTTTCTGAGCAACGTTCGCTGAATCGTTTTTCAAAAGACCTTCCTGGTACGCTTTGACTAAAGCTTCGGTTTCCCGTACCGATAAGTTCTCCATAATGATCTTATGGTAAATTTCGGTTTGGGCTTCGTGATCGTCAATATTGATGATGGCACGTCCGTGTCCCATGGAAATGAATCCGTCGCGGATTCCGCTCTGGATGATCGGGTCGAGTTTCAGAAGGCGCAGGTAGTTGGTAATCGTTGACCGTTTTTTTCCTACGCGGTCGCTCATCTGTTCCTGCGTTAACTGGATTTCGTCGATCAACCGCTGGTACGACATGGCAATTTCTATTGGATCAAGGTCGTGGCGCTGGATATTTTCAACCAGGGCCATTACAAGGGAATCATTATCGTTGGCTATACGTATATAGGCAGGTACCGTCTGGAGCCCGGCTAATTTTGATGCCCTTAAACGGCGCTCTCCTGAAATGAGCTCGTATTTGTTGAATTCGGTTTTACGTACGGTGATAGGTTGTATAACACCAAGTTCTTTAATTGATGTAGCGAGTTCCTTAAGGGTTTCTTCGTTGAAATTGGTTCTTGGCTGAAAAGGATTTACCACGATGGTATCAAGCTCCAGTTCAATGATATTTCCAACAACTTTATCGGCATTGGTATCTTCAACCGACTGGATGTCGTTTGCTGGATCCTTTAAAAGAGCCGACAGCCCCCGTCCGAGTGCTTGTTTCTTTATTGCTTTTGCCATTATGAGTTGCTGCTATTTTTTTTAATTATTTCCTGTGCAAGGCTTAAATAATTGCTCGCTCCTTTACTTGCTGCGTCATAGTTAATGATACTTTCACCGAATGAAGGGGCTTCGCTTAATTTCACGTTACGCTGTATAACGGTTTCAAAAACCATGTCGTTAAAATGTTTCTGAACTTCATCAACTACCTGATTGGACAAGCGCAGACGCGAATCGTACATAGTCAGAAGCAATCCTTCAATATCAAGATCCGGATTGTGAATCTTCTGAACGCTTTTTATCGTGTTCAACAGTTTTCCCAATCCTTCAAGGGCAAAGTATTCACATTGTATAGGAATTACAACCGAGTCGGCAGCCGTAAGGGCATTCAGTGTGAGCAGACCTAACGAAGGAGCACAGTCAATAATGATGTAGTCGTAATCATCCTTAATGGAAGAAAGTGCCTGCTTTAACATATATTCCCGGTTTTCCTTATCAACCAGTTCAATTTCTATAGCAACAAGATCGATATGTGCCGGAATCAAATCCACGTTTGGTGCTGTACATTCAAGTGCAGCTTCCTGGGGTGTAACGCTGTGTTCAAGAATCTGATAGGTTCCTGCTTCAACAGAATCAACATCAATACCTAGACCGGAAGTAGCATTTGCTTGCGGATCGGCATCAATCAATAATATTTTTTTTTCCAATGCACCCAGGGATGCAGCTAAATTTACAGAAGTGGTCGTCTTTCCCACACCACCTTTTTGATTCGCTATAGCAATGATTTTACCCATTTTTCTTTTACAAAATTTCAAGTGTAAAAATACAATTATTTATGTTAACTAAAAATCCTGAGCTTAATTTCTGCGCTCTTTTAAGACGATTTTGGCTAATGTTTTGATATCGTATTTAATTTCAATTTATAATGATACACTAAAAAGAACAGGCCTGCGTTATTTTAACGATATATCTTGGCATGATCGTTTTCAATACCGATTTGTCTTTTTAAATTTGCCCCCTGTTACTAAATAAAATGCATATTAAAAAACTCATACTCACGGTCTTTGTTCTGGTTTCGCTGGGAAGCGTTGCACAGAATGATTCATTGGCAGCGTTAAACGATTCCTTGTCGCTTGCAGAACAGCCACAAGCGGAAGTTTATAAAGATTCTCTTGGAGGTTCCAACGAAAAAACCAATGACCTTATCCGTATTGCCGATGCGTTTGCCTATACGGTTTCTTCACCCGTAAGATGGGAAAAGAACGACTGGCTTAAATTTGGTGGTACGGTGGCGTCAACAGCCATTTTGACTTTGGCCGACAAGCCGGTAAACCGGCTCATTAACCGGAATACGTCGGGGTTTTACAAGGAGCTGGCCGACTTTGGTTACCATAACGGGAAACCTTATGCTGCAGTAGTGGTAGCCGGAGGTTTTTACGTGACGGGCTTGCTGATTAAAGACGAGTGGACAAAGGAAACGGCCGTTGTCCTGACTTCTGCTTACCTGACCTCGGGTGTTGTACAAACAGCTCTGAAAAAGATAGTGGGAAGAGCGCGCCCTTCGGAAGGGTACAGCCCGTATGAATTTCATCCGTTTAAAAACGATCCTGGGTTCAGTTCTTTTCCTTCCGGGCATTCACAGATTGCCTTTGTAACAGCCATGGTGCTGGCCGATAGGGTGGAACAACCTTGGTTAAAGGCAGTATTTTATTCGGGGGCGGCAGTTACTATGGCCAGCAGGATGTATGCTAATGCCCACTGGTTCAGCGATGTCGCGTTTGGAGGTTTCCTTGCCTATATCTGTACAAAAAAGGTGATTAACCGTTTAGATCATAACCGCTATAACAATCCGTGGGAACAATACCGGAAAAAAAGAATTTCATGGAACGTTACCCCTACACCCAACGGAATTGGGGTGGTGGGGACTTTTTAAAATAATTTTTCAGTAAAAAAGGACATGACAGATTAAAGCAATACGGTTATAAAGAAACTTTACAACTGTTTTTCTGAATGAGATAAAAAAGAGCATACCGATTGTGTGATAAAAAAATACCGGGTAACTACCTATGGGAAATAAATTTTATAGAATAAGAGTGGAAATTATCCTGGATGATAAAAGAAGAAAAAATTCGATAAAAAATGGATACCGCCCCGCTTTTCTATGCAATGGTAAACTAATAACAGGGCATGTAATCATGCTAGGATCACCGTTTTTAAATCCCGGTGAATCTGGAATCGCGGAGATCAGCTTTATTTCTAATGATTTTTTAAGAAATATTAAAATTGGTGATGTAATTCCATTTTACGAAGGTCCCGTTGTTCAATTAGGATATGTTGTAGTTAAAGAAATCCAGGAAAAAAGGGAAAAATAACAAATGATTTATCTAACCATATAAAAGACTGAAGAAAGAAATCTATAATGAGGTATTTACTATAGTTTATCGTATTAATAAAAAAATCAGCTTTAAGCTGATTTTTTTATTTAGAACCTTTGTCTTTGATCATTTTTTCAAGCATATCCCACATTTCAGGCGTTATCTGCTCCAGCATATTGAATTCTCCCGCACCCTGCAGCCATTCACCTCCGTCAATCGTCACGACCTCACCGTTTATGTAAGCCGAAAAATCAGAAACCAGATAGGCAGCAAGGTTTGCAAGCTCCTGGTGATCGCCCACGCGTTTTAAAGGAACCTGTTTCGAAATATCGAATTTTTCACGGAGTTCACCGGGAAGCAGTCGGTCCCATGCTCCTTTGGTAGGAAACGGCCCGGGAGCAATGGCGTTCATCCGGATACCGTATTTGGCCCATTCCACGGCAAGGCTTCTGGTCATGGCCAGTACTCCTGCTTTCGCTGTTGCGCTCGGGACAACGTAGCCCGATCCCGTCCACGCATAGGTAGTAACAATATTTAAAACCGTTTTGTTCTTCTCTCCTTTGGATATCCAATGTTTTCCGAGTGCAAGCGTGCAGTTCTTGCTTCCTTTGAGTACGATGTCGATTATGGTATCGAAAGCATTTGAGGAAAGTCGCTCTGTAGGAGCAATAAAATTGCCTGCTGCATTGTTGAGCAGTACGTCGACTTTTCCGAACGCAGATAAAACCGTTTCGAGCATTTGTTCTACCTGGTCGTAATGCCGTACATCGCATGCAACAGGAAGACAGGTGCCGCCAGTAGCAGCTTCGAGTTCAGCAGCAGTTCCTTTGAGCTTGTCAAGATCACGCGAAGTAATTGCTACTTTGGCTCCAAGCTCCATAAAGTAAGTCGTCATCGATTTACCAAGCCCGCTACCGCCTCCGGTAACAACGATCACCTTGTCTTTTAAAGCATCATCCCGCAACATTTTTTGTGCATAATTCATCTTTCATCGTTTTTGTAGTTAAGTAAATATACAAAATATTATGCATGCATATTATATAAATGCGATTAAAGTACGATGATGGTATAATGCTGATGAAGCGGATCGAGTTCCTTCATTAAGGAAGGGATAAGGTCTTTACCGAAATCGAGATAGAATGAAGCAAAATTGTCAACGCGTTCCTGAAGGCTGTTATTCGGGAAAAGGGCAATCTTCAGTTCCAGCATGCGGTCGATGACATCCTGGTTGTGCAGCCGTTCGGCTTTTAAAAATCGTTTTTCCAGATTTTCAAGCCCCTTGAGCTGTTTTGTTTTTTGCGCATTGATGGCTCCTGTAAAACTCGGATGTGTTTTAAGGCTTAAAGCCTCCAGCTGTTTAAACTGCTCTTCAAGAAAGCGTTTTTGCTGATCAAAATCAAAAAGATTCTGCGCAAGATCTGCCGTTTTTTTCTGAAGGAAAGCCTCTGTTTTTAAGAAAAGATCTTCCCAGGACAGGGCGAGCTTTTCGCGTTTCGAATTTTGTTTATGCGTTACCAAAAGGGCAGAATTCCGCAAAAGCAGTATAGGAAATACCATGCGGTGCAGTGCGAAAACTTCTTTTAATTCCAGCCAGTAGGCCAATTCCCCGCCACCTCCTATATAGCAAAGGTTAGGGAGAATAACTTCTTGATATAGCGGTCTTAAAATAACATTGGGACTGAATTTTTCAGGGTGTTTTTCAAGCAGTGCCAACAGTTCTTCTTCTGAAAAAGATAAATCTGTATGATTTATGCGGTAGTTTCCGTTTTCCGGAATGATGCGTTCTCTTAAACCGTCTTCGATATAGAAAAGGTTGATTTCGCGCGGATTCACCTGTATCGTGTAATCTTTAAGTACAGGAAAAATTTGTTCAACTGCTTTAACCGAAGACTGGTTAAGCAGTTCTTCTTTTATATGCGGGATGAATAGTCTTTTGAGTTCGGTGTCGTCGCCGTCTACGATCACGAGACCATACTCGCCAAACAGCTCGTTCGCCAGAAATCTCGTAGCATCTGCCAGGTTATCATGTCCAAGGTAGGCGTTACGGAACAAATCATCCAGATAAGCAGCATTCTTTCCTATTCCAAGCTGCTGCCTGAACTGCTCGTATACTGCTTCAAGCCCCGATGTATCATGCCTTCCGACAGGACCGGAAACTTTCTTGTTCCATTGGAACTTCATCCTGTTAAAATTGAAGAAGTTAATTTCATCAAAATCATGGTCTTCTGTAGCCATCCAGTAAACTGGTACGAAATGCTGTGCAGGATATTGTTTTTTAAGCTCCTTGCACAGGTTGATAACCGATATGATTTTATAAAGGAAATACAGCGGCCCAGTAAACAGGTTCAGCTGATGCCCTGTTACAATGGTAAAAGTATTTTCTTGGGAAAGCAATGCTATATGATGTGCCGTTTGGTCAGAAGTAGGCGTATTGCGGTACTGATGCTGCAAACTTTGAACCAGCACAGTCCTGTTCATTTCGGGAAACTGACGTTGTTTTTCTTCTATCTGCTCTTTAAATGCGCCGATGGAAGGAAAGCGGTTGTATAAAGTATGTAACTGATGTTCCTGGTTCAGGTAATCACTGATAAGTTTTGAAAAGTAGCCCGTTTGTTGATAGGGAATTGAAAACATTGTTTGTTCGTTTTTCCAAATTTAAGAAATATGTTAAGACCGTTGCATAACCTGGATTATAAATTATTGGTAAAATTATATTTGAGCCTTCGTTTATAAAGAAACAATATTCTCGGGGAAATCGTATTTTTGCATAAAATTCACAAACTTGGAAACACAGATTTTACTGATCACGCCGCCGTTCACACAATTGAATACACCGTACCCGGGAACCGTTTACCTGAAAGGGTTCCTCAATACCATTGGTGTTTCTTCTTTTCAGTCCGATCTTGGCATTGAGGTAATTTTGAAGTTGTTTTCGAAAAAGGGACTAACAGATCTTTTTAACTTTGTTGAGAGGTCTGGCAGGGAGCTTGGTGAAAATGCCCGCAGAATTTTAGCCCTTAAGGAAGAGTACATTCATACGGTTGATTCTGTGATTTCCTTTTTGCAGGGAAAAAATGCCACCTTGGCGAATTCTATTGTACAGGAAGATTTTCTGCCACAGGCCAGTCGTTTTTTACAGCTGGAAGAACTGGACTGGGCGTTCGGCCATATGGGATTTCAGGACAAGGCGAAACATTTTGCAACGTTGTACCTGGAAGATCTTTCCGATCTTATAGTGGAAGCTGTAGACGAAAATTTTGGGTTTAGCCGTTATGCCGAACGTTTGGGAAGATCTGCGAATTCATTTGATGAGTTGCACTTTAAGCTACTTGAAGAACCTACTTATATTGACGTTATCACTCTTGAACTCCTTCATGAACTCCTGCTTAAAACCAATCCGCGTATCGTAGGGTTTTCAGTACCTTTTCCCGGAAACCTGTACAGTGCCTTTAGATGTGCATTATATGTGAAAACACATTTTCCCGATGTAAAAACAGTTATGGGAGGAGGTTTTCCGAATACGGAACTGCGTTCGGTTTCGGACCCTCGTGTATTCGATTTTTTTGACTATATCAATCTCGACGACGGTGAGGCTCCGATGGAACAGTTACTGAAGTTTACAGAAGGAAAGATCGGTCAGGCAGAACTGAAGCGTACTTTTTTGCTGGATAAGGGAAAGGTCGTGTATTTGAACAATCCGTTAATACACGATTACAAACAAAGTCAGATAGGATGCCCCGATTATACCGATATTGATCTGGACAGTTATATCTCGGTTATAGAAGTGGTTAATCCCATGCACCGTCTCTGGAGCGACGGCCGGTGGAACAAGTTGACGATGGCACATGGCTGCTATTGGGGAAAATGTACCTTTTGCGATATTTCACTCGATTATATTAAGATTTATGAGCCCGTAGCGGCTGCGGAAATAGTAGACCGTATGGAACGGCTCATAGAATCCACAGGAAATACAGGATTTCATTTTGTAGACGAGGCAGCACCTCCGGCCCTGATGCGCGAAGTTGCAATTGAAATTATAAAGCGCAGGCTTTCCGTATCGTGGTGGACGAACATCCGGTTTGAAAAGAGTTTTACACTCGACCTGTGCCGCTTGTTGAAGGCGTCGGGTTGCATAGCTGTTTCGGGAGGCCTCGAAGTGGCATCTGACCGCCTTTTGAAACTTATTGATAAAGGAGTAACGGTAGAGCAGGTGGCACGTGTTAACCGTAATTTTACCGAAGCAGGTATTATGGTTCATGCGTATCTTATGTACGGGTTTCCGACCCAGACGGCACAGGAAACGGTTGATTCGTTGGAAATGGTGCGGCAAATGTTCGAAACAGGTATTATGCAGTCGGGATTCTGGCATCAGTTTGCCATGACGGCTCATAGTCCGGTAGGTCTTGACCCGGAGGCATTTCATGTGATCAATCATTCGCAGACGCCGGGCAGCTTTGCAAACAACGATATGGTGCACGAAGAAAAATCCGGGGCCGATCATCATAAGTTTTCGTTCGGGTTAAAAAAGTCATTGTTTAACTATATGCACGGTCTGTGTTTCGATTTTCCGTTGCAGGAATGGTTCGACTTTAAAATTCCGAAAACAAAGATAGCACCCGATTATATTCATACAGTGCTGGAACAGGAAGCATTTCCTGTTTACAAACCCAATCAGAAAGTATTATGGCTGGGAACAAAGCCTGTTCTGGAGCATTTTACAAAAAATAAAAAGGGAAGAATCTTTGAAAAGACGAGGGTTACAGTGCATTCAAAAAACGACCTGTTAGAAGTTGAAGTAGACAGGGAAATTGGTATATGGTTTGCGAACCTTACGGAAAATCTGGGAAAAAGTTCGAAAGGAATGATCTTATTTCAATCGGTTAAAAAAAGTTTTGAAGAGGAAACCGCGGAAGATTTTGAGCCGTTTATCTTTTCCAAACAGGGAGAACAGCTTCGGAATTTCGGATTGTTGATTGTATAGAAAGAAAGAGCTTGCCTTTGGCAAGCTCTTAATCGTTGTCTAATTTTTTATTATTAAACAAGCGATTGATTGGTAGTACAAAGTTAGTGATTTTAGAAATAATTTAAAGTGCGCATTATGCTCACTATCTGTTAATTTTAGTAATAACCAACCGGTTACACCATGATGGAGGAAGCAGAAACGCCGATGTTTCGGGCACTCAACATATTTTTTGACAGAGAATAAATGAGATAAAAAAAACAGGAATTTAAAAAAAATCCTGTTTATTATCATTATTTAATAAGCGAAAGCCGGTATTCTACTTTGTTCCAATCTACGAGCTGCCAGAAATTTTCTATATACTTCGGACGTTCGTTTTTATACTTGAGGTAGTAGGCATGTTCCCATACGTCTATGTTCATAAGAGGATATCCTTTTACTTCCGCGTTCGGCATAAGCGGATTATCCTGATTTGCAGAAGTCGAAATTTTCAGCGTACCGTCGTTAAGGTAAACAAGCCATACCCATCCTGAACCGAAAACACCTTTAGCGGCTTCCGAAAACTGCGTCTTGAATTCTCCGAAACTTCCAAAATTTTTGTCGATTAACTCTGCCACCTTTCCTGTAGGGCGACCGCCGGCTTTTGGACCTATGATTTCCCAGAAAATGTTGTGGTTGTAGTATCCTCCGGCATTATTACGCAATGTGCTGTTTTTCAGATCAAGGCCTTTTAATATTTCTTCAATAGACATGGTTTCCAGCGGAGTGCCTTTCACAGCGTCGTTAAGTTTGTTGCAATATCCCAGGTGGTGCTTAGAATAATGGGTTTCGACCGTTAAACCGTCCATATAGGGTTCCAGGTCGTTATAACCGTAATTAAGGCCCTTCATCTGGAATGCACCCTGGTTGGCAACTACCGATTTAGGATCGCCTTTGGCAGGGATGGAATCCGTAAATGCAGCATTGGGTACCTGAACTTCCGTCATCCCGTTTTTATCTTTACAGCTGAAAAGAAAAAAAGACGCGATACCTGCTAAAATTAAAATGTTCTTTTTCATAAAATTACAATTTTAAGGAGTTTACGAGTTCAATATACGAAATTTTCGCTTCTTCCGGAGATAAATGTGCCACTTGTTGCCAGGCATTGAACTTAAATCCGCGAATAAGGTCTGCCTCCAGATATTCGAATTCATGTGAATAGTTCAACGTTGCCTGTTTATAATAAGCATATAAACGAAGCATGACATCGGGTGCCAGTTTTACTTTTGTTGTAGAGGCCCTTTTATAGGCTTCTTCAAAAGCTTTGTCGGTTTCATGGATCATTTATGGGCAATTACGGTTTTATTTCCGCGGGCTTTCTGATTGAGAACCACGTTAACATCCGTTCCTAAGGGAAGGTATAAATCTACACGGGATCCGAATTTTATAAATCCGGCATCGTCACCCTGGTTTACCCGGTGTCCCACTTTAGCATAGTTTACAATGCGTTTGGCAAGAGCGCCTGCAATTTGTCTGTACATTACTTCTCCGTAAACCGGATTCTCAATGACAACGGTTGTGCGTTCATTTTCCTCACTCGCTTTAGGATGCCAGGCCACAAGGTATTTGCCCGGATGGTACTTGCTGTATTTTACAATCCCGTTTAATGCGTAACGCGTTACGTGTACGTTGATCGGAGACATGAAGATGGAAACCATGAGGCGCTTGTCCTTAAAGTATTCGGGTTCATAAACTTCTTCGATAACAACCACTTTACCGTCTACAGGAGCCAGGATCAAATGATCGGCTATATTGTCAATGGTACGGTTGGGATTTCTGAAAAACTGCAGAACAATGATGAGAAATGCCAATGCAATAAGCTGCACGGTTTTAATGATCCAAGGTGTAGAAATGATGAATTCAATACCTACGATAACCACCACGGCGATCATCAGAGAGAATAAGATTATTTTAGCGCCTTCTTTGTGAAACATTATATAATGAGTTTGTAAATTAAAAATATAAACGGGGCAGCAAACAATATGCTGTCCAGACGATCAAGAATCCCACCGTGCCCGGGCATAACGGACCCGCTGTCTTTTACACCGGCCTGCCGTTTGTACCTCGATTCTATCAAGTCGCCGATCGTTCCGATAACACTGATGCCCAAAGCTGTAAACATCCAGAAAACCAGCGATGCCTCAATTTCCATATAACGGAAGATAAGGAAAGCTGCAATCTGGGTAAACACCATACCGCCGATAAATCCTTCAATCGTCTTCTTCGGTGATATTTTTTGATAGAGCTTATGCTTACCGAAAAGCTTGCCGCAAATATAAGCAAAAGTGTCGTTACACCATATCATTATAAAGATACTTAATAAAAGCAACGGAGTATACTGTTCATGAAGATAGGGAAGCTGTGCGATGATAAGGAAAGGAAGCACCACGTAACCTGTGAGGTGAACGTACTTTACGGTAATGGATGTTTTTTCTGAAGGCCTGTTCTTAAGTAGATCTGCAATGAGATAAAGACTGAAGGGCAGCACCAGTAAATAGATGCTGTTATACGGGCTGTTGTGGAGGAAGGCCGAAGAAGCGGCAACCATTACCGAAAAAAACATTCCGCCTGTAAGCGGGATGCGGTAAAGCCGGCAGAACTCGTAAACCGAAAGAAGGTAAAAAATACCGAAAAGGATAAGGAATGTAGTTTCCGAAAATAAAATTGCACCAATTAATAGTGCAATATAAATGATTCCCGAAAGGGTTCGCTTTACAACTTCGTTCATCTTAAAAATCTTCTAGAAGCAACAGGTAAAAATTCTTTGCCTGTATACCGTATTGTAAAAAGTCATCGTTCTTGCTTTCCTTGAAATGCTGCATGGTGGTGATGTTTGTCGGAATTTCATTTGCATAACGCATCTTGATATTGCGCAGGCCATCACTTTTCGAACGTGTAATCTGGCTTGTTTTGGCAATGACGATGATATTCTTGGGTAATTCGTTCGTTTTGTAATGTAGAAGCTGCTTTGAGGAAAATAGGATGGATCCGTCCTGTGCGATGAGGCTTTCGCATCCGGTAAGAAAAAACATGGGATTTTCCGGATTTTTAAAAGATAATTTGTTTTCAATGAGCAGGTATTGAAGATCTTTTTCAAAAGTGAGTGCTTCATTTTCAAACCAGTCGTTCTCCTGGAGGATGCTGATAAAGTTTTCATCGAGTTCCTCACCATTTTCACAATACAGAAATTTTCCCCCGTTTACCTTAAAGTTATGCGTGAACTGTTCATCCACCGGAATTTCTTTTTCAGGCAGGTACTTTCCCTCTTCGTTGTCATGATCTTTACGAGGAGAGGAAAAACTGCTTAAAATTTTTTTAAATATATTCATTATGTCATTTAAAACTAAATGCGGGAGCATTAACCTCAAAGATAAAAAAAAACTTGATTTAACAGTAGGCTAAATCAAGTTTTTGTGTTTTATGCTAAAATGTTAATTTTAAACTACTTCTGATCCGTTTTCGGGTGTAACGTCTATGGTTTCTACTTTTTCGAACGGACGTCTTCCGAATATATCTTCGAGGTCCTCTCTGAAAATGACTTCTTTTTCACAAAGAAGATCGGCAAGTTTTACCAGTTTATCACGGTTTTCCGTAAGGATGGTAATGGCGCGCTGATACTGGCTTTCGATTAGGGCCGAAATTTCCTTGTCGATGAGCTTTGCCGTTTCTTCCGAATACGGTTTTGAAAAGTTGTATTCGCTTTGTCCGGATGAGTCATAATAAGTTATGTTTCCAAGAGAATCATTAAGTCCGTATATCGTAACCATGGCTCGTGCCTGTTTGTTTACCTTTTCAAGATCGCTCAGGGCTCCCGTAGAAATTTTGTCGAAAATAACCTTTTCTGCAGCTCTACCGCCCATAGTGGCGCACATTTCATCGAGCATCTGTTCGGTGCGGACAATCTGGCGTTCTTCAGGAAGATACCAAGCTGCTCCAAGACTCATTCCACGCGGAACAATGGTAACCTTAACAAGAGGGGCCGCATGCTGGGTCAACCATGAAACGGTGGCATGACCTGCTTCGTGAATAGCGATGGCGTATTTTTCCTCTGGTGTAATAATCTTATTTTTCTTTTCAAGACCTCCTACGATACGGTCTACGGCATCAAGGAAATCCTGTTTGTCAACTTCTTTTTTATTTTTTCTTGCAGCCGTCAGGGCAGCTTCGTTACATACGTTTGCAATATCGGCTCCGGAGAATCCTGGAGTCTGTTTAGCAAGAAAATCTATGTCCAGGTTGTCTACCTTCTTGATTTTTTTCAAATGAACGGCAAATATTTCTTTACGTTCGTTAACATCCGGAAGATCTACGTAAATCTGCCTGTCGAAACGACCGGCACGCATAAGCGCTTTATCCAGGATTTCGGCACGGTTTGTAGCTGCAAGCACGATAACGTTTGTATGGGTTCCGAAACCGTCCATTTCGGTTAGCAACTGGTTTAAGGTGTTTTCACGTTCATCATTTGAACCGGAAAAATTGGATTTTCCCCGTGCTCTACCTATAGCATCTATTTCATCGATGAAGATGATGGCCGGAGCCTTCTCTTTTGCCTGTTTGAAAAGATCACGTACACGCGAAGCTCCTACACCTACGAACATCTCTACGAAATCGGATCCCGAAAGAGAAAAGAAAGGTACCTGTGCTTCACCTGCTACGGCTTTGGCCAACAATGTTTTTCCTGTCCCCGGAGGTCCCACAAGAAGTGCTCCTTTAGGAATTTTTCCACCAATCGAGGTGTACTTTTCCGGATTTTTAAGGAATTCTACTATTTCCTGAATTTCTTCTTTGGCACCTTCCAAACCTGCTACATCATTAAAGGTAACACGGGTGTCGTTTTTTTCATCAAATAGTTTGGCGCGCGACTTTCCGATGGAAAAAATCTGGCCACCGCCTCCTGCTGCACCTCCACCGCTCATTCTGCGCATCATAAAGATCCAGACTACCGGAATAAGGATGATAGGAAGCAATGACAGTAATATCCCGCCCCAGTTACTTTCCTTTTCCGTGGTAAATTCCTTTAGCATACCTGCCTTATTGGCTTCAAGGAGTTTGGTTTCGAACAGGTCCTTGTTTGCTATTTCAACTACGTAATCGGGGCTTTTAGACATGGAACTCAGTAAAGTAGGTTTGTGGTTCTTCTGATGTTCCGGGGTGTTTTTGGCCGATTCGTTCAGGTATACCTGGGCAGATGAATTGTTAAAAACAACTTTTTCTACCTGATTGCTGTCTAGATATTGATAAAACTTTGACAGGCCAATGGTTTTACCGTCTCCGAAACTTCCGCCTCCTGTGGTGAGGGAAATTGCAAAAATGATAAAAATTATGCCTGCATAAAGCAACCAAGCATTGTACTTGGGTTTATTATTTACTGGATTCGCCATAATGTAGTGTTACTGTGTTGGTTGATTGGAAGTAATCTGGGTGATTTTTGCATCGCCCCATAAATCCTCAATGTTATAATAATCGCGGGTTTCTTTCTGGAAGATATGAACCACGATGTTGATGTAGTCCATTAAAACCCAATTTGCCTGTTCCGTGCCTTCTACATGCCATGGCTTGTCGTGCAGTTCTTTGGAAACCGTACGCTGAACCGAACCGGAAATAGCGTTTACCTGTGTATTGGAATTTCCGTCGCAGATTACGAAATAATCACAGGCTGTATTTTCAATTGCTCTTAAATCTAAGATGGTGATATTTTCTCCTTTTACGTTTTCAATGCCTTCAATGATCAAAGCTAACAAAGCTTCATTGTTTTTTTTGTCTTTACCCATGAATAAGTTTTATGTGCTTAAATTACTGCAAATTTATCAAATTGTATTGTCTTATAAGTGTTATTTTTGTCCTAAATTTCCTAAAGTTAATATATATAATGCATTTAATCAAACTCAGTGCCATATCTTCCACAAATGATTTTCTAAAGCAGCTGTCAGCTACCCGCCAGCTCGATGATTTTACGGTGGTGTGGGCCGAACAGCAGACGCAGGGGAAAGGGCAGATGGGAGGTAAATGGGTGTCGGAATCCTCTAAGAACCTAACCTTTAGCATTCTTCTGAACAGAACTTCCGTTCAGGTGGAGGACCTGTTTACCCTCAATGTTATGGTAGCAAATGCCGTAGTAAAAGCACTGAATTTTTTTGAACTGGATCATATTACCGTCAAATGGCCGAACGACATTTTGTCATACAATAAGAAAATAGCGGGGATACTCATAGAAAACAATATCCGGGCCGACGGCACGATTCATTCGGTTGTAGGAATTGGAATAAACGTGATGCAGACCAGTTTTGACGGATTTCCACAGGCTTCTTCTATTTTTCTGCAGTACGGGAAAACGGTGGAGAAGGAAGAGTTGCTCACGAAAATTGTTTCTTTACTGAAACAAAGCGTATTTAACCTTAAGGAATCGGCAAGAGAAGAATGGGATCTTTACCATGATCATCTTTTCAGAAAGGAGGTCGCAAGTGTTTTTGAGGATGTGCAGGGGCAGCGCTTTATGGGTATTATTAAAAACGTAAACCACCATGGCCAGCTGGTTGTTCAACCGGAACATGGTGGTTTGAAATGTTTTAATCTCAAAGAAATTAAACTGTTATATTAATCGTTATCTTCTGGAACGAACTTCAGTGAAACCGAGTTCATACAATAACGTGTTCCGGTGGTTTCCTTTGGACCGTCGTCAAATACATGGCCAAGGTGCCCGTCGCATTTTGCACAGGTAACTTCGATGCGTGTCATGCCGTGCGAGGTGTCCTTGGTATATTTTACCGATCCCGGAATGGCTTCGTCAAAAGAAGGCCATCCGCACGATGAATTGTATTTGCGTCCCGATTCAAACAGTTTGTTGCCGCAGGCTGCGCAAACATAGGATCCTTTTTCAAAAAAATCGTTGTATTTACCTGAAAAAGGTCTTTCGGTGCCCTTTTCGCGAAGAATGTAGAATTCTTCAGGTGTGAGTTTGTTTTTCCAGTCTTGTTCTGTCATTTTTCCTTTATTTTGCGTGTTTGTCGTTTGCCCGTTGCAGCTTGTCAGCTGCAGGCTCATTAAAATCAAAAAAAAATTAATTGCAAACGAAGTCCTCAATGGTTTTAATAACATGTTCATCTCCTAATATTTTTCTGTGTCCCAATCCTTCAGTTAGCATTATAGTTCCGTTAGGCAGGTTTTCGAAGATGGCTTCAGCGGCCCCGTAAGGAACATCAATGTCGTTTTTGTCGTGTATCACCAATACGGGTAAGGCTACTTTGCGGGCCTTTGGTGCTACATCATAGTGACTCATCGTATCGTTGTATTTGTGCTCGAATAATCCTGTGAGAATAGGTCTGATTTTTTGATCCATCCCTATCGATTGCAGGAAATCGGATGTAATGTCGGCTGTTTTGTTCCCGCTTCCTATGATAACGGCTTTTCCTGCTGTTATTCCGGCAGCAAGACTGTTGATGATGCTCATACCTCCAAGTGAATGCCCTACTATGACATCGAAACCTCCGTATTTTTTGGACAATACATGAATGGCTTCAATGAAATCCTTCATGTTGGAAGTCGTTTTGGGGCTTTTACCATGCCCGGGAGCGTCAAAGCTTACAATCGTATAATCGTGTTCCTTAAACATTTTGGCTATCGATACCAATTGCGTTCCCCTTCCGTTCCAGCCATGCACAAGCAACACTTTTTTGGGACCGAATTTGTTTTCATACACCATGATTTCCTTTTTACATTCGGGAAGAAGCAGCCTGGATTTATGAGACACTTCAAACATCTTCTGTTCGCGCTTTGGAAGTTTATGTTTTATAGGTGTTTCAAACAATTTCAAAGCAAAGGCAGCAGCTATTTTTTTATTCACCGCAACCAGAACTCTCGAAGTATTTTTTATATAGTTCGGAACTTCTAAAACTTTTGCTTTTTTTTGCGCCATATTTTCTATTTTTACACACAAATTTAAAAGGTATTGATCAGATAATTTAATACTTTTAGATAAATTTAGGGTATTAAAATAAAACAGCTATGAAAAAGGTACTTTTATTATGCAGCACGGTTGCACTCATGATGGCATGTGCAACAAATCCCCTTACTGGAAAAAAGGGAATTGCATTAACCAGTGAAAATGAACAGCTTATACCTGCTGCTTACCAGCAGTATTCTACTTTCCTTAAAGAAAATAAGGTGGTAACAGGTACAAAAGACGCCCAAAAGGTGCAGACCGTGGGTACAAAGATTAAGGATGCGGCGGTAAAATGGATGACGGCCCGCGGCTTCGGAAACCAGATTGCCAGCTATAAATGGGAATATAAGCTTGTAGAGAGTAAGGAAATCAACGCCTGGTGTATGCCTGGTGGAAAAATTGCCGTTTACACGGGAATCATGAGCCTGACAAAAGACGAGGCAGGGCTTGCAACTGTAATGGGCCACGAAGTAGCCCACGCCTTGCTGAGCCACAGCCGAAAACGTATGGATAAAGCCTTGATTCAGGCAGGAATAGGGGAAGGGCTCGGTATGGCAACAGCCAACAATTCGGCGGCATTACAAAAGGCAATTGGGCTGGTTTACGGTACGGGTTCCAACCTTGCAATGCTTGCCTACAGCAGGGGTGATGAATCAGAAGCTGACCGCTTAGGGCTCATTTTAATGTCTATAGCAGGATATAATCCGGACTCGGCAATCGGGTTCTGGGAACGTATGTCGGCTCAGAGCGGAGGTAAAACACCTGAATTGCTGAGTACCCACCCAAGCGATAAAACGCGTATTGCAGATATTAAGAAACTTATTCCGGAAGCGAAAACGGAAGCTGCCAAATTCGGAAAAAAATATTAAAAACGAAAAGCAGCTTTACGGCTGCTTTTTCTGATTCAAACTACATGAATACATTTATTAGGGGCGATAAAAAGGTATTGAATGCCTGGGCTTTTTACGATTGGGCCAATTCGGTTTATGCATTGGTTATTTCATCTTCTATCTTTCCCCTGTTTTACGGGGCACTTTTCAGACTGGAATCGAAAGAATCGGCAGATTTTTTCGGAATAGAAACACCCAGTGAATCTATTATCAGCTATGTCACGGCCATTGGTTTTCTTATAATTGCATTTTGTTCCCCTTTGTTATCAGGTGTTGCCGATTATCTGGGAAGCAAGAAGTTTTTCCTTAAACTGTTTTGTACTATAGGTTCGGTTTCGTGTATGATGCTTTATTTTTTCAATCTCGAGAACCTTTATGCCGGACTTTTTTTCTATATGCTGGCCTTGATCGGTTTTTGGGGTAGCCTGGTTTTTTATAATTCCTATCTCCCCGATATTGCATTGCCCGAACAGCAGGATGCCATATCAGCAAAAGGTTATTCCCTTGGCTACATAGGTTCTGTGATCCTGCTCATCATCAATCTTGCCATGATCATGAAGAGTGAACTTTTCGGTTTTTCGAATGCTCTGGAAGCCATGAAGGTTTCGTTTGTGCTTGTCGGCATCTGGTGGCTTGGGTTTAGCCAGATATCCTATCGTAGGCTCCCCGATTTCAGAAACGACCGGAAAATCAGTAAGGAAGTCGTATGGGCCGGGTTCAGGGAACTGAAGCGAATTTTCAACGAACTTAGAGAATATCCTGTATTAAAAGGATATCTCAAGGCATTCTTTGTTTACAGTATGGCTGTACAGACTGTTATGATTATAGCGGCATATTTCGGGGAAAAGGAAGTACAGTGGAAAGACGACGACCAGCGGCAGATGGGACTCATCGTAAGCATCCTGCTTATACAGATTATAGCTGTTTTAGGTGCAGTTCTTACTTCAAGGATGTCGAACCGAATCGGGAACCTGAAAGCGCTTATTGTGATAAACGTGGCTTGGGTATTTATCTGTATCTGTGCCTATTTTGTTGTGAAGCCTGTGGAGTTTTATGTGGTTGCCGGAATGGTCGGACTTGTTATGGGCGGCATACAGTCTTTATCTAGATCCACTTATTCCAAACTGCTTCCGGAAACCCGTGATACGACCTCATTTTTCAGTTTTTATGATGTAACCGAAAAAATAGGAATTGTAATAGGGATGATGGTATACGGAATTATAGCGCAGATTACAGGGAAGATGCAGAATTCGATCCTTTTTCTCGTACTCTTCTTCATAGTGGGAATCTTCCTCCTTGTAGCAGCGTTGCGCAAACAGCAAAAACAGTTAAATTAGCATAATAATTTGCTAATTTTTTTACAAGTAAAAAAATAATTTTATATTTGGATAAATTTAACATTCTTTCTAAAGTCTTATGAGAAAATTAAAATATATTTTGGCTTCATTAGTTCTGGTAACAGGCCTTGTTTCATGTGAAACAGAGGCAATTGATGAAAAGGTAAAAGATGAAGCATTAGAAGGTAAGCCCATTTTGCGATTTGAATTAAATGACGAACAAACTGTTATTTCTGATAAGGTTAATGTGGAGTGGGACGGAGATTCTTTTGCTATAGAAGCTAAAGTATCGATTGTAAATAATGATAATATGGGAGATCCCAAACACCAATACAAGGCGGCTACGCTTTTTATTGGGTTCAGCAATCTTGCGGTAGCTAATTATCCTACTGCTTTAAGTCTTGAAAACCCTACCGGCTATACAAGTTCGGCTGTTTTAAGGATTTTGGAAATGAATGATGAAGGAATTGAGGTGTGGAACCAGTATTCTACAGACAATGCCGATGAAAAACAGGAAGCCGGTTATGGTAACATTTCGGGAATAAACCAGACAGCGAAATTTCTGGACGGTAATTTCGACTACATCCTGTATCCGATGGAAGGTTCTGTGTTAAAGCCTCAGCGTTTATCAAACGGGAACTTTTATTATGTTAAGTACTAACAGAATTTACAACTGCTTATATGCCCTTACCATTTTGGTAAGGGTTTTTTTATGGCATAAAGATTGACATATTAGGTAATCATTATTAATCTATATCTAAAAGAGAGAATCATAATGTTTTTGCGTATACCGCAATGACATTTTGACTTATTAAACATATATGGCACAACAAAAAATAATATCACTGGACAATTTGTCACTTCAGGACCTGGATCCTAATGCAGAGTTTATTCCTTTGTTTTCACAGGATGATGAAAATGAAATGAATAAGGAACAGATCCCATCGGAATTAAGTATTTTACCTTTGCGTAATATGGTATTGTTTCCGGGGGTTGTAATCCCCATTACGGCCGGCCGTGATAAATCGATTAAACTTATAAATGATGCAGTTGCAGGCGACAAAACGATTGGGGTTGTGGCGCAACTTAGCGAGGAAACCGAATTGCCTACAGGAAGCGACGTATACAGGCTGGGAACAGTAGCTAAAATATTAAAGACGCTTAAATTGCCCGATGGTAATATTACGGTTATACTTCAGGGGAAAAAACGTTTTGAAATTGATGAAATAATAAGCGAAGAACCCTATCTGAGAGCTAAGGTTAAGGAAGTTCCGGAGGTAAAACCCGATAAAGAGGATATTGAGTTCAATACCATTATCGAAACCATAAAGGATACGGCTCAGGAAATCATCAGGGAAAACCCGAATATTCCTTCTGAGGCGGCTTTTGCCATTAAGAATATTGAAAGCAATTCTTTTCTTGTAAACTTCGTGTCTTCAAATCTGAACCTGGCTATTACGGATAAGCAGGAACTTTTGGAATTGAACGATTTGAAGGAGCGGGCACTCGAAACACTGCGTAAAATGAACATGGAGCTTCAGAAGCTCAATCTGAAAAATGATATTCAAACAAAGGTGCGCATTGATCTGGACCAGCAGCAAAAAGAATATTTCCTGCATCAGCAGATAAAAACCATACAGGAAGAGCTGGGAGGTTTTTCGCATGAACAGGAATTTGAAGAATTGCGCAACAAAGCAAAGGGGAAAAAATGGAATGCGGATGTTCAGGATCACTTTGAAAAGGAACTGAGCAAGATGCAGCGCATGAACCCGCAGGTAGCGGAATTTTCCATTCAGCGTAACTACCTCGAATTGCTTCTTGAGCTGCCCTGGAATGAGTACAGCAAGGATACCTTCGATCTTAAAAATGCTAAAAAGATATTGGATAAGGATCATTACGGACTTGAAGATGTAAAGCGACGCGTATTGGAGCATATGGCGGTATTGAAACTCCGAAACGATATGAAATCCCCTATATTGTGCCTTTACGGACCTCCGGGGGTAGGTAAAACATCCATCGGAAAATCAGTAGCAAAGGCACTTGGACGCGAGTATATACGTATATCTTTAGGAGGGCTACGCGATGAGGCTGAAATACGCGGTCATAGAAAAACCTATATAGGGGCTATGCCGGGGCGTATTATCCAATCCATTAAAAAGGCCAAAACATCCAATCCCGTTTTTGTTCTCGACGAAATAGATAAGCTTTCGAGCAGCCACCAGGGCGATCCGTCGAGTGCGATGCTGGAGGTGCTTGATCCGGAACAGAATAAGGAATTCTACGATAATTTCCTTGAACTTGGGTTTGATCTGTCCAAAGTCATGTTCATTGCAACTTCGAATTCGTTGAATACGATACAGCCCGCCTTACTGGACCGTATGGAAGTAATCGAAATGAACGGTTACACCATAGAGGAGAAGATAGAGATTCTAAAACAGCATCTGCTTCCAAAACAGTTGAAGGAGCACGGTCTGGATGCGAAATCTGTTTCGCTGACGAGGAAAATCATGGAATTCATCGTAACCAAATATACGCGAGAATCGGGTGTGCGCAGGCTTGATAAAGAAGTTGCCAACATTGTCCGGTATATCGCGAAGTCGGTCGTGATGGAAGAAGAATACAATGTGAAGCTAACCGAAGAGGATATTGTTTCCATTTTGGGAGCTCCCAAATACGATCATGACAAGTATGAAACCAACGAGGTAGCAGGTGTTGTTACTGGGCTTGCCTGGACACGGGTAGGAGGAGATATACTTTTTATAGAATCGATCCTTTCAGAAGGTAAGGGAACCCTGACCATGACGGGTAACCTGGGGAACGTAATGAAGGAATCTGCCACCATTGCATTGGAATACATTAAGGCAAACAGCGGTTTGTTCAATATCGATGCAAAGATTTTTGACAAATATAAGATCCACGTGCACGTGCCGGAAGGGGCTACCCCTAAAGACGGCCCTTCTGCGGGGATTGCCATGCTTACATCAATGGTTTCCAGTTTTACGCAGCGCAGAATCAAGAAGAACATTGCCATGACCGGTGAAATCACTTTGCGTGGTAAAGTACTGCCGGTTGGCGGAATAAAAGAGAAAATACTGGCTGCGAAGCGTGCCAATATAAAGGAAATTATCCTGTGTAAGGATAATAAAAGAGACATCGATCAGATTAAACCGGAATACCTGTCTGGTCTTACGTTTCATTACGTGGATAAGATGACGGAAGTTATCGGACTGGCTCTTACAGATCAAAAAGTAAAACATGCAAAACAGCTGCTCATGGCAGAATAACTTAAAAAAGGTACATGAAAAATGTACCTTTTTTTTTATTATACCGTTAAAATTTATATATTCGTTTTCATGTAATTCATCTTAACATGCGCAAATTAGCAACCCTGGTTTCTCTTTTAACACTCTCAGCTTCCTATGCACAAATCGGAGGCAGGGACGCCTATCAGTTCCTGCAAATGGCCACCTCTCCCAAACAGGCTGCTTTAGGAGGGAGCAATGTAACCATTTCAGGAAACGAAGTAAACCAGGTTATGTACAATCCGGCCTCTTTAAATGAAGAGATGGATGGTATGCTGGCGGTAAATTTCGGCCGTTTTTACAGTGATATAAGCCTGGGATCGGCTGCTTATGCACACCAATTTAAAAACGGGCGTGTTTTTCACATAGGGGCAACCTATCTGAATTACGGAAGCATGGAAGGGTACGATGAAAACGGAACGCCGACGGGTTCCTTTACGGGAAATGATGTGGCCCTTTCAGTAGGTTATGCCTACCCTATACAAAACAGCAATTTTGCTGTAGGAGCCAATATGAAAGTGATCTCGTCAACTCTCGAAAGCTATAATTCGCTGGCAGTCGCTGCCGATATAGGTGGTTTGTACAACGATAAAGAAACCGGATGGACGGCCGGACTTACATTTAAAAACTTAGGCGGACAGCTGTCTACTTTTGAAGATACGCGCGAATCACTGCCCTTTGAGGTCGTTTTAGGATTCAGCAAGTTACTCGAAAACGTTCCCATCCGGTGGCATGTGACGTTTGATAACCTGCAGAAATGGGATATGTCGTATTCCAATCCCAATCGTTCAAAATTTGATCTTGACCGCAACGAGACACCTGAAAAGGTTGGTTTCGGAAATAATTTGCTGCGCCACGTGGTTTTGGGAGTTGAACTTTTTCCTGAGAAGAATTTCAACATACGCCTGGGATATAATTTCAGAAACGGTGAAGAGATGAAAATTCTGGAACAGCGGCATTTTGCCGGACTGACTGCCGGCTTCGGATTAAAAGTCAAACGGTTCAGGTTTGAATATGCCTACAATCGCTTTACATTGGCGGGAAATACAAATTTGTTTGGTTTGTCCGTTAAACTATGATAATTTTGTGGTTTAAAAATTTCTGTATTGAAAAAAATAACCATTGCAATTGACGGGCATTCGTCAACGGGTAAAAGCACGCTGGCTAAAAGACTGGCAAAAGAACTTCATTACGTGTATGTAGACACCGGTGCCATGTACCGGGCTGTGACCCTATATGCCATACAGCAGAAAATCATAACAGAAACTTCATTTAATTCAGAAGAACTTATTCATAAATTGAAAGAGGTTTATCTTTCATTTAAATTTAATCCGGACCTTGGTTTTGCCGAGATGTACCTTAATGATGTAAACGTGGAGAAGGAAATCCGCACTATGGAGGTATCCAATCTCGTAAGCAAGGTGGCAGAGGTGTCGGAAATCCGTTCCAAACTGGTTCACCAGCAACAACATTACGGAATTGCGAAAGGAGTCGTAATGGACGGAAGAGATATAGGTACCGTGGTATTTCCCGATGCAGAACTGAAAATATTTATGACGGCATCACCTGAAATAAGGGCCCGGCGCCGCTATCTGGAAATGCTGGCCAACGGAGCGGAGATTTCCTATGAAGAAGTACTGAAAAATGTTACCGATCGCGATCGCATTGATTCTACAAGGTCCGACTCCCCTTTGATGAAGGCTGCGGATGCTGTTGAAATAGATAATTCGGATCTGACGGAGGAAGAACAATTCCGGCTTATTCTGAAACTGGCTGTTGAGCGTATCAACAGTTGAGAACGCAAATCAATAATTAAGAAAATGAGCTTAAAAACGAGATTAATAGCAATGAATTTCCTGCAGTTCTTCGTGTGGGGCGCATGGTTGATTACGATTGGGAATTATTGGTTTGGAGACAAGCAATGGGATGGAACGCAGTTCGGTGCCGTATTCGGTACGATGGGGATAGCTTCCCTGTTTATGCCGACGCTGACGGGAATTATTGCCGACCGGTTTATAAACGCCGAGAAGCTTTACGGTTTGTTACACATTCTCTACGGACTGGTTCTGTTTTATCTGCCACAGGTAAACGACCCGTCCGCTTTTTTTTACATGATGCTGCTGGGAATGTGTTTTTATATGCCCACTATAGCACTGAACAATTCTATTTCTTATACGGTATTGAAAAACAATGCCTATGATGTGGTAAAGGATTTTCCTCCTATACGTGTTTGGGGAACCGTGGGCTTTATTGCGGCCATGTGGCTCACAAACCTTACAGGCAGTAAGGCTACTGCTGGGCAGTTTTATATTGCCGGGGCAACAGCCGTATTGTTGGGATTATATGCTTTTTCCATGCCGAAATGCCCGCCGCTGCGGCTTATTGACAAGAACGCACCAATAACAGAACAGTTGGGGCTCAATGCCTTTAAGTTGTTCGGAAACTATAAAATGGCGCTCTTTTTCATTTTTTCCATGTTTTTGGGTGGCGCATTGCAGTTAACGAACGCTTATGGAGACGTTTTTTTGACTGAGTTTGCCTATTTTCCAAAATTTGCGGATTCCATGGTCGTAAAGCGTTCCACTATTATTATGTCTATTTCCCAAATTTCCGAAACCGTATTCATTCTGGCTATCCCTTTCTTTCTAAAACGTTACGGGATTAAGAAGGTGATGCTTATTTCCATGCTGGCGTGGGTATTGCGCTTCGGTTTGTTTGCGTATGGAGATCCTGCGGGCAATTTATGGATGATTATCCTTTCCTGTATCGTTTACGGAATGGCGTTTGACTTTTTTAATATTTCAGGTTCTCTTTTTGTGGAAACAAATACCGATTCAAAAATCCGTTCTTCAGCACAGGGATTGTTTATGATGATGACCAACGGACTGGGAGCAGTACTGGGAAGCAACATCGCAGGATGGATGATTGACCGTTTTTTTACTACTTCCTACGCTTCTGCTCATGATCTTGCAGCTTATCTTGGTACAACCGAACACGACTCCCGGTTTTTGACCATCCTTAAAGAATCGTTCAGGGTAACAGTATCAGAAGACGGTGTCTTAAGCAGCCCGATTTTTATTAAGGACTGGCATAGCATCTGGATATCGTTTGCAGTATATGCCCTGATCATCGCCGTGTTTTTTGCTGTTTTATTCAAACACAGGCATGATTTAAAAGAAATTGAACAGCTGACGCATTAAAAAACGGAAGCACTCCTGCTTCCGTTTTTTAAAGGAATATTGAGGTAACCGTATAGATTAAAACGCCGACGATACCCCCTACAAGCGTACCGTTGATGCGGATGTACTGAAGGTCTTTTCCTACTTCGAGCTCCAGTTTCTCACTCATTTCGTTACCGTCCCATTTCTGAATGGTACCGGTGATGATGGTTCCGACTTCCCTGCTGTTTTTTAGTACCGTTTTATACACATACTGCCGTGCATATTTGTCAATGTCTTGATGCATTTTTTCATCAGTGCTGAAGGAATGGATCATGGTTTCAATATTCTGCCGGATGTAACGGTTAAACGTAGCATTTTCATCATTCAGTTTCTCGAGCATATCCTTTTTCAGGCGCAGCCAGATGTCCGTCGCATATTCGTAAACGCGTTCTTTGGTGATAAATTCCTCCTTGATGTGGTCGAACTTCTCCTTCCAGTTATCGTTGCGGTTTAGATCTACTACAACCTGGTGCAGTTTTAAATTGAGTTCCTTACGTATTTCGTGATGAGGATTCTGTTCAATTTCATCTAAGAAGGTCGTAATACCTGAAATGAGCTGGTTTGTAACAGATTTTCCCCCGATAAGGCCAAGAATAGTCTGTTTTTCAACCACTTTTCTATAAATAAGTTCCCGGTTGTTTTCTACGTAATTTTTAGCCTGCGGCAGGATGATGTTGAGCAGGCGTTCATGTTCATTTTGTTCCAGCAGGTAAAGAAGGGCAGTAGATGCAAGTTTTTCGAGTTTGATTTCAGCCGTTAGTTCGAATCCTTTACGCGCCAGAAATTCTGCAATGGAACGGTCATCGAGGTTACCGACGATCTTTTTGATGATTTTATTGCATTCGGTATGGATTATCTCCTGATTCTTCTTTTTCGAAAGCCAGTCATTTAAGTACCCGCTTATCGAAAGCTTATCGATATAGGGTCTTATGGTAGCAGCTGTAAGAAAATTGTCACTCACGAAATCACCAAGGTTCTTTCCCAGTGCATCCTTGTTGTTGTTGATAAGGTTTGTATGGGGGATTCTGACCCCAAGGGGATACCTGAACAGAGCTGTTACAGCAAACCAGTCTGCCAGTGCCCCCACCATGCCCGCTTCGGAGAATGCCTTTACATAACCCATCCAGTTTTGGGGTGTTGTCCGCAACAGGTAAATCATGAATATGTAAACACATGCCATAAGCAAAAGCAATCCGGTGGCAAGGCGTTTGTGTTTTTTGAGTTGACGGTATTTTTCCTGCGAATTCATGCTTTTAAACTTTACTTGAAGATACAGGTTTAAACAGAAAGAATCAAGAGTAATTGCGTTTAATTGAGACATGCCCTTAGAATAAAAAAACCGGCTTTTAAGGCCGGTTTCTTTTATTGATGATGAACTGAAATATAAATGCGAAACAGATAACCATAAGTGCACCTATCGGATTTAACCATAAAAAGCTGATGACGTCAAGGCTGAAAATATAAATTACAATTAATTGTGTAAGCAGTGCAGCCCAGAATGTCGCTTTTCCTTTACAGTATTTAAAGAAGAATGCAATAAGGAAAAGTCCCAGAACAGTTCCATAAAAAATAGAACCTATAATGTTTACCAGCTGGATGAGGTTTTCGAAAAGGGTAATAAGGCATGCAGTCAAAATACATATGATTCCCCAGAAAATAACCAGATACTTGGTTGCTTTAAGATAGTGTTTCTCCGACAAACCGGGCTTGTAGGTTTTATAGATATCAATAGCAGAACTTGAGGCAACTGCATAAAGACCCGATGCCGACGATGACATGGCAGCCGACAGTATCACGGCCAGAAGGAAACCGATGATGCCGTGCGGCAGGTGGTTCAGGATGAAGTAAATGAAAACATAATCCTTGTCGTTGAGCTCCGCATCCTTGTCTACTTTTGCAATAATGGTTCGGGCATCTTTACGGATTTTGGTTTCATTCTCATTGAGGGAAATGAGTTTTTCTTCGAGTAATTCGTTTTCATATCCCTGATTCAGCTGCCCGGTATAAATCTGCGTAATTTCCTTTTTTTCATTGAGCAGGTTTTTAAGCTCGATTTCCAGTCCGCGGTATTCTTCCCTGTATTCAGACTGCAGTACTTTTGAGGTATTTACGGGGTTAAAATGCAGGGGAGCCTGGTAAAAATTGAAGAAAATAAAAACCATGACACCTACAAGTAGTATGAAAAACTGCATTGGAACTTTGAGTATCCCGTTCATAAGCAGCCCCATCTGTGTTTCTTTAATGCTTTTTCCCGAAAGGTACCTTCCTACCTGTGACTGATCTGTACCGAAATAGGCAAGCATAAGGAAGAATCCTGCGGTAAGTCCGTTCCAAACCGTGTAGCGCTCATTGAAATCGGTGGAAAAGTTCAGAAGGTTTAACTTTCCTTCCACCTTGGCAACGTCAAATACATTGACAAAGTTGACTTCGGCAGGCAACCTGAAGAGGATGATGAAGAAGGTAAGCAGCATACCGGCCATGATAACGAATGCCTGTTGCTTTTGTGTAATATTCAACGCCTTTGTTCCCCCAAAATAGGTGTAGAATATGATGACGATCCCTATTGAAACAATGATCACGGTTAAATCCCAGTTAAGAATGGAAGATAGTATGATAGCAGGCGCATAAATCGTCAAGCCTGTTCCCACGCTTCTCTGGATAAGGAAGATAACCGAAGCCAGAGTACGCGTTTTTAAATCGAAGCGGTTTTCCAGAAATTCGTAAGCCGTATAGACCTTTAAACGGTGAAATACGGGAATAAAGACCATACAAATTACCACCATGGCAAGAGGAAGGCCGAAGTAGAACTGTACAAATCCCATTCCGTCGTGATAGGCCTGGCCGGGGGTAGATAAAAACGTAATGGCGCTGGCCTGCGTTGCCATTACAGACAGCCCTACGGTAAACCAGTTGGTAGACTGGTTTGCCAGAATATATTCTTGAATATTCTGGCTTCCCTTTGTTTTATAGGTCCCGTAAAGAACAATAAAGGAAAGCGTTGTGATGAGAATGATCCAGTCTAATAACTCCATATTAATCGAAAAAATGCATTATAAAGTAAAACAAAACAATGTAAAACAAGTTGATGAGAAGCACTACCGTGTAGCTCTTCCTCCATTTTATCCATTTAAAATCACTCATTCTTCAGTTCAATTAGGTTAACAAATAATTCAAGTGCACCGGTATTTCCTACAGGCAGCTGCCTGAAAAAGCTTAACCCGCTGTATATGTAATAACCTTTGCCATATTTTGCAATAAGCAGTGCTCCATCTGTATCTTTTTCATCAAAATCATGCGATAGCAGTACCGGCTTGAATTCGTCTGCGTATTCATCTGCATAATAAAGTCCCTGTTCCTGTACCCAGTCCTTAAAGTTTTCCTGCGTAATTTTGAACGGGTAATTTAAGACCGCATCTTTAGGATTGATAAACCGTACAACGGCATTTTCGTCTGTAATACGTGTTTTGCCTATTTTAAGTTTATAGGGTGCTATATTTTCTGTCTGTAGGTTCGTATTGGTCTGGTATTGTGTGATTATGACCCCTCCGTTCTTTATGTAATCGAATAATACGTGGTTTTTAGTCGCAAGGCTTTTTTCGGTGTTAAACGCTCTGATTCCTACAATAATGGTTTCAAATTTTTGAAGGTCGCTTAAAACGGCCGTTTCCATATGGATAAAACGCACTTCGTAACCCAGGTCGCGCAAAGTCTGTGGGATTTCATCCCCTGCACCGGCAATATAGCCTATAAGGTGTTTTTTAAGCATTTTCTTATCAAATGAAACGATTTTGGTGGCCGCGTTCCTAAGATAATAGTTTAGCGGGATATGTGGATAATCGATCCATTTGATCTCATGGGAAAATTTAGATTCCTGATTTTGGAAAACAGCTGTATAAATTCCGTTTTCAAGCTTTTCCGGAATAGAAATCAGGGTATTCTTCTCATTTTCCTCCAATGTGATATTCTTTGAAAAAACGTTGGCACCCTTTTCGTTAAGAACCGATAAAGAACCGGTTTGCTTTTGGGCAGTATAGTTGTCGAGCAACAGTTTGGTTTCCTGTTGCTGGTTCGAACTTGAAATATAGGTTGGCTGCGCAAACTTTATCGAAACCTCGGGAATAACATGGAAGTTCTGGTAAATTTCTCCTTTTACCACATCTTTATAATGATACTGAATGTTTAAGGGATAAGGAATGTAGACGCCGTTGATTTCGATACCGATTTCGTTATTTTTATCGGAAGAAAACTGAGATTTGAAGTCGTCAAAATTATTGAGGAACCTGAAGTTGGTCAAATCTCTTTCGTCAAATTTGACAGGATAATAGTCATAAAAAACTTCCTGCCAGGAAAGGTCTTTAGAGATGTCGCTTTTCTTACCGTGTATTTTTACATCTTTCAGAATTACCGAATGACTGCTGCGGTTCGCAACTTCGAGTTTGATCTGGACTTCATCACCAGGAGATGTGAACGGGGTATCGGAAGTAAGGTCCAGAAACAGTCCTGAACAATCTTTTATAAGTTCTTTCAATTCTTCAAGCTTGCGGTTTTTCCAAATTCCCTGGGGAAGATCTTGTACCTTTGAGTAAATCTGAACCAGAAGATCCAGGGATGCTGAAGGATTTTTGAAATCGTAGTTGCCAATAAGTTTCGTGACAAGCGGTTGGATGTCTTTGCCTCCCTTGATCCTGTTCCAACTGGTATCGACCCCTTCGAACAGGTTGGAAGTTTTCAAGGGCGCACCGTCCACAAGTTCCACATAATCGATTTCCTCTCCTCTTGATGAAATATCTCCAAATCCCTGAGACTGGTGCTGACTGCGGCTTAAAGAAGCAATTTCCTGGTTGTTTTTTCCCAACTGTGTATAAAATGAACCGATGTTCAGAGGAATGTATTTTGATTTGTCAGCTGCGTCGAATGCTTTTTTGCTCCCGAAAAAGAACCATGAAACATTGAAAAACAGCCGATTTGGCTTCCAGGGAGCAACATTTTCTGCTGCCAGGGGCTTATAGGAAGGAGAACCGGCCAGTCCGAAAGCAAGTTTGGAAAGCTGTGCGGATGCGGTATGATGACCATGTGTTGTTCCCTCCGTCCTGTGGTCGAAACGGTTGATGATGACATCGGGTTGTTCCTTACGGATCATATACACCACCTGTTTCAGCAACAGTTCCTTATCCCATTTCTCAAATGCCTCTTTGGGATGTTTTGAAAAGCCGAAATCGTTTGCCGTCGAAAAAAACTGTCGTCCGCCGTCGATTGATCGTGCGTTCCATAATTCATTGGTCCTGATAACCCCAAGGTCGGTTCCCAGTTCGTTACTAATTAAGTTCTGCCCGCCGTTTCCGCGCGTCAGCGACAGGTAGTTGGTATGGGCCTTTTCGTGATGCGTAAGGTAGGTTATAAGCCGCGTGTTTTCATCATCGGGATGTGCCGCGATGTAAAGGGCGCTCGCCAGTACATTGAGCTGCTCCATCTTGAAATAAATTTCAGAAGGAGTAGGGGTCTGAGGCTTTTGTGCAAAAATACTTTTAGATGCAAATAAAAGAACAACTAGTAAAAAGGCTTTATTTTTCATTGATTATAAAATCACAACAGATTTTTGTAAAAACAGGTTATTCGGATAGGAGATGCGTTCTCCATCAGAAGTGATGAGTATGGTATGGAAGGCTTTGATGTCGTCGATTTCTGCTTCAATAGGGAAATCCTTATCCTGAATCTTAATACGGTCACCGATTTTAAATGGAAAAGCAAAAAACATAATCACCCCGGCAGTAAAATTGCTTAATACCGACCATTGGGCAAAGAATGCCACACCAATAAAAGTGATTGTAGCACCTACAAAACTAAAAAGGCTGTCGGTATCTACTCCCCATAAAATAATAAGGAAAACAACAAAAAGAACGTTCAGCAGGGAATTAAAATACTTGATGATTAATTTACTGCGGTTATCGGTCTTTAACGAATAGGATGAAAATTTAACAACAACCTTCCTTATGAGCAGCCTGAGTCCATATATGATGATAATGAAAATAATAGTTCCTATTATTTTTCCATAATAATCAGAGAGGTGAAAATTTTCAAACATTACCACTTCATTAATTCATTATACAATTTTTCCATGGGCATTCCTACCACGTTTGTATAAGAGCCTTCAATTTTTTCGATACCTATGAGGCCTATCCATTCCTGGATTCCATAGGCACCCGCTTTATCAAAAGGTTTGTACTGTTCTACATAATAGGTAATATCCTCTTCGCTTAAGTTGTTAAAAGCAACACGGGTGATGTCGTAAAAAAGGTGGTTCCTGGTTGCTGATTTAAGGCAGACCGCACTTATAACCTCGTGGGTCTTTCCCGAAAGCTGTTGCAGCATTTCAACGGCTTCTGATTTGTCATAAGGTTTTCCGAAAGCTTTATTGTCTAGCCAAACAATGGTATCGCACGTAATAATGAGCTCGTTTTCGTTTACATCATTAAATACAGAGGCTTTTTGTTCCGCAATAAACAGGGCAATATCCTTTCCCCTAAGCTCCGCAGGATATTCCTCGTTCACATTTGCTGGCTGTACCGAAAAGGTCAGGCCAAGGTCGGATAGGAACTGTTTTCTTCGGGGAGAATTGGAAGCTAAAACTATATGGTAAGAACTGAATTTCTGTTGTAGGATCATTTTATTTTCAAATTGAAAAATAAAACTACAATAGAAAAAATAGTTAACCAAATGATTATGTTTAAAATATTGTTTACGGAATTAAAATCTTCCGTGGTTTTAGCTCTCCACAGCTTTTGGAGATAGAAAAAATACGGAAGTACAACGGCAACCGCAATATATCCTATGAGGTAGGTGAGGTTTGGATGGTTAAAACAGAACAAAACAATGAGGGCCAGCGGAATAAGTGCCAGGAAAACGGTCCGTTTAGCCCCTACGAGTCTTCCATGGATGGTAGCCAGTGATTTTCGCTGGTGCTTGATGTCGAGTTCCATGAACCTGAGGTCGGTGAGGATGGTTTTAATAAAATAAAGCAACCACAATAAAACGCAGATCTGCAACGATATATTGAGCAGTTGCGTTTTTAAGGGGTTCAGAACTTCCGGACTTTGTAAAGAGGGCATTAGATCCACCAGTATGAGTATGAAGAACGGAAATGAAATAATAAAGGAATATACGACGTTATCAAACAGCAGTATTTTTCTCCACTGCGTAATGTACAGGTACAATATTGCTGCCAAAGCAAGGAAAAAACCAAAATAATAGGTCTTGTCAATAGCGCTCGATACGAGGAAGCTGATAGAAATTCCCACTACGTTGGCAGCCAGGTATTTGTAATATTCCTTTTCAATGTTCTGCTGGATTTTCTTGTCGGGAAATTCTTCCTGCAATACGACTTTGTACAGCAGTACACCGCCATACATAATAACTCCCAGCGCGATAAGGTAGGCAAAGTAATGAAAAACAGAAAGCCCGAGGACGTCTATTAAAGGTTCAAAAAGTACAAAGCGGAACAGGAGTACCGTAACCAAAACTTGTAACATCATTTGTGCCTGGTCTTTTTTCAAAACTTTCATAAGCCTATTTATTAACTGTTAGTCAAACTTTGCTTCGAAGTGTTCAAGCCATTTGTGCTGAACCTTCATCACCTGCTCAATAACATCCCTCACGGCACCTTTACCACCGTTTACATGCGAGATGTATCTGCACAGTCTTTTTATTTCCGGGGCGGCATCCTGAGGGCAGGTAGGGAGTCCTACCTTCTGCATTACCCAGTAATCGGGCAGATCGTCGCCCATGTACAAAACGTTTTCAGGCCTGATGTTGTTTACATCAATATATTCCTGAAAAACGGCAACCTTGTCCGATACTCCAAGGTGGATATCGTAAAGCCCCAGGTTTCTGAGCCTGATCCGGACCCCTTCGTTTGATCCGCCCGAAATCACACAGACATTATATCCTTTTTCAAGAGCAGCTTTCATGGCGTAGCCGTCTCTTATATTCATATTTCTTAATAATTCACCATTTTGCGTAACATGGATGGTTCCATCGGTAAGAACACCGTCGACATCGAAAATAAAAGTATTGATGTCGTTCATGTACTCCTTGTAATTTTTAGACATTTTGTATGGATTCGGTAATTAATTGATATATTTCTTTATAGGTTTTATTCGTTAAAAAATGTTCATGTTCCTTAAGGGTCTTTTCGTCGAACCTTACAGCGGGGCCTGTTTGGGCTTCCTTCGGACTCATATAACCCACCTTATCTGCCGTTTCCCTTATAAGGGGCAGCAGTATGTCAAAAGGCACTCCGTTTTCTTTACATATTTCGCTTCCGATGGTATACATATGGTTTGCGAAATTGCTTACAAAAACAGCAGAAACATGCAGGCTCTTTCTTTGTTCAGACGTTATGTCGTAAACACTTTCCGATAAGGACGAAGCCAGTTCTCTTAAAACTTCCATATCTGCTATTTGCTGTGCTTCCAGACAAAATGGAACTTTTTTAAAGTTGACTTCCTTACCTTTTGAAAAGGTTTGTAACGGATACAGCACTCCTTTGCGGTTTTGATCGTTCAAAACTTCCATGTCCGAAGTACCCGAAGTATGTACAACAAGATGGCCCTTATATGGTATAAGTGCCGATACTTCTGCTATGGCCTGGTCGGTTACGCATATTATGGTGATATCAGCAGGTTTCAGAGCTTTTATATCCGTAACCAGCAATGCTTCTGAAACCATGTTCTCCGCTTTTTCCAATGAACGTACGGCAACCTGCTGCAGCCTGAAACCGTCTGATGCTTTCAGAGCTTTGGCAAGATGAAATCCCACATTTCCGAAACCGATGATGTTTATTGTTTTCATACCTTCAAAATTAAGGCAACTTTTACGGATGTTACGGTCTTTCAACAGTTAAATTTAATAAATTTTTAAGAAAACATCCACATAACGTTAATTATTTACATCCTTAAGAGGCAAAAGCCTGAAAAAGGGTGTTTTAAGGGTTCCGTCGGGATGAAGCAGAAGCGCCCTTTTAGGGGAGCAGATGATCCATTTTTCCCTGAGTTCATTGAAATTTTCGGCCCTAAGGTGGATGATCCCGGTATGGTCAGCACGGATTTTTTCCTTCCAGCTCTTTTCATCTAAATCGGTATTAATTACATAAACGTTGAGTTTGGGATTTTTCGTTTTAAAACTACTGAGGATACCAAGCATTTTCCTGTAAAGGTCATCATACGATGAAGACCAGAACAAAAGAAGGCTTTCTTGTTTACCTTTAAAGGAGGTAAACGGTGATCCGTCTGAATCGGAAAGGTCAAAGGACGGAAGCTGCTTTAAATTCCGGAAATCATCTGTCTTTTTAATAAATGCGGTTAAGGCATTTTTTTGATCTGTATCTGTATTGATCTTTTTAAGATAGGCAATATATTCATTGGAAGTCTGTACCATAAGGTCAGATAACATATAGGAATATGCCAGCTGTTCGGTAACTTTATTCTTTATCGTGGGATTGCTTATGAGCGAATCGGCCACGCGTAGGGCCGTTAATGCGGTCCTGGATTGCGAATGCTGTTTAGAATTGCGCGCATATACATCAGATAACAAAGCCAGATAACCGGTATAGGGTTTTAAACCGCTGAGGGTTTCATTGTTAAAATCAACTTTTGAACGGAAATCATAGTAGTTAGAGGGAAGGCTGTCGGTTATTCCACCTCCTGTTTTACCCAATCGGGAAAGAGAATACTGTTCCAGGGTTGTGTAATAGGCATAATCAATGACAGATCTTGCATATTTATCGAAATCCTTGTCCCAGCCAAATTCTGTTTTCTTTCTAAGGTAAAGAGCCCTGCGGCTGTCTCGTAAAGAGTCTGCACTGGTTTTAAAGGTTGCGTAAGGTTTGCCATAAAGAAAACTACAGTCGTGCTGTTCGTCGTTTACAAGGCCCAGGAGTTCTTTAAGGAAATTATTCTTATTGCTTCCTTTTCCAATATATTCCACATTGTTTCCGAAATCTCCGGAAGTAATTTTTATGGAAATCCGGTCGTTTTTTTCAAAAAATACATTTTCGCTGAATGGTCCGTAAACAAGGGTATACATGCCGGGTATGAGCGCGTTGAACTTTTTTCCGAATTCGTTGTGTTCGTTAACAGGCAGGGTATCTACGGTTTTGCTGTTCTTTACAAGCAGTACGAAAGGATAGGATACTCCCTGGAAAGTTCCTCCAAAATATGCCCCGAAGTTGTTCACGGGCTTTTCGTCCTTCTTTTTGCAGGAAAAGAGCAGACCACAACCAATGGAAACAATAAGCGTTAATTTAAAAAAATGCTTCATTTTATAGCTGATTTAACCGGTACGGACCTTATGATTATTTTAGAAAACAGCAGTTCCGATACAAGGTATAAATTAGATAAAATTTCTTAAATTTGCAACTCATTAAAAAATGTAATTATGTTAACAGTTTCAAATTTATCTGTTCAGTTCGGAAAGCGCATCTTGTTTGACGAAGTAAATGCAACCTTTACGCAAGGAAACTGCTACGGAATTATTGGTGCAAACGGAGCGGGGAAATCTACTTTTCTGAAGATTATAGCCGGAGATATCGATCCTACTTCGGGGCATGTAATTCTGGAGCCGGGAAAACGTATGTCGGTGCTGAATCAAAATCACAATATGTTTGATGAACATACTGTTCTGGAAACTGTTTTAATGGGAAATAAAGTGCTGTTTGCTGTTAAAAAGGAAATGGACGATTTGTATGCAGATTATTCGGATGAGAATGCAGACCGCATCGGAGAACTGCAGTTGCAGTTTGATGAGATGAACGGCTGGAATGCTGATTCTGATGCTGCTTCATTGCTTTCGAGTCTTGGAATTTCAGAAGATTTGCACTATACGCTTATGGCCGAAGTAGAGCCAAAACTTAAAGTAAGGGTATTATTGGCGCAGGCCTTATTTGGAAACCCGGACGTATTGGTAATGGATGAGCCTACGAACGACCTTGATTTTGAAACGATCGGGTGGTTGGAAAACTTCCTTGCCAATTATGAGAATACCGTTTTGGTTGTATCGCACGACCGTCACTTTTTAGATGCAGTGTGCACCCATATTTCAGATATCGATTTTGGAAAAATCAATCATTTTTCCGGAAATTATACATTCTGGTACGAATCATCGCAGCTGGCAGCCAAACAACGCGCCCAGCAAAACAAGAAAGCCGAAGAGAAAAAGGCTGAGCTTGAAGAATTCATCCGTCGTTTTTCTGCCAACGTAGCCAAATCAAAACAGGCTACTTCACGTAAAAAAATGATCGAGAAGCTAAATGTAAACGAGATCAAACCTTCCTCACGCCGTTATCCGGCCATCATATTTGAACAGGAACGTGAAGCCGGAGACCAGATTTTGAACATAAAGGAATTGGCTGCCTCTATTGACGGGGAAGTTTTGTTCAAGAATGTAGACTTTAATATGGCAAAAGGGGACAAGGTAGTCGTGTTTTCAAAAGATTCCCGTGCTACAACGGCTTTTTACGAAATCCTGAACAACAATCTCAAAGCGGATGCAGGCACATTTGAATGGGGGATTACCACCACGCAATCTTACCTTCCGGCAGACAACCATGAATTCTTTAAGGAAGACCTTACATTGGTTGACTGGTTGCGTCAATGGGCGAAAACCGAAGAAGAACGCGACGAAGTTTATGTACGCGGCTTTTTAGGGAAGATGATCTTTTCGGGAGAAGAAGCCCTTAAAAAAGGGTCGGTTTTATCGGGAGGAGAAAAGGTACGCTGTATGATTTCGCGTATGATGATGATCAGAGCGAACGTCTTAATGCTGGACGAACCAACAAACCACCTGGATCTTGAATCGATCACGGCATTTAACAATTCCCTTAAAAACTTTAAAGGTTCCGTACTGTTGACCACGCACGATCACGAGTTTGCCCAGACGGTGGGTAACCGTATCCTGGAGCTTACTCCAAACGGGGTGATAGATCGCTATATGACTTTCGATGATTATCTTGATGATCCTAAGATCAAAGAGCTCAGAACGAAGATGTATTCATAAAAAAAATCCCTTAAACACTGTTTAAGGGATTTTTTTATTTCATTCTAAGGGTGACTTTTTCAATCTGTTCCGATAAGTTGCTCATCCAGATAAGCTGGTCAATGATAAGTTGGGATTCTTCGAGCTTCTGCATCTTCTGAACTTCGTCGATGTCCATTGATTCTACCTCCTGGCGGCGGATGGCCTTGAGTTTGGTGATGCTGATTTTGAATTCTTCCTCTATATCCTGGTTAAGTTCGGCCTGGAAATCCAGATTGTGCAGCGCCTGGCTTAAATTATTGCTTATATAGTCCATCACAAGCTTGAAAGCACCTGAAGCTTCCGTTGTTTTATGGAACTGTATATAAGTTCCTATGCTGGCCGCAGACGAAACAAGGGTCTGGTTTAAAACGGCAAGCTCATAAAGTTCTGCCCTGTTAACCTGTTTGCGTTTAGGTTCCTGGACCATCCGCTGGAAACTCGACATAAGGTTCCCTACTTCTATAAAGGCATTTTTACGTGCCAGTTTGTAGGATGTGGAAGGTTCTCCTTTTTTTATATAATAATACTTGACTTCGATGATGTAATACTTAATCGCCTGTAGGCATTTTTCGAGATGGCTGTTCATTGAGTAAAGTTCCCAGGTAGGCCACAGGAACCTCGTGGCAAAAAAGGCCAGAAGTGCTCCTACAACGGTATCCAGGATGCGGTATACAAGCTGTGTTTCGGCGCTGCCCGTCAATAAACCGTAGGTAAGGATGACATAATAGGTGACAAAAGTGACCCCCACTTTATAATCTACACCAGTTAGCCAGTATCCCAAAAGCATGGCCACTATAGTGAATATGCTCAATACAATGTTGTTGTCGATAAGGATTAAAGTCGTAATTCCGAGAATACCGCCTATCACCGTTCCAATAACCCGGTGTGTGGAACGCTGTTTGGTTAAACCGTACCCGGGACGCATGATCACCACTATGGTAAGGAGTATCCAATAGGCATTTTCAAAGTTGAAAATTTTTCCTATGATAAGGCCAACCAGCATGGTAAGGGTTATGCGGAGGGAGTACCTGAATGTTGTGGACTTGAAGTTCAGGTGTTCTGAAAGGGTTTTTAGCCGGTAGTGTTCAGGAGTAAAGAATTTTTCCAGATCGCGGTATTTTCCCCTTAGTTCGTCAGCGTTGACACGTTCTTTGTAAACGCGTTCCAAACCTTTTATCTTTTCAATCTGTTTGTCGGCATAAAACAAAAGATTTCCTACATGCACCACCTGTTCATTGAAGATTGATATGTTACGGTGCTGTACATAATCATCAATCTTGATTTTGAGCATCTTGAAATCATTTGTAAGACTGTAGGGTGAATGGTATTTTTTATTGGTCTTTATATGGAACGCGAGGCTTTGGAGCGTTTTGGAAAAACGGTCTGCCAGAACCTGATATTCTTTTAATATAGATTCGTCTTCCTTAAAAAAAGCAATGAACTCTTCATGGTTGAAAGTATTGGCCATGGCAAGTTCCAGGATTTCCACAAGGGAAGTCAGGGCTACCAGAAGTTTCCGGTTGTTGTTGGAGTTAAGGGTGCGCGCCTTGTTGTAAACCAGATATTCCCGTATGTGTTCATGCAGCTCGTTAATACGTATTTGTTTTTCGAGCATCTGGCGGTTGATTTTTTCCCTGTTGGCATTGGGCAGCCACAACTGTGAACGCAGCTGCAGGTAAGTACCTGTAATTTCAATGCATTCGGCCACTTCCAGGTTGATGTACCGGTTTGGTTTGATCCAGTAAAAGAGAATGGATATAAAGGTATAGAGCAAGCCTCCGCAGAACAGGTGAAAACAGTTCGATATAAGTATTTCAGGCTTGTCGTGGTGAATAAACGAAAGGCTGATTGTGAGCAATAGGGTAAACGACAACAAATTGGCCCTGTGACCGTACAATGATATAAACGCCGATAAAAATACAAAAGCGCAGAAGATGGGGGCAAATACGGCAAAGTACGGATAGGTAAACGTCAGAGAAAAGGAAATAACAGGTATAAGTACCGATACCAGCAGCAATCCTATTATTTTATGCCGGAAATTACTCGAAATATCAATCGGGGCACACAGCATGGCTCCGAGTGTAACGGTAAAGGCCGATGAAAAGTCACCGGTATTGGCAAAAATAAAGAAGGAAACCATGGCCGTAAACGTAATTTTTATGGCATTGTAAAACTGGTTATCCCCGAATTTCAACATTAATTTATCAAACATTTTTATAAGGTACATTTAATAAGAAAAGAAGTACTTGTTATCAGCATTAAAGTTAAATTATTTAGCGACAAATTTTACGATATTTCGTAACTTTGCAAATATTATTTTAAACAAGCACCAATGATTTTACCTATTGTAGGATATGGAGATCCGGTTTTACGTAAGGAATGTGAGGAAATAACCTCCGATTATCCTCAATTAAAAGAACTTATAAACAACATGTATGAGACGATGGATCATGCATACGGAGTAGGGCTTGCAGCACCACAGGTAGGATTGGCCATACGTCTGTTCGTTATAGATACCAAACCGTTCAGCGAAGATGAAGACCTTTCTGAAGAGGAACGCGCCTTCCTTGCAGATTTTTCATGTACTTTCATTAATGCCAGAATTGTAAAAGAAGAAGGGGAAGAATGGGCTTTTAACGAAGGATGCCTGAGTATTCCGGGGGTTAGGGAAGACGTATACCGCAAACCCAATATCACCATCGAATATTATGATGAAAATTTCGAAAAGCAGGTAAAAGAATTTTCGGGGTATGCAGCACGCGTTATCCAGCACGAATACGACCATATTGAGGGAATCCTTTTTACGGATAAGATTTCCACACTCAAGAAAAAACTAAACGCCAAGCGTTTGAACAATATAATGGAAGGAAAGGTATATCCTGACTATAAAATGAAATTTATTAATAAAAAAGGGAGATAATTTTGGATATTAAATTCAAATTATGATATTTGTGACCTTGTAAAAAATTAAGTAATGAGCGTAGAAAAAGTTTTAGCTATATCTGGTAAGCCAGGATTGTACGAATTAAAAATCCAAACAAGATCGGGATTTATTGCAGAGTCTTTAATTGATGGTAAGAAAATAACCGTAGGTTTACGCAGTAACGTAAGTTTACTATCGGAAATTTCAATATACACCGAAACGGGAGAATTAAAGTTATTTGAAGTTTTTGCACGTATTGCTAAAAAAGAAAACAACGGACCTGCTTTAGACCACAAAGTAGGAAACGACGAGTTATTGGCTTATTTCGGGGAGATCATTCCTGATTTCGATCGTGACCGCGTATATGTATCGGATATTAAAAAAGTATTGAACTGGTACAGCATTCTGCAAAGCGCTAACTATGTTGCAGGATTAAATGCTCCTGCCGTTACAACTACAGGAACTGTTACAATTGATAACCCTCTAACGGAAGATGTAGCTGCTGAAGAGGTGGTAGCAGAAGAAAAACCGAAACGTTCTAGAAAGAAAAAAACGGAAGAACAGGAATAATATTAAGAATCCAGCTTTAAGCTGGATTTTTTATATCTTAGATTTATGAATAACAGAGCCAGCCAGTTAAAAGCATTTGAACGTTTGTTGGATATTATGGACGAACTGCGTGAAAAATGCCCGTGGGATCGTAAGCAAACGCTGCAATCCCTCAAACATTTGACCATTGAAGAGGTATACGAATTAAACGATGCCATCAGCCATGGTAACAATGAGGAAGTAAAAAAAGAACTCGGAGATCTTTTGCTGCACATTGTATTTTATGCCAAAATAGGGAGTGAGACCGCACTTTTCGATATAGAGAGTATCTGCAACGGTATTTCGGACAAACTCATTCATCGCCACCCTCACATTTACGGAGATGTTGTGGCAGATAGCGAACAGGCCGTAAAGGAAAACTGGGAAAAGTTAAAACTGAAGGAAGGAAATAAATCGATATTGGGAGGCGTACCTTCAAGCCTTCCGGCCATTGTTAAGGCCTTCCGCATTCAGGATAAGGTGAAAGGGGTGGGTTTTGACTGGGACAATAAAGCAGACGTCTGGAAAAAGGTGGAAGAAGAATTGCAGGAGTTTAAGGAAGAGGTCGCCTCGGGAAATAAAGAGGCGCAGGAACAGGAATTCGGAGATGTGCTTTTTGCACTTATTAATTATGCCCGATTCGTGGACATCAACCCGGAAGAAGCACTGAACAAGACGAATAATAAGTTCATCCGCCGTTTTACGGAGATGGAACAGCTTATACAAAGAGACGGTAAAATTCTCGGCGATCTTATACTGGAGGAATTGGACGTATATTGGAATGAGGTTAAAAAGCTTGAAAAATAAAGGAGTTTTCTTTATATTCAATATAGGTAAGCGTATCTGAGTTCAGATGCGCTTTTTTATTGGTTTTACACATGACCGGATATAAAATAAAAGATTGACGAAGGAAATAAATCACAACGATACGGTATTCATACCATCAAATTAGTACGATCTAACTCTTAAATTAGTTTACGAGTAAAACTTCCTTAAAGCATCCTCCGGATGTTTCTATTTGTACTTTAGATACAAAATTGTGTGATACGAATAGTTTAATTTTGGTGTAACTTCATTAGTAATAAAAGTGATTAAATGGTAATGACACCCATCTGGGTGTTTTTTTGTTTTTAAATGTTTTTAAAACCATATATTTGCAACTTTAAAATTTACTTATGAAGAAACACTTACTACTGCTTTGCTCCTTATTTTTTATTTTATCCTGCAGTGATGATTCACAAAGCCTTCCTTCGAAGGGAGAAAAACTTATTCCAACAAGAATATTAAATGAATGGTTTGCTGATAGGTGGTATCAGAAGGATAGTATTATATTCGAATACGATAATTTAAACAGACCGATTAAAGTTACAACACACACGGCTTATATGTGGAATGGTTCGCCTGATCAGATTGTGAAATTGGTAGGGGTTAAAAATTTTGAATATAACAATCAAGACCTTGTGGTTCACTCAATATTTTACCGTACTGACCCTTCCAAGGATTTAACATTAGAATCTCTTCAAGAATTAAAACTGGAAACATCGTATAGCGGTACAATCTATGGGAAGGATAGATATAGTTTTTCTGAAGATTATAAAGATCAGTCCACTATAAAGTTCACCATTAATGATGAAGGTCAATTAGTAGATTATGATAAGGACAAATACTGGTATGATGATAAAGGGAATATTGTTAGAGGGTTGCTTTCTAATAAGACTGAAAAAGTGTACAAATACGATAACAAAAACGGGATTTTTAAGGATGTTAATATCCCATTTTACATGAAAGGATTCTTGTGCGATATTTTAATAGAATCATTATCACCGCAGGTTGTTGTGGAAGGAATTGCCACTAACGGTAATTATGTTGATAAGTATGTAAATGAATATAATGGGAGCAATTACCCGAAAAAGATTATTCATTCCCGCTATACAGCGAGTGATCAACAACAATCTGTTCATGCGTATAATATAGAATATAAAAAAATATAGTTTGAGTATGTTTAGCACCCGATTACGGGTGCTTTTTTGTTATAGTTAAGTATGATATATATGGAAGCGGAGATCACAGCATACTAATCCGAATCGAACTATTTTGAAAGCACTGCGATATGCTTTTATCGTATCAGCTTAATTACCTGCATATCTTTGAACTTGGTTTATTGTATATTCCGATTCAGAACCTTCCAAATAACATATTTGGTTTTTCATTCCGCGTTGTAAAAGAGAAGTTTTACAAGAACGATCAAATAAAGTTTAGTTCAATAGGTGCCAGTTCTAAGCATAATGAGATCGCTTTGATAATCTCGGATATCGAATCGACTTTGAGGTATTACGACATCTGCAATGAGTTTTATCAAAATACGGTAAAATATCTGACGGAAGACATTCTTAAGGAATACCTGAAGGGCTGTCGGGGAATAATTATTCCCACATATTGGAACAATAAAAGTTGCAAAAAAGTTGTAAAAAAAATAACTCCTTGCCCATAACGTTGTTTAAAATACTGAAGAATAATTTGTCATAAGATTCGCTTTTCTTATATTTAAGAAAAAAAGTTATGAAAGATCTATTAAGAGCTTTAATTGCCGGTTGGGGAGCCAAAAAGGCGGGGTGCGGCTGCTTTGGTACCGTCGTTCTTTTTATCATCCTGTACTGGCTTTTAGGTAAGTTTATGTAAAAACAAGAAAGGTTTGATATGCATATCAAACCTTTCTTGTTTTTATTGAATTTCTGCGCTTAAACCGGCATCAAGCAACGAGGAACACATAGGGATGAGCTCCTTCATGGATCCTGTTTTTACGTCGCATTTTCCCTTGTAATGAACAATCATGGCACATTGTTCTGCCTGTAAAGGATCGTGTTTACATACAGCTACAAGTGTTTCAATTACATGGTCAAAAGTATTCACATCATCATTGAAAAGCACAATTACATGCTCCTGTCCCAGTAACTCTTCAATCTTTACTTCCTCTTTAACTTTTTCCTTTGTACTCATTATTGTTTGATAAATTTTAAAGACGACCAGTTGTTTTTAGTCAGCTGATCTTTTAAAAACAGTTGATTTTTGTTTGCTTCTTTTTCAATAGCCGGAATATCCTCAACATAAAAACCGCTGAACAATATGGTGCCGCCCGGTTTTAGTGCAACGGCGTAGGCCTGCATATCGTTAAGTAGGATGTTACGGTTGATATTTGCTATGATGAGGTCGTATTTTTCCTTTTTATCTGCCAGAAGTGACGCATCTCCCTCGTACACATCAATGTTTCGGATGTGGTTACGCTCTGCATTTTCAATGGAGTTAAGATAGCACCAGTTGTCGATATCGATGGCATCGGCATGTCTGGCTCCCTTCATCATGGCCAGAATGGCCAGAATAGCAGTACCACATCCCATATCCAATACCTCCATATCTTTAACGTCGGTGTTCAACAGGTGCTTCATCATCATAAACGTCGTTTCGTGATGTCCTGTTCCAAAACTCATCTTGGGCTCTATTACGATTTCATATTCTGCATTTTTCGGTTCATGAAACGGCGCACGTACGTAACAAATACCGTCGACATCAATGGGATCAAAATTCTTTTCCCATTCCTCGTTCCAATTAACCTGGTCTATTTCTTCTGTTCCAAAAGAAATTTTAAATTCCGGATTTGAGAGGATGTACACATCGTTTAACAAATCTTCACGGTCGTCGTTTTGTTGTATATAGGCCGATAAACCCTCTTCGGTTTCCACAAAGCTGTCGAAAGGCAGTTCTCCCAATTCTGCGATTAAGATCTCTGTTCCAGGGTCTTTGGGTTCAACGGTAAAATGATAGGCAATGTATTTAGATTCCATTTACAATTACTTAATGTTTATTTAACATACGGATTATTTACGGAACAAAATTACTCATACTTTTGCAGAAATCTTTAAAAATATATATGAAAAAGATTATTTTATTGTTAAGTATACTGAGTTTTGGAGCCGTAACGGCACAGACCGATCATGTAAAAGGAGCCAACGATTCCAAGATTTCCGCATTGCCTTACTACAATTACGGTAAAGGGTTGGGAATGACTTCTGCCGACAGTTTATTTCAGCTGAATATCCGTTTCCGGATGCAGAACCGCGTGACCTATTACGATTATGAAGACAAGGAATCGAATTACGATGCACAAATACGCCGTCTTCGACTCAGACTTGACGGGTATGTTGGAAATCCTAAATTCCAATATGCTTTGCAGTTATCTTTTGCTCCCGGTGATGTGGGAGAAATAGAGGAAGGGAAAAATCTTAACATCATCCGGGATGCGGCCGTAAGCTATAATCCCAATAAGCACTGGAGCTTTCTTTTCGGGCAAACCAAACTTCCCGGAAACCGCCAGCGTGTAAATTCATCCGGATCGCTACAGCTTACAGACCGTTCCATCAACAACGCACAGTTTAATATAGACCGGGATTTCGGGTTCCAGGTCAATTACTATGAACCGAAAAAAGATAAGTTTTCTTACAATGTTAAAACGGCCGTTTCGTCGGGTAACGGCAGAAACTGGAGTGGTAAGGACACCAATGTAGCCTTAACGGGAAAACTGGAGTTGTTGCCGTTCGGAACCTTTAAAAAAGGAGGGGATTATTTTGAAGGGGATATTCAGCGTGAAGAAAAACCGAAACTTATGGTATCGGGTGTCTTACATAAAAACTTTGATGCGAATGCAAGCCGGGGGCAGCAGGGTGATGAATTATATGAAACGCGCAATCTGCAGTCTGTTTTTATAGATGCTATTGCCAAATACAATGGTTGGGCAGGGATGATTTCCTATATGAACAGAACCACAGATAACCCTTTGACGATAGGTGTCAACAGTGAAAATCTGCCCGAAACACGTTATGTATTCGCAGGAGAGGGGATGGATTACCAGTTAAGTTATACTTTTCCTGTTTCGCACTATGAAATCATAGGTCGTTTCTCTACTCAGAAGGTGGACAATGCGTTGTTTAATTTAAATGTTCCCGATCAGAAGCAATACAGTTTCGGGGTAACAAAGTATATATGGGAACATGCTTTTAAAGTACAGGCAGAATTTTCATATGACCAGCTGAAGTTTTATACAGGAGATCAGAAAAATAACTGGTACGTTCGTTTTCAGATCGAAATCGGAATCTAATTGTACCTCAGTTGCTGAAAAGGTTACTGTTTTTTGAAATTTAAACTTGAAAAAAATACAGGAAGTTGCTTTTTTTAAAAATTTGAGACACGGTCAATATATTAAGTTTTTGTTCAAATTAAATTATTTAATTTATTGATTATGTTGTTGTTGATTTCGCTGTATAGATTTTGTTTATGTGTTAATAATGAGCATAAGACGGTATAATCTGAAATTTAAAATGCAAAAAAAAAGAAATTTTTGGTTTATAATAATCAATAAAAAAAGTGCTGATTTTTCAGCACTTTTTTTATTGATTAAAGTATTTTAAATACTTTCTATGTTCACTAGTTCATCGGTATCTGCATCATAATCGATGGAATCAAAGTTAAAACCGAATAAGTTGAAGAAGTCATCGCGATATCCTTTGATATCCGAAATCTGCTCCAAATTTTCCGTAGTGGCTTCTTTCCATAAGCGATCCACTTCCTGTTGCACATCTTCGCGCATTTCAAGATCGTCGATTCTGATTCTGCCTTCTGCATCCAAAAGTATTTTGCCATCGGTTGTATACAACCTGTCGCTGAACAAACGGTACATTTGTTCAATTGTTCCTTCATGAATACCTTTTTCTTTCATAACCTTGTATAAAAGGGAAATATAAAGCGGAACAACCGGAATTGCAGAGCTTGATTGAGTAACTAAGGCTTTATTAACCGAAACGTAAGCTTCCCCATGAACTTCTTTTAAAAGACCGGTAATCGTAGATGCCGTTGCCTCCAGGTCGTTTTTCGCCTGTCCTATCGTTCCGTTGCGGTAAATAGGGAACGTTAATTCAGGTCCTATATATGAGTAAGCCACCGTTTTCACTCCTTCGGCCAGAACACCCGCTTTTTTGAGGTCTTCCATCCAGAACTTCCAGTCCTCACCACCCATAACTGCAATGGTGTTGTCTATATCTTCCTGGCTTTCAATAGGGTTTATGGTGATTTCTGATACCACCCCTGAATGAAAATCCACCGTCTTATTCGAAAAAGGCTGTCCAATCGGTTTTAAAACCGAAGCGTACGCAACACCTGTTTTAGGATGTGTCCTGCGCGGTGATGCAAGACTGTATACGATAAGGTCAACTGTTCCGAGATCCTTTTTAATGAGCTCGATGGTCTGTTGTTTGATTTCATCGGAAAAAGCATCCCCGTTAATCGATTTAGCATACAATCCGGCAGCATGAGCTTCTTTTTCAAAAGCTGCTGAGTTATACCATCCTGCAGTACCCGGTTTTCCTTCTGCAGCGGGCTTTTCAAAAAAGACTCCGATTGTTGCAGCATCAGATCCGAAAGCAGCCGTAATTCTAGAGGAAATACCAAATCCGGTTGATGCTCCGATAACTAGAACTTTTTTCGGGCCGTTTTCAATCTTTCCTTGTGATTTTACATATTCAATCTGGTTCTTAATGTTTAGGGCGGTTCCTTCCGGATGCGAAGTTAAACATATAAAACCTCTTGTTCTTGGCTTGATAATCATCTTCGAATTATTTTGGTTTACATTAAATCGTAAAAATTAAAAACCAAATTTAACCATTTATGTTGGCATTTTAAAATTTATATTGCGCATAAAAAAACAGCCTGAAAGGCTGTTTTAATGTTACTTTTTAAAGGTATATTCCGCGGCTCTGAATTCTTCCTCTTTTGCCTCGTATATCTTGAAATTAACTTCAATTCCTTCCGGAACGTAGATAACAACAGGCATTTTTCCATTGTAGTCTATTGTTTGCGATGGACCGGATACGAATCTGTAAACCTTTTGGTTGTCTGCACATCCCATATTTGTAGAGATGACGTTTCCGTTTGTTTTAAAAACGTAATACGTATATCCCCAGCCCTGCAGGTCCTTAACTTCAAAATTCCCCGATAATCCGAATTTGTTGCATGAATCGGTTTCCATATATTTTCCGGCAGAAAAAGAAATCTTTTTATTGGAATCGGAAGCCGAGTGCGGCACTTCAATAACCATTGTTTTATATCCTTTTTCAGGTTTCGGAAAAATAGAAATATCTACTTTCGAAATTGTTTCCTGTGCTACAGCATTTGAAAAGCTGAATCCTGCAACTGCTAAAAATGCAAATTTTACCATTTTCATCATCATTTTCTTTTTTTAATTTGTCCTCCGAATTCAAAAGATGTGCCAGAATTATTTGACCGTATTCTTAGGAAGGAATAAAAAGATAAAATAAAAGAGTGTTTTATGATAATAATTGTAAATTTAGGTGTATAAATTATTAAACTTACTGCTATGAGAGTTAATTCATTTATTTTTTCGGTATTTTTATCTGCCGGTATTTTTTCCTGTAATGATGATAATGCACCTCCCAAGGAGGTTATTGAAACCGGTGATCCGGTCGAAACGGCTCCTCCAAATACCAATTATAAACCTGCATTCGAAGGGCAGACACGTATTGGCAGCGTTAAAACGAATACGAAGATTAAAATACAGGTTATTGCATCCGACATTGGCCGTCCATGGGGTATTACATATATGCCGGACGGCAATTTACTCATAACGGATAAAACAGGCTTTATGCAGGTTTTCGATGAAAACGGTGCCCTAATTTCCAAAATAACGAATTTTCCATTGGTTGATGATGGCGGACAAGGCGGTATGCTTGATGTGGCGCTGGATCCTGATTTTGGTACCAACCGTATGCTTTACTGGGCGTTTTCAGAGCCCTATGGCAACGGAAACCTTACCTCTGTTGCAAAGGGAAGGCTTTCGAATGATGGGAAATCGGTCGAAAACCCACAGGTCATTTTCCGTGCCGAACCTTCGTACAACGGAAGCCTTCATTATGGAGGACGCATCCTTTTCGATGACCAGGGAAATTTACTTGTGAGCACAGGTGAGCGTTCAGATCTCGTTACACGCCCCCAGGCACAGCAGTTGAATTCGGCTTTAGGTAAAATTCTCAGGATCAACAAAAACGGGCAGGCAGTTGCCACCAATCCCTTTGTATCGGACGCTAACGCAAAACCCGAAATATATTCGTACGGACATCGCAATGTACAGGGAATTGCCCTGCATCCTGTAACAGGGGAGCTTTGGGAAAGCGAATTTGGGGCCAGGGGAGGCGACGAGGTAAACCGGATAGAAGCAGGAAAGAATTATGGATGGCCGGTTATAAGCTACGGTCTTGAATACAGTGGTGAAAAGATCGGCGAAGGTATTACGCAGAAAGAAGGAATGGAACAACCCGTTTATTACTGGGATCCCTCTGTATCTCCGAGCGGTATCGATTTTTATAAAGGAAACAGCATTCCGGAATGGCAAAACAACCTGTTCCTGGGAGCCCTTAGCGGGCAACATATCGTAAGACTCGTGATCAAAAATAACAAAGTGGTTGGAGAAGAGCGTTTGCTTGCTGAGCGTAACGAACGTTTTCGGGATGTTTTAGGCTCACATCCGAACCAGTCGCTTTATGCGATTACCGATAGCGGGAAAATCTTTAAAATAACGAAGGAATAAATGCAGTGGATGGCTTTACTCGACATCATGGGCAGGTCGGTTGCGGTATATCTCTTTATGATTATTGCCGTCCGACTGACCGGGAAAAAGGAATTGTCGCAATTAAATACAACAGACGTCATCCTGATACTGCTTATCAGCAATGCAGTACAGAACGCGATGGTTGGTCCCGATACCTCCCTGGTTGGAGGCTTATGCGCTGCTGCTATTTTGTTTGCACTAAACTTCCTGCTTAAAAAATGGCTGTTTAAGAACGCGCGCCTGCGGAATGTAATCAACCAGAAACCGGAAATCCTCATTCACAACGGCAAGATTGATTTTCAAACAGCGGGAAAACTGGAAATTACTCAGGACGAACTCGAAGAAGCCATGCGCGAACACGGTGTTGAAAGTCTTAAGGAAGTAAAACTTGCCGTTTTTGAGATCGATGGAAACATCAGTATCATTTCAGGGAACACACAGTTGCGGCAGACACACTATAAACGGAAGCACCAGCGGAAAAATCTTGCTGAAATGTAAAAGCCGGAGTTTAACTCCGGCTTTTAATATGGTAAAGTATGATTACTTTTTGTTGGCTTCACACCATTTGCGTGCATTAACGAAAGCACTGATCCAAGGTGTTACTTCGTCTTTTCTTCCTGACGGGTAATGCGCCCAGTTCCAAGGGAATACAGAACGTTCGATGTGCGGCATTGTAACCAGGTGACGTCCTGTTTTATCGCACATCATGGCCGTGTTGTAATCCGATCCGTTCGGATTCGCCGGATAGGCATCGTATGCATATTTTGCCACGATGTTGTACTGATCTTCACCGTAAGGAAGTTTGAACTTTCCTTCCCCGTGTGAAATCCAGACTCCGAGCGTAGTACCTGCCAGTCCGGAAAGCATAATGGAATTGTTTTCCTGAACTTTTACAGAAATAAAGTTAGACTCGTGTTTCTGTGAAGTATTATGAAGCATTTTTCCGTGTACTTCATGTTCCGGGTTGATCATTTCAAGCTCCATGAATAACTGGCAACCATTACAGATTCCTACCGACATGGTGTCAGGGCGGGCAAAGAAATTCTTCAATGCGGTATTGGCTTTCTCGTTATAAAGGAACGCGCCGGCCCATCCTTTAGCAGAACCTAGAACATCCGAGTTTGAGAAACCTCCCACAGCACCGATGAACTGAATATCTTCAAGAGTTTCACGTCCTTCGATAAGGTCGGTCATGTGTACATCCTTAACGTCGAAACCTGCAAGGTACATGGCATTGGCCATTTCACGTTCCGAATTGGAACCTTTTTCACGAATAATGGCTGCTTTAGGCCTGTTGTTCGTTGAAACCGCCGGTTTTTTACCGTTGAACTCGTTAGGAAACGAATAACGAAGCGGCTGACGTTTGTAATTCATCAATCGTTCGCGTGCCATTCCGTTTTTAGACTGTTTTTTATCTAAATAATAGGAAGTGATGAACCACGTATCTCTTAATTCGTTGATGTTGAAGTTGTAGAAGTCTTTACCAAATACGATTTTAAGGTCATGTCCTTCCGAAGGAACACCAATCTTTACGAACTCAATACCATTGGAAGCCATTCTGCTTTCGAAGATTTCATCATCTTCAGCCTGAAGTACCACGGCAATGTTTTCGTTGAACAATACCTTAATGATGTCGGTTTCGTTCAATCCCGTTAAATCAAGATCTGCATCGAGGTTATAACCAGCAAAGCACATTTCAAGCAACGTAGTGATCAATCCTCCCGAACCTACATCGTGCCCAGCTGCAATCTGATCATCATTGATAAGATCCTGGATGGTATTGAATGCCTTCTTGAAATAAGCAGCATCCTTTATTGTCGGAACGTCGTTGCCTATCTTGTTTAAAGTTTGGGCGAAAGAAGATCCTCCTAGTTTTAATTTGTCTTTTGAAAGGTTGATGTAATAGATCGATCCGGCAAGTTTTGAAAGCACGGGCTCTACTACCTTATTGATATCGGAACAGTTACCGGCAGCCGAAATAATTACGGTACCGGGAGCAATAACGTCTCCGTCGGGATATTTCTGCTTCATGGACAAGGAATCTTTCCCGGTCGGGATGTTGATACCAAGCTCAATTGCAAAATCAGAACAACCTTTTACCGCTTCATACAAACGGGCGTCTTCTCCTTTATTGTTACATGCCCACATCCAGTTGGCAGACAGGGAAACACCGCTTAATCCGTTTTTAATAGGAGCGAAGAGAATGTTTGACAATGCTTCACCTATTGCATTTCTGCTTCCTGCAACAGGATCTACCAAGGCAGTAATAGGGGAGTGGCCAACCGTTGTGGCAATACCCTCTTTTCCTTTAAAGTCCAGTGCCATAACTCCTACGTTGTTCAAAGGAAGTTGTAAAGGACCAACACATTGCTGTTTTGCTACACGTCCTCCTACACATCGGTCTACCTTATTGGTTAACCAGTCTTTACAGGCAACGGCCTCTAACTGCAATACGTTGTTCAGATAATTGTAAACTTCTTCTTTTTCGTATTTTAATTCGCTGTAGTTGTATACAACCGTTTTATCGTTCATAATGGTTTTAGGCGAAGATCCGAACATGTCTTCCAAAGCAAAATCCATTGGTTTTGCACCAGTAGTTGCTGATTCGAAAGTAAATCGGTGATTGTTCGTTACTTCCCCAACGTTATACATAGGAGAGCGCTCACGATCTGCAACACGCTGTAAGGTTTCCAGGTCGTTTTTACCTATGACAAGCCCCATACGTTCCTGCGATTCATTCCCTATAATTTCTTTGGCAGATAAGGTAGGGTCGCCCACAGGCAGTTTGTCAAGGTTGATTAAACCTCCGGTATTTTCTACAAGCTCCGATAAACAGTTTAAGTGTCCGCCTGCACCGTGATCGTGTATAGATACGATGGGGTTGATATCGGCTTCAACCATACCACGTACAGCATTGGCCGCGCGTTTCTGCATTTCAGGGTTCGAACGCTGTATGGCGTTTAGCTCAATACCGGAACCAAATGCTCCTGTATCGGCTGATGAAACGGCAGCACCACCCATTCCGATCCGGTAGTTTTCACCTCCCAGGATCACAATCTGGTCACCTGCTGCAGGTTCATGCTTTTTAGCCTGGTTTTCTTTTCCGTATCCGATACCACCGGCCTGCATAATAACTTTATCGTAACCGATTTTACGGCTATTTTCTTCGTGCTCGAAGGTCAGTACAGATCCCGTAATAAGGGGTTGTCCGAACTTGTTTCCAAAATCAGAAGCTCCGTTCGAAGCCTTAATAAGGATGTCCATTGGCGTTTGGTAAAGCCAGTTGCGTTCGTTCATTGCTTTTTCCCAGTTGCGGTCGTCGACCAAACGGGAATAAGAAGTCATGTAGATGGCTGTTCCGGCTAGGGGCAACGACCCCTGTCCTCCGGCCAGACGGTCGCGGATTTCTCCTCCCGAACCTGTTGCAGCCCCGTTAAACGGTTCTACTGTAGTAGGGAAGTTATGGGTTTCTGCCTTTAACGAAATCACCGAATCGAACTCTTTTTCTGTATAAAAATCAGGTTTGTCGGCAGATTCCGGAGCAAATTGTGTGACACGCGGGCCCTTTACAAAGGCTACGTTATCCTTATATGCCGAAACAATATCGTTGGGATTTGTTTCAGACGTTTTTTTGATAAGTTTAAATAAGGATGTAGGTTGTTCCACACCATCTATAACGAATGTTCCGTTAAAGATTTTATGACGGCAATGTTCTGAATTTACCTGTGAAAATCCAAAGACTTCAGAATCGGTAAGCTTGCGTCCGATCTTACGGGCAACGTTATTCAGGTAAGTTACTTCCTCGTCGCTTAAAGCAAGACCTTCCTGCTGATTGTAAGCCGCAATATCTTCTATTTCGAGGATTGGCTGCGGTTCAATGTTAACGGTGAACATTTCCTGGTTAAGTGAAGGAAACTTCTGATAAATCATCGGGTCGAAATCATTGGAATCTTCCGTTGATCTGTGGAACTCCTCAATACGGATAATTCCGTTGATCCCCATATTCTGCGTAATTTCCACCGCATTGGTACTCCATGGTGAAATCATGGCGGCGCGAGGTCCTACAAAAACGTCGGAAACAACAGCAGTTTCTATCTGAGCAGCGTCACCGAACAGCCAGTTTAATTTGGCTACATCTTCTGTATTTAAGGGAAATGATGTTTGTACAGCGTAAACTGTACCAGATGCGTTTTCAAAAAAATGAATCATCGTCGAAAGGTTTGTTTTGTGTGTTGTGTTAGTCGTAATTAAGCAACAAAATTACGATTAAAAATTCAGATTAGCAATTTAATCTTGTGTAGAACTTATATGCTGGTAAGCCCCTATATCTGCGGAAGGAATCCGGCTTTTTCCGAGTAGATCCTGTGGTGCAGACTGTGCAAAAACCGGGTTTGCAGTACCGATGAGGCTCGTGGCTTTATCGGTGATCATCATTTCGTTTTTCTGCGTATTGAAAAAGTATGGCTGATAATCCGAAAAGGTCTTGGCTAGAAGGATGTTAGGATAATAGGTGCTATTCTCAAAATTATAAGGAAAATCTGTTGTAAAGCGATTACCCGTATTGAAAAACTTGATAAGGCAGTTTTCAAATCTGAAATTGAAATTGGTCTGTTTGGCTCCCGGATTCAGTATCAGGGATTCGTTGGCATTTCCGTAAATAATGCTGTTTTTAAAATGTGCCTGTAAGGCAAATTCGGCCGCCGCATTTCCGTTATTGATGATGACCGCCGTCTGGTTCTGACGGTTCCAGTAATTGGCAAATGTACAATGCGTAAAATCATAGGTGCCCCCGAGATGGATGTTTAAACCGGCCAGCCCGCAATTGTTTGTCACAATGTTTTTTCCTACCACATTGGCTACCTGAAGCAACAACCCGTTGGTTTCGCAATTGTAAACCTGGAGATTATTCAATGTTACGGGAAGCTTGTTTTTGTTGATGAACAGGCCGTCTTTGGCATTTTTGATTATTGCGTTGTTAAACGAAGCATTGCTGTCTGCGCTGATCCATATACCTTCCCATTGTCCCGGGATGTTCTCATAAGAAGGTTCAAGGCGGTCGCCCTGAAAAACAATAGGGTTCCCTATAGTACCTTCAGCCTGTATAGCGGCATCGGGAAATGTTACAAGTCCGGATCCGGAATGGAAATGAACTTCCGAACCTTCCGAAATCTGGAGTGTTTTTCCCGGAGGAACGGCCGCATAACCGTAGATAACATAAGGTTTGTTGTTTGTCCATTCCAGTTCGTTGCCGTTTACGGCATCGTTTTCATCAAGAAAAAAACCGTAGATTTTTTGGTCGCCGAACTGAAGGCTTTCATAAGAACCGTCCTGAAATCTTTGCGGATAAAGGAATACGGCGTCGCGTACGAGCGTTACCAGGTTTACTTTCTGCTGGTTGGAGCCCGACTGAAACAATATTTCATCCGTATAAAGGAATTCCTTATCCTGTGTTTGTTGTTTGATGTCGACCGTTGTTTCAACAAAGATGAAGAGACTGTCGTGTGCAAGCAGCTCCACATCTTCAAAACTTTTTCCCGACATTCCGTCTACCATGAGTCTGAAGCCCGAACTTTCACCCTTTGAAAGCCGGATGGAAGGGATCTTGATGTCTTTATTGCTCTTGTTGTAAACTTTAAGATTATAAGTACTGGATCCTATATTGCTGAATATGGTATCAAGATATACCGTATCTTTTGAAAAGGCCAGTTCGGAACCTGAAGAGGGTTCAAAATGAAAATCATCTCTGCACGAAGCTACAGATGCTATAACAAAAAGGAATACAAGCTGGTATAAGAATTTCATTGCTTAACTTAATAGATTTTTAATCGCCTTTAAGGAATCTGCTTCCTCTCGCTGCAGGGTATAACTGGAGCGGACAAAATCCGATGCCTTTTTACCCTGATTTATTAAAGATAACGGATTTTGATTAAATTCTGTTACCTTTTCCTTTATTTTATCCGCGAATTCTAGAATGTTCCTGTCTGCAACTCTGCTGCTGAATTCCGGTAAAAAATATTCAGTACCGGCATTTCCGGCATATCCAATCACATAGCAGCCACACGCCATGGCCTCTACAGGAGGAAGGCCGAATCCTTCGTTAAAATTGAAACTCAGAAAAAGTGCTGATTTTTTAAGTAATTCTGCCACCTGTTCTTCGGTTTTATTATCTATCGGCATCCATTTCCATTCTTTTAATTCCGGATAATCCGATAAGATCTGGTAAATCTGATTCACATCTTCTTTTAGTTTTCGAGGCATAAAGGCAATGATCTTTTCTTTTTTGTCGCTGTATGAAAAAACCGGGTGAAGTCCCAGGCCGATACGTTCAATCTTCTTACCCGGAAATGCCTGGGAAAGATAATTTGCCGAATCCTGAGATACGGTCAGAAACCCTTTGAACCGGCTGCTGCTGTAGGTATCAACCTCTTTTTTCTGCATAAACGGAAACAGGTTGAACGTATAGTAGCAGTTCTGGTTATAAACGATGTACCGGTTTTCCAAAAGGGTATGGACATCCGGGCCGTATACCTCCGGATAAATTATGACCGCGTCGCGCCCGGGCAGCGACTTATCCATAAGCAACAATTTAAAAAAATCCTTAAAGATGTATTTGGCTTTTTTCTTTCTGGTAAGTTTATTGATTTTGTGGAAGAGAAAAGGGAAATATTCTATGGATACGTCTGTTTCGAACCAATTGATCCTGAATCCTTTTTTCCCGTGAACCAATGACACGTCCATATTGTTTCTGCTCAAAGTCTCTGCCAGTTTGTAAAGTTGTTTCACACCGCCTGTAGGGACCTTTATTTCAGGGCATACAATGTATATTTTGGTTTTCTGCATTTTCATTTGATATTGATTGTTGGAAAAACGGTTTTTGCAAAATGCTCCAGGGTATATTTGCGGTAAATATCTTCAGGTATTTCCTTATACGGCTGGTTTAAAAATGCATCCGGAATATCTTTAAAGCCATTATCCAGGATAAGGATGTTTTCCGGATCGTAAAAATCATATTCTTTTATTGTTTCATTATTTGTAATAAGCTTTTTATGGAAAGCCATTGCTTCAAAAACCCTGAAACTCAAACCAGACTGATTGGGGCGTACCAGGTCAATAAGAATCTCTGCTTCCTTCATCTTCGATATGACCGTTTGCAGCGGGATGTGTTTTTCCGTTAACTTAATATGTTTATTTACCTTTTTAGTGGCCGGATTTGCCACGATGAATTCATAATTGGATATGTTTTTCCTGTCAAATATATCTGCAATCCTGCTTAAAATACGCTCTCTTTCAACAGATTTGGATAAAATCATGAACGCTTTGTTTTTTGGAGCCGGATTTATTTCACGGTCAACATAAATAAAATTTGTAAGTAAAGTAAGATCATCATTTTCCTTTACATCATTTAAATCGAATGAAAATATTTTATCAAACAGCTGACTGCGATTTTCCGGCAGCGGGATTCGTGCGAGCGAATCGTAATTATAGGCAATAAATTGAGAAGCCTTGTTTCGCAGAAGACCTATGATTTCCTGTTTAAACTGTCCCGGATTTACAATAAGAATATAATCCTGAAGTTCTAAACTGTTGATTTTCCGTATTAAAGTTTTGTTTAGGTAATCCTTTTTAATATTTTGATTGAGAAATACTTTGGAAAAAAAATTCTTTACGCGCTCTGATTTGCTTTTATAGATATAGCGGATGCTGTTACTGTCGTAAAAAGTAACTTCGATGCCCTGAAGTTTTAAATATTCTACGAGCTGTTTATTGAATCCCCATAAGTCAAATGCTACGATCGTTATTTTCATGAATTATATTTCAGTTATTTTTTGTTGCAATTTCAATGATTTGGAAAGGGGGGCACCCAGTAGGTATAATTTAAAGAACGACCATTTGCGTGGTTTTATTATCCCGGCAAAAAAAGAAGAAAGGCATAAATACCCTAAAAGTACCTTTTTGCTGAACCATCCGTAATGTTTTTCAACCAAGTATACCAGCGATATTTTAAGCTCTTTTTTAATGCGGTCGCTCTTTTCGGTGCTGATCCCGTGATAATGCAGATATCTGGCCGAAGGAACCAGATAACACTGTTTGTTTAATTTTTTAAGACGCAGGCACAGGTCTGTTTCCTCATAATACAGGAAAAGGTTTTCGTCAAAACCTCCTATTTCATTGAAATTTTTGCGGTTAACGACCATGAGACTACCCGACACGGTATTGGCCTTTAAGGGAACGGAATAGGATTTTTTGCGTTTTGGATGTTTTTTAGGATTCGTTAATTCTAAAAAACTTCTGCCGAAAATCTGGCGGGTGGTACTTGCATAATGATCGAATGAAATAATTTCGCCCAGATTTTCGTTATAGCTTTGTCCGCCCGTAATGCCAACCTCGGGATGCATTTTCATAAAATGGTAAAGCTCGGAAAGGCAGTCGTTAAGGAACAAAGTGTCGTTGTTGATGAACGCTACATATTCAGAAGCGCCGCATTGTTGAAGTCCCAGCATGTTTCCACCTCCGAACCCTCTGTTGATAGAGCTTCTGTATAGACGCACCTTTTTATTTTCCCGCTCTGAAAAATAGTTGTTTAGATTGTAATAATCACCAATATCTGAATTATTATCCACAACTACGATCTGAAAATCAAAATCTTCCGGCGTTTGCTCCAGTATGCTTTCCACACATTTTATGGTATAAACACTTGAATTGTAATTTATGATTATAACGGCTATTTTTAACATCTGAGGTTTAATTTCGGAGTAAAAATAAATAAAAAACTAAGTTGTACCTATTTAAACAGCATATAATCTATATTTGTACCGTTATTTAAATTGATAATGAAAACAGCCTTATTGATATCAACCTACAATTGGCCTTCGGCTTTACAACTAGTCCTAAAGAGTTTACGTGAACAAACGGTATTCCCGGATGAAGTTCTGATTGCGGATGACGGCTCTTCAGATGAGACAAAGCAGCTGATTGATGCGTTTATTGTTAAAAGCCCGGTTAAGGTTGTTCATGTATGGCACGAAGATAAGGGCTTCCGCAAAGCGGTCATCTTGAATAAGGCCGTAGCCAGGAGCAGCTGCGACTACATTATCCAGATTGACGGTGACTGTATCATGCACCCCGAATTTGTAGCAGATCACAAAAAAAATGCAGAAAAAAACACGTATCTGTACGGGACAAGAGCTACTATTACCAAAGAGGCATTGCCCAGGATATTTAATGAAGGACAGACCAGATACCACTTCTTTTCGAAAGACCTCAAGAAACGCTCACGTACGCTTCACAGTTCGCTACTTTCGGCAATGTACCGCCGGCACAGGGAATTTTCTTCCAATTTCAGGGGATGTAATGTTTCATTTTGGAAACAGGATTTTATAGATATCAACGGATATAATGAAAATTTTGAAGGCTGGGGCAGGGAAGACAGCGACCTGGTTATCCGTTTAGGGAACAAAGGAGTTTGGGCCAGGCGCCTTCGCTATGCAGCTATCGTGTACCATATTTATCATCCCGAAAATCCAAGAGATCAGCTAAAGGAAAACGATGCCCTGCAAAATGCTTCCATTGTAAATAAGATTGTGAGAATTGAAAAAGGGATTTCCCAGTATTTATAAAATGAAACTAATTGTCCATCCAACATTTTCAGGTCAGGAAAAGGCCATTGTACATATTCTTGAAAACTTTGATACCCGGGGCGAACTATTGACAAAAGGCAGCAGGAATACCATAAAGATTTTTCAAGATTTTTCAATAGAACTAACCGTAAAAGCATTTAAAATACCAAATGCCGTCAACAGGATTGTTTACCGTTATTTACGTGATTCCAAGGCAAAAAGGTCATATGAATACGCACTGCGCCTCCTCGGAAAGGGAATCGGTACTCCCAAACCCGTTGCGTATGCGGAATACGGAGAAGGATTTGGTCTTGGAAAAAGTTTTTATGTTTGCGAGCATATACGTGCCGATTATACCTACCGCGATCTGGTTGAACAGAAAGATTTACCTTATAAGGAAGAAATGTTGCGCGCGTTTACAAGGTTTTGTTTTGAACTTCATGAAGCCGGTGTAGAATTTAAAGATCATTCTCCGGGGAATACCCTTATTGAAAGTAAATCCGGAACTTTTTCTTTTTATCTCGTTGATCTCAACCGGATGAATTTCCATGACCAGATGTCATTTGATTTAAGGATGTTTAATCTTCGCAGGTTGACGCCTCAAAAGGAAATGATAAAAGTGATGGCAAATGAATATGCGAAGCATTACCATGCAAAAACAGAACAGGAAATTTTTGATAGAATGTGGGCTGAAACCTGCAGATTCCAGGAAAAGTTCCACCGGAAGCAAAGGTTGAAGAAAAAGCTTAAATTCTGGAAAAAGTAGCGGTTATTTCCTGCGTAGCCGTTTTACTTCCCGGTAGCGGGCCCAGATAGAATAAGCCATAAGGTAGCTTATAATAGCTCCTTCCTTTCCATCGAGAAAGCCTAAACGGAACAAATACCGGTTTAAAAAACAATAGGTAGTATGGGAGTACTGTTTCAGGATACTGTATTTTTCGCCTTTACTGAATTTTTCCTTGGCTTTAAGCTTCCCGTAATTCCCCAGTTTCTCCTTATAACTTTCAAAATCATTAAAGGAATAGTGTACCAGTTTGTTTTTAAGAGCTGAAATTTTTCCGTCGATCATGAGTTTTTCATGAACAAGCCCTACATAAGTTCCCACCTTTTTTTTGAACAAACGGATGTTTTTATCGGCCTGAAGGCCTGTAAAGCGCATAGGCTTGTTTTTATAATAAAACGTCCTGTAAAAAAAGTAGGCGTCGGCCATGGGATGTGCCAGCGTTTGCTGTATTTCATCACGCAGTGCAGGTGTAATGCGTTCATCGGCGTCAATGAAAAGGATCCAGGGATACGTTGCATAACCCAAAGCAATATTGCGCTGAGAAGCATAATTTTCGAATGGATGCTGGTAAAACCTGACTTTGTCAAACTGTTTTGCAAGCCGTTCCGTGTCATCTGTGCTGAAGGAATCTACAATAACGATTTCATCTGCAAAATCAAGATTGCTTAACAGATCAACAATATTATGTGCTTCATTTTTTGTAATGATCAACGCCGAAATACGGATAGTGTTTTCCATAGTGTTCTATGCATTCTGCTTTAAAAAATGCATTAATAAGGATTGGAACAATGCTGGTTTAAAAGCTAAATATAGCTGTTCATTTCGGATTTTAACCGCTTTATCCGACAAATTTTCAAAAAATTCCGGTTTAAAATCCCTCAGGTGTACCGATATATAACGATTACCGTCCTCAAAACTGTTCCATCCAAGTTTGTCAATCACCGGAGAAAAGATGGTAAATGCGGGTTTATCAAGCGCTTTGGCCATATTAATGGCGCCTCCGTCGTTACCGATGATAAAGTCGCAGGCATCCATGAGTCCAATAAAATCTCGGAGGGAATTACCTGTAACATCAAAATAGATGTATTTGCGGGTTTCGGGAGTACACAATTCCAAAAGCCGTTCTGCCTGTTTTCTCTGATTGGGTATGTAATTAAAAAGCAGGTTCATCGGCGCATACTCCGCTATTTGGTCAATAACCTGTGCCATGTATTCCAACGGGTAAGTTTTGCTATCGCTGCTTCCCAATACGCTCAACATGGCAGTTGGAAGTTCGGGATTCAGATGAAACTTTTCAAATAGTTTGCGGGCCCTGATCTTTTCTTCATTGCTTACGACAAGTACAGGTTTCAATATCTTAGGAGCTTCGATTCCTAAAGGTTTCAGAAGGCTTAAACGCTGCTCAATAGTGAGTCCCAGATTAGTTTTAGGAATACGGTGTCTCGGAACTACATCGGTGTACAGCATATTCAGGTATCCCTTATCAAAGGAGATTTTCTGCCGCGCATTTGAAAAGCCGGTAATAAGCCAGCTTTCAAGTTTTGAATAACAGTCAATAACGACGTCGTATTTTTCACTGCGTATCTGTTGTATGAATTTCCAGAGTTCCTTTTTTGATTTGCGCTGCTTCTCGGTGAATGCAATGATGTTGTAATCATTGTGGTTGTGCATTAAAACGGGAATGGTGTTGTCGTGCACCAGGTAATCAATCCTTGCTTCAGGAAATTCAAGCGCCAGATTTTTACAGATGATGGAAGAAACCAATACATCGCCTATCATTTTTTGCTGTATAACCAGTATCTTTCGCATATTATCGGTTTAGGTTCATGGAACGTTCACTTAACCATGTTTTGTTTTTATATACATGTCGGTAATAATGGCAAAGTTCTGTCCATTTATAGCGGTTGACTTTGAGTTTGCCAATAAAGAACAAGGGAAAGGATGCCAATGCCAATATGCCGGTCTGCAATAAAATATTAGAGAGGAGCAGCGGATGAAGCCATGCTTGGGAATTAGTGGAAAAGTAGTTGGAAATGTACACATGACGCGATTTCACGACTTCCGATTTCGTAATGGCCTTTGTTTTTGGATTGACCCGTGAGGCACCGCCATGCAGGTGAAAAATAGATACTTCCTTTGTTACGACACATTTTAAGTTTTGCAGATGTGCTTTTTTGCATAGATCAACATCTTCGTAATACATCCAGTAGTCTTCATTCCATCCGGAAATGCTGTCGAAATGTATTCTTGAAATAAATACGGCAGATCCCGAAACCCATTCCGGAAAACTTCTCAAGGGAGTTTCTGCAAAAATGGAAATAAACCGTTTTCTGTATGCTTTTCTTTCAAAACTTCGAAGAAGTCCGAAAATCCGCAGGGGCGAAGGAAACAACAGGTTGTACTTGTGAAAAGTACCGTTGTTGTTGGTTTGCAGGCACGATAATATTCCGATGTTTTCCTTATCGTATATGGAAATAAAATGCTCCAGTACAGAGGGCTGCATCCGGGTATCGGGATTCAGGAAGAACAGGAAGCTGCCAAGGGCATGTTTTGCTCCAAGGTTACATCCGTTGGCAAAACCGTTATTGCCCGAGTTACGAACCCATTTAATGGATGGATATTTCTTTTGGTACTGCAGCAACAAATCGGTAGGGGATTGGTTATCCACGACAATCGTCTCTACGTTTAAAGAGGTTTTTAAATTCAGAATACTTTCAATACAGGAATCCAGAACCTTCCAGGAATTGTAATTGACAATAACAATAGAAATATCCATAAAAAGAAATTAGACTGCTACGCTGTGATCACGTAAAGCATCGTTTAATGATGTTTTCTTATCGGTACTTTCCTTGCGTTTTCCTATGATAAGGGCACACGGAACCTGGTAGTCTCCGGCAGGGAACTTTTTAGTATAAGATCCCGGGATCACAACAGATCTTTCAGGAACATAACCTTTAATCTCAACCGGGGTATCTCCGGTAACGTCGATGATTTTGGTAGAAGCTGTCAGAACAACATTGGCTCCGAGTACGGCTTCACGCCCTACACGGACACCTTCCACCACGATGCAGCGCGAACCTAAAAAGGCGTTGTCTTCGATGATAACGGGAGCTGCCTGTAGAGGTTCTAATACTCCTCCGATTCCGACACCACCCGACAAGTGAACATTTTTTCCGATTTGTGCGCATGAACCTACCGTTGCCCAGGTATCCACCATGGTTCCCTCGTCTACATAAGCACCTATGTTCACGTAAGACGGCATAAGGATCACACCTGACGAAATATAGGCTCCGTGACGTGCAACGGCGTTTGGAACAACGCGGATCCCTTTTTGGGCATAATTTCTTTTTAAAGGCATTTTATCGTGGTATTCAAAAATACCGGCTTCGAGCGTTTCCATTTTCTGAATAGGGAAATACATTACTACGGCTTTCTTTACCCATTCGTTTATCTGCCATCCTCCTTCAACAGGTTCTGCAGTACGCAAAGCGCCGCTGTCAATAAGGTCAATAACTTCGCGAATGGCTTTTTGAGTGGTTGCTTCGCTCAATAATTCCCGGTTTTCCCAGGCTTGTTCAATGGTATTTTTTAATGCTTCCATGCTGTTTTTTGCTATTTGTACAAATATACCAAATGTTTGGTATTTCATGATGTTTTAACGGGGTTGGGCACAAAAAAACCTGCTTTTAAGCAGGTTTTCGTATATGTAAGTAAGATAAACGGGTTTTACAAACGTTTATTTAATTTTATTAACGATAGCTGTGAAAGCTTCAGGGTGGTTCATTGCTAAATCAGCTAAAACCTTACGGTTTAATTCGATGTTGTTAGCTTTGATTTTCCCCATGAACTGAGAATAAGACATTCCGTGTAAACGAGCTCCGGCGTTGATACGCATGATCCATAATGAACGGAAATTTCTTTTCTTCTGCTTTCTGTCGCGGTATGCGTAAGACATTGCTTTCTCTACCGCGTTTTTAGCTACTGTCCAAACGTTTTTACGTCTTCCGAAGAAACCTTTGGCTTGCTTCAAAATTCTTTTTCTTCTTGCTCTTGATGCTACTGCATTATTTGCTTTTGGCATAATTCTTAAATTTTTTGTAGTAGGGCGGATGTTGCCACCGCTTGCGATCCGAAATTTAAATGATCAGCCCACTCCAGGGTTATTAAATTGTTTTAACCGGAAAAATTAAAAACAGATTAAACTATTCTTAATTGTTCTTTAATGCTTCTTTCATCTGATTTATGAACTAAACCAGAGTGTGTTAAAGCTAGTTTACGCTTTTTAGACTTCTTTGTTAAGATGTGGCTTTTAAAAGCGTGTTTTCTTTTGATCTTTCCAGAGCCAGTAACGGTAAAACGTTTCTTAGCGCTAGATTTGGTTTTCATTTTAGGCATCTTGTTCCTAGGTATTTATGTTATCTTACTTAACAATATTGTGCAAAATTACTAATTTTTCTTTTTAGGCGCAATATACATGGTCATTCTTTTACCTTCAAGAACGGGCATAGCTTCCACTTTACCGTATTCTTCAAGATCCTGAGCCAGGCGTAATAGCAAGATCTGACCTTGTTCCTTATAAATAATAGAGCGTCCTTTAAAAAATACGAATGCTTTAAGCTTGGAACCTTCTTTAAGGAACTTCATTGCATTTTTCTTTTTAAACTCGTAATCGTGTTCGTCTGTCTGAGGACCGAAACGAATTTCCTTAACCGTAATCTGAGCAGTTTTAGCCTTCAGCATTTTGTCGCGCTTCTTCTGCTCGTAAAGAAATTTCTTGTAATCGATAATCTTACAAACCGGAGGGGCTGCATTTGGTGAAATCTCTACCAGATCCAATCCCAGTTCATCGGCCATGGCAAGCGCCTCCGATGTTTTGTAAACACCTGTTTCAATATTATCGCCGACTAAACGAACTTCTGGCACACGAATTTTATCGTTTATTCTGTGCGCGTCTTCCTTTTTTTCCAGAGGTTTGAAACCCCTTCTGTTATTTACTGCTATGGTACTATAGATTTATGCTTTTGAAAGCGGTTAAACTTAAAATTGTTTGATCGTTTTACTTACTTCTTCTTCAATTAAAGAAATGAATTCTTCAATTTTCATGGAAGTATTTGATTTTCCTGACTCGCCTTGTCTTCTTACAGAAACGCTGGCGTTTTTCTCTTCATCTTCTCCGATGATGAGCATGAACGGATATTTCTGTAATTCGGCTTCTCGAATTTTCTTACCAATCGTTTCATTTCGATCGTCAAGTTTGGCGCGAATTTCGTTATTTTCTAACAAAGTTAAAACTTTTTTCGCATAATTTTCGTATTTCTCGCTTAAAGACAGGATGATAACTTGTTCAGGCATCAGCCATAAAGGGAAATGTCCACCCGTATGTTCCAGTAAAATCGCGATAAAACGTTCCATGGAACCGAATGGCGCACGGTGAATCATAACCGGACGGTGAAGCTTGTCATCAGAACCTTTATAGGTAAGATCAAAACGCTCAGGTAAATTATAATCTACCTGAATAGTACCCAGCTGCCAGCTGCGCCCTAATGCATCCTTCACCATGAAATCGAGTTTCGGACCGTAAAAAGCGGCCTCTCCCGATTCAATCACATAGTTCAGACCTTTATCTCTTGCTGCACTGATGATTGCATTTTCTGCTTTTTCCCAGTTTTCAACACTTCCTATGTACTTATCTGGATTGTCAAGATCACGTACAGATACCTGGGCAGTAAAGTTTTCAAAACCTAAAGATCCGAATACGTAAAGTACAAGGTCGATAACTTTTTTGAATTCTTCGTCCAGCTGGTCAGGTGTACAGAAAATATGCGCATCGTCCTGAGTAAACCCGCGAACGCGCGTTAAACCGTGTAATTCTCCTGACTGTTCGTAACGGTATACGGTACCGAACTCGGCATATCTTTTCGGAAGGTCTTTATATGACCACGGCTTTGCATTATAAATTTCACAGTGATGCGGACAGTTCATTGGTTTTAAAAGGAATTCTTCCCCTTCGGCCGGTGTATGGATAGGCTGGAAGGAATCGGCTCCGTATTTGGCGTAATGTCCTGAGGTTACGTATAACTCCTTTTGACCTATATGCGGCGTCACCACCTGCTCATATCCTGCTTTTTTCTGTGCTTTTCTTAAAAACTGCTCAAGACGGTCGCGAAGTGCGGCACCTTTCGGTAACCATAAAGGCAATCCCTGACCAACGCGCTGTGAAAAGTGGAACAACTCCAACTCCTTACCCAATTTACGGTGGTCGCGTTTTTTAGCTTCTTCCAGTAATTCAAGATACTCGGTGAGGTCCTTTTGTTTAGGGAAGGAAATTCCGTAAACACGTGTGAGCTGCTTGTTCTTTTCGTCACCACGCCAGTAGGCACCGGCTACAGAAAGTATTTTTACAGCCTTGATAATCCCCGTGTTGGGAATGTGTCCCCCGCGACATAAATCGGTGAATGTGGCATGATCACAAAATGTAATGGTGCCGTCTTCCAGATTCTGGATAAGCTCTGTTTTGTATACATTATCTTTATAGAATTCCAATGCTTCGGACTTGGTAGCCGAACGCATTTTAAATTCATGTTTTTCTTTCGATATTGCGAGTATCCTGTCTTCGATGGCTTTAAAATCAGCATCGGATACCTTGTTTTCTCCAAAATCAACATCATAATAGAAACCATTGTCAATAGCAGGACCAATGGTTAACTGAATGCCCGGGTACATTTCCTGTAAAGCCTGCGCCATAACATGGGAAGTGGAATGCCAGAAAGCCTTTTTTCCTTCGGCATCGTTCCAGGTATATAAAACCAAACTACCATCGGTGGTCAAAGGCGTAACCGTTTCAACGGTGGTACCGTTAAAATTTGCTGAAATTACGTTACGTGCTAAACCTTCGCTTATACTCAAAGCTACATCGTGTGGCGTTACGCCTGAAGCGTATTCGCGTACCGAACCATCTGGTAATGTTATTTTAATCATCTTAATGTTAAATATTTTATCACGCAAATATATGAAAGAAATATTTTTCATAATAAAAAATCATCGGCTTTCGTTATGAAATCTAACACTTTTTACGTTATTTCGTCTGTACTATGGATAAAGTTAGTTTAATAGAAGTTATTCGTTATGCTCCGGAGCACAAATATGAATGGGATTTGTTTGTGGACCGGTGTAAAAACGGTACCTTTTTATTTAAACGCGATTTTATCGGATACCACGGCGACCGTTTCGATGATTTGTCGTTGCTGGTTTACCTTAACGGTAAACTCATGGCTCTTTTTCCGGCATGTATGCAGGATGGAACATGTTACAGCCACAAGGGACTCACTTACGGTGGACTGCTTGTTGGAAAGGATTGCAGGATGGGCCTTTTCAGGCAGCTGTTCAGCGAATTATTAGCATTCGTAAAGAGGATGGGATGCAGTGAATTAGTAGTTAAACCCCTTCCTTCCTTATATTGCGATGCGGCAAATGATGAACTGGCTTTTTTACACCAGTTTTACGACGGGAAGGTGGAACATACCATTGGATCTGTTGTCTATAACCGAAAAGAAGCCGATGTTTCAAAATCGGTCATACGAAATGCGCATATGGCGGAGAGAAAGGGTATTGAAATCAGGCATACCGATGATTTCAGAACTTTCTGGAATGAATTGCTTGTGCCGCGTTTAAATGACCGGTTCCAGAAACAGCCGGTTCACAGCCTGGAAGAAATGCTATGGCTGAAGGAAAAATTTCCAAACGAAATTCAGCTGGTAGGTGCGTTTTTAAAGGATGAGATGATTGCTGGTACTATATTGTTCCAGTATAAGAATTTTGTGAAATCGCAGTATATTGCCGGAAGGAAAGACTACGACAAACTGGGCGGACTTGATTTACTGCATATGAAAGTAATCGGGAATTCGGAAAGGGATTTCTTTGATTTCGGAACCTCCGCTTCGGAAAGCACGCCCGAAGAAAATGCCGGCCTATTGGCGTGGAAGGAGCAGTTTGGAGCCAGAACACTTGTTTTTTCGACCTATCGTTTTAAATTATCATAAAAACACTACATGATTCCATATCTGAATTTAAATAAAATTAACGCTCCGTATGAGGAAGCTTTCCTGGAAAAAATGCGGTTCTTCCTGGAAAAAGGTCATTATATATTGGGAGATGAAGTACTGCAGTTCGAGCAGGAATTTGCTACATACTGCAATACGAAACACTGTATTGGCGTAGGGAACGGACTGGATGCCCTGGTACTGATTTTCAAAGCTTATATTGAACTGGGAATCCTTGAGCAAGGCGACGAAATTCTCGTTCCTTCCAATACCTATATTGCGAGTATTTTAGCTGTAATAAATGCAGGACTGACACCTAGGCTCATCGATACGAACCTGTTGAACTACAATCTTACTATAGAGGTATTGCAGCAGCAGGTGACGCAGTATACCAAAGGTGTTTTAATGGTACATCTGTACGGGCAGGTAACCGATGCACTGGCTATTAAAACTTTCTGCAGGGATTTGGGGTTGGTTTTGGTGGAAGATGCGGCTCAGGCACACGGAGCCGTTTGCGATCATATGAAAGCAGGATCTGTGGGTGATGCGGCAGGGTTTAGTTTTTACCCTGGAAAAAATCTCGGATGCCTGGGAGATGGCGGTGCAGTTACGACCAATAACAGCGAGCTGGCCAACTGTATACGCAGCCTGCGGAATTATGGTTCTGAACTGAAATACCATAATATATACAAAGGGATTAATTCAAGACTTGATGAAATCCAGGCAGCCTTTTTGCGCTTAAAGCTGGCAGATCTCGATTTTGACAATAAAAAACGACAGGGAATAGCGAGGCGCTATATCAATGAAATAAGTAATCCGCTCGTGGTGTTGCCATTTGTACATGATTTTGATGCGCACGTATTCCATATATTTGCAGTGAGAACCGAGAGCCGCTCGGATTTTCAGCAATATCTGCTTGAACATGGCATACAGACGCTGATTCACTATCCCATTGCACCACATAAACAACAGGCCATGCAGGAATTTGAAAGTCTGAACCTTCCTGTATCGGAGCTTATTCATAAACATATTTTAAGTATTCCGCTGCATTCATCCCTTACCGTTCAGGAACAGGATATGATTATTGAAAGAATAAACGGTTACTGATTTCTGTTTGTATACGAAAAGGAGAAAAGAAATTATAGAATTCAATTTCTTTAAAGTATTTTTAAGGAATAAACGCAGATTTACTAAAGAAGATAACCCAGAACAACGATGTTGCTATTTCCCAAAAATAAATTTAAAACTTCTATTCTCAGGGTTGCCTCTTTGTTTGGCTTCGTTCAATTGGTCAATTTTGTTTTTTCGATTGTTCGAAACAAACTTATTGTCTTATGGCTTGGTCCTGGAGGTATTGGTTTAATTTCATTATTAAACAACGCATTGAATTTAATTGCTTCGGGAACAGATCTGGGATTGCCCACAGCATTGATTAAGGACATATCCAAATCGGAAGATACTTCTAAAAACAATCTCATCGTAAACAGCCTGCAGCTTATAATTATGCTTGCTTTTGTTACGGGATTGCTGACCTTCCTTTTTGCCGGGCTTCTGGCAAAAGTTACATTCGGAGATATTTCTTTTAAGTGGATGTTCCAGTGGATGGCAGTCAGTGTCTTTTTTAGACAGATTGTTAACTGTATAAGATCTATACAGCAGGGAGTGGAAGATTTTAGATCCATAGCGCTCGCAAATATTATTTATACGGTAAGCGGTTTTGTATTAACGGTTCCGGTTTATTATTTTTACCGCGAGGAAGGTATAATGGCAAGTATAGTATTGTTAAGTATAACAGAGTTTTTGTCTGCGGTATATTTTCTTAAAAAACTCAATTTAAAGCTATATTGGGAAAAGTGGCGCGTATTTTTTGATTTCAGTTCCAAATTAGTCAGTAAAAGCTATATATTCAGCGTTGTAAGCATCCTGTCTCTGGTGACCAATTATCTGCTTGGAATCTATATTACAGACAACAGCGATCTGCAAACTTACGGTTATTACAGTGTAATCTATATTATCCTGAATAATTACCTGGGACTCATTTTTACTTTTTTTTCTTATGATTATTTACCGAGGTTGGTGAAAACAGATACAGCAAAATTAAACAGCGTGTTGAACGACCAGATCTTTTTAATCTGCGGTATAATGACGATTGTTTCAATCGTTTTTATTCTGTTTCCGGAATTTGTTTTAAACCTGTTGTATGGAAGTGGTTCACTGAGTGTTTCACCGATACTTAAAATAGCAGTTTTGGGAATGGTGTTTAAATCGGTTTCCTGGTGTATTTCATTTGTTATTTTGGCAAAATCTCCACAAAAGGTTTATTTTTGGATTGAAAGCATATTCAATATCTTGTTTATTTGTGGAAGTATTTATTCATTCAAATTATTTAAGGTTGAAGGAATCTGGTTGTTTTGGGTTGCCTATTACTTTATTTATCTCGTGACGGTATATTTTGTAGCCAGGATAAGTTTAAATATTTCCCTTAAAAAAAGTGCAAGTCTTATAATTGCTAGTATTTTTCTAGTATATTTAGCATATTTTCTAACAAAATAAAACATAAATGACGACTCGCATTATCGCGCTCCCTAAAATTGAAGATCCACGAGGAAATTTATCCGTACTTGAAGGCGATACGATTCCTTTTAAAATCAACCGGGTTTATTATTTATACGATGTACCCAGCGGTGCAGAAAGGGGAGGGCATGCGCACAAAGCCCAGCAGGAATTCATTATTGCGGTAAGCGGCAGTTTTGAAGTGGTGCTGCATACAGGAACGAAACAACAGGTTTATCATTTGTTTAAACCGAATGAAGGCTTGTATGTACCGGTAAATACCTGGAGGGAACTGCGCAATTTTTCTTCCGGATCGGTCTGTCTCGTGGTTTCATCCTCAGAATTTGATGAATCGGACTATATACGGGATTATAATGAATATTTACGATATCTAAAAACGCTTTAGCCTGCACTTTAATTCAAGTAGGGCAAATTTGAAAAAAGCAGAGTAATTTTTTGTGCTGAAACTCCTTTCCATGCTGTGATGGATGCGCTTTAAAAGTATGGCGTTTTCTGTTTTTGAATTGCGGTTTATGGCTTCGCTGTAAATAATCTGTAGCGATTTGTTGATGTTTTTGGCAACGGGATCATTTTTAAAAAACTGATTTCCTAAAGAGGAGGGCAATTCCCTTTTTTCGACAAGATGGACATCAATAAACCTTATTTCATAAGAATAAGCAGCCCGCAGCCAGTAATCAAGATCTTCAAAAAAAAGTCTTTCATTGAAACCGTTCAAAAGTTCGAAATGTTCGCGTGTAAGCATGGCAGATGCCGAGCACATTACGATTCCGCTGTTTAAAAGGCGGGCATAATCTGTTTTGAAAAGCCCCTTGTCCTTCACCCTGTTTTCTCCATCGGTTTCAAAAAAAGAACCATGCCTGTTTCCATTTTCATCAATATGGAAGGCATTCCCGAATACGATGGCAACATTCGTAGGTTGTTGGGCGAAGCAATTAACCTGATCCCTGATGCTGTTAGGCAGCAGGATGTCGTCTGCTGAAAGATCAATTAAATAAGAGCCGGAAGCCTGTTTAAAGCCTTTGTTGAAGGCCCGGGTATGGGGCAGCGTTTCGGTTAGGTTTAGGAGTTTTACGGAAGGATGTTTTGCTGTGAAATCCTGAATTTTTCTTAAGGAACCATCGGTACTGCCATTGTTTAAAACAATTAATTCTATATTTTTATAACTTTGATCAAGGACTGAGTTTAAAGCTTGCGTAACAAATTTTTCGTGATTGTAACAATTGCAGATGACGGTTACTAAGGGATCATTCATTGTGGTCGATTTAAGGACAAATATATTGGAAAAAAAATATAAAATAGCGCTTGTAACTTATTCTTTATCATCTGGAGGATTGGAACGTATTGTTTCAAACCTGTCCGTTTTATTGGGAGGAATCAATACCGAAATACATATTCATGTGTTGAATTCGGCTGTTGATTATCCATATTCAGGAAAATTAGTTGTTTACGCACTAGATCAAAAAAAATTTTTGAAAAAAGCACAAACCTATAATACAATAAAAAACAGGATAAAGGTTGAAAATTACGATTGTATTTTAGATCATCGCTACCGTCTGAATCCGTTTACCGAATTTTTCTGGCAGAAAATCATTTATAAAAACGAGAAAGTGTATAACTTCATCCATTCTTCGGCTGTTTATGACTATATCTTTCGTAATCAGAAAATGAACTGCTGGTTATTCGGTAGCAAAAGGTTTATCGGGGTTTCGGAAGGAATCACCTCCATTGTGCGGACGGCATATCCGGATTTGAAAATAAGGACACTTTACAATGCGGTTTCTGTCGGGGCCTCCGGGTATAATCCGATAAGAGGTAAATATATAGCCACCATAGCCAGAATGGACGAGGCAAATGTAAAGCAGGTAGATGTATTGCTGGAGTGCTTTGCCCAATCAATGTTTGCAAAAATGGGCTTTAAGCTGGTTATAATCGGAGATGGGCCGCGAATGGAATTTATGAAATCATATGCCCGAAAATTGGATATCGCCGATTTGGTTGTATTTACCGGTTTTCTGATAAACCCTTATGCTTATCTGGAAAATGCTTACTGTACGGTTTTAACAAGCAAATATGAAGGGCTGCCGACGGTTTTAATCGAATCGCTTATGTTGGGTACACCTGTTATATCGTTTGACTGTAAAACCGGTCCAGATGAAATTATTGTGCCTTTTCAAAACGGGGTACTCGTTGAAAACCAGAATAAGCAGGCATTCATAAAAGCAATGGACCGTCTGGCGGATCATACAGAACTGTACCATCTTCTTAAAACCAATGCGGCGAAATCCGTATCCAAATTTTCAAAAGAAGAAATTACACAACAATGGAAGGAGTTACTCAGTGGTAGATACTGAAATCAATTCCCCTGGATTTCAATACATGTTTTACCTTCAATAGTTTTTGCAGCAACACGCTGGGCAGTTTCAGCAAAATCTTTGTTTTAAGGTTGATGTTCCGGGGATCTGTTTTTTGAAGCAGTTTCCGTGATCGTTGTGAATCACCGGCAATTTTAAATTGCAGGGCATACTCAACACGGTATAAATCCAAAAAGCGTTTTAAGCTCTGATTTTGCAGCTCTTCCGCTGCATAAATATCAAAATCGGGTACCGTTTTTTTCGTGATGTGTATTTTTGATAAACTTGAATTATCGGTAATGAAATTATACACCATCGTTGTTTTAGCCGTAATTACAACCTTGTAGTTCAATGCAATTTTAATCCAGTATTCAAGGTCTTCCGTGCTGCATGTCGTATTGTTAAAGCCTCCCAGTTCTTTAAAGACACTTTCATGAATACATACAGCAGATGTGAGTGCGACCCTGTTTACATAGCTGCTTTTAAAAAAGTCCTCAACATACCCCTCGTAATCATCCGCTATATCCAGAAGATTATTTTTAACGAAGGTATTGTGATTTATTTGAGTGACATAGCGGCTGCAGAACATCTTTCCCGCGGGAAATTTTGCTATGGCATCAGCTAAAACGGTTAAATGATCTGTGGTCCAACTGTCGTCTGCATCCAGAAAACACAAATAAGGAGCTGTTGCGTTTTTCATTCCATTGTTGCGCGATGTGGCAGCTCCCTGGTTTTCCTGGTCGAAAATCTTTAACCGGTGATCCGATATATTGCGTAGGATTTCGAGACTGTTGTCGGTTGAACCGTCGTTTACCACAATGATTTCGTAATTCTGAAATGCCTGGTTCAGAACGGTCTCAAGCGTGTTTTTTACAAATCTTTCTTTGTTGTAAACGGGGATGATGATGGAAAAAAACGGAGTCATTTATAATGTGCTGAAATATCCTAGTCTGTAAATATCGTAAAGAAGTAGCGAGGGTCTTGTACCCAGTAAATTCTTTTTAAGGAACGCACCGCCTGATAAAAATAAAAAGCGGCTAAAGCCGGTTAATCTTAATTTTTTCAGCGTGTGATAAGCGGATGTAATTCTCGCGTAATGAAGAGGGATCAGTTTGTGGTCAAGTAAGAACTTTAGCCCTACAAGAGATTCATTGGTTTTAGAAAGGAAAACGGTACTCGTCTCCAGTCCGTTGTGCACGACCTGGTTGTCGATATGTGCTATTTTGATATTTTGATTCATTAAATGATAGGAAAACAGCAGGTCTTCATACCGGAGGTTGGGGATTTCTTCATTAAACCGGACCTTGTCAAATACCCTTTTTTTTATTAAAAAATTCAGGGTAAGGAAGGATACATACGGAGCCTTCTTTCTTTTTTCAGCGTTCAATGCTTCCCGCTCGTTTCCATATACCCAGCGTAAAAGCTGTGCCGATTCCGGTTTTTTTTCCTGATAAACGATTCCCCCGTACACCACTTCAAAATGTTCTTTTTCATTAATTATCTTAAGGTAGTCCGATATGAACTCATTTTTGATCAGTTGAACATCCGCATCAAGGAAAAGCAGGTTTTCATAGGACGCATTCCGAGCAAGCATGTTACGGATTGCGCTTCTCCCTATGTTTTTGTCCAGCAACGTAAAGCTGCAGTACTCAAGAGAATTAATGTACCGGTTTTCTTCTCTGAACAGGGAAGAACCGTCATCGTATACGAGAACCTCAAATACCAGACCGTTAATTTTAAGGCATTGCTGCTGAAGATTTTTTACAAGGGCTGTAACATCATAATTATATGTCGGTATGAGTATACTGAGCATTAAACTGTTTTTTGAACTACTTCAAAAACCTTTCCTTCATCACATTTTAATGTTTTGGCAGGATATTTTAACAGCAGGGCGTAATCATGCGTAGCCATTAAGATGGTTCTGCCGTTTTTATTGATGTTTTGCAACACCTCCATAACTTCAACACTTGTCTGCGGATCAAGATTTCCGGTGGGCTCATCGGCAAGTATCAGTTCAGGGTCATTGAGCAATGCGCGCGCAATGGCCACACGCTGCTGTTCACCGCCTGAAATCTGATGCGGCATTTTTCTGATGTGCTGTAGCATGCCAACACGGTCCAACACTTCTTCGATGCGGGCATTCATGTCGGTTTCGTTCGTCCAGCCCGTAGCTTTAAGGACAAACAGCAGGTTTTCAAAAATATTTCGGTCGGGAAGTAATTTAAAATCCTGAAAAACAATACCAAGTTTTCTTCTAAGGTATGGAATATCGTTTTCTTTAAGTGTACGAAGATCATAATCTACAATCACCCCTTCGCCATGCTTCAGGTCAAGATCAGCGTAAAGCGTTTTCATGAGACTGCTTTTTCCGGATCCTGTTTTTCCGATAAGGTAAAGGAATTCTCCTTTCTGAATATCAATATTCACATCGGTGAGTATAGGATTGTTTTCCTGAAATATGGTTACGTTATGCAGTTTTAAAATAGATGCCGACATATTCTTTTTTTTGTAAAAATATCAAAACTTATCGTGTAATGAAAGGCTCTTTTTAAAAAAGAGCCTTAAAAATCATCCTACAGAAGGTTTTTCCCTTTACAGTCGGGAAATCAACAAAGCTCCCTGTTATTACAATCGGTTGGATGCAAAGGTGAAGCCCACCTTAATAGACAGAAAGTTATAATTGTTGAGGTACTTTTCCCAGTTTGGATTGGTTTCGGTGCGCAGTTTGTTTAGGGAATACTTGAGCCCTAAAACGAAATAGCCCTTTTCACTGACTTTATGTTCGAAATCGAGCCCCATACCGAATCCGTCACTTTCAAAACTGAGCTTTTTACGGTCAAAATTTGCATTATAATATGCATAATCGTAAGAAATATAAGGTTCCAGAAGACTGTTGGCAGAAATGGGCTGGAAATAACTTACATAAGGGCCTATCGAACGTACGGTGGTTTTTTCAAAATCGCCATAGTACTGCCGGTCTTTAACCTTCATATTGTGTATACTCCCGAACATTCCAACAGTAAGACGGTCATAATGGAAAATACCGATGCGCGCAGCAACTTCGGGAAAAGCTTTGCGATGGGCATCACCCATCATACCATTATTGGCAGCAAGGTTCGAAAAACCAATGCTTACCTGGAAATCTTTTACAAACCAGATTTTTTCAGATTCCTGAGCTTTTACAGTCATCGAAAGGAACAAACCAAAAAGAACGATTAACTTTTTCATGCTTAAAAGTTTAGGGAACCTAAATTAATGTAGTAGTCTCTTACGTTGTAATCAGAAATATAGCCGTATGTTTTATAGTCCTGATCCTTCCCGATGCGCACGATATAAGTGCGGGAATTTTCGTTACGCGGAACGCTTAAGCTGAACTTTCCGTCCGCGTCCGTTCTTATACTGCTGATTTGGTTGTAGCTATAATCGTAAGCAGCCGAATCTTCCGTACCAAGCTCGGAAATCACGGAATTCTTTGGTTCTGTATACGATGAGTATACCCTTACGTTTACACGCGGTAAGGCAGCCCCGTTTTTTACGACCTTGCCTTCGATTACAATACGCTCATCGCCGCTGTAGTAGTCGTTATCACAACCCGCAAGCAGCAATAGGCTAAAAAAAAGAAGTGTTTTTTTCATAAGTTATTTAAGTGTTTAATTCCAAAGACATCGCAAAACAGATTTGCGAATCTAATTTGATATAAAAATAAATTTTTTCAGCAATATCGGTACGGAAAATTTCAATAATATTGTTAAATTTCACTTCTTTTATATAGTTTACATCAATCGCTCTGATGATTCTGTTTTCCATTATATCCAACGGAAGGCAGTCAAGGCACCATTCAATGTATTTTACGTTGTTGACATGGTGAACGGGATCCAGATCCGAATAAACAACGCGATGGCGGTGAACCGGGGATACATCCTTTGTAAGGTCTATTTTGGAAAATGGTGATGCCGTTGGTTTTTTATCGGGATATTTTTGAAGATGGTCGTGGGGCAGGGCAATAGGTTCGGGCCTGCGTTTTTCGGTATTGAGTACGACCCATAAGCTGTTGGCTCCGATTATCTTTTGGTCGTGAAGCTTTACTTCGAAATCCCTTACCGATCTCAAACTTTTCAAATGCTCTATCCAGGTAATGATTTCTATTGTTTCATGCCAGATGGGGAGTTTTTCTATTTCAATGCGCATACTGCTGAGCACCCAGGCCTGATTGTATTTCTGCATATCAAAGTAACTCATACCGCCCAATGCTGAATGCTTACCTGCAACTGCCTGTAGCATATTGCACAGGTCGGTTATTCTTAATCTTGAGGTTATATCGCACTGGTCTATGGTGACTTCACAGCTGCCTTTATAAATAGAAGAAAAATTATCGGGTAAATTCATTGATGTAGTTTAGAATGTTTTGTACAGGTTCCCTGAAAGAAAACCATCGGATATCGCTGTTGTTTTTGAACCAGGTAAGCTGTCTTTTAGCGAAACGCCGGGTGTTTTTCTTAATCTCTTCTACAGCTTCATCAAGGGAGATTGCTCCGTTAAGGCATGAAAATAATTCACGATACCCTACAGTTTGCAGTGCATTTAATGACTGTTGGGATTGCAGAGCCTTCACTTCCTCAAACAGTCCCTGCTGCATCATAATGTCTACGCGAAGGTTTATGCGTTCATACATAACAGCGCGTTCCGCTTCAAGGCCTATGAGAACAGGTATAAAGTTACGTGTGTGTTTTTTCTGGTTTAAGAATGAGGAATAGGGGGCATTAGCAGCTATGCAAACGCTTACAAAACGTTTCATGCGTTGCGGATTTACCAGAGTTTGCGGATTTGATTCTTTTAGATGGGAAAAATAATAAGGATCAAGCTTTTCAAGAAGGTCCTGAAGGTATTTGAGTCCAAGCTCTTGGTACTTCTGCTCAATATCATCCTTTATCTGTTCTGATACTTCAGGAAACACATCAAATCCTTTTAAAACGGCATCTACATATAGGCCCGATCCACCGACCAAGACCTGTATATTTCTTTTTTGAAAAAGACGGTCGAGAAGCGGCAGCACTTCTGCTTCATACATGCCTACACTGTAATCCTCCTTGATAGATTTGTTCTGGATAAAATGATGCGGTACAGTGGCGAGTTCCTCTTGTGAAGGTACTGCTGTTCCTATTGTCATTTCCTTATAGAACTGCCTGCTGTCGCACGAAACAATATCGCAGCCGAAATACTGAGCCAGCTCAATAGAAAGTGCGGTTTTCCCAATTGCCGTAGGACCTACGACTATAATTAAATAATTCTGATTAGATTTCAACTTCTCCTTCTACTAATTTTTCGCCACAATTATAGCAATAGTTTGCATATTCATTGTAGATGTATGTTTTACAACGAGGGCAATGATTCTTAATATTCTTTTTCTTCCTGTTTTTGGCAAACTCCGCCGTTACAATTCCGGTAGGAACGGCAATAATCCCGTAACCCATAATCATGATGAACGACGCTATGGTTTTGCCTATCGGGGTAATGGGGGCAATATCCCCGTAACCAACAGTTGTCATGGTTACGATACACCAGTAGATGCTGTTGGGAATATTGGTGAATCCGTTGTGCCTGCCTTCGATAATAAACATAATAGTCCCCAGAATCACAGACATAACCAATATAAAATAGACAAATACGATGATTTTGTTCATACTTGCCTTAAGCGAATCCTTTATGTGCGACGACTGATTTAAGAAAGGAATAAGATCCAGTATGGCGAACAGCCGCAGTAACCGCAGCGACCGTATAACGCCTAAAGCTTCGGAGCCCGGAAAAATAAAGCTCAGGTACATGGGCAGCAGGGACAGGAGGTCGACAAAACCGTAAAAACTGAAAATATAATTCAGCGGCTTTTTGTTGCTGATGATCCGTAAGATATATTCGATGGAAAAGAAAACGGTGATGATCCATTCACTTACATAAAAAAAATCGTGAAATTTTTGATCGTAACGCGTCACGCTGGCCATCATAATAAGCAGTACGCTGAGCAGGATAACGGCAAGCAACAATAAATCGAACGTCTTTCCCGCAACGGTATTGGAACCGTAGATGATAATGTAGATTTTCTGACGCAGTATTTCGTATTTCGACTTTATCTGTTTCATTAAAAAGAAATTACCTTATAATCTTTTTTTGTATAAAGATAATGTTTTATTGTATTCACGACATCTTTGGTATGGACAAGAGGGATCAGGATCTTGTTCAGTACTTCAGTATTGAGGATCTGATAGTTTAAGTCGTAAAAGCAGTAACCTTTAAAAACGCTGTTTTCAATAACGATGGCACTTTTCTCGTTAAGATTCCTGCCTTTTAAAACAATAACAAGGTGCTGCCATTTTCTCCGTTCTGCTGCAATAAGGCTTTCAAATAATTCGTTGTGCATAGATACAGGATATTTCTGATCATCAGATGACAACAAGGCATTTTGAACCTCTTCAACAATTTCGTTCTGACGGTATATGCCGTCGATGAACTGAACTGCCGTTTTCTGATTTTTAAATGATTGAACGGCCTCTTTGCGGCCATCGCTTTTCTGTATCTTAAGGGTAAGATAGCCGGAGTTCGCTTTTTCAATATAGACCGACCACAGAAAAGGGGATTTCCGCTGTAGGGGATTTAATACCGGTTTGTTGTGCAGCAGCTCTTCACGTTCCTTCAACAGGGCAACAAGCTCGTTACCGGTTTCTTCAAAGGTAACGGTGTACACTTCATTCTGGATGCGTTTGGCAATTTTGGTGTCGGCCGTAAAAATCTGGTTGAGCTTTTTACGCATATTATTGCTTTTACCTATAAAAATGATATTGCCTTTAGTATTGTGAACATAGAAGATCCCGACTGTTGAAGGTATATTTTCCAGAATATCGAATAATTTTGGCGAAATACCCTGATAAAGTTCGTTTTTTACCTGTTTTTTCACGATCTGTTTGTCCATATCCTTATCAAGTAGCAACTTGAACAGTTTTAACGTTGCCAAAGCATCGCCGCTTGCCCTGTGCCTGTCTGCAATGGGAATTCCAAGAGAACGTACAAGTTTACCAAGGCTGTAAGCCTTTGCGTCGGGCAGCAGCATTTTAGACATTTCAACAGTACAGAGGGTAGGGCGTTGAAAAGCATAACCAAGCCTGTCGAATTCCAGTTTTAGAACACGGTAGTCAAAAGCGGCATTATGCGCCACAATGATGCAACCGTCGGTTATTTCCACGATGCGTTTGGCCACCTCAAAAAATTTGGGCGCCTGCCTTAGCATGGCATTGTTAATACCCGTTAGCTTTACGACAAAGGGCTGAATAGGAATTTCCGGATTGATAAGACTTATGAACTGGTCCACGATCTGTACTCCATCAAATTTGTAGATGGCAATTTCGGTAATTCCTTCTTTATTGAACTGACCTCCTGTTGTTTCTATGTCGATTACTGCGTACACGTCCTCTGATTATCTGTTTCCGAATATGGTGCTGCCAATACGTACAATCGTACTTCCGTACTCAATGGCAATTTTGTAGTCACTGCTCATCCCCATAGACAAATGTCTGAAATCACAATTTTCCGACTTATTCACTCTGTATTTCTCAAAGACCGATTTCAGATAGCTGAATTCGCTACGGATCTGTTCTTCATTATTTGTAAAGGAAGCCATACCCATTAGCCCCCATATCATAATGTTTTCAAGTGATTTTAATTCTTCAGAATTTAAAAGAGTTTCCAGCTCTTCCTCATTGAGTCCGAATTTGGTTTCTTCGCTGGCTATATGAAGCTGAAGGAGGCATGGAATAACCCTGCGGTGCTTCTTTGCCTGCCGGTTAATTTCAATAAGGAGCTTTAAGCTGTCAACACCGTGGACCATGTTTACATAAGGAGCCATGTACTTTACTTTATTTGTCTGTACATGCCCTATCATGTGCCATTGGATGTCCTTGGGCATCTGTTCCCATTTGCCTGTCATTTCCTGTATTTTGTTTTCACCAAAAATCCTTTGTCCTGCTTCGTAGGCTTCCATAAGATCCTCTACAGGTTTGGTTTTGGATACCGCTACTAAATGAACATGTGGAGGCAGCTGTTCTTTTATCTTTTTTAAATTAAGCGTAATTGACATCTCGTATTATTGAAATTCATAAATTATAAGTCCGCTTCTGAACTTAGGTTCTATATAAGTGCTTTTTGGAGGCATCGTCAGATTATTGTCGGCAAGGGCTTTAATCTCTTCAATTGAAGAAGGATAGAGCACAAAACCAACTTTAAACTCTCCGTTGTCTACCTTGTTTACCAGTTCCATAATGTTTTTATTGCCGGGTATGTAACTGATTCTGCTGTCTGTTCTAAGATCTGTGATGTTTAGAAGAGGCTGAAGAATACGGTCGTAAAGGATCTGTGCATCAAGATGCTCCATAATATCTTCATTTTGCGGAAGATTTCTTAAAGTTAAGGAATAAAATAATCCGTCAATGTACATTCCGAAAGTATATTTTTTTACAGGCTTCCAGTATTCATGAACCTTTTCAACGATAAATTCCTTCTGAACTATAGCGATGAATTCATCGGTTTCCATTCCGTTGAGGTCATGTACCAGCCTGTTATACTCGTTTATCTGTATAGTGTTTTCGCAAATTAAATAGCTGAGAAAGTACTTCATATATTCACCGGCATTTGTACCGTTTTCCTTCAAAAGAAGGGCGGAAGTTGCAGACCGGTGATGGCCGTCGGCTATATATAGGTTCGGTATATCACGAAAAGTCTGGATTAAGAAATCCAGTTCTGCTGCGTCATCTATTTTCCATACCGTATGCCTTTCGCGGTTGGTGGTGGAAAAGTCGTATAACGGGGCATCGTTCATTTTTTTCCTGATCCAGCTTTGCAGGATGTCACAGTTGGGATACATCATTAAAACAGGCTCGGTATTAAAACGGGTTTCGCTGAAATAATCCTTTAGGTTTTCTACCCTGTATTGCAGGGTGTTCTCATGCTTTTTAATGACATCGTTCTGATAATCATCTAAAGAAGTCCCGGCAAGAATACCGATAAAATTATTCTTTTTGGATTTTATCTGGTGCAGGTACATGGCGGGTTCTTCGTCGCGGATTAAGATTCCGTCTCTTTTAAAATCGGAATACTTTGTTGCCACCATCTTATACCTGCGGATGGGATCAATCTTTTCCTGATTGATATAGGCAAGATTTACAATATGTAGAAACGAGAACGGATTGAAATCGAGCCACGAGGCCAATTCTGCAGCCGAATATTCATCGTAAGAACGGGTCGTTACGAGGGCAACCTTATCGGTAGACGGGCGAACTGCTTTAAAAGGAATGATATCTGCCATTGAAATCGTAATTAAATAGAAAAGACAATTGAATAAATTCAATCGTCTTTAAAACCTGAGCTATATTGTTTTTAAGCGAACATTTTTGCAACTTTTTCAGCTTTCTTACTTTCTGAATAATCGTAAAAACCTTCACCTGATTTTACCCCCAGTTTACCGGCCATTACCATATTTACCAATAACGGGCACGGGGCATACTTAGGATTTTTAAATCCGTCGTACATTACGTTAAGGATAGAAAGACATACATCCAACCCGATAAAATCAGCAAGCTGTAACGGCCCCATTGGATGAGCCATACCAAGCTTCATTACGGTGTCGATTTCGCTAACACCTGCAACTCCGTTGTAGAGTGTTTCGATCGATTCGTTGATCATAGGCATTAAGATGCGGTTGGCAACAAAGCCTGGATAATCGTTTACTTCAGTCGGTGTTTTCCCTAATGCAAGAGAAAGATCCATAATGCTTTTTGTTACTTCATCCGAAGTATTGTACCCGCGAATAATCTCTACGAGCTTCATAATCGGCACCGGATTCATAAAGTGCATACCAATCACACGCTCCGGGTTTTTAACAACCGCTGCGATTTGTGTTATGGAAATAGAAGAAGTGTTAGATGCCAGTATAACGTCTTCACGGCAAACCTCGCTTAGTTCTTTGAAGATGTTCAGCTTAAGGTTGATGTTTTCAGTTGCAGCTTCCACTACAAGGTCGGCATTTACCACTCCGTCTTTTACATCGGTATAGGTAATGATGTTTTCAATGGTTGTTTTCTTGTCGGCTTCAGTAATGGCTCCCTTGGCAATCATACGGTCCAGATTCGTTACGATGGTATTCATACCCCGTTCGATGGCTTTGTCCGAAATATCGATTAAACAAACTTTAAAACCTTTCTGTGCAAAGGTATGGGCAATTCCGTTCCCCATTGTACCAGCACCTATTACAGCGATATTTTTCATTTATCTATTTTATTTGGAATTATGCGAATATACTTTTTTTAATCTATTTACCGAAACAATTAATGATACGGTGTGCAATTCTCAGGGCATTTGTACCGTCTTCAAGCGTAACAACAGGTCTTGTTCCGTTGTGGATGGCATCGGCAAATGTTTCGAGTTCCTCCAGTATGGCGTTGTTGGCTTCAACAGAAGGATTATCGAAATAAATCTGTTTTTTTAGCCCCTCTGCATTTTGAAGGATAAGGTCGAAATCACCCGGAACTTCGGGAGCATCCTTCATTTTAACCACCTCGCAGATCTTATCCAGATAATCTACTGAAATATAGGCGTCTTTTTGAAAAAAACGGGCCTTGCGCATATTTTTCATGGATATTCTGCTGGATGTGATGTTGGCAACGCAGCCGTTTTCAAATTCAATCCGGGCATTCGCAATGTCAGGTGAATCACTTATTACGGCGGTACCGGTTGCGTGAATTTCCTTGACAGGAGAATCGACTACGCTTAAAATGGCATCAATGTCGTGAATCATCAGGTCAAGCACCACCGGAACATCAGTTCCCCGTGGATTGAATTCGGCCAGACGGTGTGTTTCAATAAACATGGGATTTTGAATTTTTGACTTCACTGCCTTGAAAGCCGGGTTAAACCGCTCTACATGGCCAACCTGTCCCTGTACATTGTATTTCTTAGCCAGTTCTATAATATGTTCTGCCTCTTCAACCGTATTGGAAATAGGTTTTTCCAAAAAGATGTGTTTTCCGGAAGTAATGGCTTCAACTGCACAGTCATAATGAGAAAGGGTAGGGGTAACAATATCGACCACGTCAACGGCCTGTATTAATGCGGTGATGGAATCAAAAGAACGGTATCCGAATTCGGCAGCCACTTTTTCTGCATTTTCCTTAAAGGGATCGTAAAACCCCACAAGTTCGTATTTTGATGATTGGTTTAGCAGTCTTAAATGGATTTTTCCGAGATGACCTGCACCCAACACGCCAATTTTCAACATGTTTTTATGTTTTTTACAAAGGTAAAATATATTTGAAAACCGAAGTCTTTTATTCCGTGAAAGTTATGAAATAAATGAAAATATTAACCGCATGGGCCTATGTATACTTTGAAAATATCCTTAATTTTGGAGCAAGAAGAAAGGAATACAAACGTGAAAGATACCGCAAAACATCAAGGATTAAGAAATCAGTTAGTGCAATTATTGGCTCAGAAAGGCATATACGACCACAATGTATTGAATGCCATGAATGCCGTACCGCGCCACCTGTTCCTGGAATCCGGATTTGTTGATTTTGCCTATCAGGATACGGCTTTCCCTATAGGTGCCGGCCAGACTATTTCGCAACCCTATACGGTGGCATTCCAGTCACAGCTTCTACAGGTAAAGCCAGATGATAAGGTTCTTGAAATCGGTACAGGGTCAGGATATCAGACCGCCGTACTGTGCAAAATGGGAGCGAAGGTGTTTACCGTGGAAAGACAAAACGAACTGTACCGAAAAACATCGGTTTTGCTTCCCAAACTGGGATATCGCCCGCGCCTGGTTTCTTTTGGAGATGGCTATAAGGGCCTGCCTGCCGATGCGCCTTTTGACGGTATCATCGTGACTGCCGGTGCTCCGTTTATTCCGCAGCCTCTGATGGCACAGCTGAAAGTAGGAGGACGTCTTGTGATTCCCGTAGGAGAAGACAAACAGATTATGACACTGCTGATTCGTACATCTGAAACACATTTTGAGCAACATGAGTTTGGAGATTTCAGGTTCGTGCCCATGCTTGAAGATAAAAATCGTTAATGGCCTCTAAAGATGGTCGTAAGACTGGTCTATAAGAAACAGCAGGGCTTCTTCTATATGGGACCTTCCTTTTTCCGTTTTTAAATCAATCCCGCAAAAAATACTTCCGTTGAGTTCGGAATACAGATTAAGGTAGTACATTCCGGAAACCAGAATAGCGGAAATGGCCCTGAATTTTGTTGCATTCTCTCCGAAGAACGGATCGGTGATTCCTGTAAGCAGTTTTTCCCCGTTCTCTTCCTGATCATCGGTGAGCTTCTTAAGTGATTTTCTGGGTTGTGACAATCGCCACAAAAGAATTTTCTGCAATTCTTTGTTCTGCGAAACGTATTCAAACTGAGAAAGAAGCATGTTTTTCATAAGCGCTCTTCCCCCGTCGTTGATTTCAGCAGGAAACTGGTCGCCTTTTACATTGCTCCAGAAATCCTGAGACTGTATATAGGCATCGAAGAGCTGTTCGGTACCTCCGAAATAGCGGTAGATGAGCTTCTTATCAAGCCCTGCGGCAAAGGCAATATCGTTTATCTTCAACGATTCGTAGCCATTTTCCTTAATGAGGACTCCCACAGCATCTAGAAATTTCTGCTTGCTTTTTTCCTTATTTCTGATGCTTCCCTCTGCTTGATCTTTATCCGTCGCCATGTATGAAGTTGGTAAATATTACCCGGCAAAATTACGTAATTTAAATGTCACTATTTGGTGACTTGTGATGTATTTGTAAAAATATTTCATCATTTTATGAAAAATGGAATTTTAATCCCGTTTTCTGCAGTAAATATAAGGTTATGAAATAAGGATTATGCATCGAGGCGAAACGGTTGCATTATTATATAAAATGATAATTCCCCCTCAATGAGGGAGAATTTAAAACTATTGGTTTAACTGGCGCAATCCCGATCCCGGCCTGTATTCCAGTTCAACAACACCCGATCTGAATACTCTTGTATTTTGAAGTTGTAACGGAATGCGGTGCTTTAAATCTTCAAATAATGGTTTACCCTTTCCGAGTACGATCGGGTGTACCGAAATTTTATAGATGTCGATAAGGTCAAGTTCAATAAAGGAACGGATAAGTCCGGCTCCACCGTAAAGCCAGATGTCTTTTCCCTGCTGCTGTTTTAAAAGCTTCATGTGTTTGGCGATATCTGAACTTATAAAGACTGTTTTATCATGAGGAGGCCGGAAGTTTGAGGAAAAAACAATTTTATTTTTGGAATGTACGTCCTTCCAGAGTTGCTGTTCTTTAACACCGGCATCTGGTCCCGGTGCAAAGGTACCCCACGCATCGTAACTTACCCTTCCGTATAGAATGGTATCAATCCCGGATATAAAATCTTCGAATTTCATATCGTCATCCATAATGCACCAGTCTGTTTCCCCGTTTAATCCCTCAATAAAACCATCGAGGCTCACGGCAAGATTTAAAATGATTTTCCGCATGATATTGTATTAACAGTTATTTCGAATTAAATTTCGGTAAACTATGTGTCGTTCTGATGTCGTTCTCGTGTAATGATTTTTACTGCGTTACTATCTAAACGCTTCAGCCGTGAATTCATTATTAATCATGGCTCCTGCAAGATTACCTGTATAAACAGCATGGGCTACCGAGCGCATCATGCCTGAATTGTCACCACATGCGTAGACATTTGATACGGTTGTTTTCTGAAAAGCATCGGTAAAAATATGCCCTGTTTCCGTAATACTGCATCCGAATTTTTCTGCTATAGGGCATTGTTGTTCAAAATGAGGCCGTGCATACATCACTTGTGTTAAAAACCTGCTTCCATCCTTAAATACAACCTCTTGTAAATGACCGTTTTCATGTATTAGGCGTGCGATTTCACTTTCAATTACAGGAATGCCGTTCCTTTTCAATTTGTCGTATTGTTCAATCGATAATTCGGCTTTTCCGTTGGTGAGAATGGTAAGGTCCTTCGTAAGGTTCCGGATAAGCTGTGCATAGTGCAGGGCAGTATCGCCATTGGCTAGAATGACTGTTTTTTCATTCTTTACTTCATAGCCGTGGCAGTAGGGGCAGTGTATGACAGAAATGCCCCAGCAAGCTTCAAAACCGGGTATGTCCGGCATATGATCCCGCAAACCGGTGGCAAAAACAAGCTTTTCTGCATGGTAGGTACTTCCGGATTCTACGGTAATGGTGAAGCCATCAACATCTTTTGTACCATCGACTGCTTTTTCTTCCAGTAATTTTACCGTCGGGTATTTTAATACCTGGTTCCGTGCCTTTTGCGCAATAAGGTGCGGAGGTTCGCCATCCTGTGTTATAAAATTATGCGAATGGGGAGTTTGCCTGTTGCAGGGAAGCCCGCTGTCGATTATCAGAACAGTCCGCAAAGAACGTCCAAGCGCCATTGCAGCGGAAAGACCGGCATAACTTCCGCCTATAATAATGACATCAAATGAAGGAGATGTATTCATACTAAACTGATTAAAATTAATGCAACAGTGTTGCAAAAATAATCATTATCTTTGTAAATGCAATAAAGTTGCAATAAAGTTTTAAAAGAACATGGGAAAAAACAGAAATACAGTAGCTAAAACAGAAATATGGCGCATATTGAAAACATCAGATACAGCGCTTTCTCATGCCGAAATACTTACTGCTGTTGACGGATTATGCGACAGGGTAACGGTGTACCGCGTGCTGGACCGGTTGCAGGAAGAAGGATCGATTCACAAAGTGGTGAACATGGACGGTATCCATAAATTTGCTGCCTGTCATAACTGCTCTGAGCATCATCATCACAACCACATCCATTTCAGCTGTGAGCGCTGTAAGACCGTAACGTGTCTGGAAAATGTGGAACCTGTGTTCAACCTCCCGGAAAAATACCGGTTGCATCAGGTAAACTTTACTGTATCGGGGTTATGTGCGAAATGCTCCTGACCTGAGACTACACTGCGTTCCGTTATTCAGAGATAATGAGGTAATAATTGTCAGGATCCCGCAGGATAAACTGGTTATTCAAAGAATTTGCATTGTAGTGAATGCCTTTCTCTATATACGCATCAAGATTTAGGGCATTTGAATAAATTTCGGCTAAACGGTCTGTTCTGAAAAAGAGTATAAGGCCGTTTCCGGGCATTATATCGGGATTCGTCATGGTTGGGTGCTCATGTTCTCCCCATTTATGAAGGCATAATATGGTGCTGTCTCCCGATGTAAGGATTTCAAAAGTATCTCCGCCATGGCTACTCATGCAGTTTAGCAAAGACTGATAAAAGGCAGCGCTTTTTACAACGTCCTTTACGGCTATAATGGTTTCGGTACGTATCATGGCCTGGAAATATGAGCGGATTCGATGATTTTTGATCCGGAAAAGGTAAAAAGTACTTTGCGGGAATTTAAGAAGCAGTCCATAATTTTCCGGTTGTCGATTTTACATAGGAAGATAAAGAATTCAGAGCGGAATAAAAAGAAAAAAGCTTATGAGTTTCCTAATAAGCTTTTTTGAGACGATCAAGGTTTATTTTTGTTTCCCTTTCCTTTATTGTTTCCCTCTTGTCATACATTTTCTTTCCTTTAGCCAGTGCTATTTCTACTTTGGCAAGTCCTTTTTCATTTGTGAATAAACGTAAGGGTACAATGGTAAGTCCTTTATTCTGAACACTTTTATGTAAAGATTTCAATTCCTTTTTGTTTAAAAGCAGTTTTCTTTCGCTTTTCGCTTTGTGATTGTAATGGGTACCGAAGGAATATTCCTCTACATGCGAATTGATCATAAATAACTCGCCGTTCTGGAACTCACAAAAACTGTCGGCAATAGAAGCCTTTCCCAAACGGATCGATTTAATTTCCGTTCCGGCCAGTACAATACCGGCAGTATATTTTTCAATAAACTCAAACTCGAATTTGGCGCGTTTGTTTAATATGTTTACATTTTTCTGCATATGCAAATGTACTAAATCTTAGTATTTTCTAAAACTATTTATCTTTTTTCCATATGGAATAAATAATGGCAATTCCCAAAATACCTGAAATAAGAAAACCTAAAAGCCCGAGAAAGGAATTTCCGAAAAACAGGGGAGGGATTTTAGCCATCATCAGGATGGAAGATCCTATGGATAAGGCTGCGATGATAATGGCATAAGTAAGGCGGTTTGATGCATGCTGCAGTGTTTTGCGCACTTCTTCCAAACCTTCTATCTCGAAGTGGATCTTTAATTTGTCGTCTTTGATTTTTTCGAGCAGCATCGTAAGATCATCCGGCAGGTTTTGCAGGTTGGAAGCCAATATTTTTAGGTGTTTAACCGATTTACGCGCTATTTCTTTGGGACCGTATTTTTTCATGGCCAGCTCGTTGGCATACGGGCGCATGCTTTCCATAACATTGAGTTCCGGGTCGAGTTGTTTCCCGATACCTTCAATGATGGAAATTCCGCGAAGCAAAAGATAAACAAATTCAGGCATCAGTACGTTGTTGCTTGCCATAATGGATTTTACCTTGGCTACTATGTCGTTTACGTTGATTTCGTTCAAAGCCGTATGTTCCAGCATCTGGAAGATATCGTATATATCGCGTTCCAGTTTTTTTTCGTCTTCAATATGGTATTCAATTGCGAGCTTTTTTATAAGCCTTATGATTTTGCGGGCATCCTGCAGCAGGAAGTTTTCGATGATGCCTTCCAGGATCTCCATATCGCTTTTCATGATCTGCCCCATGGAACCGAAATCTATAAAGCATATTTTTTTATCGGGCATGATGAAAACGTTGCCGGGATGTGGATCGGCATGGAAGAAACCATCCTCCAACACCATTTTCATGAACAGCACAATACCGGTTTGCGCCACTTCCTGGGGTATCATCCCTGTTTCAATAATCTTTTCCTTGTTGTTTACTTTAAAGCCTTCAATGAATTCCATGGTGAGGATGGAGTTGTTGGAAAGTTCTTTGTATGTACCGGGAATATATACTTCCTCACGTTCTGCAAAATTCTTTCGGAACCTTTCAATGTTATGAAGTTCATTGGTAAGTGATAATTCCCTGTTCATATTGCTCTCAAAGGAATTGATGAGCTGGTTGAGGTTCATTTTTCGGGCGGCATCGTAGTTTTTTTCAAGGATCTTGGCGAGATCCTTCATGATCATAATGTCGGACCGGATGATTTCGTCAATAGTGGATCTTTTTACCTTTATGACCACTTTTTCACCATTTAGGAGCCGTGCAACATATACCTGGGAAATAGAAGCGGAAGCAATGGGCTGCGGATTGATGTACTCAAAGTACTGTTCAGGTTCAATAAGCAGCTCTTCGGCCATTTTTGCAAAGATATCAAGATCCTCCGGTGGAACATTGTCCTGTAGCTCGGCTAATTCCACAATCATTTCCGGTGGGAGGATGTCTTCGCGGTTGCTGAACATCTGTCCGAGTTTTACATAAGTGGGACCCAGCTCTTCAAGCACCAGGCGTACTCTTTTGTAAACACTCAGTTTAAATATTTCCTCACCTCTTTTAGACCTTACAAATCCTTTCGGCAGGAATTTTTCTGCACTGGTCCTTGCGATGATGTCGTCAAAGCCGTATTTGGATAAAATGCTGATAACATTCCCTATACGTTTGATCTTTTTTATCTGATTCATGGCTGATTTTCTTGATGAAAAGATATAAAAAAAGTAGTAAGGATTATCTTACTACTTTCTTAAAACTGTATTGAAATTATTCTTTAATCGAAGAACTGCTGTTTTTGATGGTAACCGTAAGTTCTTCCTCTTTTTTGGACTTGTCCATTACCAGAACATCATTTTCATGGATGTTGCCGTTGATGATTTCTTCAGCCAACAGATCTTCAACATACTTCTGAATCGCCCTTTTTAGAGGTCGCGCTCCATATTGCTTGTCAAATCCTTTATCGGCAATAAAATCTAAAGCCTTCGGTGTCAGTTCTAACTGGTATCCAAGAGCTTTCACTCGTTGATAAAGCTTTTCAATCTCAATGTTGATGATTTTGTGTATGTGCTCTTTATCAAGGGCGTTGAATACCACAACATCATCAATACGGTTCAGAAATTCGGGAGCAAAGGCTTTTTTCAGCGCATTTTCGATTACCGATTTCGATAAATCATCCTGTTGTTCCTGTTTGGACTTGGTTCCGAAACCAACACCGGTTCCAAAGTCTTTCAGCTGACGTGCCCCGACGTTGGAAGTCATAATTATGATCGTATTTCGGAAATCTATCTTGCGTCCGAGACTGTCGGTCAGATGTCCGTCGTCTAAAACCTGAAGCAACATATTGAATACATCGGGATGTGCTTTTTCCACCTCGTCCAGCAACACTACAGAATAAGGTTTTCTGCGTACTTTTTCAGTAAGCTGTCCGCCTTCTTCATAACCTACATATCCCGGAGGTGCCCCTACAAGGCGTGAAATAGCGAATTTTTCCATGTATTCGCTCATGTCTATACGGATAAGCGCATCTTCCGAATCAAAAATTTCCTTGGCAATAACCTTTGCAAGCTGCGTTTTACCAACACCTGTCTGTCCCAGGAATATGAAGGAACCTATTGGTTTGTTAGGATCTTTAAGTCCTGCGCGGTTACGTTGAATGGACTTGGCAATTTTGGCCACAGCTTCATCCTGCCCGATGACCTTTCCTTTGATGGCTTCAGGAAGTTTGGCAAGTTTTTTACTTTCTGCCTGGGCAATCTTATTTACCGGAATCCCCGTCATCATCGATACTACGTCGGCAACATGCTCTTCTGTAACGGTAATTTTATTGTTTTTGGATTCTTCTTCCCAGCGTTCCTGGGCTACAGCAAGATCCTTTTCAATACGTTTTTCGTCGTCGCGCAGTGCGGCGGCTTCTTCATATTTCTGACGCTTAACGGCATCGCTCTTTTTCTCGCGTACTTCTTCGAGTTCTTTTTCGAGGTTCAGGATATCGTCAGGAACCTCAATATTCGTAATGTGTACACGCGACCCGGCCTCGTCTAAGGCATCGATGGCCTTGTCCGGTAAAAAGCGGTCGCTCATGTACCGGCTGGTAAGTTTTACACAGGCTTCGATGGCTTCCGGAGTATAAAGCACGTTATGGTGGTCTTCGTATTTGGCCTTGATGTTGTTCAGAATGATAAGCGTTTCTTCAACGGATGTCGGTTCTACAATTACTTTCTGAAAACGGCGTTCCAATGCTCCGTCCTTTTCAATATACTGGCGGTATTCATCAAGCGTGGTGGCCCCTATACATTGAATTTCACCGCGTGCCAGTGCCGGTTTGAACATGTTGGAGGCATCGAGTGATCCCGTAGCTCCGCCAGCACCCACTATCGTATGGATCTCATCGATAAAGAGGATGATGTCATCGTTCTTTTCAAGCTCGTTCATTACAGCCTTCATACGTTCCTCAAACTGGCCGCGGTATTTGGTACCTGCGACAAGACTGGCAAGATCAAGTGTTACAACGCGTTTATTGAACAATATGCGTGAAACCTTTTTCTGAATGATACGTAATGCAAGTCCTTCTGCAATAGCAGATTTACCCACTCCGGGTTCTCCTATAAGCAGCGGGTTGTTCTTTTTACGGCGTGAAAGAATCTGCGAAACACGCTCAATCTCCTTCTCCCTTCCTACAACCGGATCCAGTTTGCCCTGTTCGGCAAGATCGGTTAAGTCACGTCCAAAATTATCCAGTACGGGTGTTTTGGATTTTTTGCCCGATTTGTTCTGTCCAGAAGGATTGTTATAGCTTTCTGACATATTGTCACCTCTGTCATCATCGTCAAACGCATTGTTGCGCGGTTGTTCAGACAGGGACTCAGAATTTGAAAGAAGGCTTACAAATTCTTCTTTACAGGTATCATAATCTACCTTACATCTGTTTAACAAAATAGTTGTAGGGTCTTCTGAATTCCTTAAGATAGACATGAGGATATGCCCGGTATTGATTACATCGGTTTTATAAAGCTTCTTTTCAAGAAATGCACGTTTTAATGCATTTTCAGCCTGTTTGGTCAGATGTATATTCTTTTTCTCGGCATTAATCATTTTATTGGGGTTTTCCGGAATAAGCGCTTCAAAGCGGTTTCTCAGAAAATCTAAATCAATTGATAAGTTTTGCAATATTGTGATAGCTTCTCCCTGACTTTCACGAAGAATGCCCAGCATAATATGTTCCGTACCAATATAATCGTGCCCTAAACGTAAAGCCTCATCTCTACTAAAGGTAATCACTTCCTTTACTCTTGGTGAAAAATTATCGTCCATTTTAAATTATTTAGGGTTTTTTCAGTTATAATATCAAAAGTCGTACCTCAAATTTATTTGGCAGTTGCCGGTACGACGTTTATCTAAAAATAGAAAAGTAATTTTACATATCCAACTAAAATCAGCGCTTATCGCATAAAAAAAGATAGCTTAATTGCTATCTTCATTTAGTGAATTTATGATGGAAGTCGGTTCTGCCGCCGGTTCTTCTTCTGGCTCGCTGTATTCCCCTTCATAATTTTCTTCCTCGTTCATGGATTTGATTTCCTCTTCGGAATACTGATAATAGGAATTAAATTTTTTCGTTTTTTTATCATATACGATGGCGTACTTGCTATGATCTGTTTTTACGATTAAGCCGTCGCATGGAGCCGGAACCAGTTTTGCTTCGTTCATATATATTTTGGAACCTACCTTGAAAGAATTGATCACGGGTAATTCGTTGTCATAATCGTTGATATACAAGCCTTCTCCTTTATGATTAAAAATAACGAGCTTGCTGCTTTTGTAATCGTTGTATTCAAAAAGTACCGCCAGATCATCCTCATCATTATCGTCGCTGGTAAAATCCCCGAACGCATAAACCGACCGCGCTCTGTCTGATATTTTGGTAAGGAAGTACGTACCGTCGAGAAATTTGTTGTATTCGAGGAAATTGTAGATAAATTCCCTGTAGTTTTCCGGTATAGCATCATATTCCGAAACGGAAAAGATGCTGTTAATTGCATTGCGTCGCTCTTCGTCATTCAGGGCCGACTCGGCTGCGTTTTCCTCGATTGTTCTCTGTTGCCAGAAAAAATAACCCGAAATGCCCAGTAAAACTACGGCGATCAACGCGATGGTTACATACATTCCTTTTCTGGATTTCTGAGAATCTTTGGGTTGTTCAGTAGGGGGTGTGTGGAGACTGTCTTCCATAAATATTTTTTTTCAAAAATATAAAAGATATTGTTTATGGAAAACAAGTTTTGGAAAGAAAAAAGAGACATGGGGAAGAAACTTTCCAAAATCTCCTGTTAAATTATTCATTTTAAGCTGCTTTGATAACGGAACATAAAAAAAACCGTTTCTTTTGAAACGGTTTTTACAAATAAACTTAAAAACGCAAATAACTAAAAACTATATTGATTTTCGGCAATAACCTTACCGGCGATGGTTTCTTTTAATTCAATGATGTTCGGATGGTTATCGTATTTTGTAAAACGACGTAATCCCATAAGCATCATTCGCAGTTCATCTTCCTGGGCAAAGGATACAATGCCTTCTTTTCCTTTCGTATAGATGATGTCAACTGCGTTGTACAGGTATAATTTCGCCATGGCGATTTGGACTTTGGCAGCATCTTCGCCGATTTTTTTGGCAAGTTTTTCCGTACGCAGGATTCCTGATTCTGCCATATAAATTTCAATGAGCATGTCCGATGCGGCCATCAAAAGCTGCTGGTGCTGGTCTAATTCCGTTCCGTATTTCTGAACAGCAGATCCCGCTACCATTAAAAAGGCCTTTTTAAGTTTTGCCAGCAGGGCTTTTTCTTCAGCGAAAAGTTCTGAATAATCCGGTGCAGAAAAATCCGGGATTCCCATTAGTTCTTCACCAACCTTCATGGCAGGTCCCAGTAAATCAACATGGCCTTTCATGGCTTTTTTAATGAGCATTCCAACAGTAAGCATCCGGTTGATTTCATTAGTTCCTTCATAAATACGGGAAATACGGGCGTCTCTCCAGGCCGATTCCATTGGGGTGTCTTCAGAGAATCCCATTCCTCCGAAAATCTGGATACCTTCATCGGCACAATGCTGTACATCTTCCGATACGGCCACCTTTAAAACAGAACATTCTATAGCAAATTCTTCTACGCCCTTAAGCTCTGCTTCCTGGTGGCTGTTTCCTTCTTCCAGGCGTGTTTTTATCCTGTTTTCAATATCACCGGCCGCTCTGTATGCTGCAGATTCTCCAATATAGGCATTGGTAGACATTTCGGCTATTTTGGAACGGATGGCGCCAAAGTTGGCAATAGGGGTTTTAAACTGTATACGTTCATTGGCATATATTACCGAATTGGTAATGAGCCTGCGTTGTGAATCAAGACATGCTGCTGCAAGTTTTATCCTTCCTACATTCAGCGCGTTCATTGCAATCTTAAATCCTTCACCACGGCCTGCAAGCATATTTTCAACCGGTACAAGGGTATCGGTAAAAAATACCTGGCGCGTAGAACTGGCTCGGATTCCCAATTTATGTTCTTCTTCTCCAAGGGTAATACCGTTAGGGTTGGCAGGATCGTATTCCACGATAAAGCCGGTAATGTTCTTATCATCTTCAATACGGGCAAATACGATCATGAGGTTGCAGAATCCTGCATTGGAAATCCACATTTTCGCCCCGTTTATTTTATAAGCTTTTCCGTCAGCGGTTAGTTCAGCTTTTGTCTTACCTGAATTTGCATCCGAACCTGCTCCCGGCTCTGTTAAGCAGTACGCTCCGAACCATTCACCCGAAGCCAGTTTGGGAACATATTTTTGTTTTTGTTCCTCATTTCCATAAAGGGTAATCGGCATTGTACCAATCCCGGTATGGGCACCAAAGGCTGTAGAAAACGAGCCGGTAGCACCGGAGATGTAGTCGCAGGTAAGCATCGTGGATACAAACCCCATCCCAAGCCCGCCATAGGCCTCCGGAACCGCTACGCCGAGGAAGCCCAATTCACCGGCTTTACGCATACATTCTTCGGTAAATGCATAATCTTTTTTTTCAAAACGTTCTTTATTTGGCCATATTTCACGATCTACGAACTCTTTTACAGATTCGCGCATCATGATTTGTTCTTCAGAAAAATCTTCTGGGGTAAATATATTTTCGGCAAGAGTTTCTTTTACTAAAAACTGACCGCCACGGGTGATGTTTTCCATAATTTTATTGTTTAGGGGAAAAGAGAACAGAATAGCAGTGGGGAACTTAAACAGGCTGTTCTGCATTTTCTGATCCGATTTCAGGTTGATTTTTTATTCTAATTCTTCAATATTGCCTTTTTACAACAGTTCATATATACCGGCCGCGCCCTGGCCCGTACCAACGCACATGGTAACCATTCCGTATTTGTTGCCCCTGCGTTTCATTTCGTCAAAAAGTTGTACAGAAAGTTTAGCGCCGGTACACCCTAACGGATGCCCCAATGCGATGGCTCCTCCGTTCACGTTGATAATGTCCGGATTGAGGTCAAGTTCCCTGATTACGGCAAGTGACTGGGCTGCAAACGCTTCATTAAGCTCGATAAGTTCGATATCGTTTTGCTGCATTCCTGCTTGCTTGAGCGCTTTCGGAATTGCCTTTACCGGGCCTATACCCATAATTCTGGGTTCTACACCTGAAGAAGCAAAACTTACAAGGCGCGCAATAGGTTTGAGGTTGAGTTCTTTTACCATTTCTTCTGACATAACCAATACAAAAGCGGCACCATCCGACATTTGGGAAGAATTTCCGGCCGTAACAGAACCATCGGCCGCAAAAACAGGCTTGAGATTGGATAAAGCTTCAACGCTTGTACCGGCTCTTGGCCCTTCGTCCTTAGTAACCACGTAAGAACGGCTTTCTTTTTTGCCTTTATCGTTGATGAAGGTATCCTCTACCGTAATAGGGACAATCTGTGCATCAAATTTACCTTCGGCCTGTGCTTTTAATGCTTTCATATGAGATTCAAATGAAAACTGGTCCTGATCTTCACGTGAAACGTTGAACTGCTTTGCAACGGCTTCGGCTGTAAGACCCATTCCCCAGTAATAGTCTTCATGACCTGCTGCAACCACTTTATAATCGGGAGTGGCGCGATACCCCCCCATAGGAATAAAACTCATGGATTCAGCTCCACCCGCAATAATGCAGTCGGCCATTCCCGTCTGGATTTTGGCTGTTGCCATGCCAATGGTTTCAATTCCAGATGCACAATACCGGTTAACGGTCACACCCGGAACATCGTCAATTTTAAGTCCCATCAGTGAAATAAGGCGGGCCATGTTGAGCCCTTGCTCTGCTTCGGGCATTGCATTGCCTACCATAACGTCGTCAATACGTTTTTTATCGAGCTGCGGCAGCTCGTTCATCATGTATTCAATGGTTTCTGCTGCCAGTTCATCCGGTCTTTTAAACCGGAATACGCCCTTGGGAGCTTTTCCTACGGCCGTTCTGTATGCTTTTACTATATATGCTGTTTTCATATTCTTTGAGTTAATAGGTTAGGTTTTTGGATCAGTTGCGAAGCGGTTTGCCCTTTGTCAGCATAAATTGTATGCGTTCCAGCGTTTTTCGTTCGGTTGCGAGCGACAGGAATGCTTCACGTTCCAGATCCAGCAGATATTGTTCAGAAACGAGAGTTGGTTCCGAAAGATCTCCTCCGGCCATTACGTAAGCCAGTTTATTGGCAATTTTACGGTCGTGTTCTGAAATATAATGTCCTGCCATCATACCATCGGTTCCTACCAAAAAGGCTCCGAGCGCCTGCTTTCCGAGAACCAGGATATCCTTGCGGTGAACAGGTTGTGTATATCCGGCTTCCGCCATGATTAATGCATGTTTCTTTGCTTCCGCTATCTGACGGTCCTTATTTACGACCACGATATCTTTTGAGTGCGAAAGCACACCGTTGTGGAATCCTTCGTACGCAGATGTTGCGACCTTGGCTGTTCCGATGGTCAGAAAATATTCCTGAAGGATGTTCAATCTTACATCATTTTTCTTAAACTGGTCCGATGCTCTCAGCGTCATTTCCTTGGAACCACCTCCGCCGGGGATAACACCAACTCCAAATTCTACAAGACCGATATATGTTTCGGCAGCTGCCACGGCTTTATCCGAATGCATTACCAATTCGCATCCGCCTCCTAAAGTCATCCCATGGGGAGCCGCAACTACCGGAATTCCGGAATAACGTACGCGCATCATGGTATCCTGAAAGGCTTTGATTGAAAAGTTGAGTTCATCGTATTCCTGTTCCACGGCCATCATAAAAATCATTCCCAGATTAGCCCCTACAGAGAAATTCGCTCCCTGGTTTCCTATAACAAGTCCGTCATATTCTTTTTCTGCAATTTCAATAGCCTTATTAATTCCGCTCAAAACACCTCCGCCGATTGAATTCATCTTAGAGTGGAATTCAAGATTCAGTATCCCGTCTCCAAGATCCAGAAGTGTTGAATCGGCATTACCCCATATTTTTTTTGTGTTTCGAATATTGTTGAGGATGATGAAAGCATCCTGTCCCGGAATTTTTTTCTGTGACTGGCTCGGAATATCGTAATAATAAGTCGCTCCTTCTTTAACAGTATAGAAGGAAGTGTTACCCGATGCCAACATTTGGCTTACCCATTCCGCAGGAGTTTCTCCTGCTTCCTTCATCATTTCAATGGCTTTTTCCACTCCGATGGCATCCCATATCTGGAATGGTCCGTGTTCCCATCCGAAACCGGCCTTCATAGCATCATCAATTTTATAAAGGTCATCTGTTATTTCCGGGATCCTTTTGGAAACATAGGCAAAAAGTCCTGAAAATGATTTACGGTAGAATTCACCTGCTTTGTCTTTTCCTTTAACAAGGACCTTGAAACGGTCGATAACATTGTCGATAGTCTTGGTAAGCTCAAGTGAAGGAAAAGAAGCTTTTTGGTTAGGACGGTATTCAAGAGTATTAAGGTCGAGCGACAGTATATCCTTATCCACCTTCTTGTAAAAACCTTGTTTGGTTTTACTTCCCAGCCATTTGTTTTCCATCATATGGTTAATGAAGCCGGGGAGTTTAAACAGTTCATGCGCTTCGTCTTCCGGACAGTTTTCATAAAGGCCGTTTGCCACATGAACCAGCGTATCCAAACCTACTACGTCTACTGTACGGAAGGTAGCAGATTTCGGACGGCCGATGACAGGTCCTGTAAGTTTGTCAACTTCTTCAATCGTCATGTCCATATCCTTTACCAGGTGGAAAAGGCTCATGATTCCGTAAATACCGATACGGTTCCCGATGAACGCCGGAGTATCTTTGGCAACAACAGAGGTTTTTCCAAGGAACTTTTCTCCGTACTCATTAAGAAAGTCGAGAACTTCGGGTTTGGTTTTTGGACCCGGGATAATTTCAAAAAGCTTAAGGTATCTTACAGGATTGAAGAAGTGCGTACCGCAGAAATGCTCCTGGAAATCTTCACTCCGGCCTTCACTCATAAAGTGAATGGGAATTCCGGACGTATTCGAAGTAATAAGTGTTCCAGGTTTTCTGTATTTTTCGATCTGTTCGTAAACCGCTTTTTTAATGTCAAGACGTTCTACCACAACTTCTATGATCCAGTCGGCATCTTTGATTTTTGGCAGGTCGTCTGTCGTGTTGCCCGTCGTAATACGGTCGGCAAATTTCCGGTCGTAGATAGGAGAGGGGTTCGATTTTAACGCCGTGGCGAGGTTATCGTTTACCAATCTGTTCCTTACCGCTTTATTTTCAAGCGTAAGTCCTTTTTTCTCTTCAGCTTCGGTAAGCTTGTTTGGAACAATGTCCAAAAGCAATACTTCGGCACCGATGTTTGCAAAATGACAGGCAATTCCGGATCCCATAATTCCGGATCCTATCACAGCCACTTTTTTTATCAATCTTTTCATATTCATATGAAGTTTGGTTTAGCTAATATATTTTTTTAGAAGCGATGAGCTCCTGAATGGTTTCGTTCATTTTAAGGAAGTTATCAATTTCTTCCTGGCTGAATGTTTCCAAAAGTTTATCATTAAACTGTATGACCGTATTTTTGGAGAGCGCACGTTTTTCTACACCGAGTTCCGTAAGATAAATGTTAACGCCCCTTCCGTCCTTTGGATTCTTCTTTTTAAAAATAAGCCCCTTATCTTCCATTGTTTTCAAAGTCCGTGTCAGACTCGTAGCTTCCATGCCCAGTCTTGGGGCTAAAGCTGTGGAAGGCGTTCCTTCCTTATCTATGTTAAGCAAGGCATATCCAAGCGCCATGGTTGCACCGTATTTCGAAGCTTCCTCGTTATACATCCTTGCAATAGCCTGCCAGGTAGCCTTAATAACAGAATCAATCGTTTTACTTTTCATATAAAGCAAAAAAGTTAGTTACTCAAATATAAAAAAAAATAGTATGCATGCATACTATTTTTTAAATTATTTTTCGGAATTAACAATAAATTAATAATCAGTCAAGTTTCTCCTTTTACTTATGAATATAATTCATCATATAGTGTTTTGTACTTTTCAAGGATTACTTTTCGTTTGAGTTTAAGTGTCGGGGTAAGCTCGCCTGTATCAATGGACCATACATTCGGTGTGAGGGCAAATTTTTTGATCTGTTCCCATTTACCGAACTGTGGATTGATTAAATCGATCTCTTTTTGAATGCGTTCCCTGACCAGTTCGTTTTTTACAACTTCCTCAAGCGTAAAACCAACGTTGACTTTATTCCTGTTGGCCCATTCTTTAATAAAGTCAAAGTTGGGCTGTATGAGCGCTGCAGGCATTTTCTGTCCTTCTCCAACCACCATGATCTGTTCAACGAAACGAGATTGCTTCATGGCATTTTCGATAATCTGAGGGGCTATATATTTTCCTCCCGACGTTTTAAACATTTCCTTTTTACGGTCCGTTATAAACAGGAATCCCTCTGTGTCTACCACCCCGATATCTCCTGTATGGAACCAGCCGTCTGTAAATGCTTCTTTTGTTTTTTCTTCGTCTTTATAATAGCCTTCCGAGATAGACGGTCCCTGGCATAGGATTTCACCATCGGAAGCAATTTCTACTTTTACGTTTGGCAATACCCTTCCGACAGAACCTATTTTCCATCCTCCGTTACGCTGGTCGTTTACCGCTATAACAGGGGAGGTTTCCGTTAAACCGTAACCTTCCATAACCGGAATGGCGGCACCGCCAAAAATTCGCGCCAGTCGTGGCGATAGCGGGGCAGATCCCGATACCAGCAGTTCCAGGTTCCCTCCAAGGGCAGCATGCCATTTTGAAAAAATGAGTTTGCGGGCTATTTTTAACTTAAACTCATACCAGCTTCCATTGGCCTCATAAGGTTTGTAATCTTCTGCCATTTTCAGGGCCCAGAAAAACAAAGCCTTTTTTATACCCGTAAGCTCTGTCCCTTTGGCATATATCTTATCGTAGACCTTTTCAAGTACTCTAGGAACAACGGTCATAACCTGTGGTTTCACTTCCTGAAGGTTGTCGGATATCTTGTCAATGGATTCGGCAAAGTGGATGGATACGCCCAGGTACTGGTAGAGATACAGGATCATACGTTCAAAAATATGACAGCAGGGAAGAAAACTTAAGCTTGTATATTTTCCCTTTTCGAAGGGTACGCGTGTTTCCGATCCCATAACATTGCTTACAATATTATCATGTGTAAGCAAAACGCCTTTAGGGGTACCCGTAGTACCGGATGTATAGATAATGGAAGCAAGGTCACCCGGTTCAACCGCAGCTTTAACTGCTTCAAGCGTATTGTCGTTGAGTGCTTCCTTACCGGCCGTAAGAATCTGTTGCCAGTTGGCACATCCCGGAATTTCATCAAAGGAAAAGATACCTCTTAGTTTGGGTATGTTGAATTTTACCCGGTCAAGCTTTTCAAGTACGGTTTTGTCGGAAACGAAAACATAGATGCTTTCGGAATGTTTGATGATGTATTCATAATCATGTTCCGAAATTGTAGGGTAAATAGGAACCGTTACTGCACCGGTCTGCAGGATTCCGATATCCATAATATTCCACTCCGTGCGGTTGGTTGAAGTAATCAACGCAATTTTATCTCCTTTTTTTATTCCCATTTCCAATAATGCCTTGGAAACATAATTGGCTTTTTCTATGTACTCTTTTGTACTGATGGATTTCCAGATTCCGTTGTATTTGGTTGTAAAGGCCTTCTCCAGCGGATAGTTCTGAAGTTGGTAATATGGAATATCGAATAATCTTCCGACTTGTGACATAAATAGTTGATGTTATTGTTAAGGCTTCTGAATGCAAAATATCATTTTTTTGTCAAAAAAGCAAACAGAGTGTTTGGTTTTTAACGATTTGTTAGTTCTTCTAATTTTTTAATGCCTTCTTCGTAAATTTCTTTTGAAGAAAAACTTTTTTTCTCATCGGCAGAATTGATAAGCGCCTGGTCCTTGTAAAAATAATCGGCGTACTGCAACAGTTTGTTCGCGTTGTTAGGATCTGTTTCTTCAACAATACAGGCAACGAGGTCATTGTTTCTGTAATAGAAGATTTTTTTCAACGTATGTTTTTCAAAGACGGTATAAATGATGGAAAAAGTGTCACGATCGGGCTTAATATAATAAGCAAGATCATATACAGATCCATTCTCAAGTGTTCCCGTTTTATTCACAGGGTCAAACCATTCGTCTTGAGAGGTGGTTTGAATGTATGACTGGATCTTTTTTATTTCATCGTCCGCTGTCTGTGAAAATGAAGATAAAGCCGTTAAGGTTAAAAACAGTCCTGAAATTATTTTTTTCATGAATTCTTAAGTTTAATACGTTCGTCTTTATAGGCTAATTCCATTGCCGTGGCAAAAATAAGCTGTGTGCGTTTGCGCATTTTTTCAAAGTCAATTTTGTCAGCGGTATCTGTAGGTTTATGGTAATCTGCATGTTCGCCGCTGTAATAAAAGATAACGGGAATACCAAACTTGGCAAAGTTATAATGATCGGAACGGTAATAAATCATTTCGGGATTTTTTTCGTCGTTGTACGTGTAATCAAGCAACAGTTTTGTGTATTTCCTGTTAGCGTTTTCGGATAAATCGTGAAGTTCCTGACTCAGCTTATCACTGCCTACGAGGTAAATATAATCCTTGTTAGAGTTTTCATACTTAAAATCGGTCCTTCCGATCATGTCAACGTTTAAATCGGCCACTATATCAGCCATACGAACAATTCCGGAGTTTACAAAAAAGCGCGAACCGTGAAGACCGTATTCTTCACCGGTACAATGTAAAAAGATAATGGAGCGTTTCGGAGCATTCCCCATTTTTTTCTGCTCGTTGAATACCCTTGCTATTTCCAATACAGCGGAAGTACCGGTTCCGTTGTCGTCTGCGCCGTTGAAAATTTCGCCGTTGGCTATGCCAACGTGGTCGTAATGTGCGGATACGACAATATATTCATCGGGCTTTTCTACTCCTTTTATGTAGGCAATGACGTTTTCGCTGTCGTTGAGTTTTGGGCTGAACATCCTTTTCATAGCTTCCGACGGAACTTTTTGAAAGTAGTCTTGGGTTCCGGGAAATGCTTCAATACCGTTTTCCTTATAAAATGACCTTAAATAATCAGCGGCTTTTTTTTGACCGGTTTCACCCGTTTTACGTCCTTCCATTTCATCTGAAGCCAGGGTGTTTAAATGATTTTTAAGTTCTTGGACGGAAAGACTTTCGATGGCCTGCTGTATGGCATCCTGCTTGTTTTGTGCCAAAAGACCTGTTCCCATAAAGGTAAAGGCTATAAAAAGGCAGATTTTCCTGTTCATATTTCCAGTGAGCAATTTGTTCCATCTAAAAATACTATTTTTTATGGATTGCAATTGTATATTTGCTAAAAATATAAGAAATGGACAAAGTGGTACTCATTACAGGCGGCTCATCGGGAATAGGAAAAGCCGTAGGTGTTTATCTGCAGCAAAAAGGGTATAAGGTTTACGGCAGCAGCAGAAATCCCGAAGCCGTAACCAATTCTTCATTTCCGCTTGTAGCACTTGATGTCCGTGATTCCGGAACCATACAGCGTGCGGTCCAGGAAATTATAGTTAAAGAAGGAAGGCTTGATGTACTCATCAACAATGCCGGCGTAGGTATTACAGGTCCGGTAGAAGAGATACCGCTTGAAGAAATTCAGAATAATTTCCATACGAATGTTTTTGGTCCTATTGAAATGATGAAAGCTGTTTTGCCTGTTATGCGGAACCAAAAGTCAGGAATGGTTATCAACATTACTTCTATAGCAGGTTATATGGGGCTTCCTTACCGGGGAATCTATTCTGCTTCAAAAGGAGCACTGGAACTTATTACGGAAGCTGTAAGGATGGAAGTAAAACCTTTCAATATAAAGGTAACCAATGTGGCTCCCGGTGATTTTGCTACGGATATTGCATCCCGCAGGTTTCATGCACCGGTATTGGAACATTCTCCATATAAAGAGATTTACAGCCAGCAGCTGGCTACCATTGACGACCATGTGAACGACGGAGGGGATCCCATTGAAATGGCCCGAGCAATTGACCGGATTATTTCAGGCAACAATCCTAAAGTTCATTACAGGGTAGGAGCATTTATGCAGAAGTTTTCAATTTTCCTGAAAAAGATCCTGCCCGATACCATGTATGAAAAAATGTTGATGAACCATTACAAAATAAGATAACAAGTATTATTCTATATGAAAAGATTGTTTTTTGCGATGTTTATTTTTACATCATCCTGCCAGTTACATGCTCAGGAAAGGGAAGTTAAACAAACAAACTGGCTTATTTCAGCAGGTATGAATGCGGGGATCTCGGGTCAGGAGGGACAGTTCTTCGTAAACGAACTCGACAAACCAACGAGTGCCACCGGAGATTTTAAAAGTTTTGAAGGGGCTGTTAAGTACCGGGTTGCCCCCAATAGTATTTTCTATGTAGGATTAAATTATAATTATGCGGTTTCCAAAGTATCGGAAGAAATCTGGCACAGTTATGATGTACGTTTTCAAAGTGAATCGCGTATTTCAAGTATCGGTCCCTCTTTTACATTGTTGAAACGCGTTGGGAACACTTTTGCTTTTAATATGGCGCTTACTCCAAGTTATAATGTTGTAAATTATGATTACCACGTTGAAGGGCGTCTTACAGAACAGGCCAGATCAACGGGGTTAGGAATAAAATTTGAATTTGCCCCGACCTTTTTCCTCAGCAACGAGGTAAGTCTGGGACCCAAAATCGGATTTCACAGAATTATGTTCGGAAGTTTCGATGAAACATTGATTTCTGCAAATGAATATAATTATGATTTCGAACGTTACGATCATTTGATGTTAACTCTCGGAATTTCATTAAATTTACATTTCTAAACTAATTTTAATATACGACACGATGAAATTTTTTATTGATACAGCGAATCTTGACCAGATTAAGGAAGCACAGTTGCTCGGAGTTCTTGATGGGGTTACCACAAACCCTTCGCTAATGGCAAAAGAAGGTATTACGGGAAAAGATAATATTTTAAAGCATTACGTTGCCATATGCAATATTGTAGATGGCGATGTGAGCGCTGAGGTTATTGCTACCGATTATGAAGGAATGATCAAAGAAGGAGAAGAGCTTGCCGAACTGCACGACCAGATCGTGGTTAAGCTGCCTATGACGAAGGAAGGTATTCAGGCTTGTAAATATTTTTCCGACAAGGGAATCAAGACCAACGTTACCCTCGTTTTTTCTGCTGGACAGGCTTTGCTTGCTGCTAAAGCCGGTGCAACCTACGTTTCTCCGTTTATCGGAAGGTTGGATGATATTTCGACTGACGGGTTGAACCTTATTGATGAAATAAGAATGATTTACGATAATTACGCATTCGAAACACAGATTCTTGCTGCCTCTGTACGCAATACAATGCATGTGGTAAACTGTGCCAAAATAGGAGCCGATGTAATGACAGGGCCTTTGAGCTCCATACTCGGATTACTCAAACATCCTTTAACGGATATAGGACTCGAACAATTTCTTGCGGACCATGCTAAAGGAAATAAATAAAAAAAGAGCTGCCACTGGCAGCTCTTTTTTTATTAAAACTTGTAGAATCCGTTGGTGGCAATTCCACCTGTTAACTCTTTAATTTTAGTTCCATCTTCCTTATATAGGATGATTGAGCTTTTATCGGTAAATCCTTTAGCATCCGAAGTGAAAACCACGCCGTTGATGACATTGAAACCATACAAAACGGAAAAATCTTCTCCTTTTGCAACATCAAACAATTTGCTTCCGCTGCTTGCGAGTGAATTATTCATTTTATAAACCCCGGTACCCGCTGTGTAGTATAAGTTGTTTCCGTCAGCTGTAAAATTGGTCGTGCTTGCCTGAGTAACGGCAACAGAACCGGAAGCTGAAGTACCGCTTACTCTTGAAACTTTGCTTGCCGCATCATTGGTTTCAAGTACATAGGCGAATTCTCCAATAGTCGTAATTCCATTGATGGCATTCTCAAATGTTATGTCAATAGTATTTGTATCGGTTTTAGGATCAATAACCTCTACAAGCTTCCCTTTACTGTAGAAACCATTTGCTGCGTACACATAATTATTGGCTGCGACGATTTTTTCAGATGTAAAATTAAGGGGTATCGATTTGATGAAAGCGAAAGTTTCTGCATTATAAACAGCAACTGAAGCATCAAAAAGACTTGTTACATATAACTTGTTATTGCTGATGGCGGCATATCTCGGAGAATTCAATCCTTCCGTAATCGTATGAACGGTTTTGAATGTTTTTTTGTTTACAACTTCAATCGTATTAGAATTGTTCACAATAACAAAAGCGTATTTATCCGTTACGACCATCGACTGGGCAACATCTCCAAGATCTTTTCCGTTTGCCGTCTTAAAAATGTCATTTGTTAAATTTGAATAATCAGCATTTAAATGCGATACGGAGGCATTAGCCTTTGTATAGTTACCTTCATTTGTTATGAAAAACCCGTTGAGGTATTTTTCGTCCGGATTTGTCGGAACAGAGGTGTCATCATCAGAATTACTACAACTGTATAGCGTAGCAATTGCGAACATCGGAATCAATAATTTTTTCATGCGTTAGAACTTTTTAATAATTTGTAAATGATAATTTCTGCCGGGCATCATGCGTGCCGGCATATTGGTATAGGCGGTATCGGCCACGTTTTTTATTTTTAGGTTCACGGTAAACGGAAACTTCCCGAAATCGAACTGCTGGCTTATATCCAGATCCATAATTCCATACGCATCTACAATGCTGTCTTCATCATTGGATGCCGTGGTATATATTTTTCCGTTGTAAAGGAAAGATGGAGCAATGCTGAATCCTTTATACTGGTAACTTATCCAAAGGTTGAGCTTGTGCAGGGGGCTGTACGTAAGTTGTTTGTCGTTTTCACCATTTAACGATCTGGTGTAGGCATAGTTGATGCTTGTGCTCACTTTATGCTTTTTCCAGTTCTTTTGTGCACTTAACGAAAGCTCCGCCCCGTATATAGAAACACTGTCTACATTGTTGGCTTCCCAGAATCCGGAGTTTGTAGGGACCCACCGGATCATATCCGTTAAAGCAATGTAAAAAGTGGATAGGTTGGCATTAAAGAACTTGGATGTATAACCGTTATTGATATCAAACTGATAACTCGTTTCCGGTTTCAGACTTAAATTTCCTCCTGGCTGCCAGTAAAGATCGTTAAAGGTTGGAATACGGTAGTTTTTAGATGCATTGACTTTAAGCTGGTATTTGTCTGAATTGAGGTAATATCCTGCTGAAAAAAGGAAGGGATTTTTATAATCCCGGGCGAATTCATTCTTTAAACCGATTTCAAACCCGTGAAGAGGAGAAATTTCGTAATTTCCCATAAGGCTCACAGCGGCAATTTCCTGGTCGGAAAAAGGGAGGTTGGAATTATCACCTTCACCTGTAGTGCGTTGGTATTCCAACAGGGCAGATAATTTAAAACGGGAAGTCAGGTTGTAAAAACTTTCGTTTTTGAAAAACCAGGTGTCCGCCTTACCTCCTGATCTGCTGTCTTTTGGCAACTGATCAAAATAAACATAGGATTCTCGGATATTTGCTGTATAAAATGTATTGAGGAACCTGGAGGTTTTATAATGCCATTTAAATAAATTGCGGTAGTAATTATTTTGGTATTTGGTTTTGTTCTGGTAAGGTGTTACCAGGGCAAAATGACGGTCATCGCTGAAAGTGGAGGTGTAAAACTCAATACGGTTTAAATCATCTATTCTGTAAGCGATTTCTGCTCCGAAATCTACATTGAAAAATTCCCCGTTGATGTTTTTGCGATCTTTTCCGATCCACTCGTAATCGTTATCACTTTTGTTGTATCCCACATGTGCGCCTACGGCAAGTTTCGGGGTTCCCGCCTTTACCTTATAATGGATTCCTTGCGTATTGAAGCTGCCGTAATTCAGCTGGATTTCATTTTCTAACGGAAGATCAAAATTCAGCTGGTTGTTCAGGTGGATGGTACCTCCTACAGCGCCGCTTCCGTACAGCACGCTTCCACCTCCGGGTTTCACCACTATATTGTCATAACTTTTAAACGCCGTAGAATTAAAATCGGTCTGTCCCAGAAGCGCGGAGTTTATTTTGATCCCATTCCATAAAACGCCGGTCTGCTGCGCCGTTGTTCCTCGAAACGAAGGGGAGCTTACCATTCCGTAACCGTTCTCTTTAAAATAAAGGGTTGTGTTTTTCTGAAGGAAATCGGTTAAGGTTCCAAGGCTGTTTTTAATGAGTGAGTCATTGAGCACGATGGTTCTCTGCGATTTGGACTGGTCCGATATTTTCTTCTGTTCAATTACGAGCTCATCCAACTGCGTAGATACCCCGGTCTGTGCATGAATGCCAAACGAAAACAACGTAAAAGTAAAAAATGAATAAAGTTTCCTGCTCATTGTTTGACCTTTCTTCCCGAAGGTTAAATCTGTTTAGTACTTATTAGGCAGGTCTCCTGGCTTGCTTTATGTTTTTGCCTTCCCGAAATTACTTTCAGTGGCGGAGTTAAAAACAACATTGATTACTCAACAAAGCTTACAGTTGCGGGAACAGCATAGGAATTGAAAAAATCGCACCTATTTCCCTATTAATGCATCAAATTGCAACCTAAAACGGTACAAAAGTAATTGAAATTATCTATTATGCAAATTAAAATAGAAGATACCTTTTCATAGTTCCAGTTGGTGTTTTATACATCCGGGCAAATTGTGTACTTTTGACCTGTGTTAAAATGTTGACATCGGTAATAGAAAACGTAGTATATATGTACTTTTTAAAAAAACTGTTTAACAGGCATTTTGAAAATTCCTATAAGGTAACGCCTGAGAATAATACAGAACAAAAGAATAAAAAAGAGACAGAAGTTGAGCCTTCAAAATATCCCGGTAAAGACTGTACCGAAGATCCGAAGCAGAAATAAGCAGGACTCTTTAAAGAATCCCTTATTTCGGTTCGAACGATTCTTTTGAGCTCTTTTTACGGAATGGTCGTATATTTGGCTCCGCCTGGATCTGCGGTATTCCCGCATCATCAGGTTTAAAAAACATTTTAACTTTTATAAAAAATAAACTAAACATACATGAAATCATCTGGCTATTTATTGTTGACGCTTTTTTTTATCTGCATCGGATGTAAAAAGAAAGAAGCAGAATCGGACAAAAAAACGGGAAACAGCGTGGAATTTGCAGACGGACTTGAAATCCGGAATTACGGATCCTATACTGTCATGAAGGTTACAAAGCCCTGGCCTGAAGCTACGAGGACATTTACCTATGTATGCGGTGAATCAAAAGAAAATATACCCGACAGCCTTGCACAATATACTTTTGTCAAAACACCTGTTCAAAAAATGGTAGTTTCTTCAACAACTCATATCTCTTCTTTGGTTGCTTTGAGACAAAGCGATAAACTCATTGGTTTTCCCAATTTGGATTACATTTCCTCTCCCGAAGTACGGAATCTTGTTACACAGGGTAAAATAGCTGAATTAAGCGATCAGCAAAGCCTGAATTTCGAAAAGACGATCAATATAGAACCGGAGGTTATCGTTGGTCTTAGTATGGACAATGAAACATCTAAATTCAATCAATTCGAAAAAGCGGGTATCCCGGTACTTTATAATGCCGACTGGGTCGAAACATCTCCTTTGGGAAAGGCAGAATGGGTGAAATTCTTCGGTGTTTTATTTGGTAAACAAAAGGAAGCTGATGCTTATTTTAAAAATATTGTTTCAGAATACGGTAAAGCAAAGGAGCTGGTAAGTACCGTAAAAAACAGTCCGTCTGTTTTGAGTGGATCGGTTTTTCAGGACATTTGGTATGCACCTCAGGGTGAAAGCTGGATGGCAGCTTTTATTAAAGACGCGAAAGGAACCTATATCTGGGGTGATACAAAAGGTACAGGAAGCCTGTCACTTTCATTGGAAACAGTCCTGGAAAAAGGGATTAATGCCGATTTCTGGATAGGCCCTGGACAGTTTACAACTTATGAAGAATTGGGAAGTGCGAACAAGCATTATCGTCAGTTTAGGGCATTTCAACAACATAAGGTGTATTCCTATTCATTGAAAAAAGGTGCCAAAGGCGGCATCGTTTTTTACGAGGATGCACCTAACAGGCCGGATCAGGTATTAAAAGACCTAATCTACATTCTGCATCCGGAAGTTTTACCGAATTATCAACCTGTTTTTATTGAAGCGTTGCAGTAATGTTTGTAAAGTATTTCAGATATCATTTTATCCTGCTGCTGCTGCTTGCTGCTGCATGTGCCTTTAATTTAATGACGGGTGCAGTACATATTCCGTTTAAGGACATTTTTGCCATCCTATCAGATAATTTTACGGGGAAGCACAGTTGGGAATATATTGTACTGGAATACCGGTTACCCAAGCTTATTATGGCATGTGTGGTCGGGATGTCGCTGTCGGTCGCGGGAATGATGATGCAGACCCTGTTTCAAAATCCTATGGCTGAACCCTATGTTTTGGGAATCAGCTCGGGGGCAAGCCTTGGTGTTGCCATTTGTATATTGGGTGGGGGAGTATTACCGGTTGCATTCCAGAATTATATGGGAAGCCAGACGGCCATTACCGTTTTTGCCCTTGCAGGCAGTGTAACCGTAATGCTTATTGTGCTGGGGATTTCCAGACGTATACAGCAGGCTGCGACATTACTTATAGTAGGTCTTATGTTCAGCAGTTTTACAAGTGCTTTTGTAAATGTACTGGCTTATTTGTCTACTGCGGAAGAACTCAAAAAATTTACATTCTGGAATTTGGGAAGTCTGGGAAATATCAACTGGCAGCAAATCAGTTATATTGTTCCCGTCCTGGTTCTTGGGCTTTTTATCGCATTTTCACTAAATAAACCGCTCAACAGCTTATTGTTGGGCGAAGCATATGCCAGAACTTTAGGGATGAATGTAAAAAGAACAAAGTTTTTAATCATATTGTCAACCTGCATACTCATAGCGGTTTGTACTGCTTTTGTTGGCCCTATTGGCTTTATCGGGCTTGCAATTCCTCACATTACAAGAATTCTGTATAAAACATCGAATCATTTTGTATTGTTTTTCGCCAATGTTTTAACGGGGGCTCTGGTATTGGTGGTATGCGATATGATCTGCCAGCTTCCCGGTGATCAGTTCATACTTCCGATTAATGCCGTTACTTCTATTTTGGGCGCTCCCTTGGTTATTTATCTTCTGCTAAGACGAAAAGGAGTTGCATGATAAGCGTATTTATGGACAAAGAAATAAAAAAGATAGTGAAAATATCGGAATTGCTAAAAAAACAAAGGGAAGTCGCTAGACTTCCCTTTGTTTTAAGAAAGTGATTTTATCTGTTTCTCTACGTCTGCAATCCCTTTGAAATGTTCGAATTCCAGATCGCGTTTTTCCTTTTTCAGCTCCGAAATCAGCTCCGAAATCAGGTCCAGCGGATCGCATTCGGCACCTTCCATATTTTTATCAAAATCAATCCCGGCTATCAGGCTGTCGTTATAAAGCTGTACAAGCCAGTCTTCTATAAAAGTCGCAAGGCACATCTCTGCTACCTTATAATTTGACCAGCTTTCGACTGCTGCTGCCGCTGCTTTTTCCCGGGATGACCAAAAGCATAAAACCGGTACTGCTTCATTGGTATCTGTTTTAAAAAAGAGGGATCCGCAATAAGCGATGCCGTTTTGGTCTTCAAGAAAGAAGACGGTTTCATCATTTATAACTTCCCGTATAAAATTTAAGTGTAATTCACTCATTACTGCTATTTAAAATAATTTAAGTTGTGCTGATCTTCAATCTGCTGAAGCGTTTCGTAAATAAGCCTGATGGTATTTTCGACATCGTTCCTGTGAACCATTTCAACAGTTGTGTGCATATAGCGCAAAGGTAGTGAAATTAATGCAGAAGCAACTCCACCGTTACTGTAGGCAAACGCATCGGTATCGGTTCCGGTAACGCGGGATGAAGCCAGACGCTGAAAAGGAATATCTTTATTTACGGCGGTTTCGATTATGAGTTCGCGAAGGTTGTTTTGTACTGCGGGTGCATACGTTACTACAGGACCAAGACCTATTTTTGTTTCCCCCTCGATTTTTTTGTCGATCATGGGTGTGGTGCTGTCATGGCATACGTCCGTAACAATGGCGATATGGGGTTTTATGGTTTGGGTAATCATTTCGGCACCACGCAAACCGACTTCTTCCTGTACCGAATTGGTGATATAAAGCCCGAAGGGCAGTTTTACGTTGTTCTCTTTTAAAAGTCTGGCTACTTCAGCAATCATAAATCCTCCGATACGGTTATCAAGCGCCCTGCATATAAACTTGTCGTTGTTCAGGATTTCAAAAGTATCAGGGTAAGTAATTACACAGCCCACGTGTATACCTAGGGCTTCTACTTCATCTCTAGAATCACAGCCACAGTCAATAAAGATGTTTTCAATTTTAGGAGTAGGTTCTTCCTTTCCCGAACGCAGACGTGTATGAATGGCCGGCCATCCGAAAACGCCTTTCACAATTCCGTTTTTTGTATGGATGTTTACCCTTTTGGACGGGGCGATAACCTGGTCGCTTCCCCCGTTGCGGATTACGTAGATCATACCGTCTTCTGATATATAGTTAACATACCACGAAATCTCATCAGCATGCCCTTCAATCACTACTTTAAATTCAGCTTCTGGGTTGATGACGCCCACACAGGTTCCATAAGTATCCGTGAAAGTTTCCTCTACATAAGGCTTAATGTATTCCATCCATAATTTTTGTCCTTCATTTTCGTATCCGGTAGGAGACGGATTGTTTAGATAATGCGTCAGAAAGGCAAGAGAATCTTCGTTTAGTATGGTTTTTGATGCTTTCATGTATGATTCAAATTTTAATCAAAATTACTAATTATTTTGTTCTATATTTACCATTAAATTACACTATTGAAATGAAAAAAATACTCACGATATTAATCATCTTATGTTCACTTAATTCAAATGCGCAGATTGTGCACGACTGGGAGAAATATGCGGATTCCCTGAGAACGAATGTGCTGGATGATGGTGAAGTGGAAAAAGAGTTTATATTGCCCGAGATGCTTATCAACTTTTCAAAGGAAGAGCTGGAAAGAATCAAGATTCAGAACGTGTTGAAGCGCAGGATTCTAAGGGTTTATCCTTATGCGGTTATGACGGCGGACAATCTTTTGGTTTTAAATAAGAATATGGCGGCTATGGAAAGTAAATCGCAGAAAAACCGCTACCTGAAGAGATCTGAAAAATACCTGAAAGAGCAATTTGAAGACCGCCTGAAAAAGCTTTCCCGGAAAGACGGTCAGATATTGGTTAAACTCATCAACAGGCAAACCAACAAAACAGCTTTTGAACTGGTAAAAGACCTTAAAAGCGGGTGGTCGGCCTTCTGGAGCAATCAAACGGCTAAATTGTTCGATATCAACCTTAAAACCACATACGTTCCGGCAGATGTACTTGAGGACTTTTATATCGAAATCCTTCTTAAGGAATTGGGGAATGAAGGACGTATTGAATACAGAAATCCGGCCCGGGATCTCAAGATGGAACAGGTGAAAACTCATTGGAAGAATAAACTTGGTGATTCTGGATACTATCCCGTCGAAGAATAATCAAACAAAATTGATATATTTGCAGTAAGCAACTATTTATGGAACAATTCATCGTATCGGCCCGAAAATACCGCCCTCAGACATTCAAGGATGTCGTGGGACAGCAATCCATCACCAATACCTTAATCAATGCTATTGACAATAATCATTTGGCTCAGGCATTGCTGTTTACTGGTCCCCGCGGAGTAGGAAAGACAACCTGTGCCCGTATCCTGGCCAGGAAAATCAATCAGATCGGATATGACGATCCGAACGAGGATTTTGCTTTTAATGTTTTTGAACTCGATGCAGCTTCCAACAATTCTGTAGAGGATATACGGAACCTTATCGACCAGGTACGGATTCCCCCTCAGACCGGAATCTATAAAGTATACATTATTGACGAGGTACACATGCTTTCATCAGCCGCCTTTAATGCGTTCCTGAAAACACTTGAAGAACCTCCTAAACATGCCATATTTATATTAGCGACGACCGAAAAGCATAAAATCATTCCGACGATCTTGTCCAGATGTCAGATATTTGATTTTAAACGGATTACGGTTTACGATGCTAAAGAGCACCTGAAAGAGGTGGCTTTGAGCCAGGGAATTGTTTTTGAGGAAGATGCCCTGCAGATCATTGCCCAGAAAGCAGACGGAGCCATGCGGGATGCCCTTTCTATCTTTGACCGTGTTGTTTCGTTCTGTGGTACGAACCTTACGCGGCAGGCAGTTGCGGAAAACCTGAACGTTCTTGATTATGATTATTATCTGCGCATAACAGACCTTATCATTGCCAACGATATCCCCAATTTATTGCTTTCGTATAATGAAATACTGGCCAAAGGGTTCGACGGGCAGCATTTTGTTATGGGAATGGCAACACATTTCAGGAACCTCCTTGTCTGTAAAAATCCGCAGACATTGAATCTCCTCGACGTTAGTGATGAAAATAAAAATCTTTTCTATATTCAGGCGCAGAAATTAGAGCATACCGTTCTGGTCGAGGCCATCAATATAGCGAATAACTGCGACCTCAAATATAAGACTTCCCAAAATCAACGGTTGATGGTGGAATTATGCTTGATGCAGCTGGCATCTCTTACGCATCCCGAAAAAAAAAAAGTAGATCAGGTATAATCCCGGCTGTTTTTTTTAAGAAGGGACATGTAAACAATACCCCTGTTCTATATGAGAAAGCAGAACCGCACCAAAACAGGGTTGCCGAACCTCAGGCAGTGGAGGAAAGCGGACAGGAAGAAATAACGACGCAGAAAGTTGTGGTGTCCAAAAGTTCCAACGAACACAGTATTTCTGCGCTGTCCCTCAAGAGCATCCGTAAGAAAAGAGAGCTTGAAGCCGCCATAAGCCCGGTCCAGATAAATCCGGAAGATCTTCCGAAAGACCATTTTACATTTGAAGAATTAAAAGTTCATTGGGATTTCTGTTCTGAACAGTATTATAAAACGGGTAGAATGCTTATGTCGTCAACCATGAACATGGCACAGCTCGATCTTCAGGGCAACAGTCTTATCGTCGAGTTTCCTAATACGGGCAGCAAACTGAGTTTTGAAGAAAACCTGTACGATCTGGTTTCCTACATACATAAAAAACTGAACAATTACCACCTCAAAATTGAAGTTAGGGTAAATGAAAGTGTAACGGTTAAAAAGGCTTACAGCATAGACGATAAACTCAACTATCTTAAAGGAATTAATCCCGCTTTGGAAGATTTGATCAAGACCTTCGATCTGGATCTGAAACCATAAAAAAATGAAGACTGTTTAGTCTTCATTTTTTTTATCGTCAATTTCGAGTTTCAATAAAATCTTTGCAACATCGTTTTCCGCGAAGGCCAGATTTCCTGCAACGAATACGCCTTTTGATTCATCTATCTTATTGTGAATGCCGTAAACGGTTGCCTCATCATCGGGATCGCTCATGCCTTCATACCTGTAGATTTCGACAATTGCAAAATCATCCGGGTTTTTTAAAATCTGAGCTTCTTCAATATTAAAGTCAATTGTATATCCTTTGGCATTTAATTCTTCTAAAGCTTTTTCCACCGTAGCGTAATGATACATTTTCTTCATACTTTTTATTTCTAATTTAAAAAATAAAATCGAAAGCAAGTACAAATTCCTCCTTAAAATTAGAAGATGACCTTTTATTGTTCGTATTTTTGTACAAATTATTGTTTATGATTTCAATCGGACGTTTCAACATATTAAAAATTGACCGCAGAACCAATGTGGGATTATATCTTACAGATGGTGAACAGGATGTGCTTTTACCAAAAAAATACCTGCCGCATACCTACGAAATAGGAGAGGAAATGGAGGTTTTTGTCTATCTTGATCATGAAGAGCGGCCCGTGGCAACTACGATAGAACCTTATATTTTCCTAAATGAGTTTGCCCTTTTGAAGGTGAATTATGTGAACGATTTCGGTGCTTTCATGGATTGGGGTCTTGAAAAGGACCTGTTTGTCCCGTTCAGGGAGCAGGCACGGCCTATGCGCGAAGGGAATTATTACATCGTATACATGTACATAGATGAAAAAACAAACCGTCTGGTAGGTTCTTCCAAGTTAAACCAGTTTCTTGACAACAGCAGTTTAACGGTTAAGGTCGGAGATGAGGTTGACCTTATCGTGACCCATATTACCGAGGCCGGAATTAATGTGATCATCAACGAAAAACATAAGGGACTTATGTACCAGAATGAAGTTTTTGAAGATTTCAGAACAGGCGACCGCATCATAGGGTATATTAAGAACATCAGGCCCGACGGTAAAATAGACGTTTCCCGATCTAAAATAGGATTTGAAAAAGTAACGGACAATGCATCTAGAATTATAGAAGAGCTCCAGTATAACAACGGTTTTTTAGGATTAAACGACAAAAGTCATCCCGATGAAATCAAAACTGTATTGGGCATGAGTAAGAAAACGTTCAAACAAATAATAGGCGTTCTCTATAAAGAGCGTAAAATTTTAATTAAAGAAGACGGTATACATCTTTTGTAATGTTAAAATTGTGATAAATTAATATTAATGCTGTATATTTAAGTAGATAAATATACAGCATTATGAAAAAGATTTTACTTATTGTTTTTGGAATGGCAGCTTTGGCTGCCTGTAAAGGAAAAACCGATTGCGGTGATCTCACCGGATCCTACAAAACTTTTGAAGAGGCCAGAAAAGACATAACCAAGGCCAATTACCCTGTTAAAAAAATGCAGGCAACACCTGAAAGTTCCTGGATTAAGAGAATTGAATATTACAGTTGTGATGAAAAGGAAGGATACCTTATCATCTATACTACAAGGGCTGAAGAATATATTCATGAACATGTTCCTATTGCTGTCTGGAACGAGTTTTCCACATCTAAATCCAAAGGATCTTATTATAATTCAAACCTCGTAAACAGATATCCTTTTCATTTAAAAGCAGGTTCCTAAAAGTGGTATGTTAGTTGTATATAATTAAACGTTTTATTGTGTAATGTTTTATTATTACATTAAATTTACGCGTTAATATATACAAATGAAAAAATGCATTTACATCCTTTTGGGAATATTCGTATTAGGATCGTGGAACGTACAGGCACAGATAGACGATACGCAAATGGATGAACTGGTCATCGATAAGCTGTCGCGTGCAAACATTATTGAGATCATTAAAAAGGTAAGAAACCAGATGTACAATAATTATGCTTCGGACAATTATGCTTATCTGGTGTCGCATAAAGCCAAATTGAATGAGAAGTCTGTTTTGCTCGATTCCGAAATGAAATACGATGTATCGATCAACCTGAAAAATAAAAAAATCAATAAAAGCCTTATAAGGGATCCGAAAAACAGGGTGGCAATGGATACTGTTTTTTTTGATCGTTATACCGGGAACGACTCACCGCTGTACTGGCTTACCGAGATTGTTATACGAAAGTATGTAAACGTTCCGGAGCTGGATTTCTTTAATAATTTTAAGGATTATATGTTTGAACGTTCAAGAACAAAGGATGGTCTTTACCGAATTGATTTTTATTCGGAATTGTTCTATGAAGGATATTTTCAGTACGATAAGAATTTTAATTTAAAAAAGATGGAATTTGAACTTGTACGCCCTTATCCCATAGACCACAGCCAGAGTAAAAACGGAAAATTCATGTTTGAAAAGAACTGGGTCTACAAAAAAGAAAAGGTATTGATTACGTTCAAAACAAATGAAGATGGTAAAAATTATGTAGACGAATTACTTGCCTACGAAGAAATACAGGATTATAACTTTACACGTTTTAATTCGGTTGGTGAAGTTTTAATAAAGGACAGCCATTTGAATTTTGATTCGAATTTGGTTTTCAAAAGGATAAAGAACTAAAAGTCGGGATTTTCCCGACTTTTTCATTATAAATTAAGATTGTGATGTAGGGAAAGCATGATTTGCTGATGGGCGTCTTTCTGCTGCATCTGGTTCATCCAGCCTAGCTGTATGCCTAATTGTTGATTGAATTTAAATCCGGCTCCAAGATACAGGCGGTTGCGGTCGAAAGCATTTGTTTTGCGCGACTTTTCATCGAGATTCATAAAGACTTCATTGTAAAAGGCGGCATAGGCAGATTGCTTTTTTTCGGGATTGTTGTAAATAGGGATATCAATCCCCAGCTGATAGCGGATTCTGGACTTGTAATCCTGTTGCTCAATAAACCTTTCTTCCAACCTGAAACGGTGCCGCACAACAGAGTTGCCGATGGTTTGCTGGGTAAGCACATCCTGAAAAAGACGGTTTTCAACAAATGGCATGTCTGGCTCCTCTATTTTTTCCGTCTGTACAAATGCGTATCCGGCTCCAAGGGTAAGGTTCGGAGCTATCGTATACTGAGCCGAGCCTCGAAGGAGCAGTTGGTTGAGATCTCCTATAAAGTTATGGTTTCGGTACTGCACATCATAAGCAGCTTTCCATCGGGTATTCTGGAAAGAAGCCGATCCAAAGTACATATACCAGAATCCCGTTGGTGTACTGCCTGCATAAGTGAAAGCCGTAATTAAAAGGGAACAGATAAGTAAGGTGCTTTTTTTCATGTTTTTATGGGGATTTAAGACAAAAGCAGCTGTAGTTCCTTTCGGAATTACAGCCGCCCGTATAGATTAAGAAATACGCTGTTTCATAATATTAACTTTTTTTCCTTGTATCAAGGATGATGCTGAACTGCAATCCATACATAAGAGCTGCAATTACAAGGTGTGCTGCCTGCGTACCGAAAGGAAAATGAATATAGTACATTAGGATACCCGTAAGAATTTCCAACAACAGCAACAACATGATCCAGTTGATTTTTGTGTTTTGCAGATTCAGACGCTTGTTACGCAGGAACAGATACAGATTCACAAAAAAGATTACGAAGGAAAAGGTCCGGTGTATATAGAACGTTGCATCCGGATTTTGCAGCCACAACGCCACGTCGGTAATGCCGCTTCTTGTCTGTTCATCTATAAACTGACGAACCTGTGTCCCAAGCCCGATCTGAATGAGTGAAAATACCATGGCTGTCCATGCGAACAAATGAAACGTGCGGTCGTATCTTGCAGTATATTCCCTTTTTCCTTTTGCAAGATGGATAAGGTATATAAGCGCTGCCACATTAAGCAGTGCAGCAATCATGTGAGTGGTAATTTTTACCGGGTTCAGAACAGAATATACTACCGTAGCGCCTAACCAGGCGTTGAACATCAGTAAAAAGAGTACAATCCCCGACCAGAGTATGATTGATTTTCTGGTTTTTCTGAAGCGGAAAGAAAGGATGAAGAGGATAAGACATGCCAGTCCGGCTAGGGCGCCGCAGAGACGGTTAATATATTCTACCCAGGTATGGTAAGGGTTGAATACAGCATAATCATGCTTGGTATATTCGGCCCAGTTCGCTGCTTCATATACGTCTTTGGAAACAAAGTCGTTTTCGGCAACCCAGAGTTTGTTGTCCATAATAATAACCTGTCCCTTGTCGTACTCATGATTGGGTTTCCACAGCAGTTCCTGAACCTGTGTAGGAGGAATATAGTAGCCAAAACATTTGGGCCAGTCCGGGCATCCCATTCCGGATCCCGTCATTCTTACGGTAGCACCTGCTATAATAACAAGGTAAACAAGTACAAGTGAAATTTTGGCCCAGCGGATGAATGATTTGTTTTCCATTATTCTTTTAATTTTTAGGATTTACCGGTGTTAATCCCAGTGCGGCGGCCTTTTGTATCATAAATTCGTAGGCTGCATCGTATTCATTAGGAATTTCACCTTCTAATATAGCTTCTTTTATGGCTTCCTTAATCTGTCCGATTTCTCGGGATGGAGGTAATTTAAAGATATCCATAATTTCTTCTCCCGTAATTGGCGGTTGAAACTGGCGTATATGGTCGCGTTCTTCAACTTCTACGATCTTCTGACGTACAATTTTAAAATTATTGTGGTATTTTTTAAACTTCCGTTCATTTTTGGTGGTAATATCGGCCTCGCATAAGGTCAGCAGGCTTTCTACATCCTCTCCAGAGTCGAAAACGAGCCTTCTTACCGCGGAGTCGGTTACCTTGTCTTCAGCTATGACAATAGGTCTGGAACTCATGGTGACCATTTTCTGAACAAAGCGCATTTTATGGTTTAAAGGCATATGCAGGCGCTGGAAAATACGTTTAACCATTTTTCCGCCAAGGAATTCATGGCCGTGGAAGGTCCACCCGGCCTTTTTATGGAATTTTTTGGTAGGAGCTTTACCTATGTCGTGTAGTAAAGCCGCCCAGCGGAGCCATAAATCTTCGGTGTTGACACAGATATTATCAACAACTTCAAGCGTATGATAAAAATTGTTTTTATGTGTATGTCCTTCGATTTCCTCTACCTGATTCAGCGCCGTGAGTTCAGGTAAAATGAGATCCAGGAGGCCTGTTTTGTAAAGCAGCAGAAAACCGGTCGAAGGTTTCGAGGTTGCCAGGATCTTATGCAGCTCTTCCACAATGCGTTCCCCGGATATGATTTTGATACGTTCCGCGTTCCTTGAAATAGCCTCCAGTGACTGTTCTTCTATGATAAAATCAAGCTGTGTGGCAAAACGGATTGCGCGCATCATGCGCAACGGATCGTCGGAATAGGTTATATCAGCATTCAGCGGAGTACGGATAAGTCCTTTTTTCAGATCGTCCATTCCGTTGAAAGGATCTACAAGGTCTCCAAAATTCTGTTCGTTCAATGAAAAGGCCAGTGCATTGATGGTAAAATCCCTGCGGTTCTGGTCGTCTTCGAGCGTTCCGTCTTCCACCAAGGGGTTTCTGCTTTCGCTGCGGTACGATTCTTTTCGGGCTCCGACAAATTCGATGTCCATATCGTCATAGCGTAACATAGCTGTGCCGTAGTTTTTAAACACCTGCACTTTGGGGTGGTGGGGAATAAGTTCCGAAACCTTTAAGGCAAGTTCGATTCCGCTTCCAACAGCTACGACATCAATATCCTTTTTTGAGGTGCGTTCTAAAATAAAATCACGTACAAAGCCTCCTATTACGTAAACATCCGTGTCGAGCTGTTTTGCAGCCTGAGCTATAATACGGAAGATTGGTAACTGCAGTGCTTCTTTATAGTTCGATGAAACAATCATTATTTTCTCAATATAGTTACTTTAGCGTCTTTCGTTAATTTAATTACGGTCGACGACTTCTTACTGACTTTTTCCAAATCGATTTTTACTACATAATCCACACCGGCAACAATCTCAGGAGAAATTTCGCTGAACTTTGTCGGAGTAGGGCTGCCGCTGATGTTGGCCGAGGTAGATACCAGAGGTTTTTTCATACGTTCTATTAACCGGAAGATAAAAGGGGTGTTTACAATCCTTACTCCAAGAGAATTATCTTCTGCAACAAGATTTTGCGCAACGTTTTTAGGATTGTCCAGAACCAGGGTTGTCGGCTTTTCGGAACATTCCAGCACATCAAACGCGACCTGTGGGATTTCTTTAAAAACCTGATAAAGCAAACGATCCCCGTTTACTAAGACGATCATACTTTTGCTTTCAGCGCGTTTCTTAAGGGCATAGATTTTCTTAACAGCCTCTTCATTGGCCGCATCACATCCGATTCCCCATACGGTATCTGTCGGATAGAGGATAATTCCACCGTTTTTAATTACTTCAAAAGCATTAAAAACCTCCTGATTGATGTCTTCCATCTGTTGTAAAATGATTTTTGCAAAAATACTAATTATATATCTAAAAATGCTTATTTATTGCGTGTTTCGAGAGATGCCATTTATTAACCCACATTAACTTCCTCCACACGGAATTGTCGTATATTTAGCAGTTCAAATCGACAGGAGAAAAAACGGTAATTTTTTGAAAGATGAATTTTACAAAAGAAGAAATTTTAGAGGTATGCCGCAAAATGTGCCGGAATACGCTCATGGAAACCCTGAATATTGAATATATTGATGCCGGAGAAGATTTTCTTACGGCAAAAATGCCTGTAGATGCGAAGGTACATCAACCGATGGGGCTTTTGCACGGAGGCGCATCGGTAGCACTTGCCGAAAGCGTGGGAAGCGCTGCTTCCATGCTCTTTGTTGACCCGAAGCATTTTGAAGTTAGGGGGATTGAAATATCGGCAAACCATTTAAAAAGCAAACGGGAGGGAGAGGTTTTTGCTACGGCCCGGATTATCCATAAAGGCAGCAGGCTGCATCTTTGGGAAATTAAAATTACGGATGAGACAGGGGCGCTTATTTCACTGTGTAAGCTTACCAATATGATATTGCCAAAGGTATAACTATGGAGGAAAAAATCAAGGAATGGCTTTCGGATAAACTTCCTTTTGTCGTATACAGAAAACCTTATGAACAGACCATAAGGGGCTGGTTTCAGAATACGGATCAGCTGTATGTTACGGATTATCTGGACAAAAGCTGCTTTGTACTGGCTCCTTTTGCAGGAACTTCTAAAGTGGTTTTTTATCCGGAACATTGTCGTTATTCTGAAGTGCAGATGAATATTGCACAACCGTACGATACAGAAGTTTCACCAAGCGTTGATGAAAACGAAAAAAAACGGCATATGCAGCTGGTACAGCAAGGTATTGATGCTATAAGAGAGGGAAAAATGACCAAAGTGGTATTGTCGAGAAAAGAAGAGGTTGTTTTGGATTCCGGGATGTTTACCTCCTATTTTTATCGTTTCCTTCACAAATACCCTACGGCATTTGTTTACGGTTATTACCATCCCGAAATAGGGATGTGGATGGGCGCAACGCCGGAACAGCTTTTAAAGATGGAAGGCAATGTGGTAAAAACGGTCGCCCTCGCGGGAACTATGCCGGATTCAGGTATGAAACCGGAAGAGGTAATATGGGGAGAAAAAGAGCAGGAGGAACAGCAGGTTGTTACCGACTTTATTATTGAAAAGTTAAAGCCTTTTGCTTCAGATATCAAACAAACGGCCCCCTTTAGCTTTAAAGCAGGAAGCCTGTTACATATAAAAACGGATATTGAAGCCGTTCTCAACCATCCGCAAAGAGCATATGAAGTAGTAGATTCCCTGCATCCGACACCTGCATTATGCGGTTTTCCAAAAGAAACGGCCCGTGATTTTATAATTGCGGAAGAAGGTTACGACCGTGAGTATTACGGAGGCTATATCGGCGAATGGAGACTACAGTCCGGTTCAGCATCAGATAGCAGCGATTTGTTCGTCAATCTCCGCTGTATGAAGATGGAGGACGATAAAGGATATTTATACCTTGGAGGAGGAATAAACAAGGACAGTGATCCGGAAAAGGAGTATTACGAAACAGTAAATAAGAGCAAAACAGTAAAAAGTATTTTATGAAATTAGATATATTGGCTTTCGGGGCACACCCTGATGATGTGGAACTGGGATGCGGTGCAACCATCGCCAAGGAGATTGCTGCCGGAAAAAAGGTAGGGATAGTGGATTTGACGAGGGGGGAGCTGGGTACGAGAGGATCAGCGGAAATAAGAGATGCCGAGGCAGCAAAGGCTGCAGCTATTCTGGGGGTTTCTGCAAGGGAAAACCTGAGGTTCCGCGACGGCTTTTTTACCAATGATGAGCAGCATCAGAAGGAAATCATCAAAATGATACGCAAGTACAGACCGGAAATAGTGTTGTGCAATGCAGTGGACGACCGGCATATTGATCACGCGAAGGGAAGCAAACTGGTTTCCGATGCCTGTTTTTTATCCGGGCTTATAAGAATCGAAACAGAAGCAGAAGGGATAAAGCAGGATGCCTGGCGTCCTAAACAGGTTTACCATTACATTCAGTGGAAGAATCTGACACCGGATTTTGTGGTAGATGTATCGGATTTTATGCAGCAGAAAATAGATGCCGTAATGGCTTACGCATCGCAGTTTTATGACCCGGATTCAAAAGAGCCCGTTTCACCGATTGCGACCAAAAATTTCACGGAAAGTATTGAATACAGGGCAAAGGACCTTGGCAGACTTGTTTTCTGTGATTATGCAGAAGGATTTACCGTTGAAAGATATTTGGCTGTCAATAGCTTAAGTGATTTGAAGTAAAAAACTTCCAAAAATGTTTGCAAAGCGTGTATTTATCTGTATATTTGCACTCGTTAAACAAACACGGTGGTTGTAGCTCAGTTGGTTAGAGCGTCGGATTGTGGTTCCGAAGGTCGCGGGTTCGAGACCCGTCTCCCACCCAAAAGCTCAGAGTTGGCTTTTTAAATAAAACTCCCAAACGGTGGTTGTAGCTCAGTTGGTTAGAGCGTCGGATTGTGGTTCCGAAGGTCGCGGGTTCGAGACCCGTCTCCCACCCGAAAAGCGGTTCAGTTTTGAACCGCTTTTTTTTATTCGGTTTTATTTTTAAAATCATTAAGCGGTAAAAAACATTAAAAGTATCGATAAATAAAACTACGATATTGCTAAAAATAGAACTATGGCTGTAGTTGTTTGATATAAATTCTTAATTTTAGAAATATTATGAATTAATTTAAACAACTTATGATAAAAAATCTACTTTTAACTACATTTACTTCAATAGCGTTTTTTAATGCGGCTTACAGCCAAGTTCTGTATAATGAAACGTTCAACACCTATAATCTTGGTAATTTAGGAACCGATCCTACAGGTGCAGTGCAGGGACAAGGAGGCTGGTATACCGAAGGATTTACGAAGACAAGTCGAAATAACTATCTTTTTACCATTTCGAGTGAAGCTAACAAGGGAAGGGTGTTGGTTTTATCGAGTGATATTTCAACGCCTACCAATGAATACTTACATGTAAAAAAAACAGATCTGAATAAGTTAATAGATCAACGTACTGCGGGTAATAATGTGATTAAATTTGAAATAGATTATTATACTGGCGCACAACATCAGCAGGCAGTAAGCAGTTCAGGTCATCAGCAAATATGTTTAAGTTACGATCCGGCTGTTTCCTTAAATGAATCCCTAGTAATTTATACCTTTCAGTCTACTACGGGGAGTATGGGAGCTATTAGTAATGGAAATAATAAATTAATCACCTTAGATAATAATACGAATAAAAGAAATCCAATTGTGCCTTTTAATACCTGGGTTACCTTTATTGTTTATTTGGATTATAACACTAAAAAAGCGTATTTTGAAACGCCTTATTTTAATGCGGTAGCTGTAGCCGACTTTTTAAGTCAAAGCACATCAAATAATTTGATCGAAGATTTTAAACCAACAGTGCTGACCTTAGCATTTGGGGCATATGATCAAAAGACAACAGCCAATAAGCTGAATAAATACGATAATATTAAAATAACCGCTTTAAAAAGCATACCTCCCCATGTGCTAAGTTCTCCTAGTTTTCTATCACAAAAATTCAGCATCTATCCTAATCCGGCTACTGATATTGTGAACATCACCAATACAGAAAATTTATCGATAAATCAAATTGAAGTTTATGATTTATCCGGTAAACTGATAAACAGCCAAACATTTAACGTTGCCCCGGTAACACGGTTAAATGTAGAGAATTTACCATCAGGATCCTACATACTGCACCTAAAAACCAATGAAGGTATTGCTGTAAAGAAATTAATTAAGCAGTAAAAAACAATAATCTTAATAGGAGTCTGAAATGATTTTAATTAAGCTTCCTTAACAATTTCTGATTGAACATACTTTTCGGGAATTTTGAAATTTTAAAATGCTTAGTTAAACTGTTGACATCTAAAATTAGAAGCAGTTTCGTTTATGAACTGCTTTTTTTGTAATTTTGTCTTATAAAAGAAATATATGGGAATTTTACTTGATGAGGAGGTGAAGGTGGAGATCTGTGAAGAATTGAAGCAACGGGTATTAACGCTGAACGAAGAGGAAAAGCAGGTAATTATTCACTGCAGCGTCTATGCTGCGGATGCTGGAGATGCTGCGCGTATCTGGCGTAGTACCTATTTAATGGACCATGTGACGGGTAAACGCTACGAACTGCTGTTTGCAGAAGGAATCAGTTATGCTCCTCAATGGACCTTGATACCTTCTAACAGACCGTTGGAATTTACGCTTATTTTCAGGGGATTGCCTAAAAGCTGCCGTGTTTTCGACCTGGTAGAGGTCATTCCGGAAGAAGGTGGTTTTGAAGTTTTAAATATTACAAGAACACCATCCGATGTATATTATCTGACCATACAGTAAACATAAAAAAAGCCACTCATTTGAGTGGCTTTTTCCGTATTTGTTATAAGTGGATCACTTCGTCATAAGCTGCTGCTACGGCTTCCATAACGGCCTCGCTCATGGTAGGATGCGGGTGAACCGCTTTTAATATTTCGTGTCCTGTCGTTTCAAGTTTACGTGCCACGACAGCCTCGGCAATCATATCTGTAACGCCGGCGCCGATCATATGGCAGCCTAACCATTCTCCGTATTTGGCATCGAAAATTACTTTTACGAAACCATCCGGTGTTCCGGCAGCTTTGGCCTTACCTGATGCAGAGAACGGGAATTTACCCACTTTGATATCGTATCCGGCTTCTTTTGCTTTTTTCTCTGTTAAACCTACAGATGCAATTTCAGGTGTCGCATAAGTACATCCCGGAATGTTTCCATAATCAAGTGGTTCTACATGTAATCCGGCTAATTTCTCCACACAAAGGATTCCCTCAGCAGAAGCAACGTGAGCCAATGCCTGACCAGGAACTACATCTCCGATAGCATAATATCCCGGAATGTTGGTTTCATAGAAATCGTTCACTAAAATCTTATCACGGTCTGTTGCGATTCCAACTTCCTCCAAACCGATGTTCTCGATGTTGGATTTGATCCCTACTGCCGATAAAAGGATGTCTGCCTCAAGGATTTCTTCTCCTTTAGCCGTTTTCACGGTAGCTTTAACACCTTCTCCTGTAGTATCCACCTTTTCAACAGATGAATTGGTCATGATGTTGATCCCGGCTTTTTTCAAAGAGCGCTCGAATTGTTTGGATACATCTTCATCCTCAACCGGAACGATGTTCGGCATAAACTCAACAACCGTAACTTCCGTTCCCATTGAATTGTAAAAATGGGCGAACTCAACACCAATGGCTCCGGATCCCACTACAATCATTTTCTTTGGTTGTACCGGTAATGTCATTGCCTGGCGGTAGCCTATCACTTTTTTACCATCCTGCGGAAGGTTTGGCAATTCTCTAGAGCGGGCACCTGTTGCAATGATGATGTGATCTGCAGAAATTTCAGTTACTTTTCCGTCTTTATCCGTTACATCAACCTTTTTACCCGGTTTTACTTTACCAAAACCGTCGATTACCTCGATTTTGTTCTTTTTCATTAAAAACTGCACCCCTTTGCTCATTCCGTCGGCAACACCTCTTGAACGCGCAATAACAGCGTCGAAATCCTTATCAACTTCACCTGCAATTGTTAAACCGTAATCAGAAGCATGTTTTAAGTAATCGAAAACCTGGGCCGATTTCAATAATGCCTTGGTAGGGATACATCCCCAGTTTAAGCAAATACCTCCTAAATTCTCTTTTTCAACCACAGCTACTTTAAATCCTAACTGCGATGCTCTGATAGCTGTAACATAACCTCCCGGTCCACTACCTAAGATGATAATATCGTATTTCATAAAATATATTTTTCTAATGTTTTTGTGCCGACTAAAATAAGCAAATATTTTCGTTGTTGAAAGTTTGCTAATAAAAACTTATTAAAACGTTATGAATGGTCATATTTGTCGGAAATTAATTGATTTTATTAGGAATGTGTTAATTCACGACTGTGGCATACTGGGAATTGTAAAGGCTCCGGTAGGCACCGTTTTCTTTTGAAAGCAGTTGCTGATGTGTGCCCGTTTCAATAATTTTTCCCTGGTCCATAACCACAATGAGATCTGCATTCACAATCGTTGCCAGACGGTGGGCGATAATGATGGAAGTCCGGTCATTCGTAATGATTTCCACTGCATTCTGAAGCAGCTCCTCAGAATAAGTATCTATGGAAGATGTGGCTTCATCCATAATAAGGATGCTCGGGTTGCTCATATAGGCTCTCAGGAAGGCTATAAGCTGACGTTGCCCGGATGATAACATAACCCCGCGTTCTTTAACGTTGTAGTCATATCCGCCCGGAAGCTTTTCGATGAAATCGTTGATACCGATCTTCTTCGCAGCCGTTATGACTTCTTCTTTTGAAAGCTGGGTATCGTCGAGAATGATATTGTTGAGGATGGAATCAGAAAACAGAAATACATCCTGGAGTACAACGGCAATCTGGTCGCGGAGACTGGAAAGGGTAAAATCATGGATGTCCATACCGTCAATGGCAATGGTGCCTGATTCTATGTCGTAAAAACGACTCAGCAGGTTTATGATTGTTGATTTTCCGGCACCTGAAGACCCCACTATGGCTACCGTTTGCCCTGCCTTTATGGAAAGGTTGATGCCGTTTAAAACTTTCTTACCGTTGCCGTAACTGAATGCTACATCTTTAAAGTCGATTGCTCCCTTAAACACCGGTGCAGTGATTTTTCCTTCATCCTGTATAAGGTCGTCACGGTCGATGATTTCAAATACGCGGTCGGCTGCAACGATTCCCATCTGCATAACGTTGAACTTATCTGCAATCTGACGTAACGGGTTAAACAGCATGGAAATCATCATGGTGTAACCGAATAAATCTCCTGTTGTGGTTACGCTATCTCCCTGAACGATACTGAAGCCCCCGTAAATAATGACGCATCCAAGGGTTACCGATGAAACGATATCGGCAATAGGGAAGAAGATCGAGTTGTAAAGGATGTTTTTCTGCCAGGCGTCGTTGTGTTTCTGGTTGATCTTTTTGAAATTTTCATATTCTACCTGTTCCCGGTTGAAGAGCTGTACGATTTTCATTCCCGTCAAACGTTCCTGTATGAATGTGTTCAGATTGGCAACCTGTAAGCGCACTTCTTCAAAAGCCGTTTTCATGTGTTTTTGGAATATGCGGGTGGCGTAAAGCAGAACCGGCATGGCAACGACCACAATAAGGGTGAGTTTCCAGTTCATCCAAACCATAATACCCAGTACAACCATCATTTTGAGTACATCGCCAATAATCATAAACAATCCCTGACTGAAAATACTGGCGATATTCTCTATATCAGAAACGGTTCTGGTAATCAAGCGGCCCACGGGTTCGTTATCAAAATAACTCAGCCGGAATTTCATAATCTTGTTGAAGAGTTCGGTACGTATATCTTTAATGATGTTCTGGCCGAGCCAGTTGGCAATATAGGTAAAGAAGAACTGCGAACCTACCTCCAGCAGTAATACCGCAGCCATGAGTACAACGTAGAAAACAAGACCGTTTAAATCTTTTGCTTCAACGTATACATCCACCACATTTTTAACCATATAAGGTCGCAGTGCCGCAAAAACGGCAAGCGTGATCACACTCACAACAACCCAGAACATTTTGCTTTTGTAGGGTTGCGCATAATGCATTACTTTTTTTAATGTGGAAGTTTTATTTTGTTTCATTTATATAAGGATAAACAACATTGGTTAAATAAAGTCCATGTGCCGGAACGGAAAATCCCGCATTTCCCCGGTTTTTGCTTTCGATTATTTTTCGTACTTCTGATACCGGTATTCTTTCCAACCCTACATTGATTAAGGTTCCAACAATGGCACGGACCATATTTCTCAGAAAACGATTGGCCGTTATATGAAATACCCACTGCTCATTCTCTTTTGTCCAGAACGCTTCCGTAACCGTACAGTTAAAGGTGAAAACATCGGTATGCGTTTTACTGAAACATTCAAAATCTTCATATTCCAGAAGAATTTTGGCAGCTTCGTTCATTTTCTCAAGATTTAAGGAACGGAAATGATAGTAACTCAGATCTTTGAGGAAACTGTTTTTAAAAGTATGCAGATGATATTCATAAGAACGTGAAACGGCATCAAACCTTGCATGTGCCTGCGTATCTACTTCAAAAAAATGAAATACGGTAATGTCTTCCGGCAAAAAGGAATTGAGCTTCTGAACCATCGCCTTCTTATCAAAAACGATCTCCGTATCAAAATGCGCATACATTATTTTTGCATGTACACCGGCGTCGGTTCTCCCGGCCCCGACAATTTCGAAATTTTCCCGAAAAAGCGTATTAAGGGCTTTGGTTAAAACTTCCTGTACACTTATGGCTGCCGGCTGCACCTGCCAGCCGTGATAATTCGTTCCGTTATATGCAAACTGAATAAAATACCTCAATCGTCTCAAAATTTAATCATACAAAGATAGTTTAATTAAGCGGAATGCACGTATTAACAAAAAACTAAATATTTTTGTAAAAAAGGAATTACATGAAGAATTTTTTACCTGGCTTGTTGCTGCTTCTGTGCGGTATGGTACATGCACAGCGGTTTCAGGATTATTTTGAGGATAAAACATTGCGATTAGATTATATATTTGCCGGTGACGTTCATAACCAGCATGCTTTTTTAAGTGAAATGGTCCGTTTGGATCATTGGTATGGCCGGACATCCCGTTTGTCCGAAACACCGATACAGGGTAACGGACAGATAAAGGTATATGATAGGCAATCCGGTAAACTCATCTATGTGTTGCCGTTCGGAAGCCTTTTTCAGGAGTGGCTTACGCTTGATGAGGCAAAAAATAATTCCAAAAGTTTTGAAAACAGTTTCTTAATACCTTATCCGAAGAAGGAGGCGAAAGTAGAGATTTCGTTTTTCGACAAGGAGCGGAAAGAACATATCATTCTGAGCCACATAGTGCGTCCGGATGATATTTTGATTCGTCAGTCCTCTGCCATAGCTCCGGATTCCGAGATCGTTCATAAAGCTAAAATTGCGCGACCTGTCCGTATTGCCCTTGTTGCGGAAGGATTCAAAGAAGAAGAGATGGATGTTTTTATGGACTTTGCGCGTAAAACAGCTCAAAATCTGTTTCTGCATGATGTTTTCAAACGGTATGAGGATTATTTTGAAATTGTTGCGGTAAAGGTTCCCTCGACTGATACTGACGTAAGCGTACCCTCTAAAAATATCTGGCGCAATACAGCGGTAAAATCACATTTTGACACTTTTTATTCCGAGCGGTATCTCACGACATCACATGTTAAACTGTTGCACAGCCTGCTTGAAAACATACCTTACCAGCACATCATCATACTTGCCAATACCAATGTTTACGGTGGTGGCGGAATATTGAATTCCTACAGCCTTACAACAACAAAAAACAAGGAATTTGCTCCTGTTGTGGTACATGAATTCGGGCATAGTTTTGCCGGACTTGCCGATGAATATTTTTACGAGCAGGACGTTTTTGAAAATAAAGCGGTACTTAAAGTGGAACCCTGGGAGAAAAATATCACTTCCCTTGCAGATTTTAAATCTAAATGGCAAAACCTTGTCGATGCGTCAGCTCCTGTTCCTACACCCGTTTCTTTAAAAGAAACGGTATCGATAGGTGCTTTTGAAGGACTTAAAGGAAATGGTTTGTTTATTCCCACTCTTACATGCCGTATGAAAATAAACAATACAAAAGATTTTTGTAAGGTGTGCAGCAATGCCATAGAGGAAATGATCTTGTTTTATACAAAAACCCCGGAATAAATGAAAAAGGTATTATTGTTGTCCGATACCCATGGCTATATAGACGAGCGTATACTCCATTATGCAGGAATGGTTGATGAAATCTGGCACGCAGGGGATATCGGTCCTTTAAATGTTACAGACGAACTAAGTAAATTAAAACCTTTGCGCGCGGTATACGGAAATATCGATGATGCCAAGGCAAGGACGGAGTTTCCGCTTGATCTGCATTTTGAATGTGAAGGAGTCCGTGTTTACATGACGCATATCGGGGGATACCCGGGAAAATACCCTGCCCGTATAAAGGAAGGATTGATGCTTTCAAAACCCGATGTATTTATTTGCGGGCATTCCCATATACTCAAAGTACAGTACGACCGTCAGTTTCAATGTATGACGATGAATCCGGGAGCAGCCGGCATTCACGGTTTTCATGAGATGCGTACCATGCTGCGTTTTGAAATTGATAAGGGTAAGCTACAGCATCTTGAAGTAATAGAATTAGGAAAAAGAGGAACGATATGAAAGTATATAACGCGAAAGACTGGCTTGGATTTATATTCAGCATTCATAAATCAGATACGATAAGGAAGTTATGGCCCTCCATTATTTTTATGGGTATTTTGTCATGGGGCGTAGCCTATATAGAATTGGATTATCTTGATCTTACACAGAATTCAGCACTTAAAAATACGTCGATCCTGCATACGGTTATTGGATTTGTATTGTCGCTGCTGCTTGTGTTCCGGACCAATACGGCTTATGACCGCTGGTGGGAGGGAAGAAAGATGTGGGGCAAGCTCGTAAACGATTCCAGGAACCTGGCTGTAAAGCTCAATGCAGTGCTGCCCGCAGACGACAAAGCTTCCCGTACTTTCTTTTCCAATAAATTGAAACTGTTTGCCAAAATACTGCATACGCACTTAACAAACGAGTCTACCAAATACATGCTGGACGAAGAGTCGCATCCGGAATACGACGATTACCTGAAGGCGCAGCACCCGCCTACACTTATTGTAAGCAGGATGTATGCCATGCTGCACAAAGTGGCCCGGGAACACCATCTAAGGACAGAAGATCTGCTCATCATCGATACTAACCTTAACGGGCTTCTCGATGTCGCCGGAGCCTGCGAGCGCATTAAAAATACCCCGATACCTTTTGCATACGCGTCCTTTATCAAAAAATTTATTTTCGTATATGTCCTTACATTGCCCATAGGCTATGTATTTACTACCGGATACTTCATTGTACCGCTCGTGATGATTATTTTTTATGTATTGTTGAGTATTGAGCTTATAGCCGAAGAGATCGAGGATCCGTTTAACGGGGGACCGGATGATCTTCCTACGGCGAAAATTGCTGAAAATATTGGAAAGAATGTTTCAAACGTTCTGGTTGTTCATACAGATAAATAGTATCTTTAAAGATAAAAAATGGAAAAAGCAGTGTTACGTTTTTTAAACGATCTTGAAAAAAACAATAACCGGGAATGGTTTAAGGAACACAAAGACGATTTCGACCTGGCAAAAGGGCAGGCCGACCATTTATTCGCAAAAGTATATGAAGGATTGGGAAAATCCGATGTATTGGAACCTCTTAAAATCTTCAGAATTTACCGGGACGTACGTTTTTCAAAGGATAAGGCTCCCTATAAAAATCATTTTTCGGTATACATCGGACGGCTGAAACCGGATTACAGAGGCGGTTACTATCTTCACATAGAACCGGGAAAATCATTTCTGGGACTGGGTTTCTGGGAACCTAACAAAGAGGATCTTTACCGTATCCGCAAAGAGATTGAGCTGGACGATGAACTTGAGCTTATTCTAAATTCAGAAGAGATCAAAAGTATGTTCGGTACCCTGTTCGGAGACGAACTAAAAACGGCACCCAAAGGTTTTGACAAGGATCAGGAACGTATTGGACTTATCCGTAAAAAGCAGTTTTTACTGAAACATGACTTTTCAGATGCAGAAGTTTTGCATGCTGATTTTTCTAACCGTGTAGTGGAATTGTTTCTCGCTGGCAAACCTTTTATGGATTATATGACAGACGTATTACTGACCAATCTCAACGGAGAACGTTTGTAATCAATGAAAGATTAATTAAAAAAGGAAGGTATTTAATACCTTCCTTTTTAGTTTTATGATATGAGCGTTGAATTAAGATAACGCTTCTTTTACGCGGTCAGAAGCCTCCTGGAATTCAATCGCAGATAATATCGGCATTCCGGATTCATCGATAATCTGTTTTGCAAGGTCTGCATTAGTTCCCTGTAAACGAACGATGATCGGCACTTTAATTTCGTCACCCATATTTTTGTAAGCATCAACGATACCTTGAGCAACACGGTCACAACGAACGATACCTCCGAAGATGTTGATTAAGATGGCTTTTACGTTAGGATCTTTAAGGATAATACGGAAAGCGATTTCAACACGTTTAGCATCTGCAGTACCTCCTACATCAAGGAAGTTCGCCGGCTCAAAACCTGCATATTTGATTAAGTCCATCGTAGCCATTGCCAAACCTGCACCGTTAACCATACATCCTACAGTTCCGTCTAGATCTACGTAGTTTAACCCGGCTGCTTTAGCTTCTACCTCAATAGGGCGTTCTTCTGTAGTATCACGCATTTCAGCATAATCGGCATGACGGTATAAAGCATTGTCGTCTAAAGTTACCTTTGCATCAACAGCAATGATTTGGTCGTCTGAAGCTTTTAATACAGGGTTTATTTCAAACATAGAAGCATCACATCCAACATAAGCGTTGTATAACGATCCTACGAATTTTACCATTTCTTTGAAGGCAGTTCCCGATAATCCAAGGTTAAATGCGATTTTACGGGCCTGGAAACCTTGTAATCCTACAGACGGATCGATTTCCTCAGTAAAAATAAGGTGAGGTGTTTTCTCAGCAACTTCCTCGATGTCCATACCTCCTTCAGTAGAATACATGATCATGTTTCTTCCTGTAGCTCTGTTTAATAAAACAGACATATAGAATTCAGATATCTCGCTGTCTCCAGGATAGTATACATCTTCTGCAATTAAAACCTTATTAACTCGTTTACCTGTCGGAGGGGTCTGTGGCGTAATTAAATCCATACCAATAATCTGGCCTGCGATTTCTCTTACCTGATCTAAGTTTTTAGCAAGTTTAACACCGCCTCCTTTACCACGACCACCAGCATGAATTTGAGCTTTTACTACATGCCAACCAGTACCTGTTTCTTCTGTTAATTGTTTTGCTGCTGCTACAGCTTCATCGGCAGTATTAGCTACATGACCGCGCTGAACACGTACACCATAGCTAGAAAGTATCTGTTTTCCTTGAAATTCGTGTAAATTCATTAATTCTATGTTTTTTAGAGTCACAAAAATATAAAACTTGTTTCATATTGCCTAAAAAAAAACGTGAATAAATATAGTTTTGAAAATATTATTCGTTTTAACTCGTCGGCTGCTGTGAAAAATAATGTTTTAATTACTGTTTGTTGTGTTTTTGTTAATATTCAATCAAATCATAAGGTCCATAGGATCGGAATCCCGGTTTTCCTTCTCTATAAGGGCGGCTTTTTCTTCAACAGGTGGTTTAAAACCTATTTTATTAATCGGTACCTTTTTGGCCTGGTAGAATTCAAGGTCGGATTCAAGTTCCAGGATCCTGTGTGGAAAATCCTGCCCCACATTTTGTTTCGCCTCAATAAGGAATATGGCACAGCGTTTCAGGTAATCGGGCGTTAATTTTGCCTTTGCTTCGTTAAAGGATGCCAGCATGATTTTTTCGGACAGTTCAATGTTCTTCGTTTCATCCTTACGGTGTAGGGCATACAGCCTTTTTTTAAGCGACTGGGTGAAATCGATGATCATTGTATTGGAAAACAGGCGCATTTGTTCGGCTAAAGGTTCCCAGAACGCTTTGTTGAGCGCTTCGTGCTTCTTTAAAATATGCAGCAGTGGGGAAGACTCAATTAAATTTTGTGTAAGGTGGTAGATGATGAGCTGCGCCCTTTCATCCGAATTTGGAGGAAATACAGGGATGTGCATGTCAAATCTTCCCGGAGCAAGAACTTCGTCGTTGAATAAATTAAGGATTTCCGCCGATCCTACAATGAGCAGTTCCTGGTGAACATCTTTCTGCGTATGTCGTAAAATAGTGTTGATGAGTTCCAGGTTTTCCGGGAAAAATTTCTGATCTGCATTTTTACTGAGCAGCTCGTCAAGCGAGTCGATGAACAACATTGTTTTGGGATGCTGCATTTTGGTGGAAAGAAAATGCGAAAAGGAATTCTTGGATGTTTTGAGATTGCCCGCGAGGTAGTCTTTGTAAACATGTACAAATTCGTAACCGATCATCTGCGCCATCTTTCTGGCCCAGAATATCTTTCCGCTGCCGGGAGGACCGTAAAGGATAATCCCTGCAGGTTTGGAAATTCCCCAGGTCAGCAGCTGGTCTTTGTTCATAAAAGGATCCAGCATGTCGTTTAAATAAAAAAAGAGGTCGGTATAGCCTACCAGGCTTTTTGCTGCATAGTTGTCGGATTCCGGGCATGCCTCTTCAATAAAAGGATATTCCCCTCCGATGTACATATGGATAAGATAACTGGAAAGATTGGTTTTGATGTTTTTGGCAGCTTCTTCGGGAATCCCGTTCGAAACAAAGAACTGAAGAACCTCTTCTTCCTTTACATTAATGGTACGTGCAATATCTGCGAGGGTCTTCTCTTTGGAATGATCTTCTGCATATTTTTTGAGAAAATCTATGTTTTTAAGTGCCAGTTGCTGAAAAGCTTCCGTTACATTGAACTGTTCGTCGATGCAGAATCCAAGATCTATGTTGAAATCATAGATGAAATTCTGCAAGCTTCCCAATGAAATCCCGAGCTGGTCTGATAAATCCTTTAATTTCATTTTTTATTTCTAAAGATACTAAAAGCTTTTAAACTAAAGGAAAAACAACAGGTCTTTAACGTTTTGTTTCCAGAATGCGGTCCATCTCGCTAATGATGTCTTCATACGACTGTGTGTTCGTATCAATATAGCTGCTTCCGTTGCCGTAAGGGGCGTATATGAGCGGATTCGTAACGGAAAAGAGGCCGATGGTGGGCGTTTTGGATGCACTGCTTAAATGCATCATACCCGAATCTGCTGCCACGACGAGTTCGCAGCCGGCCATAAGGGATGCGATTTCACGTATATCCTTGCTGTAAAATTCAGGTAGTTTATGTCCCAGTTGTGAAATATTTTCCACAGGCAGTATTTCTATGAGGTTGTATTTTTCTGCATAGCGTGGGTTGAATTTTTCGAAAAAGTCATCCCACCAGGCTGTTGAATAACATTTGGCTCCGGTGGCATACGTAAAAAAGGCAATGGTTTTGCGCGTTGCATCTTTCGTAACGCGGAAAAGGTCTTCAGTCCCTTTTTCGAGCTCTTCAGAAGACAGTTTTAAATCCAGAACAGGTACTTCCGTTGTCTGTGGCTGCTGTCTTAACAGTTCAAGAAACCTGCGGAAATTATAAACAGGGTATTTCGCTATATGCAGTATGTCGGGATATTGATCCCTGAGTTCATCAAAATCGTCTCCGTAAAACTTAAAGTCTGCCGATGGGATAATAGTGGAAATCCTTCCCGATGAAGAACCCTTCTCTACATTTATCACAAGGTCGTAGCGGTTTCTCTTTAAAGAAAACCATACTTTAAGATAGTTGCTGAATTCTTTTAGCGGTTTTTTGGGAAGTTCAATTATGTTCCGTACCTGCGGGTAGTTTTGGAAAACAATGGGAGTGATTTTTCCTTTTACAAATAAATCGATGGTGCAGTCCGGAAATGTATTGCATATCTCCTGAACAAGGGGCGTTATGAGCAGCATATTCCCCAGCCGGTGGTTGGGACGGCTGATCAGTACCTTCTTTACTTTAAAGTTCGCGGATTTTTTCTGCATGTCGCTTATTGATTTTTTACCAATATTATGCGTAAGGGCATGCATTAATTTTCTGCGGACAACGTTGGCTTTTGATTTAAGGCTCATCTTTATGGGAGATTAAAGTGCAAAAATAATATTCTCCGTCAATAATCCCATTTATTTATTGTTTTTAGGATTGAATTCATTCTCACGGTGGGTGGCATACAGGTAAATATTCGTCATGAAAAACCAGATAAAACCAAACAGGAACCAGCGGAGGATCTCGCTGGTGCGCACGATGGCCTTATTATAATCCTGCAGGTAGCGCAACACCTGTTCAGGATTTTTTATATCGTTTATGGTTTCAGGATATCCAAACGTTGCCAATACGGGAGTTGAAGGTACACAGAGCCATAGCACAACAGTATAGACCCCGAACAGTATGAGTGAAAGCTTCATTTTTTCAAAAGCATCCACCTTTTTGCTCCTGAACTTTGTAAAGTAGGCGATAAGGTACATGGTAAACAAGAGGACTACAACGTAAAGGACGGGAATTTGCGTAAACATAAACTGTGGTTTTTTATAAAAATACGAGATTTCGTTAACCGTTACAATAGTTTGCCTGTAATTTTCTGAATACGATCTGGTCAAGCGGCAAGGTAAAAGGGTTTTCACCGGCAAGGTCCGCCCATTTTAATTCCAGTATTTCCTTATCAAGAAGTTTCAGATTGTCCATATCAAGGATCCTGGCGTAGAAATACAGGGTCAGCAACTGTTTCCGGTCTCTGGCTAGTGAGGCAACAAAGTCCTCCTGTATGTAAAAACAGTCCCCGACTTCAATTTCGAGGTTGAGTTCTTCCCTGAACTCGCGTTTAAGGCAGGCTACCGTTCCCTCACCGAATTCCAATCCTCCACCCGGCATCTTGGTTACCATTTTACCGGCAAAAGGCTCTTTTAATGTCAACAGTTTGGCATTTTGAATGCATACCGCATATACCCGTATGTTGAAACCTGTAAAGTTTTGTATCTCCATTTCCCAAAAATATTCATATTAAATGGATTATTTTAAAAGATGTGTTTTTTTGCTTATTTTTAATAGGCAGATAAATCATTATATCTGCTTAATATAGAATAAAAATAAATATCTCTTTTTTAGCAGATATTTTTAATTATCTTTGAATAAACAGATATTAATAAAATGATTGCAGTAATAACGGGAGACGTAGTACACTCACGCGCTTTGCAGCCGGAGCACTGGCTAAAACACTTAAAGGAAGGATTGGGGCTTTTCGGAGTATCGCCCGTTGACTGGGAAATTTTCAGGGGTGACAGTTTTCAGCTGAAAACAAGTGCGGAAGATGCCCTGCTGCATGCCCTTACGTTAAAGGCATGGATGAAGTATTTCAGACAAATCGATGTACGTATGAGCATTGGCGTAGGTGTTCAGAGTTTTGACAATAATGTGATTACAGAAGGAAATGGATCCGCATTCGAGCTTTCGGGTGCAGGTTTTGATGCATTGGGTAAGAGAAATTTAATCATTAATACACCCGATCAACAGCTTAACGACACCTTAAGGGTTATGTGTAACTTATCTTTACTAATCATGGATAAATGGAGTGAACGTACAGCCGAAGCCATTTATGTAAAATTGAGAAACCCGCAGCTGAGTCAGGCCGGAATTGCAGCAGTTTTGAATAAAAAGGCACAGGGCAATATCAGCGAGGCATTAAAACGGGGTGGTTTTGATGAAGTTCATGAGTTTATTCAGTATTATAATCAAGAAATAAGAAAATATGTGGCTACTGCTTTTTAAATTTTTATTTGCCCATTTTTTGGGCGACTTCGTACTGCAAACACGTAAAATGGTACGCCATAAAGCAGAACCGCTATACTTTGCGGCACATATTGCCGTTCATGCTGTTTTGCTTTGCCTGTTCCTGTGGAATGATCATATAGGTTGGGGAATTCTTACCGTTGTGCTGCTACATGCGGTTATTGACTACGGCAAGCTGAAGCTGACCGGCATTGTCCCGGATACCGTTCTGTTTGTTGTGGATCAGCTGGCTCATCTTTCTGTTATTGCAACAGTTATGATGTTGTTTTCAACCTTATGCATAAATTTCGAATTTCTTTCTGAGCCGGTTTTTTGGCTCGTACTTATAGCCATCGTGCTTGTAACGCAGGTAACGGCCGTTTTTATCCGGGTAGTACTGGCACCCTATCAGCACCAGAAACAGGTTTTTTCCAAAGATTCTGAAACAGCAGAGCAAAAAGTCACCTTTGCCGCAGGGAAATACATTGGTATTCTGGAGCGGCTGTTTATCGTAGGGTTCGTTATTGCCAATTTCTGGGAAGGTATCGGGTTTCTGCTTGCAGCAAAATCCATTTTCAGATTCGGAGACCTCAACAATGCCAAAGAGCGGCATTTGACAGAGTATGTGCTTATTGGTACGCTTCTGAGCTTTGGGTGCGCCATCCTTGTAGGAATTTTATTTAATTATATTAAAAATATCATATGAATAATATAGAAGACTTTCGCGATTACTGCCTTTCATTTAAAGGGGTAACAGAAAAGTTCCCGTTCGATGAAACAACGCTGGTGTTTTACGTTGGAAATAAGATGTTCTGCCTTGTAGATATCGAAGCATTCGATTATTGCAATTTAAAATGTGATCCCGATGAAGCATTGGAGCTCCGGGCGCAGTATGAAGGCATACAGCCGGGGTACCATATGAGCAAAAAGCACTGGAACAGCGTTTACTTCCAACAGGATGTTCCGGTTAAATTGATGCAGGAACTGGTCGTAAAGTCTTATGATTTAGTGGTAAAAGGCCTTACTAAAAAAGAAAGGGAAGCTCTGCAGAAACTTTGATGTAATCGCAGAGCCGGGCCTGTATGATGTTTTTTCTCTTATTTGGTTAAGGAAGGCCTGTTGCTTCTTGATCTTTGTTTTGTAAAATTGAGAATCTGATCTGAAATCAAACCATATCCGTCTTTTTCAGAATAATCGAACTGGGCCGGTCCGTAAATGGTAAGGTTATAGCTTTCCGATGCCGTAATGGTATCCGAAATGATTTCAGAGCTTATTTTGGCAATGACTTTGGAAACAGTTAACTGCCCGGTTTCCGTGTTTTCTTCGAACGCGATTTCACTGAATTTTACCGTTTTTAAAATTTGTCCGGATTCCGAAAGTTTGTTTTCAATTAGCTGCTTTAGGAATTCGTTTAAACTTTTCATCTTTTTTCGGGACAACTTCATCATATTCTAAATAGTTTTCTGATAGTAAGCAATGTTTTTATTGTTTACTCAAAGTTAGAATCGAAAAAAAAAGTTTTGCTGGGTATTATGCTCACATTTTGTTAATTGATTCAGAAATGATGCAGGTATTCACGCAGGGGCTCCCGGTTAGATATTCAGGAAAAGAAAGTGTTTGTAAAGTTGGGGATTAAAGCTGTAGGAAGTAAGGAATTAAAGAAAAAAAGGAAAGGCTCAGCTTTTTTTCCTCAGCGTATAATCAATGGTAAGGAAGCGCGCCTTGTAAAAGAAGAACTCATGTGTACCCTTTATTGTAGAAGTATCGTCCTGCACGGTCAGAATAAGTTTTTCATGCATGCTTTTTATGTATTTTGCATAATAACCGTCTTTTCCCTTTAAGAAGAAATAAAATCCGGAATCACCAAACAGGCGGCCTTTGGATGATAATTCCAGGTTGCCGTCTTCCATAACCTTCTTTTCAAGAAAAACGGTCGCATTTCCGTTAGGTAAAGGAAACTGAACCTTGATCATGTGTTGCTTTTTTATTGTGGAGGCCACCGAATATACACCGGAAAAAATAACCTCCCTGGCATTTATAAATTTTCTTACCCAGAGGTTATGGCTCATATCGCGCTCCCTGTCGTTGATTCTCATAATAAACGAATGGGTTTTCAGAAGCTCATCCGAAGAAATGACGGGAATATTAAGTTGTTGGAGTCTTTTAGAAAACAAAAGCTTCATAACAAAGGCAACCGGCCGGAACAGGTTGTGCCAGTGGAAGCACATATCCATATTGAAAGCAGATGTGCGGGTATAAAAATCAAGAATAACAGGATGTATGCGCTGTAGTTCAGAGGAATCCAGACCAAAATCAGCAATACTGTCTATGATGCCTTCCGAAGGTGAAATTTCATATCCCGAAGTATCGGCAGGCGTTTTTTCAAGGGAAATATTACGGTACATGCGGTTATCGGTAGGCCCGAAGATCCAGGGATCATTTTCAAAAGTGACCTTCCTGCCGAAATACCTTACCCACGTTTGCGTTACACGATCCTGAAACATCTTTAACGGCGTTTTTCCAAAATTAAACAGGTGCTCACTGCATGTGCAAAGATACGTTCATTTTCATCAACAAGGTGGGCTTCGATATAGGCGGTCGTCCTTCCCGCGTGGATGATGTGTCCTTTTGCATAAAGCCTTCCCGATTTTTTAGTAACAGCCTTAAGAAAATTAACCTTGAGTTCTAGAGTGGTAAAAGTCGTATCCGCATCGAGAGTCGTCATAAGCGTACAGCCCATGGCGGTATCAAGAAGCGTTGTGATTACGCCTCCGTGTACAGACCCTACAGCATTAAAATGGAAATCCTCTGCTGTAAGCGCAAATTCGGCATAACCGTAAGCACATTTTACAGCTTCAATGGCATTCGTACTTACAGCAGGGGCAGGAGCAATGGCCCCGTTCATCATCTGCTCCAGGTATTCTAAACCGGTAAGAGATTTTGCTGCTTCTAAATTGTCTTCAACAAGGCCGAATTCATACGTCCGCTGTTTCTTTAATGGATTCATATTTCTGGATTTTGTGAAGTTATGCAGACAGTTGCAGCTTATTGCACCTTGTCGGGAAATAAAAGAAAAATGCACGGCAGATGCTTCAGCACCGTGAGTTTACCGTGCATTTTCACGGTATCTTAAAATTGGCGGATGGTTTGCCTGATTGCCACGAGTTTTTCCATCAAGGATTCAAAATAATCGAGATGAAGCATGTTGGCACCGTCGCTTTTAGCATGTGCAGGATCAAAGTGCGTTTCAATGAAGATTCCGTCTACTCCGACCGCAATACCCGCTTTGGCGATAGTTTCAATAAGATCAGGTCGTCCTCCTGTTACGCCGCTGGACTGGTTGGGCTGTTGCAGGGAATGGGTAATATCAAGCACAGTGGTGGCATAGTGCTGCATTACCGGGATGCCGCGATAATCCACAATCATATCCTGATAACCGAACATAGTTCCCCTGTCGGTAACCATCACATTCTCGTTATGGCAGTCAAGTACTTTCTGTACCGCATGCTTCATACTTTCCGGACTCATAAACTGTCCCTTTTTAAGGTTGACTGTTTTTCCTGTATTTGCAGCTGCAACCACAAGATCGGTTTGCCGTACCAGAAAAGCCGGTATCTGTAAAACGTCAACATAGGCAGCAGCCATTGCAGCATCGCTGCTTTCATGAATGTCGGTAACGGTAGGGACATTAAATGCTTTAGAAACCTTTTCAAGTATTTTTAAGGCTTTCTCATCACCAATTCCGGTAAACGAATCAATACGCGAACGGTTTGCTTTTTTAAACGAACCTTTAAAAACAAAAGGAATTTTAAGCCTGTTGGTAATAGCTGTAAGCCGCTCGGCAATTTTGAAAGCCATTTCTTCACCTTCAATTGCACAAGGCCCGGCCAGAACGAAAAAGTTGCCGCTGTCGAGGTTTTTTATATTTGGTATGTTGCTTAAATCCATAATTATCGGGTTTTTTTAGTATTAACGGTTGGTGGAACAGGAGTGCTTTTTGTTTTAAATACCCAGGCATAAAGAGCAGAAAAAATTACTCCGAGTGAGAGCGAATTCATGACTCCCTGGCGAATGGTAAAATTAAGGTTGTGGATGAGCTCCAGGCTTTCACGTGTTTGTTTGCCCTTGGCCAGCTGGTATTGAATAATATTTTCAAAATAATCCGGTGAAATCGTCTCGTAGATAATATACTGCGCTATCGGACTCAGGATAGTTAAAAGCCCGGTAAGGAATAAACCGAATTTGAATGCATTTTTAAATTCCCATATGGCTCCCTTTCCCAACGACTTCTTTTTATCGATAAAGGCAACGGCCCAAAGAAGGGTCAGGAGTATGTAATAAAAAAATGCCGTTACGATAATATTACTGAAGTCTTTATGGTAGCCAAGTGATTTTTCCATTGCGGCCCAGACGCACGTAAAAGTAGTAATGATGGCGGCCCATTTTAGTTCAATACCAATCTTGTTCATGTACTGTTTAAGTTTTAACAAAAATAATCAATCTTTTACCACAAAAAAAATGCGCCGTCATAAAAAAAACTTAATCATTTTATTTATATTTAGGATAGAATATGGAAAAGTTGTGTGCAAAATAATAAAAAAAAGCTATGAAAAAACTGATTTTAATCCGGCATGGGAAATCTTCGTGGGAACTTCCTCTAGAAGATCATGAAAGACCGCTGTCGAATAGGGGCATTTCAAATTCCAACAAGGTGTTCGATACCATTCACGATAATTTACCCGAGCGGTTTTTAATCTGGTCGAGTACGGCAAAGAGGGCACACGATACAGCAAAAATATTCAACGAGGTACTGAATATTCCTCAGGAGTTAACAATTCTGAAACCTGAACTGTACACTTTCGACGCATTGAGGCTGTTAAAAGCCATAAAAATGTGTGAAAATTCTGTACCGAACCTAATTCTTTTCGGGCACAATAGTGCCATAACAGATTTTGTTAATACATTTGGAAATAAATACATAGAAAACGTTCCCACATCGGGCGTTGTCATCATGGATTTTAATGAAGACGACTGGAAAAATATCACGGAAGGAAACGTTATCAACACCATTTTTCCAAAAGATTTAACAAATGCAACTGAACCAACCTAAATACATTGACAGAGAAAAAAGCTGGTTAGCCTTTAACGAACGCGTTCTACAGGAAGCTGCCGACCATACGGTACCCCTGTTGGACAGACTGCGTTTTTTAGGTATTTTTTCAAACAATCTTGACGAATTTTTCCGCGTACGCTATGCTGCGGTGCGCCGTATTTCCATTTCAAAAGATGCCAATAAAAAACTCAGCAGCGGTATAGATGCCAAAACCCTGTTGCAGGAAATTACGGAAATTGTCATTAGGCACCAGTCAAAAAGTCTCGAAATTCTGACGGAAATTGAAAGCGAACTGGAAAGAGAAGGTATCTATATAGTGGACGAAAACCAGGTCGATGAAGAACAGAAAAACTTTATACGTGAATTTTTTATTCATAAGGTAAGTCCCGTTCTCGTAACGATTATCCTGAACGACCTTGCCGAATTTCCTTTATTAAGGGATTCATACGGCTATCTTGCCGTAAAGCTGGTCAAAAGATCCTCTGAGGATTCTTCCAAATCCATGCGTAAACGCACACGCTATGCACTTATTGAGATGCCGTCGCAAATCAACAGGTTCGTGGAACTTCCGAAAAAGGACGGTAAGCAATACCTTATCCTGCTGGATGATGTAATAAGGCTGAATCTTGACAACATCTTTTCAATCTTTGATTTTGAAAGCATCAAGGCGCATATGATCAAAATTACAAGGGATGCAGAGCTTGATTTTGATTCCGACCTTCATAAATCTTTTCTTGAGAAGATTTCCAATTCGGTAAGAGACAGAAGGGTAGGCGAAGTGGTGCGCTTTGTTTACGACAGCACAATTGAAAAAGATACACTGGAGTTCTTCCTCGATAAAATGGATATTGAAGCTGTTGACAGCATCATTCCCGGGGGGAGATACCATAACAGGAGGGATTATATGAATTTTCCGAATCTGGGAAGACACGACCTGACGATAGGCAAGATACAGCCGGTTCCTGTTAGCGGCCTTAGCCTTGAAGGGAGTATCATCCAGCAGATCAAACATAACGATTTCTTAATACATACACCGTTTCAGTCATTCAATTACGTGGTCAAGTTTCTGCGTGAAGCAGCACTGGATCCTAAGGTAACGAGCATTAAGATTACCTTGTACCGACTTGCCAAAAATTCACAGATCATCTCATCGCTGATCAATGCGGCGAAAAACGGAAAAATGGTAACCGTACAGATCGAGCTTCAGGCACGTTTTGACGAAACAAGCAATATCAATTATGCCGAAATAATGCAGGCTGAAGGGATTAAGCTTATTTTTGGAGTGAAAGGACTTAAGGTTCATAGTAAGATCTGTGTGATCGAACGGCTCGAAAGCAAAAAAATTAAACGCTACGGACTGGTTTCTACCGGTAATTTCAATGAAAGCACATCTTCTGTATACACCGACGTAACATTGTTGACGTCTGACAACAGGATTATGAAGGAGGTGAATAAGGTGTTTGAATTTTTTGAAGTGAATTACAAGATATACAGATACAAGGATCTTATTGTTTCCCCGCACTATACGAGGGCAAAACTGGGTAAACTCATCGATGGAGAAATTGAAAAGGCGCTTAACGATAAGCCGGCACTTATCCGGTTAAAGATGAACAGTTTGTCGGATTATAAGATGATAGACAAGCTCTATGATGCAAGCAGGGCAGGAGTGAAAGTACAGTTGCTTGTACGGGGTATCTGCTGCCTTATCCCGGGTGTACCCGGAATGAGTGAAAATATCGAGGCCATCAGTATCGTGGATAATCTGCTGGAACATTCGAGAATCTATATTTTCGGTACGGACGAAACGGCACAGGTTTATATTTCATCGGCCGATTTCATGACGAGGAATATTGATGAACGTGTAGAGGTAAGCTGTCCCGTTTACGATACGGCTATAAAGGACGAACTCATCGATACCTTTAAAATCTACTGGAACGGGAACGTAAAGGTTCGGCTGCATTCCGAGCGGCTTGAAAACAGGTACCGCAGGGTAGGTGAAGAACGTTTTAAGGCACAGGATGAACTTTATAATTATTACAGAAACAAAGTCGACGTTATTTTAGATTGATGATAAAAATAAGAAAATTTGCCGCCATTGACATAGGTTCAAATGCCATGCGCCTGCTTATTGCCAATGTAGTGGAAGAACAGGGGAAACCGACACAGTTTAATAAAAGTCACCTTATCCGTGTACCAATCCGGTTAGGGCAGGATGCTTTTACCGTTGGAGAAATTTCCGAAGAAAGTGCTGCCCGAATGGTAAAGGCCATGAAGGCGTTTAAACTGCTTATGGATGTATACCAGATTGAAAAATACGCTGCCTGTGCCACTTCTGCCATGAGGGAAGCCTATAACGGAATAGAACTTGTGGAGGAAATTGCCGATAAAACTGCTATAAAGATTGATATCATCGAAGGCAAAACGGAAGCCGCCATTATTGCGAATTCCGACCTGGAATCCTATATTAAGAATGAAGGTCATTACCTCTATGTTGATGTAGGAGGCGGAAGTACGGAGTTTACCCTGTTTTCAAACGGGAAACAGGTGGTTTCCAAATCATTTAAAAACGGTACGGTACGATTGCTTAACAATATGGTGACCGAAGGTGTGTGGCTTGAAATTGAAAAGTGGATTAAAAAGCACACTGAAAACCTTCCAAACCTCGAGATCATAGGCTCTGGAGGAAACATCAACAAAATCTTTAAAATGTCGGGAAAAACGAACGACAAACCTTTAACGCTTGCCTACCTTACACAAAGGTTTAAATACCTTAGCGGCCTTTCATATGAAGAACGCATCTACACACTTGGTCTGAATACCGACCGCGCGGATGTTATTATACCTGCTATCAGGATTTATGTAAGTGCGATGAAATGGAGTAATGCAAAACATATCTATGTTCCTAAAATAGGGCTGTCCGATGGAATCGTAAAAGCCATGTATTATGAAAATGCCAAAATTACCATAAACACCCTTTAGCAAATACCTGGGTTATAATAATAGGGATCGGGAACAGGTTTTCCCTTACTGTTTTTTATTGGATAGATAAAAGTTAAAACCACTGATTTCGGGGATTTCCCGTAATTAGGATATAAATTACTTTTACCAATAAAACCCATGAGCAGAACCATCCAGATTATGGCAATTGTCCTTATAGTAGCAGGACTTCTTTATAAAGCACTTCCTTTTTTCCGCAGGATGAAGGGAACATTAAGAAAAATCCATATCAATCCCGCCGCGTCTCCTGATAACGGGCAGTACAGGCAGTTGGCCTTAGGTGCTGTTTACAGTGAACAGCAATCGGCCTTTATTAATTCGCTTACTACGGGAATACCTGTGTTTGAAATAAAATCAATGCTTGCAAACTGGTGGAGAATCCACGATGCTGCTTCTGCAAAAGAAGCCCTGGATTCCTTACTGGACAATACCCTTAAGAGCGTCTTTCCTGTTGTTATGAAATCTTACAGGAAGCAGGATATAAGCATTATTGCCGCTGAAATACAGGATGCAAAAAAGGCGGAAAAAGCATATGCCCAGTTCGATAATCTTGCAGATGTACTAAATGATTTGAAGCAGGACGATATGGTTGCAGGTATAGATGATGTTGAACGTATTGGAAGTGATGCGTGGGAGCTTGGACGGGCGGTATATGTAACAAGGCTGTGCTTTGATGCCGGATTCGTTTCTGAAACAGAGGCCTGGAACTATATTGGCGAAGCTCATAAGATAGCAAAACAAAAATTTATGAACTGGCAGGATTTCGGATATAGCTATGCCATAGGGAGGGCCCTGTGGAGTGGAAAGGACTCAGCAAACAGCGGTATCGCCTATATCGTAAAATACCTGCTCACAGAACCACAAAGCCCATGGTTGAAACTGACATGGTAAAAGGATATTTCCGTTTTTTCTGCACGAAATACTTTTGGAGTTTCGCTCTCCTTATCTTTTCTGCAGTAACGAAACTGTCGGCTCAGACCGATGAGCATACCCTTTTGGGGAACGAGTTTTTTCTGAGAATACAGAATGACTCCTTAAAGGCTGAACATAAAGCTAACGGATATGAGTTTAATCTCAGGCTTGTAAGCTATACCGATCTCAATTCAGACGGATTAAAAGACCTTATCACGGTTGATACTTCCTCATGCGGAAACTGGGGTGACTGCATTTATACCTTTTTCTTACAGCAGGCCGATGGTTTCTATGTATGCCTGTTTTCAGATTATCTTTACCAGTTTAAAGAACTGCAAACCCGTAAGACCTCTGCAAAAAGCGGGTGGCTGCAGTATAATGTATATGAGCGAACGGATAATACAGTCCGGATGAACCGGGACGATTATCCACTTAAAAGGGTCGGTATATTGAAATATGACGGGACACAATACGTTTTGAAGAAACTTTGATCCATATATAAGTAACATCTAAAAGATTCAGGATATGCTGCAGGCTGAAAATCACTGATTTTGGCTATTGGTTTTGGGTTATTACGGATATACATTTGTCTTGCAGGTTTCGAAACTGCAGGAATAAGATGAATTTTTAATTTTTAAATCAACGAATATGGTAAAGCAATTTTTAGGTGTTATGCTGGTAGCTGGAATGCTGAGTTTAACGAGCTGCGGATCAGAAGCCAAAAATCCCGCAGAATACAATAACGCAATTATTACGGTAATAAACGGGAACGAAACGCATATTTCAGAAATGAACAGCGCGATGAGTTCAGGAGATTACAGCAAGGCTGAACAGGTGAGAGCCGATTGGGAAATAGCTCTTGATGCCGATATTAAAAAAGTAGAAGGTCTGGGAGATTTCAACGGTGATGACAATTTCCGTAAATCAGTACTTGAAGGCTTGAACGGCTATAAAAAAATCGTGAAAGAGACCTATCCTAAACTCATCGAAATCCGTAAGAATAAACAGAACGATCCCTCCAAAGAAAACGATCTACTCGATCAGATCAACACAGCATTTGAAAATGCGGCAAATAAGGTGAATGAAGCTTCCGGAGCCTTTGAAGCGAAATATAACAAATAAGAATAACCCCGACAATATAACACTTCAGCATAAAACTGGAGTGTTATTGTTTTTAAACAACGGTACAGTTAAATAAAAGCGAAAATGAAAAGATTTATTCTCAATACCTGTCTTTTTTTTCTGATGTTCCCTATGGGAACCCACAACTTAAATGCCCAAAAAATGAATATAGAGCACGAACTTCCAAAAGAGTATGAATTCCGTATAAAAATGGATACGGCAGATGCAGACATGATTTTGGCAAGCTACGAAGCAGTAAACCGAGAATCGGGAATTGCACCTTTCGAAATTATGGTATCTGATATGGATGTTTCGCTCATGCCCAAAACGATGGAGGAGTGGATTGGTTCGATTCTGGAGGTAATAAAGAACCATTCACCAGCTGCAAAACTGGAAACAATGAAAGAAGAGGAAAACAGGAAGCTATACCTTATCAAATCGGGAGATGATACGGGAATCCTGCTCATACTCATGAAAAAAACGGCTGCAAGGTTCGTTATGATAGAAGCCGAGATTCCGCAGAACGAGCTGTTGGTAGTTTCAATGGATCGGTGGGCTGAGGTTTTCTGGAACGCTACGGCGGATTAAACCGCAGTTTATTTTATACCTTCAAATACCCCAAGTCCAAATAAGGCGAAATCATATTTCACAGGATCTGAAGGATCAAACGCCCGTAAAGCTGCGTCTAGTTCCTGTAACGCTTTCTGATCATTCTGTGTGCGTTTAAGGATGCCAAGCGCCCGTGCCACATTACCCGAATGAACGTCAAGCGGACATGAGAGTTCGCTCGGGGCTATAGATTTCCAGATTCCGAAATCCACACCCTTATGGTCGTTTCTTATCATCCACCTAAGATACATATTAAGCCTTTTTGATGAAGAACCTTTCAGCGGGTCCGAGATGTGTTTGGTTGTCCTAACCGGATGTTCTATTTCAAAAAAAACTTTTTTGAAATGAGATATTCTGTTCTGCAGGTTGCCGTGGCTGCTGTCAGCAAAGAGTTGTTCTAACCCCCCGTGCCGGCTGTAAATATTCCGGAGCGAACGTATGAAGAATTTAAAATCTTCCGTATTGAACGTTCTGTGTACAATGCGTTCTATTTTTTCAATACGGGTATCAGTTGCATTTATGATGAAATCATAAGGGCTGTTCCCCATAGCTTCCATCATTTTAGAAGCGCTGTTTATGATCATCTTTCTGTTGCCCCAGGCTATCGTAGACGCCAGGAAAGCACTTATTTCAATATCCTCCTTAAGGGAGTATCGGTGAGGAATCTGTATAGGGTCTGATTCAATAAAGTCGGGATTGTTGTACTGGTCCGATTTGAAATCCAGGTATTCTTTTAACTCTTTAAAATCCATAGGCAAATATAACCATTTTTAATTTTTCGGAATAGAGTTAAAACTTCAGTACTACCCGGGTACCTTTTTCAGGCTCACTCTCAATGAGCATTTCTATGTTTGAAAGCGCAGTCAGTTTTGATGCGATGTTCAGACCAAGACCGTACCCTTTAGTAGTGTCGCCAATCCTGAAATAGCGTTCTTTTACGAAATGCAGATCCCCTTTGTTCATCCCGATCCCGTTGTCTTCAAAAACAAGGTAGTACCGCTTGTCCTCCATAAAGGAAGAAACAGTAATTTTTCCTTTTAGTTTTACAAACTTAATGGCATTTGATAAAATATTGTCAATGATTATTTCAAAGAATTCCCTGTAGTTTTCGACGGAAAAAGCTTCCAGTTGTTCCATATTCAGAATAAGCTGTTTTTCGCTAATGGTAATTTGGAGGCGTTCAATGGCTCTGATCACCTCCTGTTTAACATCAAATACAGATTTATTTAATGCCAGACTGTTATTTTCTACCCTGGAAAGAAGTAAAAACTGCTCTACCAGATGGTACAGCCGGTCTACCTGCTCCAGCGTGTAGACAATCTTTTCTTTATATTCATTTACAGATCTTTCGCGACGGATAAGGATCTCCAGGGTTCCTTTTATGATGGACAAAGGCGTTCGCAGTTCATGTGATGCATCCGCAGAAAACTGTTTGGCGCTGATAATCTGATGTTCCAGCCGATCCAAAAGAGAGTTTATAGTCAGGGTTAACCGGTACAGTTCGTCCTTATTGTGCGGCAGGCTTATCCTTTCGGATAAATTGCTTTCCGATATAGACCGGGCGGTGCTTATTACACTGAATACCGGTTTTACGGCCTGTGAGGCAATAAACCGTGCAATGATGAAAATCAATATTACGGAAAGAGGAAATATGATGAAAAGGGCCATTTTCAGGTAATCAAGTGCCAGTTCGTTGTGTTTGGTAGAGATTCCAACAACAACATACCCTACCACTTCACCATGATGAATAAGCCGCGCCTGAGAAATCAACAGCTGGATGGAGTTGAACTCCGTATAAAAGGGCGTTTTTTCCGCCTTATCTTTATTCCATTCCAGTTTGTTCTGTACCAGGTTCGGAGAATTTTCCACGAGCCTGAAATCTTTATCATATATTGCGATAAATACGGGGTTAAGCGCAATATCCGTATGCTCTACTTCTTCCCATTCACGTGGCTGTACATAGTGGGTGAGTACCGGTTCATGCAGCACATAATCGACATGACTGTTTATTTCTTCTTCCAGCGTTTCATACATTGTTTTGGTAATCCCCTGCTTTACAACAAGGTAAATCGTACCCAGGATGGCGAGCAGAATAATGGAAAATGAAATGCTGTATAAAAAAGCAATTCGGTTTTTAACGGATACGTTTTTAAACATCTTTTGATATATAGCCTACACCCCGTACGGTAAACAGCCGGGGGTCGTCTTTTTTTAGATTTAGTTTTTTCCTTATTGCATTTACAAAAACGTCAATTACGCTGGTATCATAATCAAAGTGAATATCCCATACATTTTCAATGATTTCCTTACGCGTGCAGATGCGGTTGCGGTTTTTGAGCAGATAAGAGAAGAGTTCAAATTCTTTCAGGGTGAGCTCAACCTGCTGCATATCCAGATAGGTCTGATGCGTAAGCGTTTCCATTACGATGTTACCGGCCCGCAGCGAATGTTTTTTATTGTTTTTGCGAAGGTACACATTGATTCTGGCGAGCAGCTCGTTAAAATCAAAAGGCTTTTTAATATAATCGTTGGCACCGGCATTGAGGCCTTCCACGGTGTCCTCAACAGTATCTTTAGCCGTTATAAAAATAATCGGTGTATGTTCATTGGGATTGTCTGAATTTCTGATAGCCTTACATACCTCTATTCCTGAAATGTTGAGAATCATCCAGTCAAGTAAAATCAGGTCAAACCTGTCCTGATTGATTTTTAATAAGGCATCTTCCCCGTTCATCGCATGTGTAAGTGCCATGTTTTCTTCTTCCAAACCCTGTATAATGAAATTGGCAATGCCGATTTCATCCTCTACGATCAAAATTTTTGCGTTGTCCATTTCATGTGGGAATGAGAACTTTTAAAGCTTTAGGCGCAACCGATATTTCAATGTTTCCCTGGTCCAGGAAAACAGCTTCACCGTCTATTTGAGCCAATATATGTGCATTTTTAGACTGTAGCTTAACCGATTGAACACGTATGATTTCAGCTTCTCTGAGCCGTTCAACCGATTTGTTTAGGACACAGAATGAAAATTTCAGCTGTCTTATAAAGTTAAGCTTTTTTATCATTAAAAGGTCCAGTTTTCCGTCATTTAATTTAGCCTGGGGAGAAAACGAGATTCCGTAGCCCGCCTCGTTGCTGTTAGAGCAGAAGAGAAAATAGTAAGCGTTTTCCGGTTTTTCAAAGCCATTGATTGTTACTTTGAATTTTTTAGGCCGAAAACAGAGGGCTGCTTTAATACCAGCGGAAAGATAACCGATGAAGTTGCGCTGTTTTTTCCTTGAATAGTGAAAAATGGTTTCAGCATCAATTCCAAACCCAATATTACTGAAAAAATAGGCTCCATTTATAATTCCGGCATCTATTCTACTGCTGTTGAAGCAGAGAATGGTACGCATTGCATCACTTGTTTTTTTGGGTATGGTAAGATGTGCTGCAAGCCCGTTTCCGGAACCTATGGGGATGATTCCCAAGGCCGTTTCCGTTCCGGCGAGTTGGCGGGCTATTTCGTTTATTGTTCCGTCACCGCCACAGGCTACGATGACGCCGGGGTGAAATTTAAGGGCTGCAGCGGCCAATTCTGTAGCGTGCCCTGGTTTTTCGGTCAGATAAATTTCGGTTTCAATATCTTTACCGGCAAAGAAGCTGCGGATTTCAGCTGCAACCGAACTGCCTTTCCCTTTTCCGGCTATAGGGTTGATGATGAATACGATTTTATTGTTCATTGAGGAGCTTATTTGAAAACAGGTAATCTGCAGTTTGATAATTGGAAATGATCGACATTTCAAAATTGCGGTCTATTGCAGCGTTTTGAAGATTTTGATTTATCCATTTGTATTGCTGTACCCTCTTTTGATCAGAAAGGATGATGACATCCGATCCTTTTTTCATTCCGAGTTTTATATAAGTTCCCACGAATGATCTGGGATGGTATTCGGGATCCATTACATCTTTGCCATAAAATTGCGATGTATAGGTCCAGTTCAGCAGAGAGAACAAAGTAGGGAACAGATCAATCTGTGATACTTCTTTTTTTACCTCTTCAACAGCATGTGTTTTCAGATTATAGATAAAGGCTGGTATATGGTGGTTTTTTACATCTATAGCATCTTTTCCGGCGCTGCTTGCACAATGATCTGCAACAAATACGAATACGGTGTTGTTGAACCACGGTTTCTTTTCTGCATTTTTAAGGAATTCGCCAATGGCATAATCTGCATATTTTACGGCTCCCTGACGTCCTGTTCCGGACGGAATATCAATTTTTCCCTGTTCATAGGTAAAGGGTTTATGGTTGGAAGTCGACATAACAAACGCAAAGAACGGTTGACCTGCCTTGTATTTTTCATCGGCAACGCGCAGTACTTTTCTATAGATATCTGCATCTGAAATGCCCCAGGCATTCTCAAAGGTCACTTCGCTGTCCTCAATATTATAGCGGTGTGTATTGATGGCGTCGCTTAAGATGCTTCCTCTGCCGCGGTCATAAATATCGAAGCCGTTTCCTCCAAAGAAAGCATTCATGTTGTCGAAATAACCGTCACCCCCGTAAAAGAACAGGTTCTGGTATCCTTTTTCCTTAAAGACAGTAGAGATGGTGAAAAGATTCTGGTTGTCTGCGCGTTTTACAATACTGTTTCCCGGTGTGGGTGGAATCGAAAGTGTAACGGCTTCCATACCGCGAACCGTACGCGTTCCGTTGGCAAACATGTTCGAAAAGTAGAGGCTTTTTTGACTAAGGTCGTTTAAATTGGGTGTAATGGGCTTTCCTTTGTACTGTTCCTGCATAAAAGATGCGCTCATACTTTCCATGAGTACAAAAACAATATTGGGCTTTTGTTCGGGTGATGAAGGATATTGTGCCGATATGGTCCTGCGTAAAGGATTTTTGAAATTCCGGTCGAATTGTGTTTTTGAATCCTGGAGCTCTTCTTTTACGACCTTAAAAGCCTGCTGTATGGACAGTGATTTATAATGATCTTCATATTTGAGATGGTTACTTCTGAAAGCGGCAAAAAACGAGAAGATACCGGCTTTTGATATTTCATTGTTGTAGCGGTTTTCCAGGGTTGATCCTGAATCGTTGTTGAGAAAATAAAGAGAACCGGTCACAAGGGCAATATTAAGGAAAAGAACCGTTGCTCTCCGGATGAGGGCAGGTTTGTCGTGAAAAGTATGGTAAAAAGAATTATTCTTGCGCGCAGCCCATAAAGTACCAGTTGTTACAAAAAGTATACCGCCTATAAGATAAGGCAAAGGATAAGATTCCTGGATGTTCTTAACGACTTCATAGGTGTAAATAAGATAATCTACCGCAATAAAATTGAACCGGCTTTTAAACTCATCCCAGAAAGTGATTTCTGCAAAGAAGGTAAAATAGATAATAATAAAAAAAAGGGCAAATAAGATGTATACGAAAATACGGTCAAAATAGGAATTAACAAACCGGGTAGGGACGAAGACGAAATAAGAGGTTGCAACAAGCGAAAAACAGCTCACCACACTTAAATCATACAGGAATCCGTAAAAAAAAGTATGAATAAGGGCAGGTACGCTCCAGTCAAGATCACCTTTGATCCAAAGGGCAAAAATGATTCTTAAAGCAAAAGAAACAAATAGAAAAAGCATACAGAAAAAAAGCAGTATGCTGTAGCGGTTTTTAAAAAAGGCCTTCATTATCTGAAATATTTAAATTTCAAAATTATTCCAGCAGCCATTGTAAAAAAAGCGGCGGGCGCAATCTTAAGCAAATCCTAAGTTTTGCTGACCTTGAAAGACAAGTATTAAAAAGACCTTGAAATTATAACCTTAAAGGTCAGAGAAGGTTTTACGTCCCTTTAAAAAATAGCTCAGGACGATGTTTCCGGCATAAAAGTAATTGCTTTTAGGATTCGTAGACTGACTGTTTTTAAGGGACTTCAGATGGGCGTAATATGCAAAATGTGCTTTTATGACGGCAAGCGTATGCAAAGGTTTCAATTCTGCCAAGAAACGGATGCCGGCCAGTCCGTCCAGACACAGTCGTTTAAAGATGATGGAGAAGCGTTTTTGCTTTGGCAAATTCTTATAAAGCATGTAAAGGGAATTCCTGAAGTTAAGATAAGTCTTCATGGGACTTGACTTTTTCAGCGTGGCCCCTCCAACATGGTATACAGTCGATTCATTAGAGTAATAGGTTTTGATTCCCGTGTTAAAAGCCCTCCAACACAGGTCGATTTCTTCCTGGTGGGCAAAAAAATCAGCATCAAAACCGCTTAGCTGTTTAAAAACATCCCTGCGAATAAAGAAACAGGCCCCCGATGCCCAGAAAACTTCCTGGGAAGCATACTGGTTCACATCTTTTTCCATGGTATCGAACACACGTCCCCTGCAGAAAGGAAAACCATAGCGGTCGATAAAGCCCCCTGCAGCGCCCGCATATTCAAAATACGCCTTGTTTTTATAATCAAGTATTTTTGGCTGTATAATCCCGATCTGCTGTTCCCTGCTGAACACTTCCATTATGGGAGCGAGCCAATTTTCGGTAACTTCGATGTCTGTGTTTAAGAGGCATAAAATATCTTCCCCAACCATTTGCAAGGCCTGATTATAACCTCCGGCATAACCGTAATTACGGGAAAGCTGGATCCACTTTACCTGGGGATAGTTTTCTTTTACAAATTGCTCCGACGAATCGGATGAGGCATTATCCGCAACATAAATCACAGCTTCCGTGGAATATGCTACAACGGTAGGTAAAAATTTCTGCAACAGTTCCAAACCGTTCCAGTTGAGTAAGACTACGGCAACGCTATTCATTATTTAAGGCGTTCCGAAATTTCTTTTTTGGTAAAATCCTTAAGATCTATGTAGAAATCTTCAGCTGTAAAATTGCGGTCGTTGGCATAGAAATGCTTTAAGAAAGCTTTCGTAATCTCGGCCGAAAAAAGCTTGGGATTCTTTTTTACAAACGTTATGTATTCCTGTTCGTTTTCTACATACAGCTTTTTGGTGGAAACCTCGAATGTAGGCTGTGTTGCGGTACCGAAAAGGTAGATCATTATATTTTCCGAATATGATTTCTTTGCATAATCAATGAATTTGAAATCTTTATATTTTGTGATGAATTTCTCCCAGCTGATGATAAGGTCCCTTTGCTTTTCAAGGGTTATTTTTTCATTTTTGTTCTGCTGGTCGTAAAAAAGCTTGTGTTCTTCATACCGCAGTTTCATGTATTGTTCGTATTCCTGGGAAACCTTATTGTGAAAAAGCTTGTAAAAATAGCCGGGTTTTATGCGGAAATCGTAATGGGTAGAATCAATCTTCCTGAAATAAAGCCCTACTTTATCATAGGTCATTTCCTTACGTAATATAGTGTCGTGCTTTACGCCGTTTAATTTATAATAAGTACTTAATGTATTGATTTCGGCGTTGTTGATAGAGTCAACAATAGTGGTCAGGCGTTTATAATAATCAACATAGAGCGATTCGGCTTCCTTCTTATTGGCCTTTTTAAGTTTACGTTTCAGTTCCTTCTGTTCGTTTTCCAGATGAACTACCAGCTCCTGTGCATTCTTATTGGCCAGAATATAATCGGGATCGTTGGAATATAGAACTTCTGTTATGGTATCCTGGTTCGAATCGGCAGGTGAAAGGCCTTTTTCTTTTTGGCACGAAATAAAAACGGATGAAACTAATAATCCGATGTATATAAAATTTTTACCCATGTCGTTGTTTTAAGGTAGATCAGCTAAAAACTGATACTTTTTATTCTCGTAATCTAATTTGCAATAATAATGGTTCAAACCATTGGTAACCATTAAAAGGTGGGCATTCAGACTGCTGTTATATCGTGCGATCTGATCAAAAACACCCTGTGTGATTTCTACCTGGGGCTCTTTGCATTCAACAAGTAGAAAAATATTTCCTTGAGGATCGAAAACCACGACGTCGTAACGTTTGTTCATGTCGTTTAGCTTTACAACCTTCTCGACATTTATGTAGGATTTCGGATATTTTTTTACATTAATCAAAAAATGAACCACATGCTGACGAACCCACTCTTCAGGTGTAAGCATTACGTACTTTTTCCGGATTTCATCAAAAATGAACAGTTTATTTTCACTACTTTTGAATCTGAATTGAAATTTGGGAAAATTTAAATCACGCATATTGCAAATTTATTCATTCTCTTTTAAAATACCCTGATAAATCTACTAAAGTTTATGAGTGATCTGAAAAAAATGTTGGCCGCTTTTAAAAAAGGAACCTACAAACCGGTTTATTTTTTAATGGGTGATGAACCTTATTATATTGATTATATAAGCAGTTACCTTATGGATAACGTTATTCCGGAAGAAGAAAAGTCTTTTAACCAGATGGTACTTTACGGAAAGGATACAAACATAAACGAAATCATGTCGCAGGCAAGGCAGTATCCGTTTATGGGCGATAAGATGCTTATTGTGGTAAAGGAAGCTCAGGATCTTGTAAAGACCATTGAACAGTTCGCCGAATATTTTAAAGCTGTGCAGCCTTCTACCGTTTTGGTGTTCTGTTATAAATACAAAACGCTCGATAAACGAAAAGCCCTATACAAGGCCATAGAAAAATCTGAACAGGCCGAGCTTTTTGAAAGTGCACGGCTCAAAGATTACCAGGTTGAAGGCTGGCTCAAAACGTTTGCAAATGAGGAAGAGCTTGAGATAGAACCGAAAGCTTCGGCTATGCTTGTAGAATTTCTTGGGAACGACCTGAACAAGATCGCCAACGAAATCGGAAAGCTTAAAATAGTTTTAAAAGACAATAAGCTTATTACGGCCGACCTTGTGGAACAGAATATCGGCATCAGCAAAGAATATAATAATTTCGAACTTATAAGCGCCATCGTATCAAAAAATGAAGCGAAGGCTTTCGCTATAGCGAAATATTTTGCGCTGAACACCAAAAATAATCCCCTCGTAGTTACAATTGCGCTGCTGTACAACTTCTTTTCACGCCTGCTGCAGTACCATGGCGCCGTTTATAAGAACAGCGGGGCAAATCCTAATGATATTGCTAAAATGTTGGGAATAAGTCCGTATGGACTTAAAGATTACCAGGTGGCAAGCAAGGTATACCCCATGAAAAAAGTAAGTCAGAACATAGCCGCAATCAGAGAAATCGACCTAAAAGGGAAGGGAGTCAACGGAACGCTGACGCACGATGATCTGTTAAAGGAATTACTCATCAGGATATTTCGTTAAAAAGAAGGATATTTGTATAAATTTTTAAGCTATGGGATTAAACAAGAACAAGATATTGGGATATGCAACTTTTGTAATGATCGTGATGGGGGTTTTGCTCATCGGGATGGGGATATTCAAATACAGTGAAATTTCGGGATGGGGATTCGTAACCGTGGGGATCGGATTTCTCGCAAACGCCTGGGTATTTAATGCGTTAAAAGGCCGGGTTTAAAAAGTTAATTCTATAAAAAAAGCCCCGGTTTTAAAGGGGCATCTGTTCTGTATACTACGGAGTTTTCAGGATTGTTTCTTCAGCAACCGGAACCATTCAATGTATGCGGCTGTTATCTTCTGAAGAAAGCCGGTTGTTTTAAGATCTTTGAACGAACCGTCTTCATTAAACGAATCTGGTGTGAGATTGGCCAGGTATGCTTCGGGTTGCTGCAAGGTCGGTACATTCAGGAATGTAAGCGATTGCCGCAGGTGATGGTTGGCGCCAAAACCCGATATGGAGCCCGATGAACTGCTGATGACAGCGCCGGGTTTTCCGTCCCACATATTTTTTCCGTAGGGCCTTGAGGCCACATCGATTGCATTTTTTAAGACGGCCGGAACGGAACGGTTGTATTCAGGTGTAATAAAAATTACACCGTCGAGTTGCGCAACTTCCTTTCGAAAGGAAACATAGGTTTCCGGTACTTCGTTGTCATCATCAAAATCCTGGTTGTATAACGGCAACTGTCCCATAGGAACTATGACAAATTCAAATCCGGACGGTGCCATTTTTTTAAGCTGTTCTGCAATTCTCTTTGAATTGGCCGCTTTTCGAAGGCTGCCTACAAAAAGACCTATTTTCTTATTTTCCATAACTTCGCTTTTTACTAAAGTTATGAAAAACAGTTGGTTTTATCTAAATAAAGATGCTGTTTTTTAAAAGACCGGCCAGTTTTTCGGTCAGTTTTTTGCGGCTGTAGTACTGAAGCCCGATACCGTTTACCCTTAGCTGCTTTTCCCTGTATAGTTCATAACAGGATAAAATATAGGCTTTAACGGATTCAAGATCGTCGTAATGGAAATATTTTCCGGTATTGGTGTCCCTTATAATCGTTTCCACATCGCTGTCCTGCGGACCTATCGCCAGAATGGGTCTTTCAGCTGCCATATATTCAAACAGTTTGCCGGGGATAATACCCGTAGTTTCGAAAGAATCTATTTCAATGAGCAGCAGCAACTGGGAGCTTCTCTGGTATTTAAGTGCGTCTGTATGGGAAACATAACCGATGGTTTGAAGATAAGCATCCAACCGGAACTCTTTAATGGTTTCGATAATATCGCTGCTTACTTTTCCGATAAGCCTTAGTTGAAAGTCCTGTCGGAACTGCGGATGCTCTTTAAGCAGTTCTTTGAGTGCCTTCCATAAGATACGTGGGTTTCTCTTGGACAAAAGCGAACCTATATGGCTCATCGTAAATCTTTCGTCCAGTGGTGGTTTTTCGACAGTTTCCACATCATATCCGTTCGTAACAACATGAACAGGTTTAGATGTAAGTTCTTCAAATTCCCTTTTGGTGGTAAAGCTTGTGGCCAGGATCATATCGGCACTGTTCAGTACGTCTTTTTCCAGTTCCTTGTGTTTTTGTGCCGATTTTTGAGTGAGTTTAAGCTCTTTATGATATCCGATCGTGGTCCAGGGATCGCGGAAGTCGGCAATCCACTTTACAGCGAATTTTTCCTGCAGCTGTTTGCCAATAAGGTGCATACTGTGCGGGGGACCTGTAGTTATAACAGCGTCGATGTGATTGGATCTGAGGTATTCCGAAAGGTATTGAACCGAAGGGGATACCCATGCTATCCTGGCATCGGGTATAAAGAAATTGCCGCGGATGTAAAGAAGGATTTTCTCGGCCAGTGTCTGTTTGGACGACGCCTTTATAATACCGGAGCTGATGTTGCGGGTATTTTTTCCTGAAAAAAGTGAGGCGAACCGGTAAGGCTCCTTTATTGGCTGTTTCAGAACAATAGTGCCTTGAGGTATATCTTTTTCCAGATCTTGATCTATAAGGGGGTAATAGGCGTTTTCGGGAACATAAACAACAGGCTGAATACCAAAATCAGGAAGATACTTTACAAATTTCAACCAACGCTGTACACCCGGACCTCCAGCCGGAGGCCAGTAATAAGCAATTATTAATACCTTTTTCATTTCAGTTAAGAGTCATTAGGTTAATCTTACAGATTCTGGCTGTAAAACAGATTCAACGGCATATGAAATATAAGTGCTAGCAAATATTCCTCTATACTGCAAATTTAACCAAAAGAGCTGATCTAATGGCAGCATTTACCATAAACAGGAAGCATATTTGCCCCGAAGCATAAAAATAACAGAAAAGGAAGCCCTTAGGGCTTCCTTTTCTTAATACGGTATAATTTTGAACAGGTTTATTCTGCTGAAGGGAGCGACGGTGTGCGTTTCCGGGCAAAGAAAACGGCAGCCGCAATAAGGATAATTGAAATAAGAGCCGTAATAAGTGAAATGGTTCCCCCTGTCTTCACTACCTGCGGATCGAAGGTAAATTCAATTTTGTTGGTCCCGGCAGGTATTTCCAGCCCGCGCAAAGCATAATTTACTTCTACCATCTGTACGGGCTTACCATTTATGGTAATGTTCCAGCCTTTAGGATAATAAGCCTCTGAAAATACTCCGAAGCCGTCTGACCTGTTTTTACTCTCATATACAAGTTTGTTTGGTTGGTAGGAGACAAGTTTTATCTGTGCAAGGCTGTCTCCTTCAAACTTATTTTTCTTAATGCCTGCCTGTTCGTAAACCAGTGCAGTTTCTTTGGATTTGAATTTTTTAAGCTGTTGCATCATTTCATCGGCATTGCTTACCTGTTGTACATTTTTAACAAACCAGGCATTTCCGTTTGCTTCAGGATTTTTAAGAGGGATATCCTGTTGTTGCTCGTCTTTTCCAATGATGTATTTAACATTGAGCATATTAAGCACTTCCATGTTCTGTTGTGCGATCTGGTAATCGAAAAGATCCTGTATTTTTTTAGGCTTTGCAGCATGATAACCTCCCAGGGAATGGTGGAAATACGAACTGCGCGCACTGCTGAAACCACCTGCCTGTTCAAATACGCGGAACTGTGATTTGTCGTTGAGGATATGCAGATCGGCCTGAGTGGGTTCGAATGGAACCTCTACCATTTTTTTAGGAACAAAATTGTCTTTGTTTACATAATTAAGGTCAATCATTACAAGATCAAGTATTCCTAATATACCAACGGCAATTACAGCCTTTCTGTAATCAAGGAATCCTTTTATATAAGCAAATAGCGCAGCTACGGCAGCAGCTATGAAGAACAAGGTTCTTAAAAGATCTTTATTATAAAGTGCCTTGCGGTCGTCTATAAGGGCATTTATGAAGGATTGGCCTGCATCCTGGAACATCTGCGCATAATATGCGTCATTTGTCCCTTCAAATCCCATAGTTGATTTCAGAACAAGCAGCAATACTATAATACCTCCGAATACCATACCGGATGTTTTTAAAGCAGTCAGTTGTTTATCCTTTTCAGCTTTAAAGAAGGCCTGTAATCCCAAAACAGCAAGTACAGGAAAACAAAGTTCTGCAATGACCTGTATAGACGTGATGGCACGGAATTTATTGTACATAGGCAAATGGTCAATAAGGAAATCGGTAAGGAAGAAATGTTTTCCCCATGATAAAACAATCGACATAAGTGCCCCGGCTGCGAGGTAATATTTTACTTTACGGTCATCTACGAACATGCACAGAACGGCAAGGAATAAAACAACGGCTCCTATATAAGCAGGAGCGGCCACAATGGGTTGCTCTCCCCAATACATCGGGGCATGATCGCTGAACTGTTTTGCCTGTGAAGGATCATATCCCTGTGCCTGCAGAAAATTGGAGACAAATTGATAGGTATGGGAATCGGTGCCTATGTTTTCTCCGTTTCCACCGCCCATAATTCTGGGTACAAGTAAATTAAAGGTCTCAAAGATGCCGTAACTGTATTCGGTAATATACTCGTGCGTCATGGCATTTGTCGACTTCTTAGGAGTGCCGTCAGGAGCAATGGTGAGTGAGCTGTCGCTTCGCGTACTGAAATTAGCATATTCGCTCGTTGCCATAAGACTTGTGGCATTAAGCCCGATGGCGAGAATACCCGCTACTGCAAAAACGGCAAACATCTTTAATAGGGCTGCTGCTTCTTTTTGACGGATGTAGTATATCGTATAATATACTGTAACCACCACGAGGAAGAGCAACAGGTAGTAAGTCATCTGAAAATGGTTTGCGGCAATTTCCAGTGCGGCTGCAAGCAGCGTTAAAATACCCCCGAGCAGGTATTTTTTCCTGAATACCAGGTGAACCCCTGCCAGAACCAGCGGCATATAGGCGATGGCATGGGCTTTTGCATTATGGCCGGCCCCGAGGATAACGATAAGGTAGGTAGAAAAACCAAATAGGAGGGCTCCTATAAAAGCTTTTAAAGGTTTTACCTTATAGGTTAGAAGCAGTATATAAAATCCGATGAAATACAAAAAAATATAATCTGCAGGACGCGGCAGGAACCGTAGTGTATAGTCGAGCTGTTTGATGTAATGATGAGGATATTTGGCCCCTAACTGATAGGTGGGCATCCCGCCGAAAGCATTATCAACCCAATAGGTTTCTTCATTATGAGTTGCACGAAAATCATTTAATTCCTTTGCCATTCCCGTATATTGTACAATATCGCTCTGTAGAATGGATTTACCCTGCGTTACGGGATAGAAATAGGCCAGGGCAACAACTATAAATCCGACAATCGCTAAAAGATGCGGCACATAGTTTTTGAAATTCTTCATAATACTTTATTTTGTGCCTAAATGTACTTATTATTTGGGAAACGGTAAAAAAAAACTGATCCGGTTGCCGGATCAGTCATTTGGTGTTAGTCGATGTTATTTCCCTGTTGTTCATCTTCAATGAAAAGCTGAACATTTTTTACCATGCTTCTGAGCAGTTTTTCCCTGTTGTTGGCAGTTCCTACTTCATAAAGAGACATTTTATTGTTAAGGGTTGCGATGTCGTTAGTAAGCTGCTTCGCATTGATGTTTACCCTGATGCCGATGATGGCGTCATCCGGTACATCCTTAAATACCCTGGTGAGGTGCCCGCGCCAGTCAAAATCTTTTAAATCCTGAAAACGGTCCGCATTTACCGTCATGAATACGGTTTTTACCTTATCAACAATCTCAATTTCGGTTTTTACTTCCTGTGCATTGGAATACTGGATCATCCCAAGTGCAAATAAAACAAATAATGTAACTTTTTTCATAATTAATAGTTTTTCTATTAAAGATACGAAAAAAAACATTACGAAACCTTCTTTCTCATTTTCATATTAATGAATTCAACTGCCAGAGAAAATGCTATGGCAAAATATAGGTATCCTTTTGGTACGGCTCCTATGTGTTGCCCGGCAAGCACAGCATTCGACAAATGCATAGACTCGGTTGTAAGCATAAAGCCGATAAGGATGAGGAAGGAAAGGGCCAGAATCTGGATAGACGGGTTTTTGTTTACAAAATTTCCTACAGGTACGGCAAAAAGCATCATTACAGCAACAGAAACCACTACCGCCGTTATCATAATAAAAAGTTCGGGCCGCTGTCCCCAGAGTTCCACTTGCGACGGATAGAGTCCGTTTGTCATTCCTACGGCCGTTAAAATACTATCTACCGAAAAGATAATGTCGATCATAAGTATCTGCGCAATAACCGAGGAAAAAGAGACCGATCTTTTCTGTGATGCTTCTTTTGAATCTGTAATATGTTCAATGTGGTTTACTTTTTCATGGATTTCCTTTGTAGACTTGTAAATCAGGAAAATTCCTCCACCCAAAAGGATAAGTGCCTGGCCGTTGATTTCGGCACTGAACCAGCCCGTATCAATAGTAAAGAGAGGGGCTTTCATCCGCGTAAGCCATGAAATGGCAAACAATAAGCCTATCCTCATAAACATGGCAAGAAACAACCCGATGCGGGTGGCTTTTTTTCGCTGTTCCACAGGAAGTTTACCCGTTACGATAGATATGAAGATTACGTTGTCTATACCAAGAACTATTTCGAGAAAAGTAAGAGTGGTAAAAGCGATAAGCGCATCAACGGTAAATAAAATATCCATATTGTCCTATTTCGTTTTCTTAATGAATCCTTTCTGCTTGTTAGTGTCGCCAACTATATTGTATTCGAAATTATAACCTTCCTTCGTAGTGGAAAGGATTTTCATTTGTACCGCTTTTTTTTCGGCCATGTTTTTCGGGTGAAGTTTCTGTAATATGTATTCACAATCGTTCACCCAGCGGATACTTGCTGTATCGGTTTTTCCGTTATAGGTTTCAATTTCGTATTTATCGGTTCGCACAAAGGTGGAAACATGGGGTTTTCCGTCAATTTCCTGTTCAAATACAAAGGTTCCTTCCTTAAAATCTTTACAATTTCGTTCCTGGTTGTAGCAACCCGCAAGCATCAGGGGAATTGCCATTAAGAGTGTTTTTTTCATTATTTTAATCATTAAATAAACCGCTTACAATTGTTTTTAAACCCTTGAAAAACAAAAACATGGAATACAGGCAGATGAGGCAGCCTGCAATAAGCACGGGGTAATAAAGGAAGTGCCCTTCGTTTTTAAAAGATGAGTAAATAATGACAGGTCCTGTGAACATGAGGGGAATTGCAATGAACACTTTCTGTAGCCCTTTGTATATCCGTGTTTTATCTGTTTGAGGTGTTTCCATTACTTTTTATAATTAGAGATTGCAGTTCTTACATTACCATATTGGTCAATGAGCATCCTGGCTTCTTCTTCTGAAATTTGCAGTTCATCTGCAACCATACGGGTAGCACGGTTTACAAGTTTATGGTTAGACAGTTTCATGTCTACCATTTTATTTCCCTTCACATGCCCCAAACGGATCATGGTCGCTGTTGAAATCATGTTCAAAACAAGTTTCTGAGCCGTTCCGGCTTTCATTCTGGAGCTTCCGGTAACAAATTCGGGACCTACTACGGGCACTATAGCGATATCGGCACCGATAGCAAGCGGGCTTCCGGGATTACAGCTAATTCCTGCGGTAGGAATGCCGTTTTGCCTGCAGTACTCAATTCCTCCCAAAACGTACGGTGTTGTTCCCGAAGCTGCTATACCAATAAGGAAGTCGTTTGCATTAAGGTTGTATGCTTTTAAATCCTCAATAACCTGGACGGCATCATCTTCAGCATTTTCAACAGCTTTCCTGATGGCGCTGTCTCCCCCGGCAATGAGCGCTATAACAAGATCGAACGGAACTCCGAAAGTAGGAGGGCATTCCGAAGCATCAACAACACCCAAACGGCCCGAAGTACCGGCACCGATGTAGAACAAACGTCCGCCTTTCTGCAGCTGCACGATAATTTTTTCAACTGCTTTTTCAATGTCAGGAATTACCTTTTGGACAGCCATTGGAACTGTTTGATCTTCCTTGTTGATGTTGGTGAGCAAATCCAAAACACTCATCTGTTCCAGGTGGTTATAATCAGATTCAGATTCCGTGATTTTATTGAAGGTCATAATAGATTTTTAAAGTAACAAATTTAAAGAAAATATGAATTCGTTTGGTAAAATGTATGATTAAAACCAAATTCATACTACCTTTGCATTCAAGTAGACCGCCTTATCGCTGGCGTATGTCAGAGGAAAGTCTGGGCACCATAGGGCAGAATAGCGGGTAACGCCCGTCCGTCGTGAGGCGAGGACAAGTGCAACAGAAAGTATGTACAGTTCGGCTGTAGTGAAACCAGGTAAACTCTATTCGGTGAAATGCCATGTAAACCAACATTAAGTGCTGCCCGCGCGAGTTGGAGGGTAGGCAGATGGAATATACGGGTAACTGTATATCTAGATAAATGATAAGGAAAGATTCGTCTTTACAGAACCCGGCTTACAGGTCTACTTTTTTTATCCAAGAACAGCAGTCAACAGGTCCAATTCTGGAGTGTTGCTTTAAGCAGTCAGTCCGTATTTTGTGTTTATGAAAAGCATTTACAACTTCAGTGCAACGTCTATACAGGGCAAGCAAATTGATTTTTCAGGGTTTAAGGGAAAGACCTTGCTCATTGTTAATACAGCGAGCCGCTGCGGGTTCACTCCCCAATACAAGGGATTGCAGGAACTGTATGAGAAATATAAAGATAAAGGACTGCTTATACTGGGATTTCCCAGCAACCAGTTTCTGAATCAGGAACCTGGTGACGAAAAAAACATACAGGAGTATTGCGAGCTTAATTACGGCGTTACTTTTCCCCTTTTTGCCAAAATCGATGTGAAAGGACCCGGGATACACCCGCTGTTTGCATATCTTACTACCTTCCTGCCCGGTTTTCTTACCAGAAAAATAAAGTGGAACTTTACCAAGTTCCTAATAGACAGCAACGGGCGCCCCATAAAACGTTTTGCCCCATATACAAAACCCGAGTCTATTGAAAAATTTCTCATAAAAAAAGGGCTCTTTGTTTAGGGAGAAAAAAAAATACCTATATTTGTTCAACACTCACAAACAACTACACACTTATAACATTCTAAAAAGCTCCTGAAAAAAATATTCTATTAATAATAGATTATTAGAAAGGTATGCTAGTATTTTATCCGAACGAGACGTTTAAAGAATTATTATTGGAAGGTAAGAAGCGTCTTCGGTATGCTGTTTCCAATTTTGGAAGGCTCATCAGCTTTAAAGAGCATTTTAAGGACGGAACATTGTTAAAACCGAATGTTACGAACAATTTAAGGATTTTCAGATATAAAACACCGAAACCCGGCGGAGGTTATTTTCATAAACACATTATGCTGTCAAGGGCAGTGGCCGAGTTTTACAATGCAAAACCCTCAGCCGAACATGACCATGTGATTCATCTTGATTTCAACAACCTCAACGATCATTACACGAACCTTAAATGGGTAACGGAGAAGGAAAAGTATGACCATCAGCGCATCAATCCCAATGTTAAGGAAGGACACATCAAAAGGATAGAAAAAAAACGCCTGGCACAAAAGGGGATGAAACTCGACACCACGCAGGTAATGCGTATTAAACGCATGATCCATGATCCGAACCGCAAAACCAGGATGCGCATCATTGCGAAACAGTTCGGAATAAGCGAAATGCAGCTTTACAGGATTAAATCCGGAGAAAACTGGGCAAATGTACCGGTTCCGAGCTTTAAAAAGGAAACAGAATAAGTATAACCATTATACATTTAATACAGGATCCCTGAAAGGTTAGCCTTTCAGGGATCCGATTTTTATTTTTTATCCTGTAGGGCAAAAACCGATTTTAACAGGTTTGTTGTCCGCGCAGCTGTATTTGTTCTGATGTTGGCTTCTTCTTTTTCAATCATGGTATACACGCCTTTTAAAGCTTCCTCCGTAACATAATCTGTCAGATCCGGGTTTACATCTTTTACCATGGGAAGCGCATTGTATTTCGTAATAATGTTGCTCCATACCTTGTCGGCTCCAACTTTCGTAAAAGACGATTTTATAACGGGGTTAAATTTACTGTAAAGGGAAGTTTTGGTTGATTTGATGAGATATTGTGTGGCTGCATTTTTATTTCCCATAAGGATATTTGTAGCATCGCTGATGGTCATTTTTGTAATGGCATCGACAAAAATAGGCGTAGCCTCCTTTACAGCCGAACTTGCCGCTTTGTTGAGTGCCTTAATTCCCTCATCAGCCAAATTTCCTAAACCGACGTCCCTTAACGTTTTTTCAACTTTCTGTAATTCCGACGGAAGGCCTATCCGGACAAGCTGGTTGTTATAGAACCCATCCGTTTTTGTAAGGTTAACAACCTGTTTGTCGATTCCCTGTTGCAGGGCCTCTTTTAAACCTGCTGCAATCTGGGTTTGCCCGAGAGATGAATTTTCAATAATTGCCGGAAGCGAATTGGCTACCTGCTGAAGGCCGTTGCAGTTTGTTAATGCAAAAGATGCAATAGCAATGGGTAGAATAAACTTTTTCATATAATTTATAATGATGAGATGTTTGTAAAATAATTGCGCAACAGATCCCTGTTTATTTTGGAAGGAGTGAATACTTCCAGTATCTGGGGCTGATCGTTACGTGAAAACAAAATTTTCAGGGCTTCTTCCAGTTCTTCTTCGCCCGAAGCCGTCTGATAACCGAAATGGTACATAGCGGCCAGATGTTCAGCTGTTAGCTGATGCTCGGTTTCAAAAAAGGTGTTGAATGTTTCGTTTTCACTATGGCCCGGAAGAATCCTGAAGATCCCGCCACCCGAGTTGTTGATGATGATGATCTTGTAGTTCTTTGGAATATAATTATTCCATAAAGCGTTGCTGTCGTAGAAAAAACTGATATCACCTGTTATGAGCACCGTAGGCCTGGATACTGCAACTGCAGCCCCTATAGAGGTAGAGGTAGAACCGTCGATACCACTTGTACCGCGGTTGCAGAATACTTCTATATCGGCGGGTGTTTCGAAAAGCTGGGCATAACGTATAACTGCGCTGTTGCTTATTTGCAATTGGATATGGTGTGGAAGTTGTTTCCATATGATGCCAAAGGATTTGAGGTCGGAAAACGGAATTTCCGAAAGATACCGGTCGTGCCCTTTTCTGCGTTTCTCCATTATGGAGCGGATGTGCCGGGAAAAATCTGATTGTTTAGGCTGTATATGGTGCATAAGTGCCTCAACAAAAGTATCTGCGGTGCATTTCACATGTTGGGTAAGAACCGAAAACGTATCATATGCGCGCAATGGATCAACATGCCAGTGGTTCTTTGGCGGGTATTTCCGAAACATGGCTTTTATGCGTTTTGATACCACCATTCCTCCGAAAGTCAACAGGAGGTCTGGTTGAAAATCTTCAAAATCCTTCTCTGAAAAAGTCGTAATGAGCGTATCGATATTGGAAACGATGTTTGGATGGTGCAGGTTGGAATTGATTTCCGTAAGGATTACCACCTGGGGTAAAGAAGCAAGATATTCCATATGTGCGTCCGAAAGCCTTCCCGGGTCTTGTGATCCGACGAGCACGACGATTTTATTAGCCTGTTCCACAACAGACAGATCGTGTGGTTCTTCCGTTGTTTTTGTTTTTGTTTCTTCATGGGTAATACGTGCCTTATAAGTAGGTGAAGGTACCGTATTGTAAAGAGGTTCTTCAAACGGAATGTTGATGTGCACTGGCCCCCGCTGTGCCTTTGCCGTACCAATGGCCTGCTGTATGAGGAGGTCGTTCGCTTCAGAAGCTTCATCCAGAAGATTCGCATTGAACAGGGAATGGTTGGCAAATACATTTCGCTGCCGTATTGTTTGGCCGTCACCTATATCAATTTTGGAAGTGGGGCGGTCTGCAGAAAGTACAATAAGCGGTATCTGACTGTAAAAAGCTTCCGCTATAGCAGGATAATAGTTCAGCAACGCCGATCCGGATGTACAAAGAAGAGCCGTCGGGGTTTGCAGTTGTTGGGCTATTCCCATTGCGAAGAAAGCGGCGCAGCGTTCATCTACAATACTGTAACAGGTAAAGAAGGGATCGGAAGTAAACCCGATGGTTAACGGGGCATTTCGCGATCCCGGTGATATGATAATATGTTCTATTCCTTTAGCCTTAAATATTTCGAGTATGCTTTGAGCCAAAGGTATTTCAGGATAGTTCATTTTATGAAATAGATTTATTCAAAGATACGAACTATCCTTTATTTATATTTTAATTATGCCTATTTTCCTTCAATCCAGTTTGTGATTTCACTGTCGGTTGGAAGGGTTCTAGGGCTGATTACTTTTTCAAGTTTTCCCTGTTCGTTGATCAGGAATTTCTGGAAGTTCCATTCTACTTCAAAGTCTCCAAGGCCGTTTTCTTCTTTTTGTGTGAGGTAGCGGAATAAAGGTTCGATATTGTTACCCTTTACGACGATTTTACTCATCATAGGAAATGTTACCCCATAGTTTCTTTTACAAAAATCTGCTATCTCCTCATTTGATCCGGGATCTTGCCCCATGAAATCGTTGGTGGGAAAGCCGATAATCGTAAAATTCTGATCCTTGTATTTTTGGTACAGTGCTTCCAGTTGTTCAAATTGTGGTGTTAATCCACATTTTGAAGCGGTGTTGACTATAAGTACCTTCTTGCCTTTTAGCTGTGCGAGATCAAAGTCTGCGCCTGTAATGTCCTTAACTTTAAACTGGTAGATAGGACTTTTTTCATGTTGCTGTTCCATGCTGTTCTGTGGGTCAATTGTTAATTGTGGATTTTTTACACAACTTAATGCGAAAAAAGCACCCGTTATTAAAAATAATTTCATATCTTGCTTTTCAATAAATTTAAACAATTTATTTGTGATTTAAAAGTTATTATTAGTTCTATTGTATAAAAAAAGCTTTCCGATGAAGGAAAGCTTTTTTTAATTATTTTTTATAGTATTTTCTATACTTGAAGAAAGCCAGTAATCCTAACAGGAATACGGATGCCACCGAAATCCATATAAAGGACGGGGTTACCATCTGGTCTCCCTTAGCATAGGAATGAAGTCCGGAAAGATAAAAGTTCACTCCGAAATAGGTCATAAGAATGCTGTAAAATGCGAGAACAGATATAAGGTTGTAAATCCATAAGCCGCGCAGGGCAGGAACAAAACGCATATGTATTACAAACGCGTACACCATAATGGATATAAGCGCCCATGTTTCTTTAGGATCCCATCCCCAGTAGCGACCCCAGCTTTCGTTGGCCCACTGTCCTCCAAGAAAGTTACCTATGGTAAGCATTACTAGACCTACGGTCAGTGCCATTTCGTTTATATAGGTAATTTCTTTAAGATTGAGTTCCATTTTAGATTTGTTGTTTTTTGTGGTGAACAACATAAGGAATAAAGCGACCACTCCAAGTACCATTCCCAGTGTAAAGGGACCGTAACTGGCCACAATAACGGCAACGTGGATCATTAACCAGTAAGAGTTCAATACAGGCTGAAGGTTCCCGATGGAAGGGTCCATCCAGTTCCAGTGCGCAATCATTAGGATCATACCTGCTACGAAAGCGGTAGAGGCAAGGGTAAGGCTTGATTTTCTTCCAAAGATAAGTCCGAAAAGCATGGTTGCCCAACCAACGAAAATCATGGATTCGTAAGCATCGGACCACGGAGCATGCCCGGAAACATACCAACGGGCGATAAGACCGGCCGTATGAAGAAGGAAAAGCAGGACATTTAGCACTGTGAATACCTTTGATGTAATGCGTAAAAATTTGTTTTCTCGGAAGATGCGTATGATGACAACGATGAACAACAGTACGGAAACATAAATATAGTACGAGTAAAGCTTTTTAAAGATATCGTATTTATTATAAAGGATTTCCGCATTTATCTTCTTCTCGGAAGGCACCACATCTGCGCCAAATTTTTTCTGGTAATTGATAAGGGAGGTCAGCAGTTCGGTAGAAGCTTTGTAATCGTTGGATTCGATAGCCTTTAACAGGGAAGCTGAATACATGGGTAAAATGTTTTTCGTGTAGATGGAATCCATTCCCTTCATACCGGATTCGTTCAGCTCCAGATAGGAAACCCACTTATTGTCACTATTTCCCGGGATTGGGAAGATTTTAAGGATCTGACCGCTGATGGCAGAATACAAAAGGTTGACCTTTTCATCTGCAGCAATGAAATCTTTCTGAAACTGATCCTTAACATTCGTATGGTTTGCCTGATCTAGAAGGTCGCCTAATTTATAGTTTCCCTGATCATCGAAAAAGTCGGCAAGGGCTGCGAATTTGGCATCCGAAGGAATACCGATAAGAGAGCGGATACTGTCGTTTCCTTTTTTAAGACTGATGATCGGAACATGGTACCAAAGTTGTGGAAACTGGGTAATGGAAAGCATTACCTGATCAGAATCCATTCCCTGGAAATGATCGTCCTTACTTACTTTTCGGAGTAATTCTGAAGAAAACGTATTGATGGGTTTCATACGCCCGCCGGCATCCTGTATAATGACCCTTCCAAATAAATCGGCATGCTCCTGTTTTACTTTGGCCCGTTGCAGGAGAGAATCAATCTGCGAGCGGGTAGGAGCGTTATGTGCGTGCTGTGCGGTCGCCGTAAACAGTCCAAAAAATAAGGCCGTAATGGTAAGCGCCGCTTTTTTGGCGTGTATTTTATTAAGTTTCTTTCTCAAATCGTTGAAACGGGTGTTTTTAGTGAACAGGATAAGCAACATGGCAATATACAATAAGGTATAGCCTATATAGGTAATCCAGGTGCCCCAGAAATCATGGTTTACTGAAAGGTGGGTTCCTTTTTCATCTGGATCAAAATTTGCCTGGAAAAAACGGTAGCCTTTATGGTCTAGTACATGGTTCATATAAATATGGTAATCAAATGATTTATCAGGATCAATGATTGTTACCTTGCTTTCAAAAGAAGAATAACTTTTTTCGGTTCCCGGATATTTTTCAGCAATGAAATCGTTAAGCTTTACCTGGAAAGGCGTTGTATATACTTTAGATCCGTAGATAAGCGTAAATTCAAGAGATCCGAGTTTGAACGACTGCGGTATCCCCATTTGTCCTTTCGATCCCATAAGGGTGATCTCTTCTTCTTTACCCTGAGAACGGACTTTTAAAACAAGGGCATCGGTTGTATTCTTTGCCTTAAAATCGTTGTTTTGTTTGAGTACTTTTTTTCCTGTTATGGGTCTGTCGAGCACAAATTGCGTACCCGAAAAATCATATAATGAACGGAAGTTAAGCTTTTCTTCGGTGTTTGCAGAAACCGTTCCTGTAGCCTGGGTAGCCATGATGCGGTAATTTCCTGCAAACGGGGAATTTATTTTGAATTCTCCGTCGGCATCGCTCGTAAAATTGATGGTTCCTTCGGTAGGCTTATTATAGGAGTACAGAACTCCGTGAATGCTTTCAACGGTTCCCTCTTCTATAAAATGCTCATGACGTTCCCCATGACTTGATTCTACCAGCTTTAAAAAACTTTTCCCTTTGGGATCTTCCTGAATTTCTTCCGAAGCCCCCATGATAAAATCTTTAAATTCTACTTCAAATGGAATACCGTTGAATTCTTTTTTAAAGTTGAAATGGTTGGAAGCAAATTTGCTGATAAGGTTATCTTTATCAAGAGCACCGGAAAAAAGTCTTCGCTCTTCAAATGTACGGCGTTTCATTTCCCCGTTTACATCTCCGTCTACCATCACGGTTAAAAAGGTTCTGTCAGAATAAAACTGGTTTACTGTTTCACCTTCACGAATAGGCATCATACCTTCAAAACTGATATAGCGCGTTACAAAAGCACCCAACAGGATAAGGATGAAGGCCAGGTGCAGGATAAGGGTGTCCAGCTTGGCTTTACTCCATAATTTGTAACGTTTGATGTTCCCTATAAAGTTGAAAACAAAAATCAACATAATGGCCTCGAACCATTTGGTGTTGTAAACAAGTATCCTTGCAGTGTCGGTATTGTATTCGTTTTCAATAAAGGTGGCAATACCCATTACGGCCGCAAAAACGATGAACAGGACAGCCATTAACCGCGTAGATGACAAAAAAGATATTATTTTGCTCATAATATGTAGTTGTAGTGTAGCTTGAAATTTCACAAAAGTACTTAAATTAAGCAGGCGGGCAGGTATTTTAACTTAATATTAATCATATAATTATTTGAGTAATTTCAAGATATAAAGTACATTTGTTCGGTAAAATACTCAAAAACAATTTGATCTAAACAAACAATATATTATGCCGAGAATTTCAACAAAAGGACATAACATGCCGGAATCTCCGATTCGTAAATTGGTTCCGTATGCCGAAATATCTAAAAAGAAAGGTAATAAGGTGTATCACTTGAACATTGGACAACCGGATATCAAAACACCTGAGGTAGCCATCAATGCCGTGAAAAATGCCAATATTACCGTATTGGAATACAGTCATTCTGCAGGTTTTGAGTCGTATCGTGAAAAACTGGCCGCTTATTACCAGAAGCAGGGGCTTCCTGTTAATAAAGAAGACATCATCATTACAACGGGAGGATCGGAAGCTCTGATTTTTGCAATGGGATCTACTATGGATGAAGGCGACGAAATCATTATTCCGGAACCTTTCTATGCAAACTACAACGGTTTTTCCACGCAGAACGGTGTAAAGGTGGTACCTGTAATGTCTGGGATCGATAATGGTTTTGCCCTGCCTGCTATCGCAGATTTTGAAAAGCTTATTACACCTAAAACAAAAGCCATTCTTATTTGTAATCCCGGAAATCCAACGGGATACCTTTACAGCAAGGAAGAAATTCAGCAATTGGCTGCGCTGGTGTTAAAACACGATTTGTTTTTGATTGCCGACGAAGTATACCGGGAATTTGTATACGACGGATTCCAGCATTTTTCGGTTATGAACGAAAAAAGCATTGAACAGAATGCCATTATGATAGATTCTGTTTCGAAACGTTTCAGCATGTGCGGAGCACGTATAGGCTGTATCGTTTCCAAAAATAAGGAATTAATGGCAACGGCTATGAAGTTTGCACAGGCAAGACTGTCTCCGCCTACCTACGCGCAGATAGCTTCAGAAGCGGCACTGGATACACCACAGTCGTATTTTGATGATGTAATTACCGAATATAAAGACCGTAGAGATACGCTTGTAAATGCATTGAATGCAATCGACGGCGTAAAAGTTTCCATGCCTAACGGTGCATTTTACTGTATTGCCAAATTACCTGTTGCCAATGCGGAAGATTTTGCAAAATGGTTGCTAGAATCTTATGATCTGAACGGAGAAACCGTTATGGTTGCACCTGCAGCAGGTTTCTATTCCACACCGGGGGTTGGGCTTGACGAAGTGCGTCTGGCTTATGTTTTAAAGAAGGAAGATCTTATCCGCTCTGCCGAGATCATCAAGGAAGCCTTGAAGGTTTACAATAAATAATGATTCTGTCATAAAACAAAAAACGCCTCATAGAGGCGTTTTTTGTTTTATGAAGTGACTGGCATCACGAGAAATAAAAAAAATTTTTGCAGATAGTGCAATTAGCAGTAATTTAGGCGCAAATACTTTATCATGAAGAAATTTACTTTATACGCTTTTGTATTGTTTGGTTTTCTGGCTCAGGCACAGACCAATTTAACAATAGAGGAGGCTACCCTTGCAGCACAAAAAGGGTTTGGAACGGAATCTGTTTATGCAGCACAATGGCGTACAAATGATCAGTTAACTTACCTTAATGTCCCTTTTAAGGCGCTGACCGCTAAAAATACCGATGGCGGTACGACCGAAAATTTTGTAACAACCTCTGATCTTGAAACTGCGGTATCGGAAGTCTTGGAAGAAAAAGTTTCATTGCGTATGATGCCTTTCAATTATCATTGGGAAGGCGAAAAAGAACTGTCTTTTACCTACGACGGAGAAAACAATAAATATTACCTTGTTTACAACATCGATACCAAGAAAATTGTAAAATCGATCAGGTTTGCAGGTGATGCAACGGAAGAAGTTATTGCACCAGCTAAAAATTATGTGGTGTATCTCAATAAGAACAACATTGCGGTTGCCTTCGAGGACGGATCGGTTGTGCAGATTACGAATGATCCCGTACATGTGGTAAACGGAAGCTCTAATACGCACCGGAACGAGTTCGGAATTGACAGAGGGTTATGGATCAGCCCGGATGGTTCTAAAATCCTTTTCTATAAAAAGGATGAGCGCATGGTAAAGGATTACCCGCTTATTGATTTCGGAAAAAGGGTTGCAGAAGAAAAGCCCATCAAGTACCCTATGGCGGGCATGAAGTCCGAAGAGGTTTCCCTGCATGTTTACGACATCAATACCGCAAAAACAACGCAGCTGGCCATTGAAGGTGATAAAGAGCAGTTTTTAACCATGCCCACATGGGATCCTAAAAGCGAATTTGTTTATGTCGGGGTACTGAACCGAGGGCAAAACCACTTAAAACTTCAAAGATACCAGGCTGCTTCAGGAAAAATGGACAGACAGCTTTTCGAGGAAAAAAGTTCAACATATGTGGAACCTACCGTTCCTTTAAAGTTTTTAAACGATAAAGAGTTCATCTATATTTCCGAGAAGGACGGTTTTCGCCAGATGTACCGCTACAATACGAACGGAAAGCAGTTGAACAGCTACGTATACAAAGATGTGGTATTCAAAGAATTTGTAAAGGTTTCAGCAAAGGAAATCTACTATATGGGTACCGGGAACAGAGGAATGGACAAACTTTTGTACAAAGCCGATGTTAAATCTGGAAAAACGAGCGTAGTAACGGAGAAATCGGCTACGTATACTGTGGAAATGAACGATGGGGGAACTTGGTATTATTCCCAATATACAAATTTCTCAACACCTAACCATATAGCATTAAATGCCGTAAACGGGAAGAAAGCGGTGGAATTGCTCAATGCCAAAAATCCTTATGAAGGGAAAACCACGCTGCCTAAAGTTGAAATGGTTACAATAAAGGCCGCTGATGGTAAAACTGACTTAAACGGAAGACTGCTTTATCCTGTTAACTTTAATGAAAATGAAAAATACCCCGTGATGGTATACGTCTACGGAGGACCTCACGCACAGTTGGTTAACAACCGCTTTGGAGGTGGAGCAGGAGGTTTTGATTATTACATGGCGCAGCAAGGATTTGTGGTATTTACTTTAGACAACAGGGGAAGCGAGAACCGCGGGCGCGACTTTGAACACGTAATTCACCGTCAGCTGGGACAGAACGAAATGGCCGACCAAATGAAAGGGGTGGAGTTTCTGAAGTCTAAGAAATTTGTTAATGCAGATAAGATCGGAGTTTACGGATGGTCGTTCGGTGGATTTATGACGACGAGCCTAATGCTTAATTATCCGGATACCTTTAAGGTAGGGGTAGCTGGCGGACCTGTAATTGACTGGAAATGGTATGAGGTGATGTATGGAGAAAGATATATGGATACACCACAGGAAAATCCGGAAGGATATGAAAAAGCTTCCACGTTGAACAAGGTTAACAAGCTGAAAGGGCGTCTTTTAATGATCCATGGTGCACAGGATCCGGTTGTGGTGCAGCAGCACAGTATGGAATTCATAGAAAAATGCATCAAGGAAGGAAAGCAGGTAGACTATTTCCTTTATCCTACGCATGAACACAACGTACTGGGAAAAGATCGAGTACATCTCAATGAAAAGATTGCAGATTATTTTAAAACACATTTAAAGTAATATATAATGAAAATGCCGGTCCCAAAGACCGGCATTTTATATTAAGGAATGTATTAGGCTATTCTATGAATCTTCCGTCGCTCATGGTAAGTTTTCTGTCTGCCATGCCGGCCAGCTCTTCATTATGGGTAACAATTACAAAGGTTTGTCCGAACTTATCGCGCAGTTCCAAAAAAAGTTCATGCAGATGTTCGGCAGAACGCGTGTCGAGATTTCCGGACGGCTCATCTGCAAAAACAACTGCCGGTTTGTTGATAAGGGCACGTGCTACTGCGACCCGTTGTTGTTCGCCACCCGAAAGCTCGGAAGGGAAATGTTCTGTTCTGTGCTCCAGGCCGAGATAGCTTAAGAGTTCAATCGCTTCCTTTTTAGCTTCTTCTTTTGAACGACCTGCTATGAAAGCAGGAATGCATACATTTTCCCAGGCAGAAAATTCAGGAAGCAGTTGATGAAACTGAAATATAAAACCCAGCTTCTTGTTTCGGAATGCTGCAAGTTCCCTGTCTTTTAATTTCAAAACATCCACACCGTCTATGAGCAACTGTACATCCTGTTTTTTGGAAGGGGTGTCCAATGTGCCTAATAACTGAAGCAGGGTGGTTTTCCCGGCTCCGGAAGCGCCTACAATCGCAATGATTTCTCCTTTCGAAATGTCGAGCGATACATCCTTGAGAACCTCCAGGTCGTTGAACTGCTTATGTAAATGTTTTGCTTTTATCATCATATAGAATTTGGAAACTAAATTAGAAAACTTTTGTTTAATTTAAATGATTTCCGGGATATTTGGTTTAATTTTAAGATTCATTAAAATTAAAATGTCTTGATAATATGAAATTCGAAACGGCTATTTTTGCGAACGGGTGCTTTTGGTGCACAGAAGCAATTTTTCAGAAATTAAAAGGGGTTGAAAAAATAGTACCGGGCTATATCGGAGGTATAACAGAGAATCCAACCTATAAGGAAGTTTGTACAGGAAATACGCTTCACGCAGAAGCCATAAAACTTATTTATGATGCAGATGCGTTATCTTACCGTGAACTGCTCGGCGTATTTTTTTCAACGCACGATCCTACATCTCTGAATCGACAGGGAGAAGACATTGGTACCCAATACCGAAGCGAAATATTCTACCTTAATGAAGATCAGGAAAAAGAGGCCTTAGCCTATATTGACCTTTTGACCAGGGAAGCTGTTTTTGACAAGCCTATCGTTACGAAGGTAACGCAGGCCTCTACCTTTTATGAGGCAGAAAATTATCATTGGGATTATTTCACCCATAATGGAGATAAAGCGTATTGTGCGGCGGTTATCGCTCCGAAGCTGGAAAAATTCCGTAAACAGTTTAAGGACCATCTTAAAGATTAACTACTCCATATCTTTGAGCTCTTCATAATTTCTGTTCAGCTTTTGAAGAAGCCTTCCGTACAGCAACCTGTAAAACAACCATACGGTAAGCATAAAAAGCAGGGAAACCAGAATGCATATCGAAATAAGGATCACATACGAGGTGGTAGTTCCTATTGTACCTGCTGCCTCCTGGTCTATTTGTCCGGCACTTATGGTAAGGAAAATAGCAACATAGAGTATAATGAGGAATAAGGCAATGTTCAAATAAATATAGAAGTTTAAAAGCTTACGGGCTGTAAGAATATTTTGAAGTAATGAAGAAACGGATTTCCCCTTTCCAATCCTCTTTATTAAGATGAAGTAGAAGCCCGAAAATAGAATGGGCAATGTGTAAATGATAAAGTCAAGCGTATTGACTATTCTGTTTATAATGGAATGCTGCTCGGTATCATCTGCTTCCCCGAGCAAAACCGAAAGCCCGATAAACAGTACTAATTCAAAAAAATTAACAGCAATAAGCCACCTCAGAACGTTAAGCGAACTTTTTCTGATATTGCGTTGCAGTTCTTCCTTTGTCTGGACGGGAAATTGAACCTGCCTGTTCCATGATCCCTTTAAAAAATCTAAATCGGACATAATATATTTAACGACAGACTTTTCGGACAGTCTTTTTTATTTGTTTGGGTAGACTTCTACTTCTTTACAGCAACAGAAAGTAATTAAAATCAACCTGTTTGTATTTAGGCATAAAAATACAAATGCTTTATGAATATTGTCTTATTCATGGCTACAATATGAGGTTTTGTATTTTACTAAAAACGAATTGAACTAATTACGCATTCTTCGATTTTTTGGTATATAGATGAGTTGTCTTTTTTATAATTATATTTTTTTTTGTTAAATGTATTATATTATTTGTTAATTTTAGTTAAATAACTTTAAAAATTAAGTCATGAAAAAATTATTATTATTAGTAGCGGGGACCGCATTTTTATTCTCCTGCTCAGGCGAGGAAAATACCGAATCGGAATATGAAGGAACGAAAAGCAGTTTTTCAAATACCCAAACTGCGGCTACAGGCATAGAATATGAAATTAACGACTGTAAATACGATATCAGGGGTGGAATTAACCAGGCTTATGAAGGAACAGTCCTCTCCGGTTCTCCTTTAACTGCTTTTTATGGAGGTCCTATCACAACCACAGTGAATTTTCCCGATTGCCAGAATACGTATTTAACAACCAATACAGCAAGTGTACAGCCCATTATCAACATCCATTTCGAACTTGCGAATTATCGTCCCGATAAATGTATCACACACAATGCCTATTTCGAAATCAGTCAGACAGCCCTGTCGCCCAATCTACCTTATGGAAATATCAACAAAATATACCCTTTACCAAATGTAACAAGCATGGATCTCAAATTCAACATGAACTATATTCTACAATGTAATGATCCTGCTTTCGATCCTACGGGACCTAATGATCCTTACCCGGTTCCAACACCTTACAGTATTCCGTTTAACTTACAGTATTACGCGTTTCCGTACCCGACCCCACCAAATACTAACTGGTATAACTATATATTCGGAAGCAAGCACTTTTACTATAGAATCGTTATCAAAACGCATAATGAATGTACAGGAACAGATTGTTTAACATTGACCAAATGGAAAGAGTTTGAATGGACTTTATAAAAAAGAGCTGCTTTCAGGCAGCTTTTTTCTTAGATATAGGGATCTAAAAAAGAAAAGCATCTACCAGAGATGGTAGCTGCTTTTCAATAACCAAAAAAACACTTATGAACCCCAAATTTACTCCTAAATCTGTTGTGGCAAACTTAATCTAGATTAAGTTTTTAAAATATTTTCAAAATAGGTTTTTACAGTTTATGGAACCTGGGCCGGGAAAGAGAAGGTGTGCGTGTTAAATTGTGATTAATTAAAAGAATCTTTGAACATATGTAATTTATTATTGCTACCTTAAAGGAAACAAATAGCAATAAAAACACTATGAGTAAACAAAGGATTTCATTACATTTTATGTGGAAGATCGTACTCCCATTTTCTGTCTTAATGTTGTTTTGTTATTATATGTTGTATGACGATTATACAAAATCACTTCAGGAAGTGCACCGCTTGGAGAAAACTTCCGATTCATTGAGAACAAAAATAGAATATGAAAAAAAAGGTAATAATTATGATCTCGTACCTAATTAAAGCATAACATTAAAAACACTTTGGGAAAGTCAAAGTGTTTTTTTATATAAAGAAGGCAGCTGTACTATCGGTTTTGGAAAAGCTGTGTGACAGCAAAAGCAGAGCGGAGTGATGAATAGCTTAATTATTTGCGGTTTAAAAAAGAGTATGCGAAAATTATCTGTTATAAAAATAGCAGAAACCGGATATTTTAAGTCTGTTTTTCAAATATCTGTTTTTAAACGACGGGTGTTATTAAATTTGACCAAAAGACTTTAATATAGTTAAAATAAGAAGTAAATTTGCCTGATGGTTCTACTAACGCGGCAGTATGCTGCCGACAGAAGAACTTTTTACAGAATAAATACAGATAAACAGTAATGCGTAGGCCGGTGAACCACATTGTGAATTGTGTTTCCGGCATACAAAACATTGAGAAATTATGATGAATATTCCGGACTCTGGCAATCCTAGAGTAGTGATCATAGGAGGAGGTTTTGCAGGGGTTTCTTTAGCTAAGAAATTAAAGAACAAAAACTTTCAGGTAGTATTGCTCGACAAGCACAATTACCATAATTTTCAACCCTTGATGTATCAGGTGGCTACGGGCGGGCTTGAAGCAGGATCTATCGCTTACCCCATCCGGAAGATCGTGCAGGAGCATAGTGAAACATTCTTTAGGATGGCACTTGTTGAACGCATCGACACGGCCAATAAAAAAGTGGTAACCGATATTGGTACTATTTATTATGATTATGTGGTAATTGCGACCGGATCAACAAATAATTATTTCGGAAACAGGGAAATTGAGCAGCACAGCATGGTGATGAAGACCATTCCCGAAGCACTGAATATCCGGAGCCTTATCCTTGAAAATTTTGAATTGGCCCTACAGACAAACGATATTGAGGAACGCAAAGCGTTGATGAACTTCGTTATTGTGGGGGCAGGACCAACAGGAGTAGAACTCGCGGGAGCACTTGCTGAAATGAAAAAGGCGGTATTGCCGAAAGATTATCCGGATCTCGATGTTTCCATGATGGAGATCAACCTGGTTCAGGGAGGCGACCGCGTTCTGGATGCAATGTCAAAAAAATCGTCCAAAGCAGCTGAAAAGTTTTTAAAGCAGCTTGGCGTTAAAATTCACCTCAACGCCATCGTAAGCGGATATGACGGTACAACCGTTACAACAAAAGACGGATTGTCCTTTAAAACTGAGGCTGTTATCTGGTCGGCAGGAGTGAAGGGTGCACCTGTTGAAGGAATTGCAGAGTCTGTTGACCGCGCCTCACGCGTAAGGGTAAACGATTTTAATCAGGTGGAAGGGTTTGAAGATGTTTTTGCATTGGGAGATGTAGCCGCAATGTACGGAGAGAAATTTAAGTTCGGACATCCTATGATGGCGCAGCCTGCCATTCAGCAAGGAGAATTACTTGCAGAAAATCTGGTCAGACTTGCCAACAAACAATCTCTCAAAAAGTTTGTATACAACGATAAAGGGTCTATGGCAACAATAGGGCGTAACAAAGCCGTTGTAGACCTTCCTAAATTTCATTTCAACGGGGTATTTGCCTGGTTTGTATGGATGTTTGTACATCTGTTCTCTCTCATCGGGTTTAAAAACAAAGTACTTGTGTTCTGGAGCTGGGTTTATAACTATTTCGTGTTCGACAGGGAATCGCGCGTTATCATACGTCCATTCCGTAAGAATAGAGATCTTCACGAACCAATGAACTAGGAAGACGGATATTTCTTATTGTAATTGATAAGCAGGTCCACAAACTTGTTATAGGACCTCATACCGTCTTTCTGATTGTTGATTTTAAGAAACCGGCCGTAAAGGTTTTTAAAGAAAAATGAGGAAAAATTTCGTTTGCTCTGCCAGAAAGCCTCGCTGTCAAGTATGTTTTCACGTACGCCCGGCGCAAGAGTTCTGAAGAGTGACTGATATTCTTCCTCATTTATATTTCGGTATTCTTTAAGGCAATACTTCAAAGCATACAGATTTGCAGCGTATCTGAACTCCGGACGGCTGCTTAACAGCATAACTTCATATCCGAAAAAATTAGCTTCTGCTTCACTGGCAATTCCCTGCTGGTGTGCCATTTCGTGCGCAACGGTAATGGGCATCCCTATAGTGGGGATTTCGATGTTCAGCTGGTTCTCGTGCGTAAACGGGTTGAAATAGCCGCTGAAACCTGCGTACGACTGTAATACAGAATAAAAGGAAGGTTTTACCCTGTTAATGTTGTTCTGTGTGAGCAGTTCTTTTAAATGTTCCGGGAGTTTCTTATAGTTTTGCTTAGCCGTTTCATTAAACAGTTCCAGATTAAGAGGGATGATGACTTTTTTCAAAGAATCGTTAAACAGTTCCCGGTGCTGATCGTTAACAGTGGTAATGAGATAATGCGTAACCGAATCAAGATCGCTGCGCGAATAATGCTGTTCAAGTCCAAGACGGTGCGATACGGAATATTTGTAATTATTTAACCCCCAAAAGAGCTGGAACACAAGGAAAAAAAGCAGCATTGCATTAAACGAGAACACGATAAGGGGAACAAATGATTTTTTGCGTATGAACAGTACTATCCTGTATACAAGGTAAAGCACGACGACCGCATATAATACATCCCCTAGCGAGAACGGGAAAAGTTCCGTAACGGGATGAAGCACACGGTCGAGTCCGTAATAAAAAATCCCGTTGTACACACGGGTAAAGAATTCCGGATGATCGGGACTAAACACGTACAGGCCGCTCAGTATTAGAAGAAGAAGGGCAGTTGGGAAAATTTTTTTTATCATTTGATCTTTTATTTAGAACAAATAAAAATTAATAGCTATATTTGTATCCGTTAAAGATAGGAATAATGAGTAAATGTAAATCTTCCTGTGAGGTAATTTATTTTTGCAACGGTAAAAAGTGCTGTCGTTACAATGAAGAGGCAAAAAACTGTTTAAAAGATTTATTAAATGAAAGTGGTCTGGGAAAAAGCGTAGCCCTTGAAAAAATGAAATGTCAGGGAATGTGTAAAAGTGCTCCTGTGTTTTATATTGATTCTGAAAAGGTCTATAAAAAAGAGGTAACACGTAAAAAGGCTCAGAAAATGTTCGATAAGTACATTGTTGCTTCCTGATAATTAAAGAATTATTGTTTTATTTTGTATAGAAAAAGTGCATCTGCGTTCGGATGCACTTTTTTGTTGGTTTTACGCGGTATCCCTTATGAATCAAGGGCTCGTTAAAGAATCAAAATTGCAACGACATGGTAAATAATGGTAAATGTCGCTTAAAAATAGTCAAATTTGTTTGCAAAAAAACGGGAATTTGCAACCAAGCTAATTTAACACTTCGTTGAAGAAATAATTTTATGTACAAGTAGAAATGCTGCTATTGAAAATAAACTTGATGAATTAATCATGATAATAAAAAAACATGACCACAACTGCCAATATTCCTAAAATGGATCTTTGTCATAAGTTGTGGATGTTGAAGCAGATTAGGGGACTTAAATTGCTGAAAAGCAAAACAGTATTTATTTTTTGGTATTTTTATATTCTAAATACAAAAATAAAAGTTAATATTTGGTATAAAAATGTTCTTTATTTTAAATTTTATGATGTAGTTTTACATCAGTTCAAAACTTTATAGGGGAAGTGGAGAATCTTGATGTAGAAACTGCGACACTACAATGCCATCAAAAAGAAAATATTTACCCATTGCAGTTTTTTCATTTCAAAACACTCATCATTATGGTGAGTGTTTTTTTATTTTATAACCTCACAAAATACTAATATAGTATCTATAATACAACAATTATATTTAAAATTTAATGTATAATTTCATAATATATTTTCAAATTTTGAAATTATAAAAAAATAAATGATTGCACTTAGGAGTATCTTTGCGCTGGCTTCTTGTAGTGAAGATTCGTATGGAAACAAAGGACAATTCAACTCCAAATCCCAGCTTTGAAAATACTGTAAAAACATTTCAGCCCGTTTCTGGGTCAAATGGCTATTATTCTCCATATGAAGGAAATATGGGCAGGTTCCTTACCGTATGCCGTTTGAATTTGATATACAAGCTCCCGTAAGTGCAGTTCAGATCACTCCACATGTTGGTTATGCTTATAAAAATTTACATCTGGCACAGCAAGTTAATCCAAGTAATTGGCCTAATTTTCAGCAGTATGCCCCAGCTGTAAATGCTATAGAAGTATTGGTGCCTTTCACATTAACTCCCGGTCTCACGGTTATAAAGGATTGTACTGCTGCAATACCTTTATCTATGGGTTGTCCTCAAGTACCTTTTCCATTTTCTTTCAATACAGTCGGAAACGAGAATACACTCTTAGCGGAAAATTCTAAAATCTATTATATAGATTACAAGTTTGATCTTGGAGGTCAAACTTTTTCTGGATCATTAAAACATCAATTAGGAGATGATACCATGAGGTTAAATGATTACACTTCAAATAATTGGCAATATGTTTCTACTTTTCCTAAATTAAACACTTCTGTTTACGATGAAGTTGTGATTGTTGCGAGTAATCAAACAGGGGAACTTGCTTTGGTTCAGCGCGATACAGCAACGAATCCTTTAAACAGTGAAATTACGGTGACGGATCCTGGGACCGGAATTGACTATACTTTGAGATTCAGAAACGAGGCGAATAGAATTGTAATCGAGTTTAAACCATAATAAATAAGAGCCACCTAACAAGGTGGTTTTTTATTTAACATATTTTACACCTAGGATATTGCGAATAGTTGTTTAAGAAGAGAAGCTTTAAAAATCTTTTCGATATGGAAATTAGATTTGTACAATTCTCCGAACTCAATATAAACCTGCATCTGAATGCTTGGAAACTGTTCTATAAAGTTGTACAATTCTTCCAAGCAGCTCGGAAATTGTGTATATTGTTACTTCTTTGGTTTGTTGATAGATTAGGGCAAATCCCGATTTATTTAAATCGGGCTCTATCCCTTTTTTATGATAATAATTAATTTTTTTAATGATTTGCAATTTTAGATTTAAATTAATTTTTTTAAATACTCAAATGTTTTTATATATTTAGTTTAAAATTAAATATATTATGAATAAAACTATTTTTTTAACTTTAATTACAGTTCTTTTTTTTAATACTGTTAAATCACAAGTTTTATACAGTGAAAATTTTGATTCCTATCCAATAGGTCATCTTAATACAGATTATACTGCTTCTAATTCAGGTCAGGGTGGATGGCTTGTATCAAGGAATGTAAATGGAACTGAAACGGCGACGGTGGTTTCAGAATCTGGAAAAGGTAAAGTGCTTACTATTAAAACAAATGCAACATCTTCTGGTATTAACTTAAAACAAGACACAGGGGTTATAGATGCTTTATGGAATAATCGAATAGCAGGTAACAATGTTTTAAAATTTGAATATGAGTTTTATGGATCGGGAAATTATAATGCTGGGGGTGGATTACAAAGTCAAGGATCAATTTTAGCGAACATTATTTTCTTCTCAAGCCAAAACTATATAAGTATTGGTAATTGGCTTGATACAGTAGTTAACCTAAATGTTATTAAAAATTATGGTTCTAATGATTTTCCAAATAAGTTATGGATTAATGTAGAAATATTCATGGATTACAACACTAATAATATTTATTATTATATTCCAACTCTTAATCTTTTTAGAAAAATTTCTTTTACGCATACTAGAATACCCGACAACATAGAACTTTTTGCAAACTTCACCAATCCACCTTTTGAGATTAAATTTGATAATATCAAACTTTCTGCATTACAGGCTGTACCTGCATACGTTCTAAATGCAAGTGATTTTATATCTTCAAAATTTAATTTATTTCCGAATCCAAGCACAAATATTGTTAACATTACAAATAGCGAAAATATGCTTGTGCAGAATATTAAGATCTATGATTTAACAGGTAAGCTAATAGATACAAAAGTTTTCAATAATGATTCGGAAATACAGCTTAATGTTGAAATATTAACTACCGGAACCTATCTTCTCCACCTACAAACAAATGAAGGTACTGCAAGCAAAAAGCTAATTAAAAAGTAAAACAAAAAGCAACTCAAAAGAGTTGCTTTTTGTTAAATAATAAATACTCCTCTTTTATACAACTCATACATGATATCAGCTTCATGAAAAACATCATCATTTCCACGGTGTTTCTCAATATAGCCGACGTCTCTAAAGAAAAACGCTCAAACTTTCTGAATGTTTGGCCATTTATATCCTCTATGACTTGGTATCTTGCAAATATGGGTCGATGACTTCATTAGGCAATCTAGCTTTTCGGAAACATGAAACCGTGGTTCTCCATAAAATTAAAATCGAATGTATTGTTAAAAGTTGCGGCTCTGTTGGAATAAAAATTCAGAATAACCTTACAAAATAATAATATATTGTCTATAATAAAACAATTTTATTTAAAATTTAATATATAATTTCACAATATAACTTCAAATTTTGTAATTTATAAAAAAATCCATTATTGCACTTATGAGTGTCTTTGCGCTGGTTTCTTGTAGTGAAGATTCGTATGAAACAAAGGACAATTCGTCTCGAAATTCCAGCTTTGAAAATACTGTAAAAACAAATCAATCCAATCTGGGAGCAAATGGCTATTATTCTCCATATGATGGAACTATGGGCATTCAGGTTCCTTATCGTATGCCGTTTGAATTTGATATACAAGCTCCCGTAAGTGCAGTTCAGATCACTCCACATGTTGGTTATGCTTATAAAAATTTACATCTGGCACAGCAAGTTAATCCAAGTAATTGGCCTAATTTTCAGCAGTATGCCCCAGCTGTAAATGCTATAGAAGTATTGGTGCCTTTCACATTAACTCCCGGTCTCACGGTTATAAAGGATTGTACTGCTGCAATACCTTTATCTATGGGTTGTCCTCAAGTACCTTTTCCATTTTCTTTCAATACAGTCGGAAACGAGAATACACTCTTAGCGGAAAATTCTAAAATCTATTATATAGATTACAAGTTTGATCTTGGAGGTCAAACTTTTTCTGGATCATTAAAACATCAATTAGGAGATGATACCATGAGGTTAAATGATTACACTTCAAATAGCTGGACTTATGTAAGTGATTTTCCAAAATTAAACTCTTCTCCTTATGATGAAGTTGTAGTTGTATCACATAATGCTACTGGAGAAATGGCCCTTGCTCAACGAAACACGGCAATCAACCCTCTTAATAGTGAAGTCACTGTAACGGATCCAGGGACCGGAATTGACTATACTTTGAGATTCAGAAACGAAGCGAATAGAATTGTAATCGAGTTCAAACCATAATAAAAACAAACCACCTTATTAGGTGGTTTGTTTTATTTTAACATATTTTGTATTAACAGTGTCGTGTTCTGTCATTTTAGATGAGTAGTTTTAAAAGTATATCTAAAAACTATTTATTATGAAAAAATCTATTATTGCATTATTGGGGGGATTTACACTTGTAGCATGTAGTGATGATGCTGTTCAGGAAGCTGATAAGATGAGTGAAACCGGTTCGGGCATTAATACTGTACCAATGACCGTCAGTTCAGGTTATGATTCACCATTCCAACCCGCTGGAAGTTCTTTAAATAAGGGAATTGTAACTGTGTTCAAAAACAATACTCCTTTAAATCTTGAATTAGAGCCTTTCGGAGAAGATATGCATGTTCAGACTTTTCTGGGAGCTGTTGGAGGTACGTACCCGCCGATGGGAGGTATTGTCTATAATTTTTTTCCAGTATCTGGCGGCAATTTTCAAGTATTGAGCGGAACTTCTGAAACCAATAGAGACCCTGGAGCGCCTTTAGCGGTTAACGCACTTCCTTATTCAAATTCTGTAGGATCAATAATATATGATTTTGGAAGTTTTACTACAAATTTCCGTATGCTTCATTATGGAAAAGTATATTATTTCAGATATAAAGTTTTTGATAACAGTGGTAACGTAATTGATTTCGGGTATATTAAACATAAATTTTATAATGATACAGATGACTGGCAAACTATTAATGCTATCAGCCCTGACTGGGATGTTGTAGCAGATGTCCCGGGCTTGGCACCAATGTATGATGTGGTTGTTATGTATAACACTACCTGGGATGAAATGTGTCTTACAAATAGAGATGGATATATAACACCTGCTATGCCAAGTCAAGTTGATGTTGTGGATCCCTCAACTGGAGCTGTTCACAAATTAGAGTTTACTTCTGATATAAACGGTATATATGTGAATTTTAATTAATTTTCATAAATTTCGTAATGAACATAACCACCTAATAGGGTGGTTTTTAGAAATTATTTACAAACGCCGCAAGTTCCTCCGTTTTTAGAACAATTTTTACAATATTTACAATTTTTACAGGCTTTGCAATTTGCTCCTCCAGAGCACGTAGCGTATTCATTAAACACAATGTTATAAATTGCATAAGATGTAATTCCTGTCATGGCAAATACGGTCATTAAAATGTATTTTTTCATGGTTTAAAGTAGTTTTATGTTTTTAATGAAGAGCGAAAGTAAGAAAATGGCTGAGTTTGCTTTTTTAAATGTTATTTAATTAACAAAATTTGTACTTTTAGTATAAGTACTTGGAAAAATTTCATTTCCTTTGGTTGGTACAGAAGAAAACAACGATTATTCCGATAAATGGGAACTAAATTACGCTAGCTTTCTCAATTTATCCACGCTGGAAGAACAGAATAATGCAACGAATCTCAAATTCAATTTAGGCTGTACAGAATCTATCCCTAAGAACCGAGAGAGTGAAGATGTCGAAGTTGATCGTATTCTCACGATTGATGACAAAGCAATGAATTCGTTCAAAGCAGCTAATGTGCAGTTGTTTGGTCGTTGCATCTATTTGTAATCAACTTGGAAGGCTTTTCCGATGTTATCAGAAACCGAGCGAAAAACGCAATCTGATTTAAAAGTTGATAGTAACAAATCTATATCGAATAAAGTAGTAAATAAGAAGTCGAACTAACAATAAGCAGGGACGGTATATTGGAAGCGAGGAAAAGTCTTCACTTTTTTATTTAACATATGTTGCACTTGTAATACAGAAAGAAGTTATTTGAGATATGTAGTTTTAAATAAATCTTAAAACTTATAATTATGAAAAAATTAATTATGTTGAGTTCCTTTCTTATAGGTACGATTGTGTATGGTGGAAATGATATCGTAAATCATGATATTGAACAGCCTAAGTCAAATACAGTAATATTAGAAGATTCTAATGAGATGTTTGCACAAACTCATAAATACCAAATAGTAATATGGCGTTCTTTCTACGATCCAGTTTCAGGATACGGGAGCAGTTGGGGATCTGTAGCAATACCATCAACTCCTTGCTACACAGAATCAGAAGCAGAAACTTTCAGAGTGGGGATTGAAGGGGTTTATCAAAGTATGAATACGGAGCCAAATACTTCAGTTTGGGCTGTAAAAGAGATTGTAGAAGATTGTATATAAATATAAAACCGGATTAATGTCCGGTTTTTTTATTGTATAACCTTTAATTTGATCTTTTTATTTTACTTTTTAATCAACTTTTTCACCGCTATACCTTCATTGGTTTGCAGATGCAGTAGATAAGTACCGTTATTTAATGCTTCAACATTCAACTGTATTTCAGATTCATTGCTGAATTTTTGCGTATTAATGAGTTTGCCTGTTACATCATAAATATCAACTTTATTTACGATCCTATTTTCGCTGTTACTTATGTTTACTACATTGGATGCAGGATTAGGAAACAGGTTGAATTTTTCAGACAGGAAAGTATTTGTACTTAACACTTCCGGAGGTACATTTTTTAAGGCAGTTAAACGTACGTTGTCGTATTTATTATACGGCAGACCTGAAAATGTGCCGTTAAGACTTGACGTTAAAAGAATTTCATCAAGAGAAGAAACTTGTTTTATAGGAACGGCATGTAAAATGTTTAGTTTAGGAATGTAAAGGTATAATTTGTACGTATTGTAATCAATATATAATTTTATGGTTAACCACGATTTGGTATAATTAAATCCTTTTTGATCAAATGTAGTACTAGTGCCCTGCGCTGGAAAAATAGCACTAAAGAACGCTTCTTTAGATTTAAGAGTGGAATTATATTCTGTATAAAGCATCATGTCAATTATTGTAGAATGGTCTGATGCATATAACCAAGTACGATGTGTATTCTCCACATCTTCTGCATAAAAATCATATTCTATTAACAGGATATTATTTCCTGCTGTTCTGTTGTTCCATACAGTTTGTAGATTTTTTTGTCTTCCGTGGAAAAGGGAATAATTCTCTATTGCAAGTATGTTGCCTTTTGATGACTCTGGTACAATTTTGGCAGTGACAGGTGCTGTCAATTTAACATACCAGTTTCCCTGACCTGGGTTCACACCTGAAGGATCGGTGGTAATGTTCCCTAATGTTAAATTATCAAAAGATTCGTGATATAATACCTGCGCAGATAGTAATGGACTATAAAATAAAATGGTCAGGATCAATAAGAATTGCTTTTTCATAAATGAATTTATTTAAAAAAGGCTGTAGTGCTACAGCCTTTTTATATTAGTATACGTCTAATTCTAAGGTGGAATTCTGCCAGAAAATTTGTGGATTCTGGGTGATGAATAACGAAAGCGTTTTTGTAACGCTACCACTCGTTATGGTATGTGAATACATCGGCGGTACTTCAAAAACGACTTCGAATGAATCACATTTATTTCCTTGAGAGTCTCCGATCTTTGTCCATAGAGTTTGAGTAAGACCGGGATTATCGTAATAATACAAATTAAAATTACCCCCTAATGGTTGAACAAATCCTTTAAGCTGTGTTCCTGCCTGGTTTTTTACCGGATTCCAATAAGCGCCTGAACCTGGATATAAGGTTTGTATTTCAGGGTGAAGGATGTATTTACCTACAAACGCATTTGTAGAGGCTTCGAAAACGTTTACTTCATAGAAAAAGACCTTACCATAATCTCTTAATAAAGTATGCTCTGCCACTGTTAGTTGGTTTCCAAAATTAAACCTGCGGGAATTTATTACTGCCTCCTGTCATCGGCAAATGGTTTGTATTCCCTTCCAACCGATATCCTTCCTGCGGATTTAGTGTAAATGGAGAAGCCGTTCTTACCAGGTTTCCTACTTCCTGATTGTTGGCAAATAGCTTAGGATAGTTCCCGTTATTTATAGGAAACTGAGTATTGGTCATTGGATCATTGTATGTTCCGTCATTCACACCGTCAAAGTACGCAAGGCCTGCATAGGACCATATTTCCAACTTGTATGGGGAAGTGTTTTCATCGGTACCGTTTCTAACAATATAAGCGGGCTGTTTGCCGGGAACTCGGTACCAAATATCCCAGGGCGAGGCGTAGTTGGCACCCGGTTCTTTTGTGCCATCCGGATTTTTAGTGCCACTATCACCGTCGTTAAAACTGTTGGCCTGGTTTTCAAAACTAGGTTTGCCGTTTTGCTCACCATCTTGTAAAGCATCTTCACTACACGCCATAAGCGTGAACAATCCCATAAGGGTAATAAAAGTTTTCTTCAATTTTAATATTTTTTTAGTTAATTATGTAAATATAATTATTAAAATAGCTTAATAAAAAATATTTATTACCTTTTTTTAAGTATTTACTAACATTGACTCGTATTAATATTGTTGTGATGATTTTTAGGAATAACGACACTTATTTTGATACAAGACATTATAATTTTAACACTTAATTAAAAGAGTCGGAGATGCATCGGGCTATTGTGCATATGGATCTGGATATTTTTTTTGTATCCTGTGAGAGATTGAACAATGATAAATTGCGGGGAATTCCCGTGATCATTGACGGAGGGAATCTTGGAGTAGCTTCTTGTTCATACGAAGTGAGGTATTTTGGTGTAAGGTCGGCAATGCTGATTAAAATGGCTTTAAGACTTTGGACTGTAGCTAAAGTGATCAAGGGAAATGTATTCCAGTATATCATAAAGTGAAAACAACTTTACAAGGATTTTATGTAGCTTTGCAGCACAAATAAGAACACAAAAGAAATAACGAATGAACGCAGTTGATATTATTAAAGAACAAATTAATTCTGTAAAGGAAAAAACAGATAATTTTATTAGAACCATTGAATTACAAAAGTGGCATCATACGCCTGAAGTACTTGAAACAAATATGAATTGGCAGATTGGACATTTAATTTTAGCAAATTACCTGCAAGGAGTTGCTTCCATCTCAGGCCCGAATGAAAATGTCAGAAACAGGTTAAATATGCCAAAATTTATATCCTATTATGGACCAAAATCTACACCCGGCTTATACATGGATGAAAAGCCAAGTAATGAAGAACTTTTAGAATTGTATAATTTTATGTTTGATTTGATTTATCTTGAAATTGACAAGATTAAAATCGAAGAACTTAATGATAACACAGAAGTCCCGAACCCAAGTGCTAAAACAAAATATGAAGCACTAACGACTTTGTTTAAACACCAGGCATGGCATAATGGACAAATAGCAGTTTTAAATAGAATCTTAAAATAAATGGAGAAAAGGAGCTTATAAGCTCCTTTTTCTTTTGCTGAAACCATTGTCTTCAAACACTTTTAAATTTACGTATCAGGTATCTGTTTCAGTCTTTTGGTAATAAGTATTTTAGCTGAATAGAGTGTTGGTTATGGTATCCTTGAGCCAATCTTACCCTGCATAAGCAAGAAAAGAATGAGCATCCTATGAGGAATGGTTCTATTGAAAGGCGATGTTGGATCTACACCATGAATGTTTTTTAAGGAGTAATTTATTTTAAAACCTCTTTTTGTATTATACATAAGCTTTTAATATATTCCTAAAATAAAGGGGAAAAAAATGTTAAATTATTATTGATTATTTTTACTATTTAATCTATATTAGCATGTATAAAACATGATAAAAGACATTAGATAATAACCCTAATATTTAGTAACCCTAATCCCTATGGAAACCCGATATTACAAGTTAGAATTCGAATGGCTTTTTTGGCGCGTCAGTATTAAACCTATTTCAAAATGTTCTCCCTTAAGAAAAATGGGCTATGAAGGAGTAAACCTCCTGTTTTACAATTTTTTAATCACTAAAAATATTTGATATGAGTACACTTGATCTTATTATCGTGTTATTAGTAATCGGTATAGTTGTAATTGCAGCCAATCTTATCAATCTTAATCGATCCAAAAAACATCGAAAGAGGAAAATCAGCAAACCAGGAAATTATTATTAGTAAAAACAATTTCATTTTATTTTTGTGTTTAAAGTGCCCGCCATCGGGCGCTTTTTTTGTGTTATGGTACAGCATGCATTCTTTGTGCGAAGCCTTTTGTTTTTTAATTAGTTGAATACTCTAATTTGTAATATTGTACATAAATTTTTTTTAAGTGTGCATAATTTACTATGTTTGCGGCTATTTTTTAACAATGAATCAAAATGAAAAAAACACTCTTATTACTATTGCTTCCTTTATTCTTAATTACTTCCTGTGAAAGCAATGACGATCAGTTGTTGGATAACCAAAGTAGAATAAGGGTTAAATCGATAATACATCAAAACAGTGAATCTGTTATTAGTTACGGTGGGAACGGATATAGTACCGGTTCATTTGAAAAAACAGGTGATACTGAATATGAAACGGAAATAGAATATGATCAAAACAACAATATCACTTCGGTAAGCCAGTATACCAATCTCATATTGTGGTATCGTGGAAAATATACTTATGCCGACAATTTAATCGTCAAAGAAGAGAATTATAGAATTCAAGGATCAGGATCTGATATAAAGGAGAGGGTTTTTATTTATGATGCAGATAAAAATCTTGTAAAGATCCTGTTAAAAGACTATGACGGAAGATCATATGAGGAAACAATGACCTACGAAAACGGGAATTGTAAAAGTATTACCTCAAACGTAGGTTTAACCGGAGGCGGATCCCGTACTAAAACGTTCAGATATGATGATAAGAATAATTATGTAAGAACAATGTATCCAGATAACTATTTAAAAATACTACTTGCGGGAAAGAACAATTTGTTGCAGGAGGGAAATAGTAGTGAAATGATATATGAGTACAATTCCGATAATTACCCAATAAAAATAACAGAAAGTAATTATACAACATTGATATCATATTTCTCCGAATAAAGATACTTCCTAAATCAATGGAATTTAAGCACGTAAGAAGATTATCATAAGGAACAAATTCTTTCACATGTCCTTTTTTCTTTTTGAAAATTGAGAAATTTCATTAAACCGTGACTATGAATACTTTTTTATCTGCAGACAAGTATGTTTGCTGCTATTTTAATAAATTAACAAATATGAAAAAAACACTTTTATTGTTACTCCTGCCCCTATTGGTAATAACATCGTGCGAAACGAATGATGAAGCACCGATAGATAACCAAAAAAAAATTAAGGTAAAATCATTTATTTATCCTAATTATGAAACTATTATAAATTATGGTCCCAATGGCTATAGTACGGGGAATTATTCCGAAATTGAAGGTAAGGAATATAAAGTAGAAATTGTTTATGAGGGAAATAATATAATGTATGCGCGTGGATATCGTGATTCTGAATTGCAATACGAAACAGAATATACCTATGCTGATAATTTAATTATTAAAGAAGAAAATCATGCGGTTAAACCTGTAGGTTACGAGGTAAAGGAACGGTTATTTACGTATGATTCAGATAAAAACCTGGTCAAAGTGGTTAGTACAGATTTTTCCGGTGAATCCTGGATTGAAATCATCACCTATAAGGATGGAAACCGCAAAAGTGTAACCGAAAAAATGGCGGGGCAAAGTGATGACCAGGCTTATACCATGATCTTTAAATATGATGACAAAAATAATTATACAAGAACAATGTATCCGGACAATTACCTAAAAATAATTTTTGCAGGAAAAAATAATTTAACAGAAGAACCGGTAAGAATTGAAACTACCTATGAATACAATTCGGACGATTATCCAATAAAGGTCACGAAATATAATAACTCTTCATATATAACCTATTTTTATGAATAAATATACAGATCCCGATTTTTCGGGATCTTTTAGTATATAAATATAGTGCTTGGAAATACTTTTCAGTTTTTATAAATAAGGTCGTTCAAAGCAGTGAAAGATGCATATTTTGGATGATACAGACTTTTAAGTCATTTTATTTTTTCGTATTTTTAAGTACAACAATAAAAAATGAGACTATGAAAAGATTAAAGTATTACGATGGCGATCCTACATTTGTAACTGTATTCAGTAATAGTTTTGATTTAATAAGCGATGGATATTATATACTCAGGGGCGATATGGGAATTCCCCTCGGAGATGAAGAGTCCGATATAGAAGATAAGGTGCTCATCAATATAAAACCCGAGTATTATCTTTTTGAAATGAATGATGAATTCAGGCACGATGAGGTAGCGAACAATAAACTGAAAGAATTCCACAGGATCAATTTAAAACATCTTACTCCTGAAGAATATATCGAGTATATGAATTCAGAACCTTAAAATACCGGCCGGTTTCTTACGGGTCGGTTTCATTTCCACAGCTATTTGATTTTTAAGCTCCTTCTTTTTTTTAAAACATGTTGTTTTACAGTTTTTTATATGCTTTTTAGCGGAGTACTCTATTGTTTTATGCGCAGAGTTCCAGATAAAAAGGCGGGCTGTTTATTTAACATATATTATACCCGAAGTATAATATACTCTTCTATAAGAACAGTAGCTTTAAAAATAATCTTAAAACAATTTTATAATGAAAAAATTAATGATAGCGGGAATTTTTGCCCTTGGTTCAACATTGTCTTTTGCGGTAAATGGCGAAAAAGATTTTATGAAACTTGAAACTGCGACAGTAACGGAAAACGCACAGGCCGAAAATATCAACGGACCTATTGGTCCAATAGAATTTACACATCGTTATAACGTAAAAATATATGATTACAGCAATGGTATTACACATGATGCCCTGATTTTGGATCAGACTTTTGAGTGTATGACGCCGAAAGAATTCGGTTATTTGATGTTTGTATATAACGAAACATACAAGCTTAGTGCTCCGAATCCCAATCTTATTCAGATATTTACCACAGATTTGGGTATTTGCCTGGGAGGACCTATTGAATTATAAAAAACATAAAACCGGATTAATTCCGGTTTTTTTATAAATTAAAAATAAGGATAAATCGAACGCAAATGATTTGATACGTTTATGCCAATATTTTTTACTACCTGTAATAGCTAAATAAAAAAGCCTTATTAAAAAGAGAAAAGCAGCATAAATGCTGCTTGACAAAATCTACTAATCAGTTAAATTTACTAAATTTCACTCAAAAATATAAAAATATTCTTAGCTGTATGTTAAATGTGAAAAAAAACAGAATATTTAACATTTTCAGGATAGTGAAGACGATATTGGAGAATTTTAGACCGCCTGTTAATATGGGTTAGCCATAGCGCGATAAAAAAGAAAAGCATCTGCACAAAGATGGCAGACACTTTTCTATAACCAAAAAAACACTTATGAACCACAAAGGTAAAGAGAATTATGAGCTTTGCAAATTAGAAAAGGATTAGAAATTCAAACCATTGAAAAATTTATGACCATTCCAGATAAATCATCATAAATTAAAAAAGAGAAAAGCACCTGCCAAAGAAGACAGATGCTTTTCCATAACCAAAAAAAACACTTATGAAGTCCAAATGTACAAAAAATACAATACATAGAAGTTAATATTTAAAAAAAAAAATGTAATATGATATAAGGGGTTGATTATGAAGGAGTGGAGGGTTTTTACCAAGGTTAACATCTAGTACTTTATTGTTTTTTTTTGATACGATTTTTAGCAAGCTGCAAAACTGAAGTTGTTATTTTTTATGATAATTTTGTAGGATACCATTGAAAATGAAGGATGTTGATTTGAGTTAAACGTGATAAAAAGCGCATGAAATTGAAATCCTTAGGTTTTGACAATTTCGAAAGATGAAAAAGGAATACGCTATTGTGGACATAGAAACTACCGGAGGGAATGCAGGAGGAAGCCGTATTACGGAAATCGCCATCGTGGTTCATAACGGTACCTGTGTAACAGATCGTTGGGAAACGCTTGTAAATCCGCAAAAAGATATACCCCTGCCTATTTTTGCATTAACGGGTATTACAAATGAAATGGTGCAGCATGCCCCGGTATTTGATGACATTTCGAAGAAGGTCTTTGATTTGCTTTCGGGACGGGTATTTGTTGCGCACAACGTTAATTTTGATTATTCCTTTGTCCGCCATCAGCTTGAAGAAGCAGGGTTTTCGTGGACAGCTACAAAATTGTGTACGGTACGTGCCGCAAGAAAAATTATCCCCGGTCTGCCTTCTTACAGTTTGGGAAACCTGTGCCGTTCGCTCAGTATTCCATTGGAAAACAGGCACCGGGCAGGGGGCGATGCCGACGCCACAGCTCTATTGTTTTCGCAATTGCTTAAGCAGGATGAAAAGGGGGAAATAGACGGTATGATAAAGAAAACGGCGAAAGATCAGCGTTTGCCTCCGAACCTTCCCGCAGAAGATTTTGAAAGGTTGCCGGAAAAACCGGGTGTCTATTATTTTTATAATAAAGAAAAAAAGGTGGTGTATGTAGGTAAGGCCATCAACCTCAAAAAAAGAGTAGCCTCTCATTTCAGCGGTCATAAGATCACCCCTCAGAGACAGCACTTTCTCAGAGACATATATGCAGTTTCTTTTGAAGTTTGCGGTACAGAACTTATGGCTTTATTGTTGGAATGCATGGAAATAAGGTCTCTCTGGCCTGTACATAACAAGGCTTTAAAGCGTTTTGAGCCAAGGTTCGGTTTATATGAATATACGGCTCGAAACGGGTACAGGTATCTTGCCGTTGGAAAGGTAAGCAGATCCCATAAGTGCATTGAAGTTTTTAATAATATACAGGGGGCACTGGGTTTGTTGAGGGAACTTTCTGTACAATTCGACATAGACTACCGTTTTTGCAGGTATTGTACCTCGGATGATGCCGAAAATGTAAAATACGATTATACCAATGTCCCGCCTTTGGATCTTCACAACGGACAGGTACAAAAGCTGATAGACCATGTGCAGGAACACCGCCCTAGCTTTTTTATTGCAGACAAAGGCAGATCAGGTGATGAATACAGCTGTATCTGGGTCGAAAACGGACATTTTTACGGAATGGGATACATTCCTTCCGATGTGTCGATAAAACATCCGGAAGAGGTAAAGCACTATATTAAACAATATAAAAGCAATGACTACATTATGAACCTGATCAGTATGTACAAAGCTAAATACCCATCAAAAGTTTACGGTATAGACGAATAGATAAAGCTCGTTATCCTTTTTTAATGTATAATTATGCTGTAAGGGAACAGCCCGCCGTTTTTCAGGTCAGTTCCCTACCGAAATATTATAGGAGTCCGTTACGGTATAATCGGCGTTCCTGAAAATAATCCTGTAAGTACCATTTTGCAGGAAAAGAGGCTTTTGATCGTGTTCGGAATTTATTTCGATCAGGTCGGAAGGAATACCCTGCTGTTCATATTCTCCCATGCGGTAAGCCAGTACCTGAACAGGGTAGTAGCGTTTTTTTATTTTGTTGATTTCCGGCCAGTATGTATACCGGTCTGCTGCAAGCCATTGAGGCCGGCCGTATTTGTAACCGGTAACCGGATGGATGACGGCAATATCGGTTTGTTTGGGTTCGGTTAAACCATTAAAGACTGAACCATTGCGATCTACGAGTACAAACGATTCTTTTTCCTTTGTGGCATATAAAAAATAATGCCCGTATTCAGGCGCACTCTTTTCGGAGAACTTTACCTGATCTATGGTCAAAGGATCGGTACCTGTGTATTCTTTCAGGCGTCCGGCCATTGCTTTTTCCCAGTTGCGTACTTCTTTTTCGAAAACATGGTCAAAACCGCAATGAATGAGGTATTTTCCTTCAGGGTGCGCATCCATATAGGCTTTAATATTACGGGCCTGTTCTATTTCCCGTTCCCTGCCGTTTTTACCCTCAGTAGCCTCATAGCCGAAAACGGTAAAACCAATCCTAACGGCCTCGTATATTAAATTTCCGAATTCAGGCTCTTTGGTGTAAAAGCCGCTTGTTTCTACTGCATATTTCCTTGTATTGATCAGCGTGTCCGAAACGGCTTCCAAACCAAGGTGGCGGTAACCGTTTTTATACAGTTCTTCAAGCAGGCTCCTTGTAAAAACGCGGTGTCTAGGATTCTGATGAGCCTCGTTGATGATCACGATGCGTTCCTTTGCAGCGCGTTGTACGATATAGTCTCTTGCATTGAAAATTTCAGAATTCTGAAGGATCACTGAATCGGCAGCAGTTGGAATGTATTTTCGTGCAGGAACTGCTTTATCCCATGTAATTAAAGTATTTTTATAATCGCCTATAAAGGAATATTGCGCTGCACCTGTTTGATATTTCCAGGCCAAGGTATCTTTTTCAATTTCAGTCGCAATATGTCCTGACAGTTTATAAGTTTCAGACTGCTGCTGAGCATTTAAGGGAAGGAAGCCCAGGCAGAAGCATAGAACAGATATTACGTTTTTCATAGCTTTTAATAAATGGTTATATCACATTCTAAAATAATAAAAAAAGGAAAGAAGAGGAGCAAAATACAAAGATTTAAACTGTTCTCTTGTATTGGTGTTAAAAAAATGAGTATATTTATAGGATAACCTGATAGTTTTATGTAGAATTTCAAAATTTAATTATTTAATTATGAAAAAGAAGAGTACATTAACTATGGCCGCTATTTTAATATTATCGCCCCTTATTATCAGCGGCTTGATTCATTATCTCAAGAAAAGAGATACGCGCATCGAACTAAACAGCAATAGGGAAAACCACGGCGACCTCATACTAAAAGAAGGGGAGAGATAGTGTATTAGCTTGGGTTTTTGCTTGCATTTTTTGAAAATCCTGATTTTTAATCATTTTTTAGTTCGTAATTCTTTTGGAATCAACGAAAATTCAGTATATTGTAGATACACTTCTTAAAAACATAATTGCACTGCTGTTAAAAAGTATAAGGCTGTATTTGGGTATTAACTTTTAAAACAGAAATTATGAAATTAGTTCAATGGAAAAAATTTCCGGGTTCAAGGCCCCAGGAATCGGGAGTATATGTTGTAAACTCCCGTATTAAAAATATCATTTCGAATTTACTGGCTTTTTACGACTGTAACTGCCATTTATGGTTTGATCCAAACGATAAAGGAAAGGTCATTGACGGAATCGACGCATATAATCCTGAAAGAATTGTTCCTCTGGAATAAGAAGCTAAGAGATGTTTGTCCATTTCAGAGGGCAAGCTCATTTAGTGAAAAAACAAGAAAAAGGTTGTATTTACAACCTTTTTCTTTCTGCTAAAATAATATAAATGTTAACAATATATAGGCTCAAAGATAGGCGTTCTTCGCAGCGCACACATTAAAATAAGATTAGAATCAATAAAAAAGGTAGAAACTATATATCTTGTTTTAGATTCCGGTAAAGCTGCAGTAATTCCGAAGCTGCCGTAAAAGGTGACTTCTCATTGCTTTGAACGGCATGTTCCTGTTTCAGTAGCTGGTCTGCTATTTCCGGATTGCGGTAGAAATGCATAAGAAGCTGTTCGTTTATTGTTTCCCTCAGCCAGTACGTATTTTGGTGTTGCCGGTTGCTTTCAAAAAAGGCATTTTTTTGTGTAAGCTCTAGATATTCCTCAATGAGCGTCCATATTTCCTTTATACCGGTATTGTAATAGGCACTGGCCATAAGTACCTTTGGTTGCCATTTCGACTCTTTTAAAGGAAAAAGATGAAGCGCCCTGTTTACATCGAGTTTTGCATTGCGTGCGCGGTCAAGGTTGTCTCCATCGGCCTTGTTTATTACCACGGCATCTGCCATTTCCATAATACCCCTTTTGATTCCCTGTAGTTCATCTCCCGCACCTGCTAGGTTCAGCAGCAGGAAAAAATCGGTCATGCTGTGTACAGCCGTTTCGCTTTGTCCCACACCGACTGTTTCAATCAGGATGGTATCAAATCCGCAGGCTTCTGTTAAAATAATGCTCTCACGTGTTTTTCTCGATACCCCGCCAAGGCTTTCCCCTGAAGCGGAAGGACGGATAAAGGCATTTGGATTTTTAACGAGGTCTTCCATCCGCGTTTTATCTCCAAGGATGCTTCCCCTGCTGATGGTACTGCTTGGATCGATTGCCAATACGGCAACCTTTTTACCGATAGAGGTAAGATAGGTACCGAACGCTTCAATAAAGGTACTTTTTCCAACGCCTGGAACCCCCGTAATCCCAATCCGGACCGATTTGTTGGCATGCGGCAGACAGGCTTGTATTATTTTGTGGGCTTTTTCCTGATGGGAGGGATTGGTACTTTCGATGAGGGTAATAGCCCTGCTTAACGAAGGAATATCTCCCTGGAGCAGCTTTCCTATAAGTGCATCCAGATCAATCGGTTTTTTGCGGGACTGCTGAATCGATTTTACGGCATGGGCATCAACATAATCCGGCTGTTCTATGCCTTCTTTCTCATGCAGTGCTTTTTTATGGGGAAAATCTTCTGGAAGCATAAATAGGTTTTTAACAAAATTACAAAATACTTTCTTAAAAAAGTAGTCTTAATTGCAACCTGCTTAACGCACGATTAAGTACCTTTGAACATTCAATCCCAAATTTAAAATGTCATCAGTAAAATCTCCTGTTGCAGCCAAACCGGTATATTCCGTGTTAATTGCCATCAGCGTGGCGCACTTGTTAAACGATTTGTTACAGGCCGTAATACCGGCCATTTATCCTAGACTGGAACAAAAATACGACCTGACGCTTGCCCAGGTTGGGATGATTACCCTGTGTTACCAGCTGGCGGCCTCTATCCTTCAGCCTGTGGTAGGCGCTTTTACCGATAAGAGGCCGAAACCCTATTCCCAGATTTTCGGAATGCTGTTTACGATGGCAGGTATCTGCCTGCTGGCTTATGCACCAGATTATGAAATGATCCTCGTAGCAGTAATACTGGTAGGCATAGGATCTTCTATTTTCCACCCTGAATCATCCCGTGTTGCCTATCTTGCATCGAACGGGAAAAGGAGCTTCGCTCAATCGGTTTTCCAGATCGGGGGAAATACAGGAACCGCTCTAGCCCCGTTGCTCGTAGCGTGGATCGTACTTCCCAACGGGCAACATTACATCCTTTGGTTCCTGGGGTTTGCCGTATTGGCCCAGGTAGTCCTTGGGTACATTGCGAACTGGTACAGCAACCGGCTTAAAAACGTTTCAAAAACAGATAAAAAAATACTGCAGGTACCCGACTTGTCCAGTTTTAAGATAACATCTTCGGTGAGCATCCTGCTCATTCTCATCTTTTCAAAATATTTTTATGTAGCCAGCATTACCAGTTATTTCCAGTTCTATACAATGGATAAATTCGGATTAGGCGAAGTACAGGCGCAGGTTTACCTGTTTTATTTCCTTATTGCCGTAGCAGTGGGAACCTTACTTGGTGGGATTTTCGGAGACCGCTTTGGACGTAAGTACGTTATCTGGTTCTCCGTACTCGGAGCGGCTCCCTTTACTTTGGCGCTTCCGTATGTAGACATGCATCTTACCGGTATCCTCATCGTTATTATCGGCCTTATTATTTCTTCTGCTTTCCCGGCTATCCTCGTTTATGCACAGGAACTTCTGCCTAAAAAAATAGGAATGGTTTCAGGACTTTTTTACGGGTTTGCATTCGGAATGGGAGGTGTTGGTTCAGCGGTTTTGGGTTGGTGGGCAGACGAAACATCCATCGAATACATCTACCATATATGCTCATACCTTCCGCTCATAGGGGTAATAGCTTATTTCTTGCCAAATATGCAGAAAATCAACTATAAAACTATAGAATCGTGATAACACAGGAAATAAAAAACGCGCTTACCTCCATAGTAGGTGCATCCTTCATTTTTACCGATGAAGAAACACTCAACGAATACGGGAGGGATCATACCGAAGATCTTGTATATCCGCCTTCCGTTTTGGTAAAACCCTCTTCGACAGAAGAAGTAAGCAGCATTATGAAGGTTGCTTCTGTTTTTCGTATACCTGTAATCCCCATTGGCGCCAGAACCGGGCTTAGTGGAGGCATACTGGCGGTACATAAGGGAATAGGTCTTTCACTGGAGCGGCTGAACCGTATTGAACATATCGATGAACGAAACCTGCAGGTAGTTACACAACCTGGCGTTATTACAGAAGTTTTACAACGCGAGGTTGCCGGTAAAGGTCTGTTTTATCCCGTTGACCCAAGTAGCAGGGGAAGTTGTTTTATAGGAGGTAATATTGCCGAAAATGCAGGTGGTGCACGTGCTGTAAAATACGGTGTTACAAAAGATTATGTATTGAACCTTGAAGTGGTGCTTCCTGATGGTGAAGTAATATGGACAGGGGCCAATACATTAAAAAATGCGACAGGCTACAACCTTACGCAGCTTATGGTTGGGAGCGAGGGTACACTGGGAATCGTTACCAGGATTGTTTTAAAGCTTATCCCGTCTGTTGCACATAATATACTTATGCTGGTTCCATTCTTTAGGATGGAACAGGCAGCTGAAGCCGTATCGGCTATTTTCAGGGCAGGAATCGTTCCGAGTGCGCTCGAATTTATGGAACGCGATGCCATTGACTGGACGATGAAATTTACCGAAGTTCCTGATCTTAACCTTAAAGCCGGTGTTGAAGCGCACCTGCTTATTGAGGTAGACGGTAATTATCCCGATATCTTAATGCTTGAAGCTGAAAAGATTCTGAACGTCGTAGAAGAATATTCAATTGACGAAGTACTCTTTGCCGATACGGAAGAGCAGAAAAATGCCTTGTGGAAGCTGCGCAGGAACGTAGCCGAAGCAGTAAAACAGAACACGGTATACAAGGAAGAGGATACTGTGGTTCCGCGGTATGAACTGCCGGCTTTATTAAAAGGGATCAAGTCAGCAGGGGAGAAGTATGGTTTCAAAAGTATTTGTTACGGTCATGCGGGCGACGGAAACCTGCATGTAAATATCGTAAAACTCGGTATGACAGATGAAAACTGGAGGACGCAGGTGCCGAGGGGAATAAAGGAGATATTTGAACTTACCCGGTCGTTGAACGGAACCATTTCTGGAGAACACGGTATAGGATGGGTACAGAAGGAATATATGCCCATCGTATTCGGCGGGCGTGAACTCGAACTCATGTACCGCATCAAGCGCCTCTTCGATCCGCATAACATTATGAATCCGGGTAAAATATTTCCCGAATATTTAAAGAATGAACAGTAGCCATCGTCATTTTCTGCTTTACAAGCCTGCGGGATATATTTCGCAATTCATTTATGAAAAGAAAAGAGCTAAAAAGAAACTGGGGGAACTGTTCGACTTTCCGGCTGGAACAATGGCCATCGGCAGGCTGGACGAAGATTCGGAAGGGCTTCTCATGCTTACTACCGACGGCAGGATAAGCGAAGAAATCCGCAGTGCACATTATGAAAAACAGTATGTGGTGCAGGTGGACGGTACGATAACGGATGAAGCACTTGAACAGCTGGCTGCAGGAGTGGAAATCGGGGTGAAGGGAACAAGGCTGCAGACCAGGCCGTGTGTTGCCGCGCGCATTCAGAAGCCCCCATATATAGGTGAAGGCCGCCGTATCCGGGATGAACGGCATGGTCCCACAAGCTGGATCACTATTACTTTAACAGAAGGGAAGTTCAGGCAGGTACGGAAAATGACGGCAGCAGCCGGATTTCCTACCTTAAGGCTTGTCCGCGTGCGTATAGGATCCTGGAAGCTCGACGGGATGAAGGTGGGGGAAGTGGTTGAAATAACACTCTAAAACAGGTGTTTTTATAAGTATACCCCTATAATATACGGCTTTTTTACTTTGATATTTTTTTTATAAATAATTTATTATGAATATTTTTGTTATAAAAAGAAAAAGCATTGAAAAAGAAATTATGGAAAATATCAAAAATCATACTGTTTGTATTAGCAGGTATTTTAATCATACTGCTGGCTGCCATCTATTCGCTGCAATTTCCCAAGGTACAGAATTTTGTAAAAGATAAGCTTGTTACCTATCTGGAAGGAAAAATCAAGACGAAAGTGGAACTGGACCGTATCTATATCCATTTTCCAAACAAAATAGAACTGGAAAACCTTTTTTTACAGGGACAGGATGTAGATACCCTGCTGTATGTACATCATCTTAACGTAGGACTGAACCTTCCGGGGCTATTGAAGAATACGGCTGAATTTACTTCTATTGATCTCGATGGATTGCACGCAAACGTGGTAAAGCGTGCCGACAGCACTTTCAACTTCAACTATATTATAGATGCCTTTGCAACAAAGGAAGAAGATACCGATGAATCAAAACCTTTTCTTATCAATCTGGATAAGATACGTTTACAGCATCTCAATGTAACGTACAAAGACGTCAACAGCAGAAACGATATTGCAGTAAGGCTTACCGACCTGAAAACCGTAGTAGAGACGTTCGATCTGGAACAGAATGATTATGCGGTGGATTATATAAACGCTACAGGGCTTAAGCTTGCCTTTAATCAGGGGCTGCTTAAAGAGGTTGCCTCGGGTGTGGAAGAAACCGTGGATTCTCTTTCACAGCAAAAACCTTTGAAAATTGGATTGAAGAGCCTTGACCTTCAGGATTTCGATGTTTTATATGACGATGAAAATTCCGCAACCAAGGCCAAAATTGTATTTAGCAGACTTAAGGCGGGAATTAAGAAGCTCGATCTTCCTTCATCAGATTTCAATATCAGCGAACTCTTCTTTAAGGATGCTTACGTAGATGTGTTGCTGACTCCGGATTCTGAAGCCGCGAAAGCAATTGAAAAACAGCAGCAAAACGGTACGGTACAAAAGGACGATGCTGAAAATCCCTTTAAAATATTACTGCAAAATGGAGAACTTGCCAATGTGAACATCCTTTATAATAAAGGAAACGGAACAAACACTACAGGCAGTTTTAACGCAGATCATCTCGACATCCGTAAGCTCAACGGAAAATTTGAGGATTTAAATTATAACAAAGACATCTCCGGAACACTGCAAAATTTATCATTTGTCGAAAACAGTGGCTTTACCTTAAACCAGCTTTCGGCCAAATTCAAATATGCAGAAAAGGAAACCCTGCTCGAAGATTTAAAGCTTGAAACGCCCCATACTTTTCTACAGCGTAGTCTGAGACTTGGATATAATACGGTAGACGATTTATCAAACCGTTTGGGAGAAGTCGAAATAGAAGCAAAACTTCCCGATACGAGGATTGGATTTAAGGACATCCTCTGGCTGGCACCCGATTTAAAGAAAACGGTTCCGTTTAGCAGTTATCCTTCTGCGACACTTAATTTGTCTGCCGATGTGAAAGGGAAGGTCAACGATCTGCTCATACAGGAATTTAAATTATCCGGATTGGGTAATTTAAAGGCTGATGCAACAGGTAACGTAAAAAATGCAATGAATCCGGACAAACTGTGGCTGAACCTTAAGATCAACCGTCTGGCGGCAGATAAGCGCCTTATTACAGCAATGGCTCCTAAGAACAGTATTCCGCAAAATATTGAAATTCCGGACCAGTTATCCGTTTCGGGCCGTTTAAAAGGAGGGCTCGAGGACATTTATGCCGATCTTGGTATACATACAAGTTTTGGAAATGCCAAAATAACCGGTTCGTTTAACCAAAAGGTTAAAAATGCGGAGCGCTACGATATCAATGCAACCCTTACCAGCTTTAACGCAGGAAGGCTGTTAAAGCAGAAAGATTTAGGTGTTGTTTCTGCCAATGCCAAAATCAAGGGAACCGGCCTTAACTTTGAGAAGAACCGTGTTGCGGTTGATGCATTTGTGAAAGAAGCAGCATATAACAAATACAGCTACCGGAATGTAGCATTGAAAGGGCAGCTGAACAAGGGCGCTTACACCCTGAATCTGGATTCTGACGATGAAAATGCAAAACTTAATATAGCGGCAAGCGGAGTTTACAATCCCGATATGCCTACTGTAAAAACAGAAGGAACCCTCTTTAAACTGGATCTGAACAAACTTGGTTTCAGTGAAACCCCCATGGCTCTGGCAGGTAAAATAAGAGCTGATTTTTCATCATTGAACCCCGACGCCCTCAACGGGCAGCTGCAGCTCAATGATTTTGTAATGTCCAACGGACAGGAGATCTATCCTGTAAGCCAGGTGAGCCTCACGGCGGTGAGCAATGATACGTTGAACAGCATAGACCTGAAATCCCAGCTCTTGGACGCTTCCATTACAGGTAAATACAAACTTACCGAAATTAGTACTTCGTTAATGCATACCTTAAACCAGTATTACCATTTTCAGAAGGAAGATACGGCCAGGAAAATAGAACCTCACCAATATTTCAATTTCAGGGCTAAAATTAAAAACGACGACCTGGTTCGTAAGTTTGTTCCTGAACTTACTTCGTTTGAAACAATCAACCTTTACGGAGCTTATAATGCAGACGATCGTAAAGTAACAGTGTACGGAAGCGTACCGCAGCTCAAATACGGTGCGTATGGGTTAAACAATATCAGGCTCTCCGCAGGTAATGATGAAGAACAGCTCAATTATTCCGTTACCTTAAACGAGCTCGACAGCGAGCAGTTCAGACTATCCAACATTGCGCTCGACGGTTTTATAGCTAACGACGTTATTGACTACAATATGCTGGTTAAAGACGAAAAGGAAACCGTACAGTATAAAATTGCCGGAAATGTCGCAACGGCAGATGGCGTAATCGATGTAAGCCTTAAACAGGACGGATTGGTACTTAATTATGAAGAGTGGTCCATTACAGCTGATAATAAGCTAAGCGTATACCCTAAGGGGCTTGTTGCGCATAACCTTCAGTTGTCAAATAAAGGAAGCTCCATTTTGGTGCAGTCGGAAGGAACCACTCCGGAAAGCCCCCTTAACGTGGAATTTAAAGATTTTAAAATAGAATCGCTTACCGAAATCATACGCAAAGACGATCTTCTGGCTGAAGGAACCATTAACGGAAAGGCACAGGTAAAAGACCTCATGACGGATTTAAGGCTTACTTCGGATCTGAATATTAAGGATTTAAAAGTTTTCGGAAACGCCGTTGGTACAGTTGATGCCAAGGTAGAGAACCAGACAGCAAGCCTGTATAAAGCAAATGTAAAACTCAGCGGCTCGGGTAACGACCTTGTACTTAACGGAAGCTATGATACAGCTGCAGGCAGTTTTGATGCGTATCTGGATGTAAATGCCCTGCAGATGACCAGCATTCAGGGCTTCTCTATGAACCAGATACGCGATGCAAAAGGTTATTTGTCCGGAAAAATTAAGGCCACCGGAACAGCAGATAATCCTGATATAATCGGAAGCGTAAAGTTCAACAAAGCAGGTTTCGGCGTTACCCAGCTTAATTCTACGTTTCAGGATATGAACGATGTGATTAAGTTCACACAGCGGGGGGTAGAATTCAACAGTTTTAAAATAAACGATACAGAAGGAAATGCCCTTACTGTAAACGGAGCCGTTTTAACGGATACCTACCGTGACTTTAAGTTTGACCTTAATGTTTCGGCACGTAACTTTAAAGTGGTAAATTCCACGAAAACCGAAAACCAGATACTGTACGGTACTATGGCCATCGATGCAAATATTGATGTAAAGGGCGGTCTGGATCTTCCTAAGGTAGACGGAAGGATTACCGTAACCGATAAAACCGATTTCACGTTTGTACTGCCGCAGTCGAGCCCGGCCCTGCAGGACCGCGAGGGGATTATTGAGTTTGTGGATGAAGACCAGCTGGCATTGGAAAGTACGCTGCAGGATCCGGAAAATATAGTGGAAAAAACGGTAAAAGGTTATGATGTCAACCTGAATATTGAAATCAACAAGGATGCCAAGCTGTCCGTTATCATCGATAAGGCCAACGGTGATTTTATCAAACTCCAGGGAGAAGCAGAACTTACAGGCGGGATCGACCCATCAGGGAAAACCACCTTGCTGGGACGTTATGAAGTAAACGAAGGGGCTTATGAAATGTCGGTAAGCCTTTTGCGCCGGAAATTTGAGATCCAGGAAGGAAGCAGCATTACATGGACGGGTGAGCCTATGAAAGCCAACGTAGACATTACGGCTGTTTACAAGACCAAGGCAGTGCCTCTGGATCTCGTACAGCAGCAGATCGATACCGAAAATCAGAACTATTACAAACAGAAAATCCCGTTCAACACCCTGCTCAAAATGTCAGGAGAGCTGCTAAAACCCGTTATAACCTTTGATATTACGGTAGACGGGAACAATCCGAGCGTGCCTTCAGATGTTATTACAATGGTCGATTCAAAGCTGGAACAGCTCAGAACTGAAGAGTCGGAAATGAACAAACAGGTGTTCGCATTATTGTTGCTGAACCGTTTTATTGGAGAAAACCCGTTCGAGAGCAGTACGGGAATGTCGGCCGAGAGTATGGCGCGTCAAAGTGTGAGCAGAATGCTTTCACAGCAGCTGAACAATCTGGCAGCCGACCTTATCGAAGGTGTAGAGTTAAATTTTGACCTTGAATCTACAGATGATTATTCAACAGGAACTAGGGAAAATAGGACCGATCTGAATGTAGCCGTATCCAAACGACTCCTGAACGACCGTTTAAAAGTGAGCGTAGGAAGCAATTTTGGACTGGAAGGCAGCGAACGCCAGAACGAACAGATGACGAATATCGCAGGTGATATCGAAATTGAATACCTTTTATCCCAGGATGGCCGCTATATGGTAAAAGCTTACCGTAAGAACGAATATCAGGTAGCCCTGCAAGGACAGATTATAGAAACAGGGGTGGGCTTTGTCATCACGCTTGATTATACCGAGTTTAAGGATCTGCTGAGACGCAGAAAACGAAACAGAGAATTTAGAAAAACGCAAAGAACCTTACAGAATGAGCAAACTACCAAAACAACTAAATAAAATATATATAGCTGCGACGGTACTGTTTATCGTAGGGTGCAGCAACACGAAGTTCGTGCCGGAAGGCGATTATCTTTATACTGGTGCAAAAGTAGAAATCGTAGGGGATTCTATTTCCAAAAAGGCAAAAGCGAATCTTAAAAAAACATTCGAGGAAAGCTTAACGCCCAAACCCAACAAATCTATTTTTGGGTTACGTCCCAAATTGTACATCTACAATATTACGGGCGAGCCAAAGAAGGATAAGGGGTTCAAATACTGGCTTAAGTATAAAGTTGGAGAAAAACCGGTTTACCTAAGCAGTGTTGACATTCCGTTTAACCTGGACCTTATTGAGAATACCGGTGAAAACTCAGGCTATTTCAATATTACAGCGAGCTATGATACCGTTACATCCAATAAAAAGGCGGAAATAAGATACCGTACAACTCCCCGGTCACAATACCTGATAGAGAAGGTTTCATTTCCGAAAGATTCAACCGTTTTGGCAAAGGAAATAGGTAAAACGGCCGATAAGACCTTGTTAAAGGTGAACGAACCTTTTAATCTGGCTACCATAAAACGGGAAAGAGAGCGTATTGATAATGCGCTGAAGGAACAGGGATTCTACTATTTCGATCCGGATAACATCATTGTACAAGTTGACAGTACTGTTACCCGAAACCGCGTAAATCTCAACGTAAAAATTAAGGATAATACACCCGATCTGTCTCGTAAACAGTTCACCATTGATAAGATTTACATTTTTTCAGATTATAATTTACGCAACCGACAAAGCCTGACCGCTCGTCTTACAGGACAGCGTATGGATACGCTGTTGTGGAAGGACAATACCTATATCATGGATCCTAAGGAAAAGTTCCGCCCGCAGATTTACGACAGGGCGCTGTATTTTAAGTCGGGAGACCTCTACAACCGTTCCAACCACAACCTTACGCTGAACCGCCTGATTAATCTGGGAACCTTTAAGTTTGTGAAAAATCAGTTTGTGTTTCAGGACTCTGTTTCCAATAAGTTCGATGTATACTATTACCTTACACCGAATGAATTCAAGTCGTTGCGTTTGGAAACGCTGGGCAAATCCAATTCGGCAAGTTTTGTAGGAGGTGAGGTCAACTTTAACTGGCGTCACAAGAATTTTTTAAGGGGAGCTGAAATATTTGCCGTTTCACTGTATACGGCGCTCGATTTCCAGATTGGCGGTAATAAGGATGCCAACAACATCTACCGTATCGGTAGCAAGGTAAGTTTAACCTGGCCGCGCATTATCGCACCGTTTAAATTTCAGTCATCCAGTGCTTTTGTGCCGCGAACCAAGGTTGAACTGGGATATGAATACCAGAAACGAACCGAGCTTTATACACTGCATAATTTCAATGCCAATTTCGGGTATCTGTGGAAAGAAAACGCCCTACGCGAACATGATTTAAAACTGATCGATGTTACGTATATCACACCTGAATTTATTTCCCCAAAATATGAGGCAGACATGAACGATCCCAATAATCCAAGCGCGGCGTCTTTAAGAAGGGTGGTAGAGAAACAGCTTATTTTCGGACCGGTATATGCCTATACGTACACAACGACCATGCTACCTAAGACAAATACGTTCTATTATAAAGGAATGCTTGATCTTTCTGCCAACCTTACAGGATTGATATCAGGAGCCGACGCTAAGGAAGGAGAACAGAAAACGATACTGGGAGTTCCTTACAGTCAGTACATTAAAACAGAGCACGATTTTCGTTTTTATCACAAACTCAGCGATAAGTCGCAATTGGCGGCCCGTTTTATAGGGGGAGTGGCATATCCGTACGGAAATTCCGAGTTCATGCCTTTTTCCAAACAGTTTTTCGTTGGAGGAAGCAACAGTATCCGTGCTTTCAGGGCACGTACCTTGGGGCCGGGAAGCTACGATCCGCGTACCAATGAAAGTTCGTCTTTCTTTCACGACCAGGCTGGGGATATCAAGCTTGAAATGAATGTGGAATACAGGGCCAATATTGCTGGTTTCCTCAATGGAGCCGTATTTATGGATGCCGGGAACGTATGGTTGTTCAATAAAGACGAAAGCAAGCCTGGAGGTCGTTTCAGTAAAGAATTTATATCGGAAATAGCTGTCGGGGCCGGAGTTGGTTTACGGTTTGATTTTTCCATCCTCATATTGCGGACTGATCTTGCAATTCCTTTACGAATCCCTTACTATGAAAAGAGAAACCGCTGGAGCTTTAATGAAATAGACTTTTCCGATAAACAATGGAGAAAAGATAATCTTATGTTAAACATTGCCATAGGATATCCGTTCTAACCGGCAAAGCGATTAATTTGTGCAAAAATGTTATTAAAATACGCTTATTAAAAGTAATTTTGTATATTCGGGCAAACACCCTTAAAAACATAACAGACTATAAAGCGCACAAATGCCATGAGTAAAATATTGATAATTGAAGATGACGTTTCCTTTTGCCTGATGCTGAAGACGTTCCTTACCAAGAAAGGATTTGAAGTGTTCAATGCATTTTCGTTTAAAGAAGCGGAAACGATATTAAGTGAAAAAAAGGTGGACCTGGTTTTAACCGATGTACGGTTACCGGATAGTGACGGCATTCAGATTTTACAGTTTATAAAAGAGATCAATCCTGCTACCCAGGTGATCCTTATGACGGGGTATACCGATATTAAAACAGCTGTAAACGTGATGAAGATGGGGGCCTTCGATTATGTGGCAAAACCAATCAATTCTGACGAAATCCTGCATACCATCAACAAGGCGCTGGAAACGGGTGACGCAGGAAAAGGTACAGTAGAATCGCAGGGAAATAAGGACCGTATGGAAACCCGTCCGGTTAAAAATGCGTATACCGGCAGCCATTTTATAAAAGGGAAAAGTGATAAGTCAAAACAGCTTCACGAATTTATAAACATCGTGGCCCCCACTAATATTTCGGTTCTTATCATTGGTGATAGTGGAACAGGTAAGGAAAATATTGCTTATTCCATCCATAAATTAAGCAAGCGAAGCAATATGCCGTACGTGGCAGTAGATTGCGGTGCTATCCCCAAAGATCTTGCTGCAAGCGAGTTCTTCGGCCACGTAAAAGGATCTTTCACAGGAGCAACAACCGACAAGATAGGGCATTTCGAAGCAGCCAACGGAGGTACTATCTTCCTTGACGAAGTAGGTAACCTTACCTATGATGTTCAGGTACAGCTGCTGCGCGCTTTGCAGGAGCGCAAGGTAAAACCCGTTGGGAGCAGCAAGGAAATAGATGTGGATATCCGCATCATTGCAGCAACGAACGAAGACCTTCAGAAAGCTGTGCGGGAAGGCGAATTCAGAGAAGATCTTTACCACAGGCTTAATGAATTTTCTATACAGGCTCCAAGGCTTAATGAAAGAGGAAAAGACATCCTGGAATTTGCTAAATTCTTTATACAGCAGTCAAACGAGGAGCTTGAACGCGATGTAGAGGGATTGTCTGATGAAGTAACGGAGTTGTTCCTTAATTATGAATGGCCCGGAAATTTGCGTGAGATGCGTAACGTGATCAAACGTGCTGTACTGCTTTCTTCATCAAGCCATATCGAATCGGCAGTACTTCCGGCAGAGATGTTCCAGGAAAACGTACTGAAGGTGACAGAGGGAGATGTTTCCTTTGGAAACGCAGGAATGGTATATGGAGAATCAAAGCAGGAGGACCTTAAGCTTTATTCTTCTAAGAATGAAGAACAGTTGATACGCGCAGCATTGGAAAAAGCGAAATACAATAAAACAAAGGCTGCCCTTATTCTGGGAATCGACCGTAAAACGCTTTATAACAAGCTCAAACTCTATGATATAGAACTTTAAATGATAAAAAAAACTAAAAAAAATTGAAATGTCAAATTTAGTTCGTAAATTTGGATTTCATAAGTGTTTTTTTTGGTTATACAAAAGCATCTGCTGGCTTCAGTAGGTGCTTTTGTTTTTTTATGCATACCGGTTGTGATATTGATATAACATTAAAAAGCGTACACAAAGTGCACGCTTTTTTTAAGATTTTTTCCGATCTTCTTTCGGAAGATACTCATTGGTTTTTTTGGCACCGTTGATCTTTTTGTAAGCAAATAAAACCAGAACGACTGCCGCCATAGCTAAATATACGTATTGCATTTTGTATAAAGATTAAAGAACAAAAGTATGTTAAAAGGATGAATGATCTTTTATTTTAACTTATTTTTTGATGAATAGCATGTGAGGTTAAGGAGTTCGCAATTTCTGATTTTCCTTTATGTTGTTTTTTTTACCCAGGCGCATAAGGACAGGTGTAAAAAACGAAACAAGTCCTACAAGCGATATAACAAGTCCGAGTATAACGAAAGTGAGGTTAATTCCGATGGAATCAGCAATAAATCCCGTGCTTAAAAGGCCAATTACAGATGGTATAATGGTAAAGCTGTAATACATAGAAAACACCCTTCCAAGCATATTAGGATCGATTTCTTCCTGTATAATGGTGGTAAAGCTTGCATTGTAAAGCGATGCCGAAAGTCCTCCTATAATCGTCAGAATTACAAACGTGACAAACTGGGAAGGATGAAGAAGCCCCGACCACGCAAACGTTATCCCGATTGCAATGTGCATACAGTTGATAATGATGATTTTATTAATGCTTGGTTTCCAGATACCTAAAAGTCCGCCACCTGCCAGCATACCTACACCCCAAACAACTTCAATAATACTCATTTCAAATTTACCGCCTCCGAAATGATTGATGGTGAGCAATGGAAAAAGTACAGCTACAGGCATAATACAGAACATTGCGATGACAGAATAAAGAAAAAGGAAAGCCATGCCCCTGTTAAGGATGATTTCATGAAAGGCAGTTTTCATATCGTTCCAGATTTGTTGAGGGCTTGTTTCTTCTTTTTGACTGACTTCGGGATTGGGAATGCGGATAAAAAACAGGGAAGTAATGGCAACCACGGCACCCAGAATATCGAGCAGCAGTACATTACCTACAGACGTTAAACCAATGGCCAGGGCGCCCAAGGCAGGCCCGGCAATACTCGAAACAGACTGTATAATCTGGTTCACCCCTGCAATCCTTAACAATTCGGACTGTGGTGCAAGCAGCGGGATGGAGGCCTGCATGGCCGGCATATGGAATGCAGAACCTACCGAACGAAGGGCAAGCATAGCATATATAAGTCCCAGGCTTTCGTAACCCATATAAAAACTTACCGACATGATGAGGGTACAAAAGGCCACAAAACCATCGGCAAGCATCATTGTGAGTTTGCGGTTCCAGCGGTCGATAAACACACCGGCGAATGGACCAATTAAGGCTTGTGGCAGGAGTGCAGCTATGGCCGAAAATGCCAAAACTTCGGCCGATCCCGTTTTGAGGCTGAGCCAGATAATGATGGCAAAATTAACAGCAGAGCTGCTGATGAGCGAAACAAACTGTCCCGTCCACAATATAGCGAATTTCTTTTTCCAGTTTTCCTGCATAAATGTTGTAATGGATGATGCAAAAATAATAAAATGAGCGGGTAATGAAAAATCATTCTGTGCAATACGTAAACCCTGTATTATGAAAACGTAAATAACGTATAGAGAATTGGATTTAATGTATGAAATGAGTACATTTACTGCGCAATTTGTTAAAATAATTATGCTCGATTCCTTAATTACTTCCAAAACACGTATTAAACTTCTGGTTAAGTTTTTCGTAACATCGGCCAATAGCGGACATCTGCGTGGTTTGGCTAATGAATTCAACGAATCAACAAATGCCATCCGCAAAGAGCTCAATCATTTATCGGAAGCGGGATACCTTGAGAAGAAAGAACTGGGGAATAAAGTTTCCTACAAAGCCAATACGCGGCATCCGATGTTCGGGTTAATGCAGGAAATAGTGCGGAGGTATCTTGGTTTGGATACGATTGTTACCCAGATTGTGGAACGTATGGGACAGGTTGATGTTATTGAACTTGTTGGGGATTATGCCATGGGACTCGATACGGGCTGTATAGAAGTAAATGTGGTGGGATCTGAAGTAAATAGTGATTATTTGCAACAACTTGGCTTGAAAATTGAGGAAGTAATAGACCGTAAAATAGGATTCAGGGTCAATGAGCCTTTAAGTAGAGACGGAATTGTATTATACGGAAGTTTATAAGAAAAATGAAAAGGATATCTCCGTTTTTAGAAGAATTAAATAAGATACAATGCAGGGAAAGCATTGAGTTTCGTTTGCGTTTTCATAAAAAATGGTTACTTTTCCGAAAAAATAACTGTAATATTTTAAAAGAAGAGTTATTGCGGTTAATGTTGGAATATCAAAAATTTAAAAAAGAAAAAAGAAACTTATGAGAATAGGAATCACCTTTAGTGCATTTGATCTGTTACATGCAGGTCATATTAAGATGCTTGAAGAAGCAAAACGGCAATGCGATTATTTAATCTGCGGTTTGCAGACAGATCCTACTTTGGATCGTCCTGAAAAAAACAGACCCGTGCAAACCGTTGTAGAGCGTTACATTCAGCTTAAAGCCTGTAAGTTTGTAGACGAGGTAGTCCCATATGCAACAGAGCAGGATTTGGAAGATATTTTACGTTCCTTTAAAATAGATATCCGTATTCTGGGTGAAGAATACCGTGATAAGAATTTTACGGGCCGTATTTATTGCGAGGAAAAAGGAATTGAACTTTATTACAATACACGTGATCACCGTTTTTCAAGTTCCGGCTTAAGAAAAACAGTAGCCGATAAGGAGCAGGAAAAAGCATTATCTAAATAATATGAAGAGAATATTGGTGACAGGCGGTCTGGGATATATCGGTTCACATACGGCGGTAGCATTGCATAACGCCGGGTTTGAAGTGATCATCATAGACGACCTTTCCAATGCAAGAGAAGATGTACTTGATAAAATCACCTGTATAACGGGTACTAAACCTCATTATTATGCGATTGATCTTAAGGATGCAGAGAGCGTAGATCGGTTTTTTGCGGCTGAGAAAGTCGATGGGATCATTCATTTTGCTGCATACAAAGCGGTAGGAGAATCGGTTCAGAAACCGTTAAAATACTACCGCAACAACCTGCTGGCTCTTATTAACGTTCTGGACGCCATGGAACAGTACGGAATAGATCATTTTATTTTCTCGTCTTCATGTACGGTTTACGGGCAGGCAGACGAAATGCCCATTAAAGAGTCATCACCTTTAAAAAAGCCGGAATCGCCTTATGGCAATACTAAAAAAATGGGTGAAGACATCATTAGCGATTTTATAAATGCTACGGGAAAATCGGCCGTTTCATTAAGATATTTTAACCCTGTTGGTTCTGAACCTCAGGGATTACTTGGTGACTTGCAACAGGTTCCCAACAACCTGCTGCCCTATATGGTACAGACAGCAATGGGAATTCGTGAGTCATTGGGAATATTTGGTAACGATTATGAAACACGTGACGGAACTGCAATACGTGATTATATAGACATTAACGATCTAGCAATTGCCCACGTAATGTCAATACAGCGCCTTCTTGAGAAAAGGAATATGCACCCGGTAGAATATTTCAATATAGGATCTGGAACAGGTTCTACCGTTTTGGAAATTGTGAAGGCCTTTGAAAAAGCAAACGACCTCAGGATTCCGTATGAAATAAAGCCACGAAGGGCCGGAGATATAATGGAAGCCTATGCTGATTGTTCTTTGGCGCAAAAAGAATTAGGATGGACACCGGAGACCACGCTTGAAACGTCCATGAAAACGGCCTGGAAATTTCAGCAGCAGTTGGGAATATTTAAACAGGAAGAAGTTAAAAAGTGAATAAAAGCAGCTACGTGCTAACAATATGAAACATACCATTATTATTACCGGCGGAGCCGGATTTATCGGCTCTCATGTAGTAAGGACATTTGTTACAAAATATCCTGAATACCTGATAGTAAATCTGGATGCCCTTACGTATGCAGGTAACCTTGAAAACCTGAACGATATAGAGGATATGCCTAATTATAAGTTTGAAAAGGCCGATATACGGAATGCTTCTCAGATTCTGGACGTGTTTAAAAAATACCGTCCCGACGGAGTGATACACCTCGCTGCCGAGTCGCATGTTGACCGCTCAATTACGGACCCGCTTGCTTTTGTGATGACAAACGTAATCGGAACGGTAAATTTGTTGAATGCAGCACGAGAAATATGGAATGGAGATTGGGAAGGAAAGCGCTTCCATCATGTTTCAACTGATGAAGTATACGGAACGTTGGGCAGCGAAGGGCTGTTTACTGAAGATACAAGCTACGATCCGCATTCCCCTTACTCGGCATCAAAAGCTTCTTCAGATCATTTTGTAAGGGCTTATCACGATACGTACGGTATGCCAGTGGTATTGACGAACTGTTCCAATAACTACGGACCCAATCATTTTCCGGAAAAGCTAATCCCGTTGTGCATACACAATATTATTAACAATAAACCGCTGCCGGTTTACGGTGACGGAAAATATACACGGGACTGGTTGTACGTGATAGATCATGCAGCAGCTATTGACCTTGTCTACCATAAGGGAGAAAACGGATCTTCATACAATATCGGAGGTTTTAACGAATGGCAGAATATTGATCTGGTAAAAGAATTGTGCAGGCAGATGGATGTAAAACTGGGACGCGAAACGGGCACAAGTGCAGGCCTTATAACGTTTGTAAAAGATCGCCCCGGGCATGACCTGCGTTATGCCATTGATGCCTCAAAGATAAACAGGGAGCTGGGATGGTATCCAAGTGTGACTTTTGAAGAGGGGCTGGCTAGAACCATTGACTGGTTTATGGATAATAAGAAATGGCTTGATCATGTAGCATCGGGTGACTATCAGAGGTATTACGAAAAGCAATACGGACAATAGATACTACAATAAGCGTTAAAACACGAAAGTTATAATGGGTAAAGGGATACTCCCGTTTTTAAAGTAATATGAAAGCAACAGAAACATACCTGAAAGGGTGTTATATATTGGAACCGCAGAAGTTTGAAGATGAGCGTGGTTATTTTTTCGAAAGCTTTAACGAAAAAACATTTAATGAACTTACCGGTACGGAAACTCATTTTGTTCAGGATAACCAGTCATATTCCGTACAAAATGTGATAAGGGGATTGCATGCCCAGACCGGAATGCATGCTCAGGCAAAACTTGTTCGTGTATTAAAAGGAGAGGTATTGGATGTAGCTGTAGATGCCAGACCGGAATCTTCTACATTCGGACAGCATGTAGCCATCCGATTATCAGAGGCTAACCATCATCAACTGTTTATACCGAGAGGGTTTCTACATGGATTTTCTGTTTTGAGTGAAGAAGCCGTATTTTTTTACAAATGCGATAATTTCTATAACAAGGATGCAGAGCAGGGAATTATTTATAACAGTCCCGATCTTTGTATTGATTGGAAAATTGAATCAGGAAAAGAAATCATTTCCGGAAAAGACCTGTTATTGCCGTCATTTTCGGAAATATTTGGAAAATAATAATTAGATAAGGATAAGAGCGTAAATATGCCTAAAAAAATATTAATTACAGGTAAAAATGGTCAGCTAGGGTCGGAATTGAAAGATCTGGAGTCGCAGTTTCCGGAATTTACTATGGTATTTGTCGATCGCGAAGAAATGGATTTAAGCAGTCCGGGAGAGATAAAGTCTGTGTTGGAGAAGAACCAACCCCACATTATCATAAATGCCGGAGCTTACACGGCGGTTGATAAGGCAGAAAGCGAAGAAGCATTGTGTAATGCCATAAATAATGAAGCTGTTGCAGTTATGGCTGAGTGGTGCTCTAAAAATAATGCTAAAATAATTCATATTTCGACTGATTATGTCTTTAACGGACAAAGCGAAATACCTTTAAAGGAAAGCGACCCTACCGATCCAATCAACGTATATGGAAAAACAAAGAGGCTGGGTGAAAAAGCCCTGGAAGCCTCCGGTGCTGCGTTTGTAATAATCAGAACGGCCTGGGTATATTCCGTTTACGGTGCCAACTTTGTAAAGACGATGATGAGGCTGATGAACGAGCGGGATACTTTAGGCATAGTATCCGATCAAATCGGAGCTCCAACATATGCGCGTGATCTGGCCCAGGCAATCATGAAGGTTGTGAATGCACCGGAATTTGTGCAGGGAATATACCATTACAGCAATAAGGGAAGAATCAGCTGGTATGAGTTCGCGGCTGCTATTAAAGATTTCGAAAAGCTCGATTGCGAATTGAATGCCATTGACAGTGCTGCTTTTCCTACACCTGCCCGCAGACCGGCTTTTTCATTATTGGATACTAATAAAATAAAGGATACCTATGATGTAGAAATTCCTTTTTGGAAGGACAGCCTTGAAAAAATGCTGCAACGCTTCAGGGGAATACAGAACAGATTATAAATATTAACAAAAAGTAAAATGGCAGCGGCCGTTTGCATCATAATATTTAAATGAGTACATTTACTGCTCATTTTGTTAAAAATAAATTGCACCAGCACCGGTTTATTTCCGTTGCTATAAACCAAAAAGATGAAGGGAATTATTTTAGCAGGCGGGTCAGGTACCCGTTTACATCCGCTTACTTTGGCGGTAAGTAAGCAATTGATGCCGGTTTACGATAAACCGATGATCTATTACCCGCTTTCCACACTGATGCTGTCCGGAATAAATGAGATACTCATTATTTCAACTCCACATGATTTACCGCATTTTAAGAAGCTTTTAGGCGATGGTTCCCGTTTGGGATGTCGTTTTGAGTATGCAGAACAGCCGGAACCAAACGGATTGGCTCAGGCATTCGTAATAGGAGAAGAGTTTATCGGAACCGACAAGGTAGCTTTGGTATTGGGTGACAATATCTTTTACGGAAGCGGTATGAGCAGGTTGCTTCAAAACTGTACTAAAGAAGAAGGGGGAGTGGTGTTTGCCTATCCTGTACATGATCCTGAACGTTACGGTGTAGTAGAATTCGACAAGGACAACAACGTTTTGTCGATTGAGGAGAAGCCCTCTGAACCTAAATCCAACTATGCAGTACCGGGACTTTATTTTTACGACAATGAGGTCGTATCCATAGCCAAAAGCATACAGCCCTCTGCACGTGGCGAATATGAAATAACCGATGTAAATAAAGAGTATTTGAAAAGGGGAAAACTTAGAGTAGGAGTCTTTGACCGTGGGACTGCGTGGCTTGATACAGGAACTTTTACGTCGCTTATGCAGGCAGCCCAGTTTGTTCAGGTCATAGAGGAAAGGCAGGGGATGAAAATAGGCGCAATCGAAGAGGTTGCTTACAGAATGGGATATATTTCAAAAGAACAGCTTATGGAAATAGCAGAGCCATTGAAAAAGAGCGGCTATGGAGCTTATTTACTCAATATCAAATAGAGCTTATATCTTCGTATGATAAAGTCTTTTGAAGGCAAAAGAACAGATCAAAAAGAACCAATTGTTAATTTAATTTTCGACAAATAAATGAAAAAAATAGAAAAAGTTACGTGCATCGGTGCAGGCTATGTTGGAGGACCTACAATGGCTGTAATTGCACAAAAAAATCCGAATGTTCAGGTAACCGTTGTAGATTTGAACGCTGAACGTATAGCGGCATGGAACGATGAAGATTTATCAAAACTGCCTGTATACGAGCCTGGTTTGGATGAAGTAGTTTCCGAAGCCAGAGGGCGCAACCTGTTTTTTTCTACCGATGTGGACGATGCTATTGAAAAAGCCGATATGATTTTTATCTCGGTTAATACACCAACAAAGACTTATGGAAAGGGAAAGGGCCAGGCAGCCGATTTAAAATTCATTGAGTTATGTGCCCGCCAGATTGCAAGGGTAGCAAAAACCGATAAAATTGTGGTAGAAAAGTCAACTTTGCCAGTACGTACGGCTGAAGCGTTGAAAAGTATACTTAACAATACAGGGAATGGTGTTAATTTCCATATTCTTTCCAATCCCGAATTTTTAGCCGAGGGAACAGCTGTACAGGATCTGCAAAACCCTGACCGCGTATTGATAGGAGGTGAAAATGAAGAAGCTGTGACGGCGCTCTCTAATATTTATGAAAGCTGGATATCCAAAGATAGGATCATTACAACCAATTTGTGGTCATCTGAATTATCCAAATTGGTGGCTAATGCTTTCCTGGCTCAGCGTGTTTCAAGTATCAATGCTATTTCCGAGCTGTGTGAAGTGACAGGTGCTAACGTAAATGAAGTAGCACATGCCATTGGTATGGATTCGCGCATAGGGTCTAAATTCTTAAAAGCTTCAGTTGGTTTCGGAGGTTCATGTTTCCAAAAAGACATATTGAACCTTGTGTATATTGCACGTACTTACAACCTGCATAAAGTAGCTGATTACTGGGAACAGGTTATCATTATGAACGACCATCAGAAAGAGCGGTTTTCCGATAACATTATCAAAACGCTATACAATACCGTTAATGGAAAGAACATCGCATTTTTAGGCTGGGCTTTTAAAAAGGATACCAATGATACCAGAGAATCTGCAGCTATTTATATAGCTGATCATTTACTTGATGAAGAAGCTTTTATTACAGTATACGATCCAAAGGTTTCAGCCGAACAAATCTATAAAGACCTGGATTATTTAGGAACAAGGTCACCAGAAGAAAACCGCCGGCTTGTAAAAGTCGTACACGATCCTTACGAAGCCTGTAAATTATCGCACGCTGTAGCAGTTTTAACTGAATGGGATGAATTCAAAACTTATGACTGGGAAAGAATTTATGCGGAAATGTACAAACCTGCTTTTGTGTTTGACGGAAGAAATGTTCTGAATAAGGAACAGTTAAGAGGGCTCAATTTCAGTTTATATACAATTGGACAATAATATGAAGAAGATTGCAGTAATAGGACAAGGATATGTTGGATTGCCTTTAGCGATTGAATTTTCACAGCATTTTCCGGTATTGGGATTCGATATCAATAAGGAAAGGGTGGCAGAGTTGAATTCTGGGAAAGATAGAACACAGGAAGCGGACCTGGAAAAACTCACAAATGGAATACGGTTATCCGAATCTACGGGGTTTTCCAGGGGATACAAAGCATCCTGCAATATGGAGGAGCTGTCACAGGCACAAATATACATTGTAACGGTTCCAACACCGATTGACCGCTTTAATGCCCCGGATTTGAATCCATTGATAAAAGCATCCGAAATGTTGGGGAAAGTTATAAAAAAAGGGGACATCATCATTTATGAATCGACCGTTTATCCCGGATGTACAGAGGAAGACTGTGTGCCCATTCTTGAAGAAAAATCCAATTTGGTTTTTAATAAGGATTTCTTTGTAGGCTATTCTCCGGAACGTATCGTGCCCGGTGATAAAGTGAACACCCTTACTACCATAAAGAAAGTGACTTCGGGGTCTACTCCTGAAATTGCGGAGGAAATAGACCAACTGTATAAAACCATTATTAAGGCCGGAACCCATAAGGCACCTAATATCAAGGTTGCTGAGGCTTCTAAAGCCATTGAAAATGCACAGCGCGATGTAAATATTTCCTTTGTGAACGAGCTTGCACTCATTTTTGACCGTATCGGAATTGATACCAATGATGTACTCGAAGCGGCCGGGACCAAATTTAATTTTCTTAAATATAAGCCAGGTTTAGTCGGAGGACATTGTATTTCTGTAGATCCTTATTATCTGGCACATAAAGCCACGCAGTTAGGCTATCATCCCAACGTAATCCTTTCAGGAAGAAGGGTCAATGATTCAGTAGCCGAATTCATCGCGTCAAAAGTCATTAAGTTAATGATCAACAAGCAAAAAAATATTGCGAATTCCAAAGCCTTAATACTTGGTGTGACCTTTAAGGAAAACTGTCCTGATGTACGCAATACAAAAGTAGTAGATGTATACAGGGAATTAAAGGAGTACGGTGTTTCTGTTGATGTATATGATCCATGGGCAGATGCAGACGAAGTAATGCATGAGTATGGACTATCTTTATTAAAAGAACTTCCACAATCCGAGTATGATGCTGTTGTTGTTGCCGTAGCTCATAAGGAATTTCTTGAAATGGATATTAATGCATTGAAAAGAGAGGAAGCTGTCGTATTCGATATAAAGGCGTGTTTGGACCGAAACGTAGTAGATGCTAGATTATAGAGACATGAAAAAAATATTGGTAACAGGAGCTGCCGGATTTATTGGTTCATTTACGATAGAAAGGCTGTTGGAAGAAGGGTGGTTTGTAGTAGGTCTGGATAATATCAACGACTATTACGACGTAAATCTTAAATATGCAAGGCTTGAGAAAATAGGTTTTGAACGTGTTGCTGCTGAACAATGGGGTAACGAAGTGGTTTCATCAACAATTGAAAATGCGGTATTTGTAAGAATGAATCTTGAAGACCGTGAAAACCTTCCGAAATTGTTTGAAAAGTATGGTTTTAATGCCATCATAAACCTGGCTGCACAGGCAGGAGTCCGGTACAGCCTGGAAAATCCGATGGCTTATGTAGACAGCAATCTGGTAGGGTTTGTAAATCTTTTGGAATGTGCCCGCCATTTTAAAGTACAGCATTTTGTATATGCCTCAAGTTCCTCGGTATACGGAGAAAGCCCTACTGTACCATTCTCTGAAGAAGACAGGGTGGATCACCCTGTAAGTTTGTATGCAGCCACTAAAAAGGCCAATGAATTAATGGCGCATACCTACAGCCATTTATATAAGCTTCCGACATCGGGACTTCGTTTCTTTACCGTTTACGGACCTTATGGAAGGCCCGATATGGCGCCTATCTTATTTACTTCGGCCATAACAGAAAAAAGGCCAATAAAGGTATTCAATAACGGGGAAATGAGCAGGGACTTTACGTATATCGATGATATTGTGAAAGGTATACTTATCACTTTGAACAATCCGCCCCATGCTGATTCAGGACAGGCCTATTACCAATTGTTTAATATTGGTAATGGTTCGCCGGTATCGCTTATGGAGTTTATTGAAACATTAGAACAAGAACTGGGACTGATAGCCGAAAAAAAGATGATGCAGATGCAGCCCGGAGATGTACACCGGACCTGGGCAGATACAGCCAGGCTTAATAATTTGGGGTACAATAGCAGTACGTCGATAAAGGAAGGGGTAAAAGAATTTGTAAAATGGTACCGCAATCATTATAATGTTGTATCGTGATAGCTAAGATTAAAAACAAATTTCAGGGTAAAGATGCCAAAACGTTGCTTGAAAATTTTCTTTCCCTTTCAGCTTTGCAGCTGTTCGGAATGCTTTTATCCATAGTGACGTTGCCGTATGTCTTGAGAACGATTGGTTTTGAAAAATATGGGATCATCATTTTTTCAGGATCTTTAATTTCATATTTTCAGTCGTTAACCGATTTCAGTTTCGGAGTTACGGCGGTGAGGGATGTGGCCGTCTTCAAAGACAATCCTAAAAAGATAAACCTTATTTACAGTAAGGTCATCACTATAAAAAGCATGTTCCTGCTGATTTCATTGTTCCTAATATCAATGGTGGTGCTTCTTTACCCTCCTTTTTTTGAAAACAGGCTTATTTACGCCTTAAGCATGTTACAGCTGGTAGGAGCCACCTTGTTCCCGGAATGGTTTTTTCAGGGCATTGAAAAAATGCGGTATATAACGTATCTCAATCTTGGGGTTAAGGTGTTTTTTGCCTTATGTATTTTTGTTTTTGTCCGTTCAGAAGAAGATTATTGGATTTATCCCTTATTACAAAGTGCCGGATTTATCGGAGCCGGACTCATTGGTCAGTACTGGTTGCTGTATAAATACCGCCTGAAATTCATTCGTTTACCTAAGAGAATTATCTTAAATACCATAAAAAGTAATTTTCCTATCTTCATCAACCAGTTCTTTCCCACCTTGTACAACAATACGAGCACCTTTCTTCTTGGTTTGTTTACAGCGCCTGGAATAGTCGGTGTTTACAATGCCATTCTTACGGTTATTAGTTTGTGCATAACCTTGCTTAATATTCTTTCCCGAACATTCTATCCTTTCCTTAACCGGAAAAAGAATGCTTTTGAAAGCTACCGAAAGATGATGCTTGCTATTATTGCGGTACTTGTTATAGGAAGTATTGCTTCGGCACCTTTAACGTTCTGGTATCTGAATATTACGTATGACTATGCTTTGACCGTTCTCATCATTCTGGCTTTAGGGATTTTTGGTTTTGGTTTTTATAATATTTATGGGCTTAACTTTTTCATCATCAGGCGGCACGACAAACTGGTAATGCGTAATACCGTATACTCGTCCATAATCGGCTTTATAACGGCTTTTCCGCTGATTTATTTTTTCGGTATAATTGGCGCTGCTTTGAACCTTACTATATCACGCTTTCTCATGGGGGGACAATTGTACTATAAATGGTTTAAATTTAAAGAGAAATAGTCTAATCAATATGGAAGAACAATAGTTTTGTTCATGAATTGGATAAAATACAAAACTTAATAACATCATTAGGCCTTAAGCCTTCTAAAAAATAAATATTCCATGATTTTAAGAAAATTACGTTCGGTATTGAAGAAGCCGAAGCTGTTGCTCATAAAGCCTTTGGTTTTTTTATCTCCTTTATTAGGTGATAAGATGTATTTGGAATTGCTTTTTCCTTTAAAGGTGGGGTATAAGCTCAATCTGAAGAATCCAACTTCTTATAACGAGAAGTTACAATGGCTTAAATTGTACTACCGCGAGGCGGATTTATCCCGGATGGCAGATAAGTACGAATACAAAGAATATGTAAAGCAGCATGCAGGGGAAGAATATAATGTAAAAAATTATGGAGTATGGAATAACGAGGAAGAAATAGATTTTGACAAGCTGCCTTCGCGTTTTGTGCTAAAAACCACGCACGACCAGGGCGGTGTGGTAATTTGCAGGGATAAGTCGACTTTTGATATACCAAAGGCGAAACATAAGTTGAAGAAGCATTTGAAACGGAATCTTTACTACTTGTTCAGGGAATGGGTCTACAAAGACATAAAACCCAGGATTATTGCTGAAGAATATCTTGAGGATACCAGTGAAGAAGGACTTAAGGATTATAAGTTTTATTGTTTTGACGGTGAACCTAAGCTAATGTATATTGCATGCGGCAGGCAGGGAAACGTAAGCTATTTGGACTTTTATGACCTTGATTTTAATTATATAGACCTCAAAAGGCCTAAATACCATCAACTTGGTCCGGTACACCGAAAACCTTTGAACTGGGAGCTTATGATAGAATTGGCACGTAAAATGTCAAAAGGCCGCCCGCATGTAAGAATTGATTTTTACGAGGTTGACGGCAGGTTGCTTTTTGGAGAATTTACCCTTTTTCAGGGAGGCGGGCTCATGCCTTTTTACCCGGAGAGCTGGGATTATAAATTGGGAAGCTACTTAAAGTTGCCTTTGGAAAAAACACACAATTAAAACGAACAAAATGAACATTCTTGTAATATCCAGTAATTATCCTTCAAAAGCATTTCCAAATCACGGAGCCTTCGTGTACAATCTTATGCAGGAATTAGCTAAACAGCACGATATTTCTGTAATTGCACCTACTAAGGTACATACAGTCTTAGCGAAGAAACAAGCTACCTACGGAGAAGAAAAGTGTACGGTTTACAGACCTTTATTTACATCGTTAAGCAATAAAAAAATCGTAGGTATAAATTTTGGAGACCTGACAAGTAACAGTTATAAAAGGGCCGTTCATAAAGCAATAAAGAAATTACCGTATGTACCGGATGTTATTTACACGCATTTCCTTTCTAATGCATTGCCGGTTTTAGATTATGCCAGGGAACATAACATACCGTTGGTCGTGGCCTCTGGAGAATCTTCCTATGCTTCGTGGGAAAAGAATCCGGAATCTGTTAAGAAAATGCTTAAAGAGGTTGTAAAGCATATCATTTGTGTTTCCAATGAGAACAGAAACCAGCTGATACAGCTGGGATTCGATCCACTAAAGCTCACTGTAATTCCGAATGCAGTAAATTACGACTTGTTTGCACCACTTGATCATGTGGAATGCCTGCAAAGGTTGCACCTGGATACGGCTAAATTTACAGTAGGTTTTATAGGGCATTTTATAAATCGTAAAGGACCTAACCGAATTATTGAAGCAATAAAAAAGATTGAGAATGAGGACATACAGGTGGTTTGTGTGGGGGGAACGGAAGAACAATTAACTTCCAACAGCTTTACGAAGGTTCTGTCGCCTGTTCCAAATTACAGGCTTCCCGAAATATTCGGTACCTTTGACCTATTCGTGCTTCCAACTTTAAGCGAAGGGCACTGTAATGTAATTGAAGAGGCCAAAGCCTGTGCCGTTCCAATTATCAGTTCAAAAGGTACTTCGGTAGAAGAACAGGTAGATTCTGCTATTGGAATACTCGTAGATCCAATGGATATTGAAGAGATTGCGGCAGCCATTTTAAAACTGAAAAACGATAAACAGCTGCTGGAAAGCATGAGGAATGAATTAATAAACAGAAGAGGGGAAAACTCTCTTTCAGAGCGAGCCATAAAGATAAACCATGTATTGAACAATGTGATATAAACATAAGTTCTGATAAAACTGAATTAACACAATATAGTAAATGAATAATAAAACTTTATTTACACCCATTAAGGTTATTGGTCTCCTGACCATTTTTTCGTTCCTTTTACCTATTTTTAAAATTGGCGGTTTTGGAATGAAGCTGGATTTGCTGCTGCTGTTCCCGCTGTGCTTCCTGATTTTTCTGAAAGATACCAAGGTAAGGAAACAACAGTTTTTTGTAAAAGTATTTACCGTAACTTTTCTGGTTTTTCTTTCTATGTTTATTTCCGATATGCTCGGTGAAATTCATTCCGGTTCTGCTGAAGGGGGATATTTTCCTACAGAGTATATTAATTTTGTGAGTAAGGTTTTTATTATGTACGCTTTTTTTGTAATAGGAGAGCAGGGCATTATATCTGAAAAATTGTTTCTGAATTCGGTCACCGTAATATTTGCTGCGGCTTTGGTGTTCGGGCTTTTGCAGGCTCAGGGGGTTTCATTTGCATCGGGGCTTACAGAGGTCTATGCGTCCACAGAAAATCAGGTCTCTAAGATTTCGCGTGAAAGTTTAAGGATATTCAGTACAACAGGAAATGTTTTAACCTGGGCCGGTTGGTCGGGCTTTATATTTGTTTTCTCACTTATAGTGTATAAGAACAATCTTCTAAAATGGACAATGCTTTTGCTCTCATCGGCCAATTTGTTGTTTACTTCGAGCAGGGGCGCGATTATTGCTGTCTTTGTGGCGGTATTGTTTTATTTTGTATTCAGGATATATAAAATGGGAAAATTTTCCCTCTTTTTTAAATATCTTGTTTTAGCTGTTGCCGCTTTGTTGGTGCTGGGCTATGTTTCGATGTATTTTTTTGAAGAGCGGATCATGTTTTTTATCGATCGCTTTTATTATTTGAATGATGCCATTTTTGAAAGCGGAAGAAATGTTCAGCTTAAAAACATATGGGCAGTATTTTCACAAGACTCATGGAATTACCTGTTTGGTATTGGAAAATCAACTGTAGATTCTATTGGTCTTATGGAAATAGAGTTGTTCTTCATTTTATTTTCGTATGGGATTGTCGGCGTTTTTTTCCAGTATTCTTTTGTCTATTTAGTAATTAAAAAGTCTGGTGCAGGTAAATTAAATATGTACAGCGAAGTTATTATAGCAGGTATTATATTCTATCTGGTTTATTCATCCGGTTATTTCTTTTTAAAGGAAATTTATTCCGGATTGTTGTTTTGGTCCGTAGTTGGTTATTATTTATCAAAAGCAAAATATGAAAAATAAGATTTTAGTCATGATAATGCTGCTTTGTATAAAAGCATCTGCACAGCAGGTAAGTTATCTGAGCCAGTTTAATAAAACATTGAAGTCCGAATATTCAACAGATTATTCGGAAAAGAGGATCAGTTCTAAATCAAAAAGAGCTAATTCTATATTTTTTCTGGAAATAGGTTATTTTATAAACTCTAATAATATCGTTGGAAATAAAGACATCAGTTATGATATAATTGAAAATATTATTCAGAGTTCTCCAAAAAATGGAAATCAGTATAAATGGACTGTTAAGGATGTGAGTTCTACAAGTCAGAATTATTCGCAAAAGGGTAAGGAATTCATGCTTTACGAGGGGTATATGTTCAGGTATATTGCGGAATTCCAGTATAAATATCCAGATAAAAAATTGAGTGATCCCGATTTTGTAAAAGATACGTTTTTCAAATGGTATAATCAAAGTAAAAAACAGTTTGGTGATGCTTCTACCCTTTATGGTCAAAGACTGCATATTGGCAGCCACTGGGCTACGGTTGCAGCTTATTTGAGTAAGATAGATTCCAAGAACAAAAAACAATATAGTTCATTTGTTGATGCCTATGATAAACAACTGAAAAAGGCATTGAAAATAGTGAATGTGAACGGAAAGGAATGCTATACTTGGAACGCCACCTATAGTGAGAGTTTTACGAATTTATTGAAGAAGAAGAAAAAGGAAACGCTGGTTCAGGATGTAAGTCATGGAAATCATGTTGTACAATATGTTATTGATTCATATAATCTGGGAAGCGACACGTGGACTAAAAAAGATCTGGAACGCTTTGCCAATACTTTAAAATACCTCATTTGGAAAAATGAAAGCACACCTTCAGATTTAGTGGACGGAACAAGCAGTAAAGATAAGCATGCCAAAGGAACCGGATGGAAACAGTCCGATGGCTGGATGAAACTTATGGTAGCACTTAACGATAAAAAGCTATATGAGATTTATGAAGCCTTTTATAAAAAAGAATCATCCAAAGTGAATAAGTTTTATCCTAACATACAGTATTTTGCTGTTATGTCTTTATATCAAACAAAAAAGAAATGATTTTACACATTACCAATGATTATTCAGGGTCAACCGTTTACAGGAACCTGATGGGAGAGCTGGACCTACTGGGAATTCCACAGCTGATCTATCATCCGGTAAAAGATCAAAGACTTATGGAACGAAACAGGATTTCTCTGGAGGTGCCCCGTTCTGAAATTATGTATGCTCCCATCCTCAATAAAACAACCGACCGCCTTTTTTACAGAAGAAAAATCCATAAGATCTTTAAGGACATCGAATCAAAAGTCGCTATTTCGGAAATAGAAATGATGCATGCCCATACATGGTATTCCGACGGTGGTGTGGCCTATCTGCTGCATAAAAAGTACAACATTCCTTATATTGTGACGATCAGGAATTCAGATCTCAATGTTTTTCAGAAATTTCTTGTGCACGAACGGTCATTTGGAAGGCGTATACTGCAGCATGCAGAAAAAGTAATCCTGATAGCATCTTCCTATGAGCAAAGAGTGTTGAAGCTTCCTTCATTGAGCAGCATCAGGAATGTGCTGGCTTCAAAGCTTGAGGTGATACCGAACGGGGTAGATGCTTTCTGGATAGAAAATGCTTTTGACAGAAAAAAAAGAGTGACTCCTGAGATCTTCAACTTCCTGTTTATTGGTAAATTTACAGAAGGAAAAAATGTGGTACCTCTTCAACAGGCCGTAAAGGAATTGAGTGCTGAGGGCGTAAAGGTACATTTAAATCTGATAGGAGGTGACGGAGGTGCACAGCCTAAAGTCATGGAAATGGTAGAATCAAATCGCGACATCATGACGTATCACGGTAAGGTTTACGATTTTGAAAAGCTCAGAGAACATTTTGAAAACAACCATATTTTTGCGATGCCTTCCAAACACGAAACTTTTGGACTCGTGTATATTGAAGCCTTATTACAGGGACTTCCCGTTCTGTATACGGCAAATGAAGGGATCGACGGCTTTTATGATGAGCCGATAGGGGAAAAGGTTGTTGCTTTCGATATAAAGGAGATCAAATCCAAACTCGTTCGAATGATGAAAGAATATGCTTCATACAGGATTCCGACCGATAAGCTGACGGAAAATCATAACTGGAAAAAAATTGCTTTAAAATATAAGAAACTATATAGACAATCGTGAAAATTCTATACATCCACCAGTACTTCTTAACTCCGGCCGAGCCTGGGGGAACGCGGTCTTACTGGCTTGCGCAGGAACTGCTGAAGAAAGGGCATGAGGTCATCATGTTAACATCGTCTTCCAAATTTGAAGAGACAACCAGGACCATTATGGTAGATGGCATAAAAGTAATCTACCTAAAAGAAGAGTACGATCAGAATATGAGCATTGCGCGACGTTTAAAAGCTTTTGTCAGTTTTATGTACAAAGCGTCCAGGATTGGCTTGCGGCAAAAAGATATTGACCTTGTCATAGCGACTTCTACACCGCTTACCATTGGTATACCGGCCCTAATACTTAAATGGTTCAAAAAAATCCCGTATGTTTTTGAAGTCCGCGACTTATGGCCCGAAGTGCCGATACAGATGGGAGCCATCCGTAACAGATGGATGATAAAGGCGACACGCTATCTTGAAAAGACCATATACAGGAACGCCCGTCATGTGATTGCCCTTTCACCGGGTATGCAGGATGGAGTGTTGCAATACATTCCCATTGAAAAAACGTCGATGATTCCAAACATGGCTAAAATGGATGAATTCTGGCCTAGAGAAAAGAACCATGCATTGATGGAAAAACTCGGATTGCGCAGCGATACGTTTAAGGTGGTGCATTTCGGTTCCCTGGGAAAAGCCAACGGGGCCCATACGATAATTGAATCGGCAAAACTCCTGAAACATCGTAAAGATATTGAATTCTTGTTCGTTGGAGGAGGTTCTGCCGAAGCGGAGCTTATTGCGGAAGTTCAGAAGAACCAACTTGAGAATGTTAAGTTCCTTGGGAAGTTTCCTATGAAGGAAGTCTCAGAAATTGTAAACTTTTCGGATATATCTGTAATCTCGTTTTTAAACCTTCCTATTTTGTATACCAATTCGCCCAATAAGCTGTTTGATTCCCTTTCAGCAGGGAAACCTATTATTGTGAATTCCGCCGGTTGGACAAAGGATATCGCAGAAAAATACCGGTGCGGTTATTATGTTGATCCCGAAAATCCGCAAGAGTTGGCAGATAAAGTCTTATTTTTGAAGAACCATCCCGAGCTTGTCGAACAGATGGGAAAACAGTCGCGTGAATTAAGTGAAAAAGTTTACGATAAGTCTATATTAACAAAAGAATTTGTAGAAGTGGTGGAAAAAGCCTTTAAAAACAAATAAGATGTACAGGAATTATTTAAAGCCAATAATGGATTTTTTGATGGCGTTTTTCGGACTTTTATTGCTAAGTCCTGTTTTTATAGTGGTAACCATAGCACTGTATTTTGCAAACAGCGGCAAACCGTTTTTTTTCCAGTTAAGACCAGGTAAGGATGAACGCATTTTTAAAATTGTGAAGTTCAAAACCATGAACGACAAAACCAATGAAAACGGCGAACTTTTACCCGATACAGAACGACTTACCTCTATTGGAGCGTTTGTAAGGAAAACTTCCCTGGACGAAATACCGCAGCTTATCAATGTACTAAAAGGCGATATGAGTATTATAGGTCCGCGCCCAATGTTACCCGAATATTTACCCCTTTATTCCGAGAAGCACAAGCGGCGGCATAATGTGAGACCTGGTATTACGGGCCTGGCGCAGGTAAAGGGAAGGAACCAGATGAAATTTTCGGAAAGATTTGACAACGATGTGTATTATGTGGAGAATATTTCTTTGGGACTTGATATTAAAATAATAATTTTGACAATAAAGTCGGTACTGTTTAAATCATCAACCATAGTAAACGGGCAAACAGTAGATGAAGTGGATGATCTTGGAATCAGTAGAAATTTAAGTAGTAATCATTTTAAAAAGTAAAGCTATGAATATAAAAGGAAAAAAAGTGGTTTTAAGAGCAATAGAAAAGGGAGACCTTGAATTGCTGCATAAGTGGTCTAATGATCCTGAAATCAATTATATGTTGGGAGGGTGGCATTTTCCATCGAATATGAACGATCAGGAAAAATGGTTTGAAACCTTATCCTTAAATTCTACGCATCAAAGATTTGCCATTGATACAGAAGATCTCGGACTTATTGGAATGGCCAATCTTGTAAACGTAAACTGGAAAGACCGTAATGCATTCCACGGAATGTTGCTGGGTGATAAAGACATGAGGGGTAAAGGCTATGGAATAGATACTATTATGACGGTAAGCCGTTACGCGTTTGAAGAACTGGGACTTATGAGGATGAACGGATCGATGATTTCCTATAACGAAGCATCAATAGGTATTTATACAAAAAAATGCGGATGGGTAGTAGAAGGAATCAAAAAGAATCATTACTTCAGAAAAAATGAGTGGTGGGACGAAGTAGTGGTGGGGATTACACGCGACGATTACTTCAACCTTTTGAAAGAAAACAACTATTGGGAGAAATAATAATGAACAGGGAATTCGGTTCGGATTTTCACTATGTTGAAAACCAAGGCTACAGGTTGTCTCCGGATGAAAGAACTGACTTTTTCGAAGGAACAGAGCAGTTTTATTTTTCAGGAAGGGCGGCATTACGGGCGGTTGTTGCGCATGGTATAAGTGTCCTTGCATGGAAAAGGATATACGTTCCAACCTACTACTGTCATGAAGTATATGATTTCATAAATGACCTTGACATCCAAATTGAGTTTTATGAATGCAATCCGCTGAATAACATCATTCCCCCTTCAGTAAAAGACTCTAAAGATTATGCCGTGCTAACGGTAAATTATTTTGGAATTGCCGCACCTGATTTCAGCCATCTCAGTCATATTGCAGTGATCGAAGACCTGACGCATAACCTTGATTTAATTAAATACAGCAAGGCAGATTTTGTATTTGGTTCTTTGAGAAAAGTATTACCCTTGCCGGCAGGAGGTTTTGTTAAATCAAGATATGGCTTAACCCAGCCACCTGTTACCTCCTTTGCAGAAAAGGCTGTATTGGAGAAATTTGCAGGGATGCTTCTGAAGAGCCGCTATTTAAGAGGTGAAATGCAGGAAAAAGATGTTTTCAGAAACCTGCTTATAGAAGCAGAACATTCTTTTGAAAACCTCGAAACATTCGTGTCTTTATCCTGTGCTGTAAAAGAATATATGTCCGGGCTTGACATACAGGGTATGATCTCTTCCAAAAAGCAAAACGCCTTACTGATAAAAGATCTTATAGAAGAAAGCACTAGTTTTGATATCCTTACTTCCCCGGAAGGAACCGAATACGCATTAGTATTGAAATTCAAGGATATTCAAAGCAGGGACAGCCTTAAAAAGTACCTTATCAGGAACTCTATATACCCGTTCGTACTTTGGCCCGATCAACTGAAAGAGGCCGATAAACATATTGAAGATACTCTGTTATTTGTTCATATAGATTTCAGGTATTCTGAGGCCGATATACAATACATTGCCGGCATTATTAATAAATTTGATCCCCATGTTTAAGTTTGAAATTATTGAAAATACGGATCCGAAATGGAACGATGTGGTAAAGAATGCTGATATGTATGATTTTCACCATACTGCCTACTTTCATAAAATTGATACAGACTTCCTTTCAGAGCTACTGGTTTTTTCCGATAACGAAAATTTTATCGCGCTTCCTGTAGTGAAAAGACCGATTGAAGGAACTCCGTTTTTTGATATTACGTCAGTTTATGGTTACTGCGGACCTGTGTATTTCTTTAAGGAAGGATATACGGCACAAAAACTGATTGATTTTTTCAGATCAGGATTTATGGAATACTGTAAAGAACAGCATATAGTTTCTGTCTTTTCCAGGCTTCATCCGCTTATAGAACAAAAAAGTATTTTGACCGGATTAGGCGAAGTTCTGGATCTGAACCGGACCGTGAGCGTTAACCTGAATCTTACTTCAGAAGAACAACGAAAAGAATACAGAAAATCACTAAAATCCGAGCTTAATCAGCTACGTAGGAAGGAAATTAAAGTGGTGGAAGCAGTTTCACGGGAAGATATCGACGAGTTTATCTCCATATACTATGAAACGATGGATCGCGTAAATGCGGCACCCGGTTATTATTTTTCGCGTGCCTATTTTTACGAATTTCTGGACAATGCCGATTTTGATTCAAAATTGCTTCTGGCAGTTAAAGATGATAAGGCAGTAGCAGGGGCAATCTTCACATTTACAGACAAGATTATGCAGTATCATCTGGCAGGAACTACAGAGCAGTTTATAAAAGATACGCCAATGAAACTTATTCTGGATGAAGCAAGACTGCTGGGGAACGAATCAACCGCAGAAAGCCTTCACCTTGGAGGAGGGGTCGGTGGTAGCGATGATGACTCCCTTTTCCGTTTCAAATCAGGTTTCTCAAAAGATTTTAAACAGTTTTCAATATGGAAATGGATTGTAAATCAGGAGCTTTACGATGAACTTTCCCGGGAAAAGCAACCATCCGGTTTTTTCCCCCTATACCGATCATAAACACCTTAATTATAAATTATGAACGATAAAATATGGTTATCGTCCCCGCATATGGGAGGTAACGAACTAAAATACATACACGAGGCCTTTGATGCCAATTGGGTGGCACCGTTAGGACCCAACGTGAACGGTTTTGAAGAAGATCTGGAACATTATTTAAAAAGCGATGTTAAAGTAGCAGCCTTATCGGCAGGTACGGCGGCACTGCACCTTGCTTTAATTGAATGCGGGGTAGAAGCAGGCGATGAAGTCATTTGCCAGTCTATGACGTTTTCAGCATCAGCCAATCCCATAGCCTATCAGGGTGCGATTCCTGTTTTTGTCGATTCAGAACCCGATACCTGGAACATCTGTCCGGTAGCTTTGGAAACCGCCATTAAGGACCGTATTGCAAAGGGAAAAACACCCAAAGCCATCATAGCAGTCCATTTGTACGGTATGCCGTTTAAAGTTAAGGAAGTTATGGCCGTTGCCGAAAAATACCATATTCCCGTTATTGAAGACGCAGCTGAAGCGCTGGGGTCTACCTATAAAGGAAAAGCGTGCGGAACCTTCGGTCGTTTCGGCGTATTGTCATTTAACGGGAACAAGATCATTACCACTTCCGGAGGGGGTGCTTTGGCATGCCATACACAGGAAGATAAAGACAAAGCCGTATTTCTTTCAACGCAGGCTCGGGATAACGCACCGCATTACCAGCATTCACATATAGGGTACAACTACCGTATGAGCAACATTTGTGCGGGTATCGGACGCGGTCAGATGGAAGTGCTCGGTGAAAGGGTACAGGCACGCCGTTCGATGCAGCAGTTCTATACAGAACTTTTTGCCGGTATTGACGGGGTAACCGTGTTTACGGAACCATCTTCGGATTATTTTTCCAATCACTGGCTGTCTGCCATTACAATAAATCCTGAAATTGCAGGCAAAACGCGTGAAGACCTGCGTTTGGCGCTTTTGGAGGACAACATAGAATCACGTCCGTTATGGAAACCGATGCATTTGCAGCCCGTTTTCGCGGGATCACCTTATTACGGTGAAAATGTAGCAGAAAACCTTTTCAACAACGGTTTATGCCTTCCGTCCGGTTCCAACCTTACCGATACCGAAAGAGCGCGGATTGCGGCAAAAGTAAAAGAAGTATTTTCAAAATAAAAAAAGTTCCCTTATTAAGGGAACTTTTTTTATTTTGAAAATAGAGAAGAAGATTACCATCCGATCTTTTCCTGTGAAGTACTTGCTGTTATGGCTTTTTGCAGCCTTGATAACCGTGTCGCATCCTGTTTGGCGCTCATGATCCAGTGTACGATTCGCTTCTTATAGGAAGGAGCCTGGGCATTAAAGAACAGCCATGCCTCTGCATGCTGCTCAAAATGTTGCTGTAATGCTTCATCCAATGCTTTGGCATCCGATTCATGCGAGTAGATGGCCGATTTCTTTTCCGAGCGGAAAGAATACGCTTTTAAGCCCGCTTCTGTCATAAGGCCTTTTTGTGTAAGTTCCTCCACCTTTTTAATGTTTACGGCACTCCAGATACTGTCTCTCTTTCGCGGGGTAAAACGGATGCTGTAGCTTTGCTCGTCAACCGAACGGCGGACACCGTCGATCCAGCCGTAGCAAAGAGCTTCATCTACCGATTCCGGCCACGACATCGAAGCACGGCCGCTCTTTATACGGTAAAAACCCACAAGCAGTTCCGTATGCGTTTCATGATGTTGTTGCAGCCAGTTGCGGAAGTCTGCCGGGGTGGTAAAAAACGTAAGGGTGCATTCCATATGCTTTAAATTTTGATGCGAAAGGTTTCCATCATTAAAAATATAAAAATTGTTCTAACGAAGTGCAAGAAAGTTTTTACATGTGAAAAAGGGTTATATAATTTGAAATGTTATATTTCTATATAAAGGTTTTATATTTTAAAAGAGGTTAACTTACCATTACCTCCTTTTGAACTCTTTTTCCTGAACTCCGTTATCGAATACGGTTTCCGTAGAAATAAGCCCATAATCCCGGTCGGGAACCTTTACGTTAAAATGAAGGTGCGGGGTGGTGGTAAAGCCTGTCATGCCCGACAAAGCAATGGGTTGGCCCTTCCTTACACTATCCCCAAGCTTTACCAGGGATCCTTTATGCTGAAGATGAACGTATTGGGTAAACAGCCCGCTTTGCGGGTGGTAAACGGTGAGGTAGTTGCTTTTGTCGTGTTTAAGCCATTCCTTACCGGTTCCGTATTCTTTATAGTCGTCTATAACGCCTACCACATAGCCGTCATCGGCACTGCAAACGGTATCACCCACACCAAGATTAAAATCTATAGCATAGCGGCTGTATCGATCGTTATGGCTAAAGGCGCCTTCATATCCCTGGATCACCTTGTATCTGCGATCCTTTGGAAAGGGCAGGGCCAAAGGCTTCTTTTCGACTTTTTGATCAGGATTTCCGTAGTTGACGATATAGAAGACCTTACTTTTGGTATTAAGGCCGGGGTAAGCTACCGTTACCAGAGTATCCTGCATTTCAGAAAGTACCACGTAACCGAAACGCTCCTTAAGGTCCGGGTTTAAGGAGTCCGCAGCGAGTTCCACGGAAAGCGGACACATAAGCGGGTTTCTAAGGCTTAGAAACAACGTATCGTTCCTGTACCACTGCTCAAAGTAATAAGAAAAACCAAAGTATTGTTCTTTGGGCAGCGGTTTTAAGTTTGCGCATGAAAACAGCAGTACAAAGAAAACAGCAGCGATGTAACTCTTCATATAGAACAAGCGTATGACAGATGTTAGGGGTTATTTTGTTTGAAACGAAACCGTATAGGCCTCATCTCTTAAAGGGTAGCCGTCTTTCGACTTAAAATCGCGGTTCGTCACGATGAATTCATATTCCTTACCAGGCTGCAACTCCATAAACAGTACCAGCGTGGTATTGTTGTTCTCAAAACCCTTTATTTTGGTGATGGGAAAATACTCGCGCCCTTTGTCGGAAAAGCTAATCGACATGCTGTTGGGATCCATCTCGGCAGAAAAGGTGATGGCGACCTCTTTCGTATCGGCCGCTACGTTGCGCGAACCGTTTTTAAACGGTCCGGTCTTTACTACATATGGCAACTTTTTATGATAGGCCTTAAGCAGCTTTTTCGTATTGATCTTTTCTTTAAAATAGCCCGAACGGAAAAGGAAATCCTCTACGGCTTTGTTGTCGCTGTAATTGAGTTCGATGATGTCTTTTACGGCCAGCTGCTTGTCTGTAGCTTTATCATAATATGCACGGCATATTTCATACCCTACGTAATAACCAAGATCATAACCTTCGGCTTTGCGTTTACCGTTGTATAGCCAGTTTGCCGTATTATGGGAAAACATTTCCTGCTTAAAAAGTTGTTGTACCTGTTGTTCATGAAGACGGCCGTAGGTAAGGTAGGCGGTCTGTATGGGTGATCCGAGTACGAGTTCCGCAATAAAGTCGCACGATCCTTCTTTGATGCTTTGGTTTAAAACCCGGTTATTGCCACCGTTCTGCTGCGTGTGAATGTATTCGTGCAGGTTCAGGTACACGATGTTGTCAAGCGTTTGCCGGGAAAAGGCATTGCGCAGCCAGTTGTCTTTAAATTCCGAAACATCAACCGTCGCAGTTCCCGTTGCAATTTCTGCGCCGACGAGTACCATATGGTCCGCTACGGTCCCGCCCGAACGCAGTCCGCCTATGGTAAAATACATTTCAGCATCCTTAAGATCAGGATAATACTGTCTTAGCTTTTCCACAGCCTCGTTCAGCTCTGCGGTTTTGTTCTTGATGGTAAGGGTATTGGGCCTGATGGAATTCCAGAATTTCGGGTATTCATTTATAAGCTGAACATACAGCGTATCCGTATAATTCCGGGCTTCCCGGAACGCCTTCAAACCTTTCGTCTGTTTTGAAAGGTACTGGTCGTTAATGAGCCTTAATTTTTCAGACTCATCAGGCGTATTCTGTATGATGTCGTAGGCCGCCCAGAAGCGGTCAATATCTGAAGTAACGACTTTATCGGTATTTTGGGCAAAAGCGGCTCCGCATATAAGGGAACACACGACGAAATATTTTTTCATATGCTTTGAGTTGGAGCATTTGTATTGCTTGAAAATGCATGGCAAAAATAAAGCTTTAATGTCACTATTTTGTGACATAGTGTTTTTTTTACGGGCTTATTATCGAAAAAAGAAAGGCTGACCCGATAATCATCTGGAAATTAACCGGAAGACCATAGCACAATGTAGTTGAAAAATGTCGCAGAATTTTTCCGATAAAAGAAGTAGGGCTGAGTATTTTGCTGACATAGAGCTGTCAGCATGTGTATGTAAATTTGTATATTCAACACTAAAAACATACATTATGAAAGCAGCATTAAGAGGTTTGACAACGGTAAGTTTTTACGCATCCAATCTTGAAGAAGCAACGAAATGGTATAGTGAGTTTTTAAACATGACGCCATATTTCAGCGTTCCGGGATACGTGGAATTCCGTATCGGGGATTACCAGAACGAGTTGGGCATTATAGACAGCAATTATGCTCCTGCGGGAGCAACAGATAATCCATCTGGTGCCATTGTGTACTGGCATGTTGATAATATACATGAAACACTGGAAAGGCTGCTGTCACTTGGAGCTACAGTATACCAGCCGGTAACGGATCGAAGCGGAGGAAAAGGAGATTTTGTCACCGCATCGGTCATCGATCCTTTCCGCAATATCCTGGGCATTATGACCAATAAACACTATGTGGAGGTTTTAAATAATAAAAAGTAGGCAGCATGCAAAACAAAGTAGAACGGGAAACAGTTTACATCGAAACCAGGGAAGAATGGCGGCAGTGGCTGCAACAGAACCATTCCTTAAAACAGGGGGTGTGGGTACTGTGTAATAATGCAAAATCGGGACGTGCTGTGGTTCCGTGGAGCGATCTCGTGGATGAAGCATTGTGTTTTGGCTGGATCGACAGTACAAGGAAAACGGTTGATCATCATTCCTTTGTACAGCTGTTCGGCAAACGCAAAAAGCAAAGTACCTGGTCTGCGATCAACAAAGAGAAGGTGCAGAAACTCATTGATGAAGGCCAGATGACAAAAGCCGGTTATGAATGTATTGAAACAGCAAAGCTGAATGGCTCATGGAACGTTTTAGACGAGGTGGAACAGCTTGTTATACCTGATGACCTGTCTGATGCTTTTGCTGAATACGATGGCTCCAGGACCTATTTTTTAAGTCTGAGCAGGTCGGTAAGGAAAATGCTGCTGCAGTGGATTGTATTAGCAAAACGGGCGGAAACCAGGACGAACCGCATACAGGAAGTAGCAAGGCAGGCCGGCCTAAGACAGAAACCTGTACAGTTCAGATAGGTAGATACGCATTTTCAGTATTAAACAGGATGTTCCGTATGTGTTTGTCTTTTGTTTAGGATTTAGTAACTTTACATAATCCGGTCTCTCACCGGTATTAAGAAAACAAGGAATCTGAATCTGAATAAATAATGGCTTATGACCCGTTTATTGATAAGTTTAGTACCCATGATTGTAGCTGTTTTATTGCAGCTGTTTTTGCTGTACAGATCCTATACCTATACAGACCAAGCCAATAAAACGAACAGGAAACTGCTGATTTTGGGATTGGTCATCAGTATAGCTTGTATTTTTATAGCAGTTTATTATACAGAACTGTTTCCTTTGGATTAATCCTCGGTTGCGCACTTCCCTTCCTTTCTTACAAACTGCAATCCGTCCTGAAAAACATTAGTTTATCGTGTTAATTTGTGAGCAACCTTTTCTTATGTTAAAGGCTGCTGTAGTTATCCATTTTCCAATCCTACTTACCTGACCTGTTTCGGAGCATCCTTAAAAAAAATGCATTGTGTTATCAAATGAAAAGGCACAGTGATGATATATGCAATTACCGGAGGTTAACGAAGAATTACATTTGCTGCTCGCAATACTTAAGATACTGGTAAGAGGTGCCTATCGGCTGTATTTGCTTATGTCAAACCAGATATTTCTTTTTCCTTTGTCCAAGAGAAAATCCAAAAGCTTTCAAATGAAAATAAAAAATGCCATGTTGCTTCTGATCTGTTTATTGGCAATGAGCTTTTTATACAGGTTGATTTTCGGTTTTTTGCAGGATGAACTATATTTAATAGGAAGGATCCTGATGAGAACCCTTTTTTTATGCTTTCTCATCAAATGGGTTAAGAACAATCTCGACAAAGAACAGTACCTGAAAAACAATAAATTAATTATGGCACTCCTTATTGTTTTGCTGCTGTCTGTGTTTGCCTGGAAATCCGCTAAAATGGAATTAAACATGGTGAATTTAGTACTCAACGGAGGCCTTTTGTCATTTTCATTGTTTACGGGGATTATAGAAGAATTTATGTTTCGGCTGTATATTTTTTATGCTATGATTTACGGGTTGGACAGGACTTCCAAAGGGTATTATTTTAAAACAATTGTTTATACTTCTTTACTATTCTCTTTTGCGCATATGATAAACCTATTTGGGCCCAAGCCCATATTCGGGGTCGTAAATCAGATGTTTTTGGCTTTCTTTTTAGGTATATTGCTGCAACTGTTTTTTATAAGGTTTGGAAACATCTTGCTACCGTCTGTTATTCATGCATTGATCAACTACCACACTGCGTTCAGCAAAATTACGGCCAACCGTTCCAGTTTTGACGAAGAAGAAATTACGCTGGTAACTGCCGTTTTTTTATGCTGTACCATTGGCGTGATCTTTTGGTACATAACCGGTTCCGTGTTGTTGCCCAAAAAGGCAGTAGTAAAACGGACAACGTAAGGCCGGGTTAAAAACTAAAATACTGCTTCAGCTTAAAGCAGCGATGCCAGGGCGTGGATACCTTCTTCCAGCTGTTCTTCCGATAAATAGGCATATCCGAGCCTTAAACCGTTTATTTCCTTATCATAGGAATAGTTGAGCGGCAGCAGGATGCGGATGCCTTTTTGTTGCAGCTTTTTTGCGATACGATGCCATTCGACCTCTTTTTTTGGAACGATCCAGAAAGCAAGCCCGCCGTCGGGAATACGGAAATCAGCCTTTTCATGCAGGTATTTTTTAAGAAGCGAAGCGGTAACATCCCGTTTGGTTTTATAGTATTGTGAAGCCTTTTTAAGATGGCGCTTAAGCGTACCGTCTTTTATAAGATGTAAAACGGCCTGCTCCATAATAGTATCACCCTGCACGTCGATGATTTTTCGCAGTTTTCCCACCTTTTCAATAAAATCCGGGTCATGACTTGCCAGATAACCGATGCGCAGGGCAGGCGCCACGACCTTGCTCAGGGTGCCTATGTACACATGGTGGCGCGATTCAGGATAACTGGCAAGAGGCAGCAACGGACGGTACCCGAAGTGGAATTCATTGTCGTAATCGTCCTCAATAATGGTAAAACCGTATTTATTCGAAAGGCTTATAAGCGCTAGCCGTCTTTTTAAACTCAGCGTCACGGTGGTGGGGTACTGGTGGTGCGGTGTAGTATACAATGCCTTTATCCCCGGGTATTTTTTGAGGTATTCTGTTACATCTTCTATAAGCAGCCCTTCAGCATCCACGCGCAACGGCAGCAATCGGGCACCGGCATTTTCAAATGCATCCCAGGCCGGTTTGTAACCCGGATTTTCTACCATAACGTAATCTCCTTGTTTCAAAAGGCAGTGGGCCGTGAGGTACATGGCCATCTGGCTGCCGCGTGTAATACAGAGTTGAACGTTATTAAGCTGCATACCGCGCTGCAGGTTCAGCATCTTTACGATGGCTTCCCGGAATTCGGAATCCCCGTATTCGTTCGCATAGCCCATCATCTGCCATTTGGCCTTACGGTTAAAAATCTGGCGGTACGCCCGCGCAAGTTCTGCTACCGGAGCGATTTTACTGTCGGGTGATCCGTCGTCGAAATGAATACGCGGTGGCTCTATAGGCTCCATATCAGCTGTTTTAACACCCGTTGTATTTCTCTGCTGTATGAGGGGCAGGCGTTCTGAAACAAAAGTCCCCCTTCGTTCTTTCGATACCAGCCATTCTTCGTTGAGGAGCACGTTCAGTGCTTCCACTACCGTATTGCGGTTTACAAGGAGCTCCTTCGCCAATACACGGCTTCCGGGCAGCGCAGTGCCGCTTTTAAGCCGTCCCGACTGTATATCGGCAATGACGGCATCAGCAATCTGCAGGTAAACGGGCTTGCCGTTTTCAGAATCAATCTGCAATTCCAATTTCCAAGGTCTTAACATCTGGACTATTTGTTTATTAAAAAACTGTATCAGTACACTGGTCCAAAGATAGCCTACTTTTGACATGCAATAATGCACAAACAATTAAAATTTTTTGCAATGTCAGAAACAAATTCAAAAGCAACCTTCGGAAGCACAGCTGCCGACCAGTTCAGCTCCAAAGATTTCCACCGCACCTTTGCGCGTCCTGTTTACGTAAAACCGTCGCACCTAATCCATAAAAATGTAGAAATGGCAGGGCAGCACGATACCTTTTCTACAGAACGTAAGCATCCCGTATTTTTTGTAGACCTTCCAAGCAAGAATGTAAGCATGACCATAGGAGGCCTGCTTCCGGACCAGCTCACAAACCGCCACCGCCATACCTATGAAACGGTGCTGTATGTTTTAGAAGGAAAAGGCTGGACCGAAATAGAAGACGAGCGCATAGAATGGGAGGCAGGCGATGCCGTTTACATCCCGTCATGGGCCTGGCACCGCCACCAGAACCTCAGCAGCACTGAACCTGCAAAGTACCTGGCGTGTGAAAATGCACCGCAGCTTCAGAACCTTGGGGTGGCACTACGTGAAGAAGAAGGAAGGGACTTATAACTTTAATCCGGTAAAAATCATGACGAACCCATTATTTAAAGGCATCATTGCCTATCCCATTACACCGTTTGATGATGCAGAAAAGGTCGACCTTCCGCTGTTTAATAGACTTACAGAGCGGCTTATCAGTACGGGAGCCCATGCTATTGCCCCATTGGGAAGTACCGGTGTACTGCCGTACCTGGGCGATGAAGAAAAGGAAGCCGTGACAGAAGCAGCCGTAAAACAGGCTGCAGGCCGTGTACCCGTACTCGCAGGGGTTTCCAACCTTACCACAGAGCGTACCGTATACCATGCGCGCTTCGCGGAAAAAGCGGGGGCCGATGCCGTGATGATCATCCCTATGAGCTACTGGAAACTTACCGATGACGAAATTTTCAGGCATTACGATGCCGTAGCTTCGAACATTTCCATTCCCATTATGGCTTACAACAATCCGGCTACAGGCGGTGTCGATATGTCCACAGGGCTGTTGAGGCGCCTGCTGCAGATTCCCAATGTTACCATGGTTAAAGAAAGTACGGGTGACGTTCAGCGCATGCATACGCTGTACCACGAACTGGAAGGTGAAGCCACATTCTATAACGGATCCAACCCGCTGGCGCTGGCTGCTTTTGCTGCAGGAGCAAAAGGATGGTGTACGGCGGCAGCGAACCTGGTTCCGTCGCTTAATAAAGCGTTGTACGAAGCCGTGGAACGCAACGATCTACAATTGGCGCAGCAGTTGTTTTACCGCCAGCTTCCTTTGCTCCGGTTTATCGTAGCCAAAGGGCTTCCGCGTGCCGTAAAAGCCGGCCTTCATCTTCTGGGAGAAGACGGAGGCAACCTGCGAAGCCCGCTTCAGCCCTTAGCTGCGGACGAAATGCGCGAGTTGCACACCATTCTTTCAGATATGGGGGAACACATGGTGCTGGACCAGCAGTTTATCTGAAATCTGTATCACGGTATTGTAAAATCGTGATACTAACTTTACCTAACCTAACTTTTAATACAAATCAACATGAAAAAAGCTGTTTTTTACCACGCAGGATGTCCCGTATGCGTAAGCGCAGAACAGGATCTTTTAAACCTGATCCCGTCAGAAGAGATAACCGTTGTTCACCTGGGCGAAGATCGATCCAAAATAAGACAGGCCGAGGAAGAAGGAGTTCGGTCCGTTCCGGCCCTGGTACTGGCCAATGGCCATGTATTGCACATCAACTTCGGTGCATCGCTTGAAGACCTTAAATAAACACCGGAAGCCCGGGCTTCCGGGCTTCTGTTTTAAACTGCAAAAATACCTTAAAAATGAATTATATAATCAGAAAAGCAAGTCTTGAAGACCTTACAGAAACAGCAGAGTTGTTCAACCTTTACCGTATTTTTTACCGCCAGCAGCCCGATGTGGAAAAGGCGCGGGAATTCCTCAAAGAACGTTTCCTGAACAGCGAGTCGGATATCTTCCTGGCTTTAGCAGAAGGAAAAGCCGTAGGGTTCGTACAGCTGTACAAGCTGTTCCACTACAAGAAGCTGCAAAAACAATGGCTGCTGAGCGATCTTTTTGTACATCCCGATTACAGAGGCCTTGGCCTTTCCGTGGCGCTTATAGACCGCAGCAAGCAATGGTGCGAGGAAACAGGAGCGTGCGGACTGATGCTGGAAACCGAAAAAACAAACGACATCGGCAACCGGCTGTACCCGCGATGCGGTTTTGAATATGATGCGGCACACAACTATTACCACTGGTGGAAATAGCAGTTGCAATTGTTAAGGCGGGGTAATGGAATGATTTTTGTATTTTAAAAAGTCTAATTCTTAACCTGAGAAACCATGAAGAAATTTGTAAGCTGCCTTGGCATCGTTGCCCTTTTATATGCATGTAACAAAACACCCGTAAAGCAGGACGCTGTTACAGAACCTCCTGTTGCCGAAGAACCTGTTGCAGAGTCGGATGTCGCCGGTTCTTATATATATGAACAAAACGGCGATACGGTAAACCTGCACCTTACAGTAAACGGGGAAACCGCAGCGGGACATCTGACCTATGCGTTAAAGGAAAAAGACCGCAATACGGGCACATTTGAAGGAAAGATACAGAATGGTGTTTTGCTGGCAGATTATACCTTTAATTCCGAAGGACGGTCGTCTGTACGGGAAGTCGCGTTCAGGCTCGATGGTACATCTGCTGTGGAGGGATACGGCGATGTGGAAGAAAAAAACGGAAAAACGGTGTTTAAAGATGCCTCCGGGCTCGAATTCGGTAAAGGATTGGTTTTAACTAAACAATAAGCTTTACAACAACACTCCCCGGCATATAGTTGCACGGGGAGTCGTTTTATAAATATAGTTCCGTCCTTTTGGTTGCGGGGTTCCATGTACCTTATAGACGGCGGTTACGTAGTGTTTTTTCAAACCTGTAAAAATGCAGTCGGTCATCAGGATATCATTTAAAATAGTACCTAAAAACAGTAATACTCCCTTTATTATGGGACAACATTATACAGCGTATCGGTACTGTTTTTAAATATGTTCGTCATAATGTCCGTGGCAATGGCAATGGTGGCAGTGCTGTCGGAATCGGTCACAAGTTTGATGACCGGAGCTGTTTTGTCCGAACGGTACTGTCTTTTGTTTCCATAAGAATGCATAATAACCTTGATGTTGTTGCGTTCGCAATACTGCTGCAGTTTCGCAATATACGGGGCCTGCTCTCGGGTTAAGGCTTCAAATTCCAGGTTGTAAAGGCTTCCGCTCTTAAGAAAATAGATACAGTCCGTATCGTTGGAAGTGATGGCCATGCGGTTCTGTGACAGGAGATCCAGTTCGGCACCAAGATTTGCAATCGTAATCCGTTTGGAACGTAAACGCCTTTTTTGCGGTTCGGATTCGTTGGATGGGCCGCCGAACAATCCGAAAAGGGAAAATTTCATTATTTATAGGGTTTAAGGTGATTCTTTATAGGGTTGGGTGTTTTTTCCTGATTAGCTACTAATGAGGAAACATGTAAATATAGTATAATTATTGAGACGACAAAATCGGATTTTGTGTTAATTAACCAAAATATAATAGGGTCTTAAAACCTTTATTTTAAGGCGATCTGCTCAATAACATAAAAGAAAGCAATCTTTTCTTTTAAATTATATAGTCAGGAAAGAGGTAAAAGTGTTTTAACGATAGGGAAGAATATGAAAGGATGCTGTTCTGGAGTATTACATCACCAAAAGTCAGGATGCTTTTTTAAGATAAGGACTGCCATTTTGATGCGATTCCTCACAGGTATGAAATCTTTCAAACTGAAATTCTGTATCGAAGAATACATTACTTTAGCTTTATAAACATTTAAAATGGACTTATGCCGCATTTCGCACTTATACACATCATCCTTTACGTAGCCGACCAACAGGAAAGCACGGCTTTCTATTCAAGATTATTCCGGACAGAACCCTCTTTGAATGTTCCGGGAATGACAGAATTCACCCTTGTTGAAAACATAAAACTTGGTTTGATGCCCAATAATGGCATTGCAAAGATATTAGGGAATAAGACCCCACATCCCGATGAAGGAAATGGGATCCCGAGATGCGAGCTTTATTATTATGTTGCAAATGTAGAAGCGGCCTGTGAACATGCCGTTAAAAGCGGAGCCCGCCTTATAAGTCCTGTCGAAGACCGGGACTGGGGTGACAAAGTCTGTTATTTTGCAGATGGAGACGGGCACATCATGGCATTCGCAGAAAGAAAAGGTACAGCATCATGATAAGACAAATAATGTTTACTGTATTTATTCTGACAAAAATAGGTGCAATTGCACAGGATAAACATACTTTTCGAAACGAATATACCAAGGCTTTATTGTATCTTACTACAGATGAAAAGACATGTGATGTGATCAAAAAATTTAAAAAGAAATGGACTAAAGATAAACAGACCGGATGTGAATTCAATCTTTCCCGTTATATAGTTTACCTGCCACTACCTGTAAATTCAAAAGAACTAAATAATGAGAGGTTTAATCCCTTAAAATATAACTATTTTGAAATGGAGGAAAATTCTGTAGTACGGAACCTGCATAAAGAAAGTTCCTCTGAACTTTACTTATTGTTTTCAAAACCTTTTGAAAATTACCTTACGGCCGAATTCAGGCTTAATACAACAGGAGATGAATTGGATATGGCCTTAAATGCAAGCGGGCCGTCAATGCACATGTTGTTTGTTTTTAATGGTGAAGGAAACATTATAAAAGTAGCTGTGTCATATTCTTATTATAACTAATGAACCGCTTGTTGATATACCATTGAAGACGGAACCGCGCGGACTGATTGCTTTTATCCAATAAAACCTTATTTTTGAATAAACCGACAACAGATGGAACCATCCGAAATATTTAAAAAGCACATAGGCAAATTTACCACCCTGAGCGATGCCGACTTTGAAGAGGTGTTTGGCTTCTTTACCGTACATGAGGTTGCCAAAAAGGAAACGCTTTTGGAAGAAGGGCAGCTGTGCAGGTATCATTACTTTGTACTGGAAGGCATGTTGCGGCAGTTTTTCGTCAACGAAAAAGGAACCGAGCAAACTACGGAATTTGCATTGGAAACCTGGTGGCTCACCGATAACATCGCATACGAACACCAGGTGGCCAGCTCGTTCAGCATACAGGCCGTGGAACGTTCCCGTATATTGCGTATCAGCCGGGAAAACCAGGAACAGCTATTGCAGCAGTTTCCGCAGATGGAACGTTATTTCCGATTTGTATACCAGCGCGCTTACGCAGCCGCGCAAATGAGGGTGAAATACCTGTTTTCGCGTTCCAAAGAAGATTTTTACCGGGACCTGGTACGGAAATACCCCGAATTCGTACAGCGGGTACCCCAGTACCTTATTGCTTCGTTTCTGGGCTTTACACCTGAATACCTGAGTGAAATCCGCAAAAAAGATGTTTCTTAAACCAGTTTAAGAAAAGGGGATGAAGGAATGCGCAACTTTGCTGTGTAATACTTAAAAAAAGAAAAGATGAAACAACGTATCAACATCAACACGGCGCAACCACAGGCATTGAAAGCCATGATGGGGCTTGAAGCTTACCTGGCACAAACTTCCATCCCTAAAAACATAAAAGAACTCATTAAGATCCGCGCTTCGCAGATCAACCATTGCGCCTACTGTATCGACATGCACACCAAGGACGCACTGAAAAACGGGGAAACCACCCAACGCATCTTTTTGCTCAACGCATGGCGTGAAGCAACCGGGATGTTCAGTGAAGCTGAAATGGCCGCACTGGCCGTAACAGAAGAAGTTACGCTTATAAAAGACAAAGGACTTACCGATGCTACCTATGAAAAAGCCTTGGAATCGTTTACTGAAAATGAAATAGCCGAACTACTTATGGCGGTGATTACCATCAATGCATGGAACCGAATTGCAATCAGCGGTCATTTCAGGGTAGGGAAGGACTAATTATCGGTTCTTTAATAAAAAAACGCAGGCACAGCCTGCGTTTTTTTATTAAAGAAGAAGCTCAGCTGCCCGAAATAATCTTTTTACGGTGGCGTTGTCCCCATTGTTCCATGGCAACGAGCACTTCTTCCAGCGTTTTACAATAGGGAGTAAGGGAATATTCCACAGTAACAGGTTTGGTCTCGCAAACCTTGCGGTTTATGAGCCCGTTCATTTCAAGTTCCTGAAGTTCTTTCGACAGGATGCGTGGGGAAATGCCTGCCTCCCGCGATAATTCGTTAAATTTCTTTTTGCCGCTGCGCAGTATGGAAATAAGTACGAGTTTCCATTTGCCCCCCACCACTTCGAGCGTATCTGTAATGGCCAGTTTGGCTTTGGCGCAGCTTTCTGCGGTATGTTCCATTATATACTATTCTTTTTGTAACTACTATCCTTTTTGTAACAGCTAACAAAGGTATAGTATTAATGAAGACATTTGCTGTATAATTTTAAAACATCATGTATATGTCGCAAAAAACGAGAAAGATTGTGGGGTGGGTACTCACCGGCCTGTTGGCATTGGTATTTATCATGAGTGCCTTTATGAAACTTACGCAGGATGAAGCAGCCGTAGAACAGGCAGCTGCTTTCGGAATAGATGCCGCAACCTACCGAACCATCGGCATCATCGAAGTCGTTTCATTGGTATTGTTCATCATCCCGAGAACGGGCGTTATAGGTACGCTGTTGTTGGCAGCCTATCTGGGCGGTGCCATCGTAACTCATCTATTGCACCACGAATCCTTTATCACAGCTGTGGTGATACAATGCGTATTGTGGATTGCGGCGGTCATCAGGTTTCCGGAACTGCTGCAGCGGCTTATGCCTGCTAAAGTCTGAACCTCCTAATGACCGAAACCGAAGTAGACGCTGAAACCGATGATGACAAGGACCACTGTGGTGATAAACACGTACAGGCGGTCCTTTTCCAATATAAAGCTTACAAGCGAAAGCAACAGCCTGATAAAAGGCGTACAGAACAGGACCAGGATGGCCAGGAAGATGATGGACCGGGCATCATATGAAGCCACTCCTTTAAGCACATCTGCCGTAACATGAAAGATGCTGTTGTCATTTTCCGTAAAACGCGTATAGTCTACCGTTTCCGAAGAATGGTCGTACAGGAAGATCGATCCGCCTATGGCAGCGATGATAAGCACGGTACGGACGCCGTATTTGAGTACGTTTCCGATTATTTTCTGTATGGTCTGGTCGGTCATCATTAGAATTTGCCTTTAAAACCGTTGTACATCATGTTAAGGGCCAGGAAGATGATGATGAAGGCGAAGAACCTGCGCAGCTTTTTGGGATCAGTACGCATAAGGATGCGCGAGCCGATCATGGCGCCGGCGAGTACGCCGATCATAACCGGAAGGCAGATATCGGGCACGATGTACCCTTTCTGTATGTAGATAACGCAACTGGCCAGTGCCGTAACGCCCATCATAAAGTTGCTTGTAGTGGTAGATACCTTGAAAGGTATCTTCATGATGGTATCCATGGCAATAACCTTGAAGGCTCCTGAACCGATGCCGAGCATACCCGAAAGCATACCTGCAAGTCCCATCATACCGAAACCTCCGGCTACGTTTTTGGTACCGTAGGCAATGGGCTGGCCGTTCATACCGGGGTAGGTTGACGGCAGTTTAAGCCGTTCAGCAAAGCTGCTGGACTGTGTAACAAGATGTTCCTCTTTCTGACGCAGAGAGTTCGCTGCCGAAAAAATAAGCGCAAGACCGAACAATATGGCGATAAACGAAGCAGGGGCGGCACTTGAAATAAGGGCGCCTGCAACGGCACCTGCCGTGGTGGCAATTTCAAGGAACATGCCCAGGCGCATATTGGCGATACCTTCCTTTACATAGGCGGCGGCTGAACCCGATGAGGTGGCAATGACCGAAACCAGGGCCGCACCAATGGCATAATGAATGTCAACACCCAGTAAAATGGTAAGCAGCGGAATCACGACGATGCCGCCTCCGAGTCCCGAAAGGGAACCGATGATGCCGGCACATACCGATCCCAAAAGGGCAATAAGCGTAAATAGTAAAACTGTCATAGTTGTAAAATAGAAGTCATAAAAAGTCCGGATAACCGGATTTTTAAGTAAAGGTAGGGAATATAACGGTCTTAAAACAGCATTTTACGATTCTAATCTGCATTTAATGTTGTTCTTAGTTGCTTCTTAATGCGGTATGAGAAGTCAGGATAACACGCTGTATAAGAAATACAGCCTCGTATCTGGTGGTGGGAAAGCTGATTAAATATTTATTTCAAATAATTGGTGTTATTCTTTTGATATACAGTGTTATAAATGTTCTGTTTTAAACATTTAATTCATATTGCAGGACCAGCATGTCACGCAGAAGAATACCGTTTTCGTAAATGGGTTCGCTGTAGTTGTGTAGGTAGAAATCCTTGCGCACGCTGCAATCCTTAAAACCGTTTTTGCGGTAAAACCGCAGTTGTGCATGGGCACAATCCGGAGTACCAACGATGATACTTGAACAGGTTCCTGCACACAGCTTTTTTATAAACGACAAAAGGGTGCTTCCTATTCTTTTACCCTGATAGGGCTCGGCAACGGCGATATTCTTAAGTTCCACGGTAAGCGCATCCACACGTAAAAGGCAGAAAACCGCGATGATCGTCCCTGATTCCTTTACTGTATACACATCGGCATCATAAAGGTAGCGGTCAATAGCTTCTTTTGTCTCATCAGCAAGCAGCAACAATTCGTACGGATACTGCTCCGTAATGAGGTCGAATTCTAATTCTAATTCCTGTTCCATGTATGGCGCTATTTTCTAAGTATTTTTTCCATGGCCCTGCCTTTGGCCAGCTCGTCTATGAGTTTGTCAAGGTAGCGTACTTTCTGCATAAGCGGATCTTCAATATCCTCCACACGGTAACCGCAGATAACCCCCGTAATTTTGGAAACATTTGGGTTAAGAAGGGGCGCTTCGTTAAAAAAGGTTTCGAAATCGGTTTTGCGGTTAAGTTGCTGCTGCAACGCTTCTTCATCATACCCTGTAAGCCAGAAGATGATTTCGTGTACCTCTTGCATGGTGCGTCCCTTTTTCTGCGCTTTCTGTATATAATGGGGGTAAACACCCGCAAAAATCATTTTATAAACTCTTTGAGCATCCATATTTTTAGGGTTTGATAAGGAATCTTTTACGGTTCCAGGTGCCGGTACTAAGATACATATAAAAAAGGGATGGATAAAAACGTTCCGCAAAAAGGAAGATTTAAATCGGGTTTAGAATAAAATCATTGGGTTTTAATAATTCAGTATAAAATTCTATCTTAGCGCTGCGAAAAAGAAACGATTAATTATTATTGCTATGAAAAGAGGACTTATGACGGCATTCCTGTTGGGGATGTTCATGACTTCACACGCCCAGATCAACCTGGGGAAAGCGGCCAATGCCGTAGCCAAAGGAGCTAAAGCCTTAACTTTTACCAATGCCGATGCGGCAAAACTTTCAAAAGAAGCCGTCGACTGGATGGACAAACACAACAAAGTGGCCGGAGCAAAAGATCCGTATACGGTAAGGTTGAACCGCATCATTGGGAAACACACCAGTGAAGACGGACTTAAGCTCAATTACAAGGTATACCTGGTGACCGATATCAACGCTTTTGCCTGTGCAGATGGCAGCGTACGCGTTTTTTCGTCGCTGATGGACATCATGACCGACGATGAACTGCGTGCCATCATCGGACATGAAATAGGGCACGTTAAGAACGAAGATTCCAAGGATGCGATGAAAACGGCGTATTTAAAAGCCGCTGCCATGGAAGCAGGATCGGCAGCTTCGGACAAGGTAGCCACGCTTAACGATTCACAGTTGGGTGAGATGGCCAGCGCTATGATGGATGCCACGCACAGCAAAAAGCAGGAATCGGATGCCGATACCTATTCGTACGATTTTATGAAGAAGTATGGTTACGATGTAAACGCTGCCTATACGTCTTTTAAAAAGCTTGCCCTGTTGTCGGAAGGCGCGCAGCAAAGCAGCTTTAAAAAGATGTTCAACTCGCACCCCGACAGCAACAAACGTGCAGAAGCCATTAAAAAGCGTGCACAGAAAGACGGTTTGTGGAAAGATCCGGGAGAAGTAACGCTTCCGGAACAGAAGCTTACAAAATAAGAGTTCCTTATAAGGAGGAAGCCGCCCAAGGGCGGCTTTTTTCGTTTAACGCTTAACCGTAACTTCATTTTCAGATGCTTAAAAAGTTTTATTGCGCTTTGTTTTTATTTTGAATTAAATAGGTAAATTTGAGGGTAAATAATAAGGATACTAAAAATGAATACGGCAAATAAAGAAAGCTTTAAATTTCAACGAATTGTAGCTGTTGTAGGAGTTGTACTGTTTTTAGTAAAAATGTACGCTTGGTACAAAACAGGCTCCGTGGCCATCTTAACCGATGCGTTGGAAAGCACCATCAACGTTATTGCGGGGTTCATCGGGTTGTACAGCCTGTATCTTTCATCACTACCCAAAGATTACAACCACCCTTACGGCCATGGAAAAGTCGAATTTTTATCGGCTTCGATAGAAGGGGCACTTATAAGTGTTGCCGGATGCATCATCATTTACGAAGCCATCGCCGAACTGCGGCATCCCAAGGTTGTGGAAAAGCTCGATCTGGGTTTGATCCTCGTAGCCGTGACGGCCGTAATCAATTACCTGGTGGGCTATTATGCCATTAAAAAAGGAAAAAAGAACAACTCACTCGCACTTATAGCCAGCGGAAAGCACCTGCAGACCGATACATATTCCACGATCGGGATCATCATTGGCCTCGTGATCCTTTACTTTACAAAAATTGCATGGATAGACAGTGTCACGGCACTCGTATTTGCCGGTTTCATCATTTATACAGGATACAGTATCCTGCGCGAATCGATCTCCGGCATCATGGACGAAACCGATGAACTGCTGCTCAAGGAGGTCGTGGAGTTCCTCAACGGGGAACGCCGTGCCAACTGGATCGACCTGCACAACCTGCGCATCATCAAATACGGCAGCACGCTGCATTTTGACTGCCATATGACGGTGCCCTGGTATTTTAATATAGAAGAAGGACACAAAGAAGTGGATGCGCTGGAAGAGTCGGTACGCAACCATTTCGGCGACCGTATCGAACTGTTCGTGCACCTGGATGCCTGCAAGGAATACTCCTGTAAAATCTGCACCAAGGCCGATTGTGCCGTGCGACAGCATGCGTTTGAAGAACGCGTGGAATGGACGGTGGCCAACGTTTCGCTGAACCAGAAGCACCAGCAGGGAACTAAAGTACTGTAAACTGCCGGCGTTCCTTGTCGAATACGATATCGTCCGTGTCAAAAAAACGGTCAAATACTCCCTTATTAATCAGATTCTGAGTCGTGTCGTGGTAAAACACGCCGGGCTTCAGCAACATGATCTCGTCGCTGAGCTGCAATGCAAGGTCCAGGTCGTGTGTGGAAAACAGGATGCATTTGCGCTGCTGTGTACACAGCCGTTTAAGCAACTTGAACAAATGTACCTTGTGGTACAGGTCCAGGTGGGTAGAAGGTTCGTCGAGGAAGATGAACGGCGTATCCTGTACTACGGCACGCGCAATAAAGGTGCGCTGCAGCTGCCCGTCGCTTAATTGCGATACCTTGCGGTGGCGCAGTTCCGAAATTTCACAGTCTGTGAGAGCGGTTTCTATGATGGCGTGGTCTTCCTGTGTCAGTACGTCCATCCAGTTCGTATAGGGCTGCCGTCCAAGGGTTACGAGCTCGATTACTGTAAGTTCACGGTTTACATCCTTATGCGTAAGCACCATGCTCACCCATTTTGAGAAGGTGTTGTTCGACAGGGAAGCCACATCGGCATCGTCTATAAAAAGATGTCCGGATTTGGGATCAAGCAGCTTCGAGATCGTTTTTAAAAGCGTCGACTTCCCGATACCGTTACTTCCGAGCAAGGAGGTAAGTACTCCCTGGCGCAGTTTAAAATCAAGGTTTTCCAATATGGTTTTGTCCTTATAGCCTACCGAGAGGCCTTGTGCTTTAAACTCATGCATACCTTTACATTTTTTTCATAATGAAGTAAAATCCGGTGCTGGCAACGGCGATCATGAAGCAGTTGAAGATCCACAGGCTGTTGAACCCGTAACTTTCGGCAATCTGCGTACCTATGAATGGCGACGTTACGTGCGCAATGGAAAACGAAATCCCGTTAAGGCCCATATACGAACCGCGGTTAAAAAGCGTAGACCGGTTTACGGCAACGGTAGAAGCAAAGGGCATGATGAGGATCTCCGATATCGAGATCACGAAGATGGAAAGGTACAGCACCCATACGGCGTGCGATGGCAGCAGTACCAGGAAGGCCGCGCCGCAGAACAGGCTTCCAACGACCATGTTGGTCGTGAGCGTAAACTTCTTTTCTGCATAATGCACAAGGGCCATTTCCAGTACAAACACCACGATGCCGTTAAAGGCCATAAGCAGGCCCACTTCCTGCTCGTTCATCATAGCCACCTTTTTATAAAAAAGCGGAAGCGTATTGAGGATCTGGAAGAAGCAGTAGGCGTAGATAGCGATGCATATGCTGAACAGGATGAACTTTCCGTCGGAATAGGCCGTCCTGCTTTTCGATGCTTCCTCCGATTTTTCGGAAACGGCCTTTTTAATGGCATTTCCCTTGCGGTTGCGGAAATAGAACAGGAACAGCAAACCGGCCAGGAACGACATGACCGCATTGGTGTAGAATAAGAAATTATACGATACGGCAGCAAGGAAACCGCCGATGGCCGGACCAATGGAGTATCCCAGGTTCAGTGCCATACGGTTGAGCGAAAAAGCCCGCGTGATGTTTTCGGGTTTGGCGTAGTACGAAACCGAGGCACTGTTGGCCGGGCGGAACAGCTCCTTTACGAAGCTGAGTACGAAGATGGAAAGGCACAGGGTTTCGAATGTTTGGAAAATGGGCAGGATGAGGTAGAACGGGATGCTCGCAAACAGGCTGAACAGCTGTATACGGAACGACCCGAACCGGTCGGTAAGGTAACCGCCTACAAGCGATCCCAGTATGGCGCCCACACCGAAACAGCTTAAGACGATTCCGGCATTTTTAAGGGAAAAATCAAGCACGGTGGTCATGTACACCCCAAGGAAGGGCAGTACCATAGACCCACTCTGGTTAATGAACATAACAAGGGCCAGCAGCCAGGTGGCCTGCGAGAGTCCCTGGTAGGAGCTGATGTAGTTTTTCCAGTATCGTGTAATTGTTTCCATGCTGCAAAGGTACTAATAACAACCTTATTTGTTAAACAACAAAAATAGGAAGTTTTGGTGTGGGGTCTTTTAAAAAAGCTATCTTTGTATACTGTAAATTTTATGTATTTATTAATGAAACCTAACACACAACAATTACAAGACCTGGTAACGCAGGTTAGGAGAGATGTTTTAAGAATGGTACATGCCGTAAATTCAGGTCACCCGGGAGGTTCCTTAGGGTGTGCGGAATATTTTGTGGCACTTTACCAGGTGCTTATGGACCGTAAGGAAACATTCGATATGGACGGCACAGGAGAAGATATCTTCTTTCTGTCGAACGGACATATTTCTCCGGTTTTTTACAGCGTTTTGGCGCGCAGCGGGTATTTCCCGGTAAGCGAGCTGGCGACTTTCAGAAAAATCGATTCCCGTTTGCAGGGGCACCCGACCACGCACAGCCATTTACCTGGTATCCGCATGGCATCGGGATCTTTGGGACAGGGATTGTCGGTAGCCGTTGGTGCTGCACAGGCGAAGAAGCTTAATAAAGATAACCACCTGGTGTACGTACTTTTAGGAGACGGTGAATTACAGGAAGGACAAAACTGGGAAGCATTGATGTATGCTGCTGCCAACAAGGTAGACAACGTAATTGCAACGGTTGACCTTAACGGGAAGCAAATCGACGGGCCAACCGATGTGGTGTTGAACATGGGAAGCCTTCAGGCAAAATTCGAAGCGTTCGGATGGGATGTGGTGATCATTGAAAAAGGAAACGACATCGAATCAGTGATCAGCGGATTACAGGAAGCCAAATCCAGAACGGGCAACCAGAAACCGGTAATGGTGCTGTTGCATACCGAAATGGGTAACGGGGTAGACTTTATGATGAACACGCATGCGTGGCATGGAAAAGCACCGAACAACGAACAGTTGGAGAATGCGTTATATCAGAACCTACAGACCTTAGGGGACTATTAATATAAAATAAAAAAAATGCTTATGAAAAGAATGCTTTATCTCGCTGCCGGCTTAACTGCCGCAGTATCATCGGCCCAGACAGCCAAACAGGTTGAATTTACGAAAAAACTCAATTACCGTATCGAAGCTACCCCGGGCAATGCCGACGGGTTTGATTCGGAATACGAAAAAGTATCTTACGATCACTACGTGGGTAAGAACGCAAAAGAGAGTCTTTTGTCTTTTTACTATAACGATGCATCCCTGAACAGTTATGCAAGTGAATCCAACTTTTACGTAAAGAACAACTGGATGATACCCGTGTCGGTAGGAGGGATTTCCAAATCGGTGACTTATACTGCCTATTCAGCCTTTAAGGTACTCGAAGACCATAAAACGTTCGTAAAGCTCGACCGTAAAGGAACGCTGAACGGGTTGAACTGCCAGTATTACGCTGTTTTAAAAGATACAGACGATAAGGACAGCTACGACTACTGCATGTGTATAGATGAAAGCAACAAAACCAATAATGCAGAATCGCTTTTTCCGGATGCCAAAGTAAAGGGGCTTGTACTGTTGGTAGAACCAAAAGACAACCAGTACCGCCTGGTGTATAAATCGGCAGAAAACAGCAATCTGAAGATTGACCTTGAAACCGATAAAATGCTGGCCGAAGTGGAAGAATACCAGGCACAGATAATGGCCGATACGCTGGCGGTAGCAGAGGTTGCAGCACCGGATTACGCCACGGCTACAGCCGCAGGAGATATGTACAGCGATCCGTTGTATACCTATGCCTATACCGATGAAGAAATGGATTACAATCTGTACAACTTCATGAGCCCGGTTTACAGCGTTACATCTACTGCCCTTTACAATACCAAAGAGTACAATGGGGAAGGTAGCGTGGAACGCAAACAGATTGCGAAGTTTTTTGAAAAAGAATCAAAATCACTCGTAAAGAACCTGTCTTCTGCAAAGCTTATCACGGCAGATCAGAAAAAAACGCTGCAGAAATATTTTAAAGAGCAGAACAAAAGGGTGAAAGAATACAGCGTAGCCAGCGATGCTGCGGTTGATGCCGCTACAGCGGTAGCTGCGGTTGATTATGCCGATTATGAAGGTGTTGTTGCAGATTCGGCAGCCTATGCCGATGATTACAGCTATTACACCAAATACGAATCGGTGTATAACGACATCAAACCGGCTGACGTTTCCCTTGCGTACGACATCCTCGACAACGAGCAGTTAAAAGAAAATGCTCCGTCGTACTGTGACGGTTTAAAGGAACGCGTTCCGAATTTCCAGAACAAGGACCTTAAGCACCATGTGTACAACCTTACCGGGCAAATCTGCGACCTTTACCTGTACAACAACGGCGGTAACGTAGACTACTTTGTAACGCTCAACGAAATGCGTAAAAGCATGCTCGAAATTGAAAAATTAAGAAGTTCATTATCCCAGAAGGACCAGAAGTCGCTTTTGGAATTTTTAAAGAGTTTAGATTAAAAGATGAAAAAGTATACAAACTTAGGTAGTAAGGATACACGCTCCGGTTTTGGAGCCGGTCTGACAGAACTGGGTCAGAAAAACGAAAACGTCGTGGCATTGTGTGCCGACCTTATCGGGTCGCTGAAGATGGACGACTTTAAAAAGAACCATCCCGAGCGTTTCTTCCAGGTGGGGATTGCCGAGGCCAACATGATCGGTCTTGCTGCAGGTATGACCATAGGAGGAAAGATCCCTTTTACGGGAACGTTCGCGAACTTTTCAACAGGCCGTGTGTACGACCAGATCCGCCAGTCGGTAGCCTATTCTGAAAAGAACGTAAAGATCTGTGCTTCGCATGCGGGACTTACGTTGGGTGAAGACGGTGCTACGCACCAGATCCTTGAAGACATCGGACTTATGAAGATGTTGCCGGGTATGACGGTGATCAACACCTGCGATTACAACCAGACAAAAGCCGCTACTTTGGCTATTGCCGAGCATGAAGGGCCTGTGTACCTTCGTTTCGGACGTCCGGTGGTGCCGAACTTCATTCCGGAAGACATGCCGTTTGAAATCGGTAAGGCAGCCGTGTTGTCTGAAGGAACCGATGTAACCATCGTGGCAACAGGGCACCTGGTATGGGAAGCTTTGCAGGCAGCGGACGCTTTAGAGCAGGAGGGAATCTCTGCCGAAGTCATCAACATCCACACGATCAAACCGCTCGATGCCGATGCTATCTTAAAATCGGTAGCCAAAACAGGATGCATCGTAACAGCCGAAGAGCACAATTATTTAGGTGGTCTTGGAGAAAGCATTTCAGGCGTACTGGCACAGAACAAGCCGGCTCCGCAGGAATTCGTTGCCGTTAACGACGTGTTCGGTGAATCGGGAACTCCGGAATCGCTTATGGAAAAATACGGATTGAACGCCAAAAGCATCGTAGAAAAAGCGAAAAAAGCCGTAAGCAGAAAACAATAAGCCCAGGCTAAACGCATAAATAAAAAAGCCCCGCAATCCGCGGGGCTTTTTTTGTAAAACGAAGCTTGCTGTATAGGGGCAGATTGGGATAATTAGAACTTTCCGGAGGTTATGAATCCGTATTTTGCTAAATTTAAGATACAGGAGTGCAACCTGCTAAAGTTCGCCTTATTTTAAACAGACAAAAATGATGACAGAAAACGATATCCTGAATCTTGAAAACCGGCTTTATGAAGCCATGTAAAGCGGTAAGATTGACCGAATATTCATTTTCTATCAGACTGTTTTCCTGCTGGAAACTCTCGTTTTCATTATTGAATACATCGTCCATCAGATTAATGAGCAAGGCTATATATCCCAAACTCGTTGTAAAGATGTAAAGCGATGTGACAACCTCTGACGGCAGCTTTAGCAATGGCGTATTCAGAAAGAACAGCACAAAGGCAATAACTAAAGCTGGGTAAATCTTAACCCATGTTATCTTTTTACTCTTTACGCCTTTAATGCCTAGACAGCTTAACGCCAACAATAGCACTCAAAATTTTTGATCTAAAGGGAATGGTTTACTACATATCGCCCTTTGGCTTTTCCTTCTAATAGTGTGGTCAGAACATCAGGTAGTTGTTCGATAGGAATCTCCTTTACTATATCTTTTAAATGTGTAGGCTTCCATTCCTTCGCCAGTAAATTCCATATTTCACTTTTAAATTCTATAGGCTGTTCAACAGAATCTATTCCTAAAAGTTTTGCTCCCCTTAAAATGAAAGGAAAAATGCTTGTAGCAATCTTGGCAGAAGCCACATTGCCGCAAGTGGTTACAGCCCCATTGTATTTCAGTGATTTTATAATACCCGATAAGATGCTTCCACCTACTGTGTCTATCCCTCCTGAAAAATCCGCTTTAGACATCGCTTTTTGGTCATAGGTATCAATAAACTCTTTCCTTGAAATAATTGAACCTGCTCCTAATAGCTGAGTGATAAAATGGTCTTCCTCTTTTCCTGATATCGCGACTACGTCATATCCCAATTTCGAAAGGATTGCAATAGAGATACTTCCCACACCACCTGTAGCACCACTTACAACTATCTTTCCTTGTTCTTTTCCAATACCGGATTGTATGAGATTGTAAACAGATAAACCAGCTGTAAGTCCGGCAGTTCCAAGGCACATGGCTTCAAAAAGGGAAAGACCTTCCGGTAATTTAACTACCCAGTTAGCGGGCACGCTCACATATTCACCAAAGCCTCCCCATGTATTCATACCTAAATCATACCCTGTAACTATTACATTATCTCCTTCGGCAATGTTTTCAGAAGTTGAGGAAACAACCTTACCTGCTGCATCTATCCCCGGTATGTGAGGGTACTTTCTTGTAACACCTTTATTTCCGGAAGCAGATAAAGCATCTTTATAGTTCACCGAAGAGTATGCAACTTTTATCAAAACTTCATTTTTAGGGATGTCTGTCATAGAAACCTGTTCAACTTTAGTATTAAAAATACCATTGTTTTCTCTTACCATTAAGGCTTTAAAGTACTGTACCATAGTAATTATTTTTTGTAAATTTGAGAAATAAAAGCTTATTAAACAATAACTTACATTTTGTTTATATACTGAAATAAAGTACAGTTTTGTTGATAGTCAAACATATACGATAATGCAGGAAATAGAAAAAATTGAAACGGTGTGTCCTTCAGATGTTTTCTTAAAGGTAATAAAGGGTAAATGCAAAACCACCATCATCGTACTCATCAAAAAAGGACGTAATCGTTTTTCTGAGATGAATAAAACGTTGCCAACTATTAGTGAGCGGATGCTGGCAAAACAATTGGATGAACTGGAAAAGGATGGTATCATTACCCGAAAGGTATTTGCTGAAGTCCCTTTAAGAGTAGAATATTACTTGACAGCGTATGGAGAAAGTATATACCCTATAATCAATGATATGAGAAAATGGGGATATAGGCACCTTGAAAGCCAAAAAATATAATGTCCCGATTATGGTAACAGAAATATTAATAGGGGACAGTTAGTTAGCTTTCATCCTATAAAAGATGGAAGGCAATTACAAATAGAGACATTCAGATATTCCAGCTGCGTATTATGGATGATCTGGCTATTGTGGTAGTGAAGCTGAATTTAAAGGGAGCTTATAACGGAGAACCTTTTGAAGCCCGGTACCGATACGTCCGTTTCTGGAAAAAGTTTTCCAATGGGGTAAAGGTTGTGGGAGGAAGCGGTGTTACGATTTAATTTTCGAAGGTCAAATGCGCATTAAAAAAAACACCCGCCCGAGGGCAGGTGCTAAACACAAATAATTAACTACTGCTAAATCACCGATCAGTTGCATGACCAGGAAAAAAGAGGGGATATTAAAGCTAATATCCCCTCCTTCCAATCTAAACAGGTGTGTTTATCTTTTTTTAACGTTCACGGCCATTAAGCCTTTTTGTCCTTTTTCAATGTCGAACACTACTTTGTCGTTTTCACGAACGTTGTTCAACAATCCTGTGTTGTGAACGAAGACATCGTCTCCGTTATCCTGCGTTATAAATCCGAAACCTTTGGTTTCGTTGAAAAATTTTACTGTTCCTTCGTACATTATTTCTTTTATTTAATGGTTATTATTTTGCAATGTCAATGGCCCTGTAACCTTTCGGGGTCATTTCCTTTTTGTATTTTACCTTGTCGTGCTTTTTCACTTCAAAAGTAAGCTGTGCTCCGTGAAAGAAGATGTTTTCACCCGTTTCACTTTCGGTGATAAACCCGTAGCCCTTATCGCTAAGGAAGGTTACCGTTCCGGTAAACTCTTTATCCGGATCTTCCTCTTCACGCTGCATGGCCTGCTGCGCGCGGGCCAGGTCTTCCTCCCTGTTTTGCAGGTGCGGTGGAACCGAGGTGAAGTTGCCGTTAACGTCTACATACACGATCATATCGTCAAGGCTTTTGCCTTTGTTGTTGTTCGCTTTACGATCTTCCCTTCTTAAGAGTTTATCTTGTTGTTTTTTGTTTTTCTTTTTGTTGTTTTCTTTTTTGGAAAAAGAATCTGCCATATTTAAGTATAGGATTAATGATTTTCGGATGTTGCTGCGTAATAAGCATATACCGGTTTGTAAATGCTTTCAGGTCTGCTTTGTGTAACACCGGCCATCTTCATCGGAACAGGCAGAGTGCCTGTAGCGGGTAAGGGGAATGCCTTTGTACGGATCTGCTTTCTAAACCGTTTGGCTTATCCGTCTGCCCCTGGCTGGTGGTAAAAAGTCTCGGGACGAGCCTTCTTAGTAGCGTCTTGCTCTTGGACGTGCCTCTTCTTTAGGCTTTGATTCGTTCACTACGATAGAACGCGAATCCAAAGTGTAGTCGTTAAGGTTCTCAATTGCGTTTTCAGCCTCGGTCTGGTCAGGCATCTCTACGAAACCGAATCCTTTAGAACGGTTAGAGAATTTGTCGGTAATGATTTTAACTGATGCTACTTCGCCGTATGAGCTGAATAAGTCGTTTAATTGTTCTTCTGTCGTCTGAAAGTTCAGGTTGCCGATAAAAATATTCATAAAATTAAGTTTAAAATAAGGCAACTGAAAAAGCAAAAACTGAGAGAGAGAAAAGAATGTTTTGACTATTTCAGAGAAAGACAAAGGCAGAAGCCTGTTTATTATGGAGCAAATATACAATAAATATCCGGATAACGCACTATAATCTTAAAATAAGGTTTTCAATACTTACAAAAAGCATGGAAACAGCAGGTTCGCAAGCCCCAGTTGTAGCCGAGTATTCCAGTCTGTCATGATATTTTTTAAAAATTAAACCGGAGGAATTTTGGTGTTATAAATTAATATCGTAATATTGCGATATAAAAAAAGCAACCCATGGGCGTTACCAAAACAGAGATATATACCGACAGGCAGAACCAGCTGGCTTCGCTCCTTAAAGTATTGGGGCATCCGGCACGTATTGCCATACTGCAGTACATCATCAATCAGAAAGCCTGCATCTGTAACGACCTGGTAGAAGAACTGGGGCTGGCACAGGCCACCATTTCACAACATTTAAAAGAACTCAAAAGCATCGGCATCATTCAGGGAGCCGTTGAAGGAAAATCGGTTTGCTACTGCATCGACGAAACAGTATGGAAAAAGGTGCAGGGCGATTTCAACGCGTTCTTCAACCAGTCTGTAAAAGTAGACGGGTGCTGCCCGTAGCTTTTTTTTGCTTTTTAATATCGTAATATTGCAATATAACATTATATTAAATCCTATTTTTATGAAACTATCTCAAATCAAACAAATTTTACCAACGTTGCACAACGTGGAATTTCAACTGGAAAACGGAACCTTTGTACCGGAACATTTCCATGTAACCGAAGTAGGGCAGGTGCTCAAACGCTTTATCGATTGCGGTGGCGTAATGCGTACCGAAAAAGCCGTAAACTTTCAGTTGTGGGATGCCGACGATTACGAACACCGCTTAAAACCGGGTAAACTGCTGCACATCATACAGCTATCCGAAGAAAAACTCGGCATGGAAGATGCCGAAATAGAGGTGGAATACCAGGGAGAAACCATCGGGAAGTTCGACCTGGATTTTAACGGAACCCATTTCGTTTTAAAAAACAAACAAACGGCCTGTCTTGCCCAGGATGCCTGCGGTATCCCGGCCGGTAAGAAAAAGGTAATGCTTTCAGACCTTAACAATACGTGCTGTACACCGGAATCGGGTTGCTGCTAAATACGGAATATCATGTACCACACCTTAACCGAAACTTTGACCGGAATCGTGAATTCCACAGCATTAAGGGAAGACCGTAAAGAAACCCTGGCCCCTTTGATTGCCTTTATACAGCAAAAGGTAAGCGACGGAAAGCCCGTTAACCTCAACTTTATCTGTACGCACAATGCCCGCAGAAGCCATCTGGCGCAAATCTGGGCACAGGCAGCGGCAGCTTTTTTCCATATACCCGGAGTATACTGCTATTCCGGCGGTACGGAACAAACGACCCTTCACGCGCAGGTAGCGGAAACATTAAAAGAACAGGGATTTCAGGTAATCCGGCTTACGCATGCCGATAATCCCGTATATGTCGTAAAATATGCTGATGCTGCCGCGCCGGTCATCGGGTTTTCCAAAAAATACGACCATGCCTTCAATCCCGTTTCCGGATTCGCCGCCATTATGACGTGTTCTGAGGCCGACGGCGGCTGCCCTTTTATTGCAGGGGCAGAAAAAAGGATCCCGGTGCCGTATGAAGACCCCAAAACGGCCGATGCTACCCCGCAGCAGGCTGCGGTATACGCGCAGAGGAGCCTTGAGATTGCGTCGGAAATGTGTTATGTCTTTTCAAAAATAAAACCAGAGTGATGCAGCCGAAACTTAAATTCTTAGACCGTTACCTTACGCTGTGGATCTTCCTGGCCATGGCGCTGGGTATTGCACTGGGGCATTTTGTTCCCGGTATCGCAACCCTTACCGATGCCATGACTTCGGGTACCACCAACATTCCGTTGGCCATAGGGCTTATCCTCATGATGTACCCGCCGCTGGCAAAGGTCGATTACAGCCTGCTGCCGCAGGTATTTAAAAACAGGAAGGCCATCGGTATTTCCCTGTTTCTCAACTGGGTGGTCGGTACCGTACTGATGTTCGGGCTTGCCGTATTGTTTTTACGAAAAGAACCCGATTATATGACGGGGCTTATCCTCATAGGCCTGGCGCGCTGTATTGCCATGGTCATCGTATGGAACGACCTGGCTAAAGGCAACCGCGAATATGCGGCCCTGCTCATTGCCCTAAACAGCCTGTTCCAGCTGCTTACGTACAGCGTTCTCGTATGGTTGTTCATCAACGTGATCCCGTCTGCGCTGGGGCTTGCCGATTACAACGTAAACGTCCCCATGAAACAGGTGGCGCAAAGCGTGCTTGTTTACCTGGGCATCCCGTTTATAGCGGGGTTTGTAAGCCGTTATGTGTTGATCAGGGCAAAAGGGAAGGAGTGGTACAACCGCAGGTTCATCCCGCGGATTTCACCTGTTACCTTGTACGCCCTTTTGTTTACCATTGTGCTTATGTTCAGCTTAAAGGGCGACCAGATCCTGGAACTGCCCGGAGATGTCGTGAAAATAGCAGTACCGCTGGTCCTTTATTTTGTCACGATGTTTTTTGTGAGCTTCTTTATCAACAAGGCCTTTAAACTTCCGTACGACCAGAATGCCTCCATTGCATTTACGGCCACGGGCAACAACTTTGAACTGGCCATAGCCGTAGCCATCGGTGTATTCGGTATCCATTCCGCGCAGGCTTTCGTGGGCGTTATCGGTCCGTTGGTAGAGGTGCCCGTGCTCATACTGCTTGTAAAAGCAAGCCTGTGGTTAAAGAAGAAATACGACGTGGAATAAACAGAAAAGATCCCGATATTTGCTTTACGTTAATCTACCGTTATGTACAACTTTAAGAACGACTATTCCGAAGGAGCGCATCCGACCATCCTTCAAAAGCTTATCGAAACCAATTTAGAGCAGCATCCGGGCTACGGCGACGATGCCTATTCACAGCAGGCAAAGGAGCTGCTGAAGCAGAAGATGCGGAATCCGCAGGCGGCCGTGTATTTCGTATCGGGCGGTACGCAGACGAACCTGTTGGTCATAGCGTCGTTGCTGCAGCTGCACGAAGCCGTAATCAGCGCGCGTACGGGGCACATCTTTTCGCACGAAACAGGCGCTATTGAAGCCACGGGGCACCGCGTTATTACGGTAGATACAGCCAACGGCAAGCTCACTCCCGAACAGGTGGCGCAGGTACTGCGCGATTATGATTTCCGTCCGCATATGGTAAAGCCGCGCATGGTGTACATTTCCAATTCAACCGAAATAGGGACGATTTATACCAAAGCCGAACTTTCCGACCTGTATGCGTATTGCAGGGCACAGGGGTTGCTGCTGTTTATGGACGGCGCGCGTCTGGGTCATGCCCTAACGGCCGAAAGTAACGATCTGGACCTTGCTTCCGTATCGACCCTGACGGATGCGTTCTACATAGGCGGTACCAAAAACGGCGCGTTGCTGGGTGAAGCCGTGGTGTTTAATAAGGCGGAACTGGCGCCGCATTTTGACTATGTGCTCAAACAAAAAGGCGCTCTATTGGCCAAAGGGCGTATACTCGGTATACAGTTTCTCGAACTGTTCCGTGACGACCTGTATTTTAAGCTGGCGCGCCACGCGAACCAAATGGCGTTAAAGATGGCCAAAGCAGTAGAAGCACAGGGTTACGGGTTTTTAACCCCGCCGGCCACGAACCAGCTGTTCCCCATATTGCCCAAAACGCTCATACAGCGTTTAAGCCAGCACTACGTGTTTTTTGAATGGAAGGTCATAGACGAACAGCACAGCGCCATCCGCCTCATCACCTCATGGGCAACAGCTGAAGCGGAAGTGGATCAGTTTATTGGGGAGTTGGGAAGATACAAATAGAAAGGAGAAGATTTAATAAAGATTGGTTAGGCGTATATTTATGAAACAAACAAAAAATAAAGCGTATAGTCTGACCCCTTGAAGAAACAATAAACAATTGAAAAAAGGATATTGTACACGTCTAAATAATCCCCTATGTAGCAAATAAACAAAATATGCCTCACAAAAGAATGTAGAAGCATTATATAGATGTGAGTAGCACCATGAGTGGCGAAGGCACAAAGATTGCAACTTTTAAAAAGATTTTGATTTGAAATACTTAATTATAAAATTGAATGAGCTACATATACAAGTTTAATTTTGCAGTATAATTGTTTTTTCTTAACTTAGACATCAACCCAAGTTTGAATATTAGTAATACTTGCTGCTGTGTCAAATCTTATTTTTAAATGCCCAGAGCCAACATTTTTTCAGTTCGCACTCGGAGCAATAACAGTTTTTAACTTTATTAAAAATTTAACAAATATGGAAGACATTGGAATTTTTTTACAAAGGTGGATTGGGGTTAACGTCGGACTGCTCTAAAATGTAAAAGTCGATTTGATTAGGCACAGGTGTGAACACATTACAGTTAACTCTATCAGGTTCGAATCCTGACAGTCTGCAAGAAAAGGCTCTGCATTTGCAGAGCCTTTTTTAGTTAATAATTATTTTGTCAATCAACTTTTAATCTTACTAATTTTCTACTATTCTTTCAGATTAAATATTATGCATTACAGGTATTTAATTTTGTATTTTTATAAACGATAAATACAAAAGTGACGAAATAAATGAGTTTAGAAACAAAATCAAAAGCTTTAAAAGAGATCGTTTCAACATATAATGCAGAATGGTTTCTTGGAGATATTTCTTTTTTAATGAAAAATATTGGTCGAGCTCAAGATCAATTAGGAAACTTATCATCCCCACTTAGACAATTATATTATCTTGCTGGTTTGAATATAAGTTCAAATCCTGAAAACGGTACAGATGTTAGATATACTCCTGAGAAATGGAACCAAATGGTTACTTTATTAAACGAAATAGAAGAAGAATATTATAAACTGTTTTTTTCTAATAATGCAGAAGGAATTACTGAAGAATGGAAAAGAGTAAGGCAAGTTGCAATGCCATCATTTCTCTCTTATTTTAATCAAGGACCGTTAAATTATGAAGAACAGGTCATAAATTGGGTTAAAGATTTATATACTCCATTGGACAATATTATTGAGGATAAAACAGGATTAGTGACACAAGATTTTATTCAATTTTATGAAAATCTTGACCAATTAAATCAAAGAAACTTCCAAGCGTTTTCAACTAATAAAGAATTATTAAGACCAAATTGGGAAGAATACACAAAATTAAAGATTGGAACACCTGATGGAGTACCTGATGTTATAAAAGAAATGCAGAAATAGAGAATACACCTTTATACTTTCATGGCTGACCACGGAATAATGGATAGATTTTATCCCGAAGAATTAGTTTCTGAAACGCTACCTCTTGATAAAGTAGAAAAAATTTTACAACTACTGTCTGTTAAACAAGAAGAAAAGAATTTTTTGTACTATACAGAAACCAAACCTGGAAATCCTTTATATGAAAAACCAATATTATCTTTAGATGAAAGAATGTATCAAGTTTTTGAAGTAAAACAAGTCATGCATGCTGTTGAAACATTACTTGAAAAAACTACAACCACTACAAACGAGCATAAAACGAAATATGTAGAAGTAAAAGGGAAGTTATTAGAAAAAAATATAGCTGAGCTCTTTACTAAATTTTTTGGCTCTGATTTTAAATTATATCAAGGATATTATGTTGATGGTTGTGAGAAAGATATTTTAATTCTATGGAAAAAATATGCTTTCATAATAGAAGCCAAAGGTTATTCACTCCGAGAACCTTTTAGAGATCCTGATAAAGCCTTTCCGAGAATAAAAGATGACTTTAATGCTAGTATTGGTTATGGATACAAACAGTCACGTAGAGTTGAAGAAAAATTTATAAATCAGGAACCCTTAAAGATTACTTATAAAAATGGTAATCTTATCGAAGAAATTGACACAACATATTTTGAAAAAGATTTCTCAATTATAGTAAATCTTAAATCCTTTGGACAAATACAATGCGATTTATCTACATTGATACAATTAGAAAACGAAGATGATGTTTTTCCTTGGGCTATTAAAATGGACGACCTTGAAATATTCTTGTTAACATTAATGGCTCGCAATCAAAAACCAGAAAAACTAGTAGAGTTCTTATCAATGCGGGAGCAATTGCATGGTAAATTAATTTGTTCAGACGAATTAGAGGTATGTGGGGCATTTTTGAATAAAAAGATAAATCTGAAGCGTTTAAAATATATTGGTACTATTGCAACTACTCCAGATTTAGCTGATACTTTTGATGAACAATATTACAAAACAATGGGTTTTAAAGATGAAAAGTATTTGTATGAGAAACAAAGTGGAAAATTTATGATTTATTAAAAATCATAATTCCTTTTCATTTATCTCTTTTAAAACCTCAAGAATTGGGGCGTCTGTTATATGGTCAGGAATAATTGGATTGTCGTTTTTTCTTATTACTACTCTTTCTAAATCATGTAAACCAATCTCCCATGCATTCATGATTTTTAATTGGGTTTTAAGAATGCCAAGTTCAAAGAATGGTGTTATATTGAAATCCTTGTCAATTTGAGCCGGTACTAAAATGTACTTTTTAAAATGCTCATAATTATTAATAAGTCTTGTAAGATTAATATCATCTTTAGGTTCCATAATGTGAAAACGAGAAGCCATAGAAACAAAATTACCATCTTGAATATTCTCTTTACTCACGTTTTTACTCACTAGAACTTTATACCAGAAAGGATTATTTTTATCTACTCCTTTTATAATAGTGAGAGTAATTATATCTTTTGTGTCATTATTTCCATATTCACGAATCCAATTTTCAAATATTTTTCTTCCTGCTTCTCCATTTTCAAAAGTTAACATTAATCCAAATGGAATACCATGTGCTGCAAATGAACCAAAAGCTTTCCATTTAGCAGAATCCCATAATGGACTATCAATCACAGTTTCTGCTCTCATATTTCTGTGAGTGATATTTTTAAAATCAGGTTTTTTATTCTCGTCTTTTTCCTTTTTAGATAACTTTTGTAATTCTTCATCAATAATAATTGGAGAGTTAGACCTTAAAAGTTTGTAATCTTTTACTTGCTCTGATTTCCAATCCTCTAAAAATAATTTTGGTTTTTTTGATAAAATATTTGTTAGAAAGCTATAATGTTCAAATATTATTGAAAGCCTTTCGCTTACTTCATCTTTCTTATATAAATTCTCAAAAAAGGTTTTGTAGTCTCTAAATTCATAATTTCTTCCTATTAGCTGAGAAATAATTTCATTCATCAAATAGGGTAAATCTTCTCTCGAAAATAAATTTTCTTCTTTAATTGCGATATAAAAATCATTTTTATTTTCAATCGTTAGATTAAATTTATTTTCAATATTTTCAGAGCTAATATTAATCGAAATTTTTTCAGACAGTGGAAAAACATCTTCAAAAGCGGTAGCAAGATATGATTCTAAATAAGCAAGAATTGTTTCTCCTAAAATTAAAAAACTTGTACTGGCTTTAGTATTAATTTTTATCTGTATTCCCAGAATCCGAGTTTCAATCGAAATATTATTTCCGTCTAACAAATTTGTATCATAAGCCATTTGTTCTACAAAAGGCTGGTTTGCAGCCCTGTTATAATACTTTGGGAATTTGTCTCTGGTTAAACCTGTTTTAATTTCATCTATTTCAATCAAATCTTCATTGCCAAGTAAGTATAACACAGAATCTCCACTAATCCAGAGTTCATTATTACTAAGAATATCTGGTAAATAAGTCAGTCTATTAAAAATTTCAAATGGAGAATTTAATAAGCGAGTACTCAAACAAGCATCTGCCAATTGTTCTATTGGTAATTCTTCATCGTTAATTGAATAACTGTCGTCGTCTTGAAAATATCTTTTTAATACAACATATAATTCATACCAACATAAGATTATAGGTATTCTGCCTATTTTAAGTTCATTTTTTAGTATTCCTGCAACAGTTTTAATAAATCCACTGTCTAATTTCCCAGTAGTAAACCACTTGTTGGCAAAAATATTTGCTGCAGATACCAATGCATTGTATGATGCCCAGTATAAGCCTAATTTTGAATATGCATCACTCAAAAACATTAGGCAATGATAAAACTCAAATTGAGTTTCTTCTTTAGCGAGTTTTCTTGCAGCCTTTCCAAAATATATAAGACTTTCTCTATTGTAGTTGTTCTTTAATTTTGTAATTCCTCTTTTTAAATATGTTTGCCCAGATGAAAGTTCAGAGAATCTGACAGCTTCTATTTCTGCAATTACATCAATCAAATCATCATATTCCGTATTATTTGGAAGTAGTTGTCCGTATACATCTGTAAATTTTTTCAGTTGCTCAAAAGGAATATCCAAATGAGATCTACTGATTTCAAAATATTCTTTTAGCTTTATTAGCTCTTTTGATACAAGAGCTTCATTTTTTATATTATTTCTAATTTGATAAAAAGAAAGATGAAATTTTGAAAGGAGAGCAGTCGATGGTTTATTTTGATTTTGGCTACATTTAGTTAGAAATGAAATAAACTCCTGTTCTTCTTGTTTTGAATCTATTATTAAAATATCCTTTGCTTCATCTATATTTGAAACTGTATAAAGTATGTTTAGTAAATTAATATATAATTCTATATTATTTATATTAGGTTCCTCAGTTACTAATTGTTTTACGATTATATATTCAGTGTGAAATTCTCTATAATCATCATACCAATTAATTAAAGTCCAAGCATATTGATAATGAACTCTAGCTGTAAGTTGTGTATTGCCCAATTTGTTAGCAAACTTAACTGCACGTTCAAATTTTCCAATTACCTCTGCTTTTGGAAGTTCTAACATTCTTGAAGTTGTTGCGCTTTCTAAACAATCCTCGACTAATTGGAAATCTATTTCTAAAAATCTATCAGTAGAATTAATACGTTCTTCTAGTATAGAAAGGTTTGAAATCCTTTCCGAATCATTCGGACCAATAACTTTTTCTTCTATATAAACCCTAGATAAATTTAAACTTTCGATTACATCATTAAGCAAATTGTTGCTATATACTTTTTCAAGTATCCATTCTGCGTCAATAATGATAAGTTCTATATTGTAGTCATTTCGAACTTTATCCTGAGTATCTTTTTTGTTTTTACTTGATATTTTTTGATTAGAAAAGAAGAAGATTTTTGTATATCCTCTTTTGGTTTCAACAATTTTCTTTACATCAGATATTACTTTAGGTTTCCAATCCTTTTTGGCACTAAATGCAAATGCCCAGTTTTCATTTTCATTCCATTTATTATCGTTTATAAACCATCTATCTGAAATGAAATTAGAAACAGGATATGTATCAGAATCCGTTTTGCCGTCTCCACCTCCAGTAGGCCCCACTTGAGGTATAAGATTAGGAGAGATTAATTTTTCTGCAAGTTTTCTGCACAATATTTCAAAGCTATCATGCTTTTGGTTAACGGAAATTTGACTGATTTCAAAGGCTAATTGCTCTCTGGGTAAAATTGTTTTAGCTACAATTTTTGAGTCAGAAAAAAATTCTGGTCTTAGATTTCTATAAAACTTTGAAGGAGTTGGAAATTCTTTATCTTTCATGTAAAAACTCTAACATTGTATATTATACTATACCGAATTATTTCCCCTCAATCAACTTCTCCAACCGCACCATCATTTCATCCTTTTCCTTTAGCATACGCTCATACAATTCCATTTTTTCTTCATGAAGCTTTAAAACTGCATCAACCGGATTGTAATTATTGATTACAGTACCTACTTGAGCATTATCATTAAACGTACTAGAGATTATAGTAATAGCCTGTTCCTCATCAAAATTCTCAATAGCTTCTACAGGTAATTTCAGGATTTGGGCTACCTGTGCTAAAATATCAGCCTCTATGGTTTCTTTTTGTTCAAGCAGGGAAATCTTCTTTTGGTTCCAGTCTTCACCCAGCTCAAAAGCCAGCGCTTCCTGCTTGATGCCGAGCATTTCACGGAAACGTTTGATGTTGCGGCCCTGGTGTATGTTTTTAGTGGTCATGATCTTAAATGTTAAAACTCAAATATACATTTTTTTGTTAAAATTTTATAGAGTTCATAATAAAAACTTGTTGTCTAAATTATACATGGGCTTGTCTAAATTATGCGTTCATGGAATAGCATATACCCGGTACTGGGGCGTACTTCACAGTCTAAAAATAAAACACATGAAAAAATCAGACAAAAACGAAGGTACGCTTTTGGGGGTACGCCGCCTTACGGTTTGCCGTAACGGTATTGACAAGCCGCATTGCTACGGTTCGTACAACCCCAAGTTTACGTTAACGGGCAAATGGCTCTGGGAAAGCGGCTTTAAAGCCGGCGACAAGCTGGCGCTGAAGGTATACGATAAAAAAATCGTCATTGAGGTGGACATACCCGCAGAGGTATTTTATGCGGAACCCGCAAAAGCAAAAAGGAGCTTACGCAAGTAGGCTCCTTTTTTATGGGGTTAGTTCCGGGCATCAAAAAAGTACACGATGAGCATTTTGCACGGTACGCTGCCGTTGTTCACGGGTATGTGTTTAAGCCGTCCGTCAAAAAACAGGGAATCGCCTTCGTGCAGCGTATACGTCTGGTCGCCTATGAGGTAGTCTACGGTTCCCGACAATATGTATTTGTACTCAAAAGCTTCGGTAACCACCTGGTCGCGGTAGTTCCTGGGCTCCAGGGTAAGGAATACGATGTCTATGGTGCTGCTTTTCATGGATTTGGTAAGGAAGCGCCCGTAGGAAAAACCCGCCGTACCTTGTTTATGGAAGGTTTCGTATTCGTGCTTCCTTGTAATAAGGAAGCGGTATTTATTTTTATATAAATTAATTACTAATTAGTTGTGATTATGGTATTTTTTTATATATTTATTTTGCTTTTTAATGGATAAAAGTTTAAAAATATACTTTTTTGTTGGTGTTGTTTTTTATTTTTGAATGTTTTGATAAACAGCAAGTTAAGTGTAGAAATCAAACCGGTATTCTGAATAACAGGTTAGCATTATGTATCAATCAACTTAAATAATAAATTATGAAGTTATTAAATTTGTTTGCTTTCAGTGCGTTTTTGCTCATTGGATGCAGTAAGGACGATGGTAAAGACATCGTAGATTGTGTTGGAGAATCGTTACTTGCCAGGGTACATGCCACTGTCGATGCGCCAAACCCTAAAATGTATGATTTCAGTGTATCGTATTCGGGCAGCCATACCTTAAAGGCATCAATCCGCTGGGATTACGGCGACGGTACGGTGGAAACGGTTAACGGAACCGCTACGACGCATACCTATAAAACGGCCGGAACCTATACGGTAAAGGCTTCGGTATCGCTTGTAAACCCGGACTGCACGTTCGACCTTAAACATAATGTAAAGGTTGAGTAGCCGTCTTTGAACGTAATAAAATAAAAAAGTCTGACCTTTAGGATCAGACTTTTCTTATTTATTATAGTACTTTAAACGATATGCCGAGTCCCAAAAGGCTCATATTGACTTTATCTGCTGAAATACCGTTATAGAACAAATAGGCGTCAAGGGTAGTGTTGGTCCATCCGAACTTGGCCTGGTAGAACAACCCGCCGTCAACGTCGTTAAGACCGATGGCGTAGCCTACATCTGCCACGTATACAAGGCTGTTGCCGATTGCACCTCGCCCTGAAGCCGAAACGGGGATATAGGCAAAGTCGTCATAATCGAACTTAATGCCGTTTACGGTTTCGCTTTTTCCGAAATACCGGCTGTAACCTGCAGAAACCCCGATGTCTACTTTTTCCTTGATGTTGAGGAAGTAAAGCGAAGCGTCGGCTCCTACGTTAAATGAAGCAGCATCCGAGGCGTCGCCTGCCGGAAGTCCTCCAAGGACACCCACCCTGAGTTGCTGTGCAACGGCTGTGTTTGCAGAAAACAGCAGCATAAGGGCCCCGATTGTTTTGAGTAATGGTAATGTTGTTTTCATATGATTCTATTTTTACGGGTTAGTTAGATGTTAATAAAAGCCTACATCTTTAACAGCACGGTTAGTCCCGAAAAGCCGATCTGCAGCCCTACGCAGAAGACGAGGAAGGCGCACACCCTTTTTACGACATCTTCTCCGTGAGGCCCCAGGAAATGAAGGACCCTTCGGATGTTGAGGTAACAGATGTAGATTAGCCCGCAGATAACGGTTATGGAAATAAGGATGGCTGCAAGGTGCAGGTAGTAGCTTTTTGCAGTTACCGCCTGTGTATATGCACTCAGTGTAAAAAGTACCGATATGGTGCCGGCTCCCGTCGTAATAGGGAATGTAATAGGGTAAAAAAGCTTTTCGTTGAGGTTCGTTTCCGTGATGTCCCTGTTGAGATGCGGTTCGGATGTAATAGCAGAATCGGAATTAAGGAAGTCCCAGCCCGTTTTACAGATCATAATGCCGCCTCCAAGCTGGATGATAGACAGGGAAAGTCCGAAAACCTGTAAGATATAAGGTCCAATAAACAAGATGCATACGCAGAAGAAGAAGGCATAGAACGTAATTTTCTTTACAGCATTCCGTTTCTGCGATACCGGTACGTTTTTAAGGAAGGAACTTATAAGGAAGGCCGATCCCAGCGGGTTGATCACGGGAAAAAGTGCAATGATACCCATAAACACCAGGTTTACGAAAGAATTGTGGAATAGGTCGCTGTTTAACATAGGGTGAAGCAGAAAGGGGTTGGGTGGTACAGATCGAACGCGTCGGGGCTACTGGTTGATTTTACGGTATTCCAGTATACCGATCTGTTCGTTCGTAATGATGCGTTTTTCATTATCGAAATAATCTACACTGAATTTAACGGGAATAAGGTCTACCGTTACGGTTAACTGCATATTGTCTTTGGATAACTTCCATTTGCCTTTTGTACTTTTATCGCCTACAGTTCCCTGGAACTTTCCGTCTTCGGTAAAAGCCTGGTATACTTTATCGGATTTAAAGTACTGGAGGATGTCTTTTTCCATACCGTTCTGGGTAAGCTTTACAAGTTGCCGCTTGCCTATGAGCTCCCGCGAAGTTTGTGCGTTTGCCGCAGCAGCCATCAAGAGGGCGGTTAAAAAGGGCATGATTTTTTTCATGGGTTGTCCGGGTTAAAAGATTAGAAGGGAACAGCCTGCATTAAATGCCGTTTGTTCTTTTAAATGTACTGATTTATTTTGAATGTATTTGTTTAATAACTGATTTATGTTTTTATTTTAACTTAAATAATAAGATTATTTTTTGATAAAATGCTATATTTAATGAAAATAAAAAGCGGTGCTACTGCGTTAGAATTCAAAAAAAGAATTATGAAAACAACATCATTGAAAAAAATTTTAAGAGTGGTATTTGTGCTGTTGTTCTGTATTACGGTACAGGCCCAGGACAAAACCGATGTAGTAACGATGAAAACCGGCGAAGAACGCGAAGGGCGTGTAACGGCTGTAAACGATGAGGCGGTACGCTTTATTCATAAAGGGGAAAGCCTGGAATACGAGTTTAAAAAGGCCGACATCGATAAGATACAGTTTGCCAGCGGGCGGGTGGAGACGTATAATAAGAAGGCCCTGCCGGGATTGGCTGCTGTTCAGGGAAAAGGTAAAATAGCGGTTCTGCCGTTTGAATACATATCCAACGAAGCAGGTATGAATCCCGAAAGCATGTCGATGCAGATACAGAAAGATGCCTATAATGCGGTTAAAGCAGAGCTTTCTTCACTGAGCCCGCAGGATACCAACGTTACGAACAGCATCCTGGCGAACAGTGGAATCACCCTGGGAAACATCCATTCCAAAACACCGCAGGAACTGGCTGTGCTGCTGGGAGTGGAATATGTGGTATACGGCATGGCCAACGTGACGAATAAAGGAGCATCGACCTATCAGAGCGGGTATTCGTCCTATGACGACAAGGAAAAGAAGAAGAAGGACGATTCGGGCAGCGATACCAAAGCATCCGGAACCGCCTATAACTCGCAGACGACTTCCACCACCATCAACTACAACACAAAAATCGACCTTACGTTTTATAACGACGAAGGAGAAAATGTATATTCCGCATCGCGCAATGCCTTCGGCAACGCTATTGATGCCTACCACAGCACCATAAGCTACCTTATCAAAAGGTCGCCGTTCGGATCCAAGGCAAAACGCTGAGGGGAATATGCGTTTATAAAGGAAAACAATAGGAGACTTTACAGTAAATTACGTATTTTCGTCAATACCGTTTAAAAACCAATAAAGACACTTCGTATGTTGTTACCTTTTGAACCGTACCGTACAGAATGGAAGGACCGCTTCTGTAGCATAAGTACGGAACTTGCAGCCTTGCTGCATGCTGTTGATTCCGTTATAGAACATATCGGCAGTACCTCGGTAGAAGGACTTTCGGCCAAGCCTGTCATTGATGTGCTTGTGGGATTGCACAACGAAGAAGATCTGGATAAAATACCGGAACTGCTGGCCGGGAATCATTATACCTACTATGAAAAATACAACGACGATATGCCGTATCGTCGTTTTTTTATACGCTTTAAAGAACAGCCTGCGCATTACGGATTTCCGCAGTTGGTGACGCATGAAACAATGATGCCGTCGGCAATGCACGATCACGCATTCAGGGAAGCACACATACATGCAATACCTTTAGCATCGGAACATTGGGAACGGCACGTGGCGTTCCGCGATTATCTGCGTGTTCATTCATCGGTAAAACGTGAATATGAGCAGCTAAAGCAAATTTTGGTAAAGAGGGAATGGGAAGACGGCAATGACTACAACCTGGCGAAGGATGCCTTTATTAAAGAACATGAAAAAAAGGCAGTAGCCTGGTATCGCGAAAATCAGTATAACATAACCAAATAATTTCATATGGAGATTTTAACTCTGGAACATACGCCTTTAAATGCCATAACAGATGTATTGAACCAGTCTTTTGCAGATTACATCGTTCCGCTGAAGCTTACGGAAGCGCAATTGCGTTTTAAAATAGCAACGGAAGACATCCGCACCGATCTGTCGTACGGCGTATTTTCCTCGGGCAGGCTCGTGGCTTTTATGCTGCACGGCCTTCGTAAAAATGTTTCAGGCTTAACAGCCTATAATGCCGCAACGGGCGTTATACCGGAATTTAGAGGAAGGGGACTTACAGCCCAGATGTATGCGCAGCTTCAGCCTAAACTTCGCGCATTGGGTGTAAAACACATGGTACTTGAAGTAATTGCAACGAACGAACCCGCTATCAGAGCTTATGAGAAGGAAGGCTATCAAAAGCACCGAACGCTCGATTGCTATGCAGGCACTGTAAAACCTTTTAACGGGAAGGGGGAATACCTTGTAAAAGAACTTTCCGTATCTGGCTGGCAGCAGCTTGATGCGCAACAGGCGCTTAGGCCTTCGTGGCAGAATGAAAGCGAAACCATAAAAAACATAGGGGAAGGTTGCCGTATTTTGGGTGCTTTTAATGACGGAATGCCCGTTGGTTACATCGTATATCAACCTACAAGTGGAAAAATACACCAGTTGGCCGTTGTACCGGAATACAGGAGAAAGGGTATAGCAACACAACTGTTCCGTGCTGTGTGTGAATCTGGAAACCGGGAGCTGCATCTTTACAATGCAGACCGGAATGCCCAGGGCATAAAACCTTTCCTCGAGCATATGGGACTGGTTTGCGACCTTACGCAGTTTGAAATGAGGAAGGAGTTACAGGAAATTTAGTGCAGGGAAATGCATCTAATAAAACACGGGAGCTTTTTAGCTCCCGTGTTTGTTTTTTATCCTTAAGGTTTAGGCTCTTTAAGAACCAGTACCGGTACATCGGCATGGTATGAAAGCTGTTTGCTTAAACTGGAAGTAAAGAATTTTTCAAAAAAGTTGAGATGGCGTCTTACGATGCACATAACGTCGATAAGCTGGTCGTCTATAAAGAAGAACACGCTTTCATCGAGCCGCTCGTTAAGCACCGTATGGAACGATACGTTGGCATCGTTGAACTCTGCCTTCCATTGATCCAGAACCTGCAGTGTCTGCGGGTTTTCCTTCCGCATTACGTGCAGCACGCGTACATCGGCATTGAGCGATCCTGCTATTTTGATGATCTGGTGCAAGCCCGCTTTATCGCTGTCGCGAAGCATGGTGGCAAACCCGAAATGGTTCAAGCGTTTGAATTCTGCCTTACGGGGTACGCTCAAAATAGGGATGTCGATGTTTTCGATAACGTGAACGGTATTGGATCCCAGCAGCTTTTTCTCAAACCCGGAATTTCCGTTGGTTCCCATCACGATGAAATTGATCTTTTCTTCTACGATAATCCTTTTAAGGATCGAAAGCATAATACCTTCTTCAAACAGGAAGGTCAGCTTGATGTCGTGCAGGTCAAGATCTTCCGCAATCTTGCGCAGTTTCGGAACCTCTTTCTTATAGTTCTCGAAATTGTTGAGTTCGATGGAATTGTATACGTTCTGTATGAGTTCGGGCTGACCCGCCGACGTAGTCGACAAAACAGGCATTTCATACGTATGCAGTACATAGATTTCCGCACCGATGCTGTGAGCCAGATGCAGGGCATATACGAAGGCATTGTTGGCCGTTTCTGAAAAGTCCGTCGGAAACAATATTTTTTTCATAATGATGCAAATTTTATGACCATAAGTTACGCAAAAAATCGCAATGCATAAAGAATGTTTCAAATAATTTGCCCTTTTATATGAAACGGATAGGGCGGGGGTGCTGCAAAAGGTTTTAAAGCCGGAAGCAGCCGATTTCAGGATCCTTTCCGCATTTCGTTAGGCCCTTTTCCGGTATAGGCCCGGAAGATCCTGCTGAACGAAGGCAGCGAATCGTACCCAACCTTGTTGGCAATTTCCGATATGCTGAGGTTGGTTTTAAGCAGCAGTGAAATCGCTTCCATGATGCGGACCGATTTAAGGTACTGCATAAAGGTAATGCCGAGCTCCTTTTTAAAGTTACGGGTAAAGGTGCGCTCGCTCATATTGAACCTCTGCATCATGAAGGAAATGGTAAGGTCGTCGCCAAAATGCTGTTGGATGTAATCTGTAATCCGGGCAATGTTGCGGTCTTCCGAAAAAGGAAGCATCAGGTGAAGCGGCGTCATATCTGTTTCCGACAACAGGTGGTAAAGCCCGTACAGCAATTCATAAAAAGGAGCATCTGCATCAACCGATTGTGCGTGCCAGCGTTCGGTAAAGCGGATAAGCGCAATAAGGAGTTCATTGGCGGGATAAATACCGAACGTACCGTAAAAGTTGTGCTGCACTTTTTCCGGCGAAGGAAAATAAAGCGAATGCAGCTGGGTGGCCGAATGCGATACGTTGAGCTCGTGCGGCAGCTGGGCCGGTATCCAGACAAAATGCCTGGCAGGTAGTACGAACTGTGCATTTTCGAGCGTTAGGTAGGCAATGCCGTCTTCAACATAACTGAGTTGCCCTTTTGAATGCACATGCATGCGGAACCGGCGCTCAAAGCGTTCGTGTACTACATATACTTTACCGGGAGCCGATTCTACAATGTCGATGAAGGGATATTCGTTCATGCTGCAAAGATATGAAAAATGGCTGTTTTGGATAAAAAAATGACTTTTTTGCATTCGCAGGTAAAACCCGTAAGCATCTAATTTTGTCGCAAAATAAAGAAACCTTATCATGGAAAAGAAACGGGGTATTGCAATGGCCGTCTGCTGTACCGCAAGCTTTTTTGCTAGTGCCCAGAATGTACCGTCCCGGGAGCTTACCTTAACGCAGCTGTTTGTAAAGGTGGCCCTGAACAGCAGGGAACTTAAGATAGCGGAACACCAGCTCAACAAAAGGGAATACGGGATTAAAGATGCCCAGAACGACAGGTTGCCCGATCTTTCGGTAACGGTTTCAGCAGATAAAGCATCCAATATGCCCGTATATGCGGACGGGTTGTTCCAGCCTCCTTCACGGCATGATGTAATACATACCCTTTACGCATCGGAAACCAACCTGTATTGGTCTGTTTACGAAGGTTTGAAGAAAAAAAACACCGTTAAGCTGCGTGAACTGGAATCGGCGCTTGAGCAGGAACTCTTTCTTGAAAAAAAGGCCGCGGTAAGCCTCAGGGCGGTCGAGCTTTTTCTGGATCTGTACCTGCAGAACGAGTGGGAGCGGCTGTTAAAAGCCGATATACAGGAAAAGGAAGCACAGCTGAAACAGGTAAAGGATTTCTATGAACTGGGTACGGTGTTGCAAAGCGATGTGCTGCGCAGCGAACTGGAACTGTCAAAACGTAAGATGACGCTTATAGAAATCGGAAACGAAAGGCTGCAACTTGCCCAAAGGCTCAACATTCTTATAGGGAACGAAGATGAACAGCAGGTGGTGCCGGTTCTTGATATAGATACCTTGCCGCAAACAGATAATTTTCAAACACTGCTTCAGGAAGGCCGCCAGAATGCCTATGAAGAAAAACAGTCGGAATACCATATAGCTGCGGCACAGAAAGAATGGGAGCTCGCAAAGTCGGCCAATGCGTTAAAATTGGGGGTCACGGGATCGTTCCGGTTTTCAAATCCGCAGATTTTCCTTTACCCTTACAATGATTCCTGGTACAACCTGGGCATCATAGGGCTGAAAGCTTCTTATTCCTTATCAGAACTTTATAAAAACAGGAATAAAAGAAAGGCAGCCAGGGAGGCCGTGGAAGAGGCACATGAGCATCATAAAAAGATAGACGACGATATACGGACAGTCCTTTACCGGGATTACCTTGCATTCGACGAGTCTGTAAAATACGTAGCCATTTTCGAGCTTAATAGAAGTTATGCGCTGGAAAATGCCCGTATTCTCAAAGATGCCTATTTTAACCACACATCGCTTATTACCGACCTGCTCGATGCTGATGTACTTGTTTTAAAATCTGAATTTGAATTAAAACAGGCACAGGTAAATGTATTTAAAAACTATTACAAACTTCAATACAGCAAAGGAACACTCTGATATGAAAGCAAGTATTAAAAAAAGGATTGCAAAGGCTACTTCCGTTTTCGCATGGATATTGGTAGTGGCCGTAACCTTTTGGTTCGGAAAGAAACTCATCACGATTTTTCGTTATGAATCAACAAACGATGCGCAGGTAACAGCCTATATCAACCCTGTTGTGTCGAGGGTTGGAGGGTATGTGGAAACCGTTCGCTTTACCGATTTTGAACAGGTACAGAAAGGCGATACGTTATTCATCATCGACAACAGGGAGTATGTCTCGGAAACCGATCAGGTACAGGCCGGCCTGCAGCGCAGCGCAGCCGAAACAGAAGTATTGCGCAATAAGGAGGCAACCTTACAGGAAGAGGCCGTGGAAGCCGGAAGTATCATTGCAGCACGTAAAGCCGAAGTGTGGAAGCAGCAGCTTGAGTACGAAAGGTACCTGGAGCTTTACAACCGAAAATCGGCCACGGCGCAGCAGCTCGAAGAAGTAAAGGCAAGGCTTGAAGTTTGTAAAAGCAGCCTAAATGAAGCGGTACAGCATTACCGGGTTGCCGTTTCAAGGATAAGGGATCTAAAAGCAGAAGAAGGAGTGGTGCGGGCCGAAAAAAGCAGGCTGTCCGAACTGCGCAGCAGGAAGGATCTTGATGTACGTTATACGGTGATTACAGCACCTTATAACGGGCGGATGGGTAAAAGGACCGTGGAACCGGGCCAGATGATCAAGGCTGGTGAGCATCTGGCCTATATTGTTAATGATGAAACCCCCAAATGGGTTATGGCCAATTTTAAGGAAACACAGATTGCAGGTTTTCACATACACGATCGGGTAGAAGTGGTGGCGGATGCTTTTCCGGACCTTCGGTTTACAGGAAAGATCATCGCTTTTGCACCGGCAACAGGTTCTAGTTTTTCCCTGCTTGCACCGGATAATGCAACGGGAAACTTTGTAAAGATCGTACAGCGTATACCGGTTAAGATTGAGATTACAGGGCCAGATGCACAAACGGTCGCAAAACTACAGGCCGGTATGAACGTGGAAGTAACGGTTAGGAAATAATGGAAAAAGTCGTTAGTCCTGTTTTCCGTTCATTCGTTCCTAAATGGACGGCTAAGCTATTGTTGTTTGTGCTGCTTGTGCCCAACATGCTGCTGTTTTTCCTTCCAATGGCCAACGAAGCTGTCGCGGCCGGATATTTTGGGATTGAACCGGGACAGGTAAGGTTCATGGTTTCATTATATTACGTAGGTTTCGCATCCTTCTATAGTCTGGAACGCAGGTTTTACGCCTATTTCGCCTATAAACGCTACTTTATCGTTTTCCAGTTGGTACAGCTGTTGTGCTGCCTGGTATTCTTTAAAACGGACAACCTGTACCTTTTGTATGCCGTACGTTTTTTCCAGGGGATGCTGTTTGCCAGTGCCGTAAACCTGTATTTGTCGATGATGGCGCTGAAGATAAAGACGTTCCGGGCAAAAGAAGTAAGCTACAGCCTGTTTTTTGGGATGCTTCTTTGCGCAGGAGGGATAAACAACCTGGTAACGGCCGATCTTATCGACCAGTTTAATTTCGATTTCCTGTTCCAGTGTGCGGTATTGTTGTATGCCCTGAACCTGCTTATTGTATTGGTTACAATGAAGATCAATACGGAAACGCGTTCGTTTCCTTTAGTCCGCCTTGACCTTCCCGGTTTTATGCTGCTGTCGGTATTACTGTGCGGGGTCGGATACTGCAGTACGTTCGGCCAGCAATACTATTGGTTTGAGGATTCAGAACTTCGGGTGGTTGCAGCTGTTTCGTTCACTGCGTTATTCCTGTTTATTTTACGGCAGGTCACTTCCAAACGCCCTTACATCGATTTAAAGGTTATGGTCTATCCTAAATTCCTTGTCGGCATTGCTTTGTTGTTCTTTATGTACATCTGCCGGTTTTCCTTTTCTTATTCAGGAACTTTTTTCCGCACGGTTCTGGGTATGGATCCCCGGCATGTTTCGTATATGTATGTGGTAAACCTGGCGGGCATCGTGTGCGGAGTGCTGTATTCCTGTATACACCTTATTAAAAAGCGCAGTGTTTTTACCGTATGGATCATAGGGTTTGCAGCGTTGTTTTCTTACCATTTCATCATGAACCGTGAAATGGCCTACTATGGAAATGCCAACAGCTACTACATCCCGCTTTTATTACACGGCATCGGCATAGGACTGCTTATGGTACCCGTCATCTTATACTGTATTTCTAGCGTGCCGTACTATCTGGCACCTTCAGCGGCGGCCTTTTGCCTGCTTATACGTTTTTTCGGCTATTCGGCCAGCAACATGCTCGTAAATTATTACACGCTTTACCATGCAACCGCTCATCGCGACCGTTTCATGGACTACCTAAACGGGAACAACCCTTTTTATAAAGACCGCATGGCCTTTTTCCTCAATAAGCTGATTAAAGCCGGATATGAGGCAGATGATTCGGGTGTGGCAGCCCAGGCTTTAATGAAAGCAGATCTCAACAAGCACATACTGCTGAGGTCGGTAATGGATTATTACTCCATGATGATGTACCTTTCGCTTGGAGTGTTGGTTTTTCTCATCTGTTATGGATTGTTGTACCGTAAGGTGCGTATATCGCTGCGTCCCATACTTCCGATATGATGTGAAGTCCCTTTATTTCATGTGTTTTGCAATCGTGAGGATGAAGAAAAGTACGAACAGTAAGAGTACAGCGGATTTTATGAGTACGAAATTTTCCGCAAGTTGAAACAATAACAGTTTTAGGACTGTATATTTTACAATCCTGATGCATGAGATTCCCATGGTTTAGGTATGATTATATTTGCTGTTTGCTGATACTTTCGATAAAGGCAGAAGGGGGAACCCCGGTTTCTTTTTTAAACGCTATGACGAATACCTGGGGGGAAGCATAACCGCATTCCTGTGCCAGGTAGCTGATTTTATATTCCCGGTAGGCAGCGTTTTCCTTTATCTTTGTTACGATATAACTGATCCTTAGGTGGTTGATGTAATTGCTGAAGTTTTTTCCTTTAAACCTGTTGATAACCTCCGACAGGTATTTGGGATTGGTATTGAGATGGTTGGCCAGCCAGGTAAGGTTAAGTTCATTTTTAAGGAATTTTTCGGATTGTTCGAATTTTTCAAGTTTTTTAAGCAGTGTATTGATGGTTTCATCGGATATGGTAAAAATACCCTGGCTTTCCTTTTTTTCATCAGGTGTCCTTATAGCTGCCGTAGTGGTTTGCTTTATTTCATTAGCCGGTAGGGGCTCATCTGTTTTCATCCTTTTACGCAAAAGAAACAGTGCAAAGGCAAGGGCAGCAATTAACAACATGCCGATAAAAAACAGGTTCCTTAAAAAGTATTGCTGCTGCTGCTTATTATGTTTGTCGGCTTCATTTACAGCCTGTTTCAGCTGTTTCTCATGGGTGTTTTTTTCTACAAGGTTGAGGCTGTCGCTTAACCTGCTGTATTCGTTAGTATATTCGAGCTGTAGCCGGGGCTCTTGCAGTTTCTCATAAGCTTTGGAAAGCACTGTAAAGCTTTTGATGCGTTCTTCGGGCCTTTTTTCCCCTTTTTCAATTTCCAGTGCCTCCAGTGCGAACCGTACTGCCTTTTCATACTCCTTTTTCTGTTGATAAAAACCGGCCATAGAATTTAAAAGGGGCAGGTCGAAATCCCTGAATACATAAGGATCTGATTTTTTAAAAGCATAGGCCAGAAGATAATAAGGCTCTGCAATATCCGGTTTTTGAGGCCTGCTTGTGTTGGCATAAAAATTTCCCAGATCCATGTATACGGCGAGCATTGCCCCCCTTCTGTTCTTTTGTGAGAATGGATCAGAGTCGTTCATCTGTTCAAAATTGTAAAGCGATTTACGCAGATAATATAAAACGGAATCCTGACCCATATTCCGGAAATAGCATACGAGCTGCATGGAAGCAAAACCTATTTGGTACAAACGGTCTTCGCGGTCGGTTATTTTTTTTGCATACTTAAGCGATCTTCTCGATTCCTTGAGTTCCATTTCATAATGCCCGCTGTTGTGATGTATGGTAGCCATTCTGCCGTAAAGAGTGGAAAGGCTTTTATAATCCTTCATACGGATTGCAAGCATTTCTGTTTCTTCTACCAGTTCCAGCGCTTTTCCGTATTCAGCACGTTTAAGGAAATTGGTCATAAGTTTGGCGTTGCATTTAAGGATGCCTTCGTTATGCCCGATCTTTGAAAAGGCGTCTTTAAGCCTTTGAAGTTCTGAAACAACTTCATCGGTTGATTCTCGTTTTTCCCTGACTCTAGAATAGTCGTCTTCCAGCTTTTGAATGATCTCCTCACGTGAAATATTTTGTGCTGTACTATGATGGAAAGCAGAAAAAAGCAAAAGAAAGCAGAGAATTCTTTTCAGTGACAAAAAAAGATATTGCATCATAAGGTTAAGAATAGTGTCTGAAAGAAAGGGGGCGTTATTTATGACGACAAAAGTAAGTTTTTTTGATTTTATTAATAGACGTATACCGCATGTTTTCAGAAATTATTTACTGTTTTTAGGTGTTTAATGGATTGTATATCATTTGTTTGTGTGTGTTTTTCTTGTTTTATAAAATAAGGCTTATTACAGTAAAAAAAGAAGAATAATTACGGTAATGCTTCTTTCAAAGGCTTTTTTGCCCGCTTTTTAAATGCTAATATTGATCGTTGGACAGGCGGTAAAGGATGCCGGTTGCTTTAACGAACTCAAAAATTCCGAACAGCAAACAATAAATAATGAGTATTAAATTACAAAGGACTTTAACGGCTGCCCTTTTACTCAATGCTGCCGTACTCCTGCTTAATGCGGTGGTCGTGTTATCGAATACTATGGCCACTGTACACGCAGCTGTTCCCGCAATTGAATCTGCCTACGGGCATGAAGCAGGTATAACAGGTGAACGTATTGGTCCGGAAATATATGCGTTAGTACACAAACCGGGAGTAAACCATTCGGGGAGTTTCGATGCGGTTTATTGGTAATAGGGGAAAACATTTACCCGGGTTGATTGAAAATAAAAACGACGCACTGAAAAGTGCGTCGCTTCCTTTATTGGATTTATTTAGAGGGAAATTATCTTCCAAAGTTGAACACAAAAGTGTTGCCGCTGTTATAGGCTCTTCTTTCCCACATATGGTACTGATCTCTTGATAAAATTTCATAGAGATCCCTTCTTAGTCTTCTTTCATAATCGACAGGGCCGTAACCGTTCGAAATCATAAAGTTCAGTGAAACCTGTAAACTTGACCGTTGCTGGCGCGATAATCTTAAAAAGTCGTAACGGCTCATTTCTCTTTCTACACGGTAATGATAATCTCTACCGTAATCTCTTCGGACAACACGTCTGCTTCTGCTGTAATCATCATCGTCTCTTCTGTGGTCATGACGGTCATAATGTTTTTTATGATGGTGTTTCGAATGTCCGTTTCCGTGTCCTCTGTGGTGTCCTGGCTGTGCACCTGCAATAGTTGTTATTGCTAAAAGTGCGATGGTGAATAATGCTTTCATAACAATTTTGTGTATTTAGATGATATTAAAATGTTTGTTGTTATGAAGCCTTTTCCAAAGAGCGTGCCAAAATAAATCCGGGGTTGGCCGGCCCATAAAAAAATGCCTTATTTAACATAAGGCATTTGATTGATTAAGACTGTTTCTTCACGTATTTCGTAAGGATAACAATGAGCTGTCCATCTACTTTTCCTTCGATTTGTTCCGTATTGTCGTGTACAAGCCTGATATTGCGTACGGCTGTTCCGATTTTGGCGTTAAGCGTGGATCCCTTTACATCAAGATCCTTGATTAAAGTTACGGTATCCCCTCCCGAAAGGATGTTACCGTTTACATCCTTGTGCAGCGAAATGCTGGCATCGCCTTCATGATCTCCGGTTTGTTTTGCCCATTCCAGGGCTTCGTCGTCAAGGTATATCATATCCAAAAGGTCGGCAGCCCAGCTTTCATTTCGGAAACGGTTCAGCATGCGCCAGCTGACCACCTGAACGGCCGGGATCTCGCTCCACATAGAAGCCGAAAGGCATTGCCAGTGGTTTGCATCCGGTTCTTCCTTTTTCTCGATCTGGTTGCGGCAGGTATCGCATATATAGATTTCCCTGTCGGCCAGGTTACTCGCGGTTGGTGGAACATCGTATACGGAGAGCGTTCCGCTGCTTTCGCACAATTCGCACTGATTTCCACTTCTTGTGGCTAATTTTTCTTCAATTTTCATGGAGTATAAGTATTTAGATCGCAAATATATTAATTCCGCGGCTATTCCGAGAGGTAAATTATAAGGTCGATAATACGGGATGAATACCCTATTTCATTATCATACCACCCCACGATTTTCACCATTCTGTCAAGTACCGAAGTAAGTTGTGCGTCGAACAGGCAGGAATGGGTGTTTCCGAGCACATCAACCGATACGATAGGATCTTCCGTATATTCCAATATACCTTTAAAATTTGTGGTAGCAGCCTGTTTAAATGCCGCATTGATCTCGTCTACCGTTACATCACGATTTACATAGCAGGTTATGTCGGTTAAGGAACCGTCGGGAACGGGAACCCGGATACCGCCTCCACCGATCTTTCCTTCAAACTCGGGAAATATCTTCGTAAGGGCCTTGGCTGCCCCTGTTGTCGTCGGAATGATGGACTGCGCTGCTCCGCGTGCCCTGCGAAGGTCTTTATGTGGCTGGTCGTGCAGGCTCTGGTCGGTAGTATACGAATGTACCGTGGTAATGAAGGCTTTATCAAGCCCGCACAGGTTCTGTATAACGCGTATCATGGGAGCTGCATTATTCGTGGTGCAGCTGGCATTTGAAACAATTGTTTCACTGCCGTCGAGTATAGATTCATTTACCCCGAGTACAACCGTTTTAATAGTGGAATCTTCAGGAGGGACCGATAATATCACCCGACGCGCCCCATTGAGGATGTGATGGTTCAGCAGTTCTGCCGTTTTGTGTTTTCCAGTGGCTTCTATTACAAAATCGACGTTGAAAGGTTTCCAGTTTAGCTTAGCAATGTCTTTTTCGTGCAGAAAGGCGATCTTTTGACCGTTTACCAAAAGGTTTTGGGCATCAAAGGAAACAGCAGCATTTAATTTGCCGTGCACGCTGTCGTATTTGAGCAGGTGGGCCATGGTTTCGGTATCGGCCAGGTCGTTTATGGCCACAACTTCAATGGAAGGATGGTTTAACAATAACCGGAAGAGGTTCCGGCCTATGCGTCCGAAACCGTTAATTGCTATTTTTATCTTCATTTTAGAGGCAAAAAAGCAGGTCGTTCCGAAGAACGACCTTGAGTGTTACAATATATGTTTTTGTGCTTTGTATGAGGAGCGGACCAAAGCGCCGCTTTCAACGTGCCGGAATCCCAGGTCCAGACCTATTTCTTCGTATTTTTTAAACTGATCGGGTGTGATGAACTCCTTCACGGGAAGGTGTTTCTTGCTTGGTTGAAGGTATTGTCCGATTGTAAGTACATCCAAGCCTACGGCACGCAGATCGTGCATGGTTTGTATAACTTCCTCTTCGGTTTCCCCTAATCCGAGCATGATGCCCGATTTGGTTCTGTTGGCCCCGTTGGCTTTAAGATAGCGCAAAACTTCAAGGCTTCGGTCGTATTTTGCCTGTATACGTACCTCGCGCGTTAAACGGCGTACCGTTTCCATATTGTGCGAAATAACTTCAGGTGCCACCTCGAGTATGCGGTCTATGTTGCGCTCGATACCCTGGAAATCAGGAATGAGGGTCTCCATAGTGGTGCCGGGACTCATTCTGCGTACGGCCTTAACGGTTTCCTGCCAGATGATGGATCCGCCATCCTTAAGGTCGTCACGGTCAACAGAAGTGATCACAGCGTGTTTGATATTCATGAGCTTGATGGAACGCGCTACCTTTTCAGGTTCATCCCAGTCAACCGTTTCCGGCCGGCCTGTCTTAACACCGCAGAATCCGCAGGAGCGCGTACATATATTCCCGAGGATCATGAATGTAGCCGTTCCTTCCCCCCAGCATTCCCCCATATTGGGACAACTCCCGGAGGTACAGATCGTATGAAGCTTGTACTTATCGACCAGCCCCCTTAATTCAGTATATTTTTTTCCGGTTGGTAATTTTACACGTAACCATTTCGGCTTACCAGTTACCGGTTTGCTTGTATCTAAAACCGATTCCATATTGTTTTTCGTTCTGAACTACAAAGATACTTAAAAAAAGCTGAGAACGGTTGTTGCAGACCCGATTTATACGATTCTTCTTGCCTAATCCTGAGGTTTCCTTTAATTTTGTTCAAATCACCGGTAAAAAAGACTGTTATGATTCTGAAAAAATTACTTAACAATGACAAGGTTCCCGGCATTTTGCTGATATTATGCACGGTTTTTTCATTGCTTGTTGCGAACTCCGGATGCGGGGAAGGCTACCATCATTTCTGGATGACGGCATTGCCTCTGGGACCTCTGGAATTCTGGATCAACGACGGACTCATGGCCGTTTTTTTCCTGTTTGTGGGACTGGAGCTTAAAAAGGAAATACATTCCGGAGAGTTGTCGAACATGCGCGCGGCATTGCTGCCTATTTTTGCAGCGGTGGGAGGAGTATTGCTTCCGGCCGTTATCTATATGTATTATAATCATGATACCCCTACGGCACACGGATGGGGGATTCCCATGGCTACCGACATAGCTTTTGCTTTAGGTATATTATCACTCCTGGGAAGCAGGGTACCGGTAGGTATGAAGGTATTCCTGACGGCTTTGGCTGTTATAGACGACCTTATGGCCATACTTGTCATCGGATTTTTTTATACTTCTGATTTTGACGGTTTGCAGCTGCTTATATCAATTGTGCTGTTGGGGGTACTGTATGCGTTTGGAAAAAAAGGTTTTAACGGACTTTGGCTTTACCTTTTGTTGGGTGCCGCCGCCTGGTATTTTATGCTGCAATCGGGCGTGCATGCCACAATAGCGGGGGTACTGTTGGCTTTTACGATCCCTTACAATACCATCAGCCCGGAAAAGTCCTTGTCTGATCAGCTTGAACATGCCCTGGCAAAACCAGTTTCGTTCTTTATACTGCCTTTGTTTGCTCTTGCCAACACAGCTATTGAAATCGATTCGGATGCGGTTGAAGGTCTTACACATGCCAATGCAATGGGAATTTACGGAGGGCTTATACTTGGAAAACCACTGGGAATTACGCTTTTTTCATTTCTTGCGGTATCTATGGGATGGTGTATGTTGCCGAGCCAGATGGATTGGAAACGTATGTTTGCGGTTGCCTGCCTTGGAGGAATTGGTTTTACCATGTCGATCTTTATTACGAACCTGGCATTCAACGTAACCGAATACATCGTTATTTCTAAAATGGCCATCTTGATTTCGTCGACTGTAGCGGCACTTCTGGGCTTTGTGTTACTTAAAATAACCTTACGGAAGGAAATAATAGAAAAATCTGTTGAATGATTTTTTAAGTCTTATAATGATAATTAGAGCATCCGTACCCGGATGCTTTTTGTTTTGTTTTCCTTTTGTGGTTTACACGGTTTTGAGATTTTTATGATTTAAATTCTTAGTTTCCCTTGTCGGATCTCAACATAGAATGATATTAAAATAATCGAATCTAAAAAAATCGGACATTAAGAAGAACAGAGGATAGGTTACACTATTCCTTAATATAAATAGGAACGGCAAGCATTGAATTTAAACTATAAAGAAAGGGAAAATGCTATATTTTGGTGAAAAATATACAGGTCAACTCGTAATTTACGAAAAAAAATGGGGTTTAGAAAGAAAAACAATCATTGTAATTTTCATTTTCCTGTCCTATTTTTATAAAAAAATTATGCTATGAGTGAAATGGAATGGAGTGAATATCCGGAAAACAGGCCGGTAAAATCCGGTTTACATGTCGTAAACCGCGAAGTGAAAAGCAAGGTTACAAATGCCATTGGGTATTATGATACCGGTTCTCAGATATGGTATGAGGATGCTGCTGAAAAAGTTCCGTTACCTGGTGTAAATGCGTATTATAACAGACGTATTTTGCCTTTTACGAAAAAATCAGAATGAGTTAAAAAACCACCTAAAAGGTGGTTTTTTCTAGTTTCTTATAAACTTCTGTTCAATTTCTTCTTTGTAGGTTACCCCTTCAGAGGTTCCTTCTTCTGTCATCTTTAAATGCAGATTGTCCGCGTCAAGGTTTGAAATAACAAAGGACCCTGGTTCTTCTTCAATGGTGATGGTAAGGGCATTTCCCGCTTTTGTATAGGTTCCTTTTCCCTGTTCCTCCAATTGCTGGGAAGGTATTATTATACGGTAATCGACTGTGTTATCAGACTTGAAATCGTACTCCCATGTCATTTGCCCCTGTACGGGAACGTCTGTATATTCCATTACGACTTCCCCGTTTTCATAAGATTTTACGCTAAGTGTATTCAATTTCCATTTGCCGAGTAAATGGTTTGTTTGCTGTTCAGGTCCAGCGGTATTGTCGTCACCGGAGCAGGAGGTCAAAAAAAGTAAACCAAAAGAAATGGACATTAAATAAGTGCTGATTTTTTTCATAATTGAGTTTTAATTTAACTGATTTATAAATGTGATTATGTTAATAAGACGTCATAAAACCAAAAAAGGTTGGAAAGGTTGAAAAAGTTTGGTAATTATGTTGCAAGGCCTGTTTTCGGAGCAACGGTGCTTTTTATTTAACATATTTTGAGTACATGAAAGAGTTGTTTAAGATAGGTAGCTTTAAAATCAATCTTAAAACAATTTATTATGAAAAAATTAATTATGGTGGGCGTTTTAGCTCTTGGCTCATTGGTATCTTTTGCAGGTAACGGTCAAAAAGAAATTTCTTTGCAGAAATTTAATGACGTAAAAGTTGAAAATGCTTTGACGTCAGAATCACAAGAGTTTTTCAACCATACAGCCAATTATCACATTATTGCACGAATTTTTGTTTGTGGACCCGGTAATATTGGTACTGATTGGTTCGAAACCGCAACAGGTCCGAATGGTACCGGTTGCGTAGATGCTACACAGTTGGCTTCTATAATAACTTTATATGAAAATTTGTACGGCATTACACATGCTGATGCCTGTAACGTCATGATTTTTGCTGAAAAAATTGACGACTGTATTCATTAAATTAAAATAGTTCAATATACTGGCATCCCGAACTGGGTGCTTTTTTTATGAAGAAGATTAATTTATTTTTCGTATATTCATATAGATTCATTTTTATAATGTATTTTTTGTTAATTGGACGCTCTTCGGGGTGTCCTTCTTTTTTTGATACGTATTCAATTACTTTCATAAACTATCGCATTTTTGTACTTTAAGTACAAAATTATGTTGGACAAATGATTTAATTTTGAGTGAACTTCATTGGTAATAAAAGCGATTTATTGGTAACACCCTTAGGGGTGTTTTTTTGTAGTACTTCCAAAAATTAATGCCCACCATTTTGGTAGGCACTAATAAGGTGAGACCATTCAAACGAGAGGTTTTCCCTCTCTTTAGTAATGAATGTTGGTCTTCATGTGTTTTCAGTGGTGTGACAAGTATTATTATAATACATCATATGTCTACTACTGACTTTGTCTTAAAATTAAAAAACTTTCCGATATCTTCAAACTAAAAATAAGGTGAATAAATAAATATGCCTCCTTCTTTTTCCGGTCTGATTTAAAATTGGTACATTGGATAATGTAAAAACGCTACTCACCAAATATTGTGACGGTTTTCTGAATGCTAAAGGTGAGTATTTGAAAATTGCAGCCACCCGCCGGTTCATTTTAGCGGGTGCTATTTATGCATAAATTTACGATTCAAAGTTTCGTTAACCGTAGCTATAATTAAAACTTTTACATAATTATTTCGCTATTCCCATATATTTGTATAATAAGCTATGGTATACGATTAAAAAAATCACATTGACACCTAATTTTAGGTATGCAGATATGGTTGGGAATTAACAAAGCTCTGGTATCTATGTTTCTTGAAAGACAATGTGGTACGGCATATAATAAAATCCTGAAATGAAAAATAAAATAAAACTGATTTTCTTAATACTCATATTGGCACTGAACCTTTCGTGTTTTGAAAAGAAATCAACAGAAAACGAAATGAATAAGCCAGAATTAGTAAAAACGGATACCTTGAAATTTACCTCGGGAATACGCGCTATCTTTCAAGACAGTAAAGGTAATTATTGGCTCGGAAGTCATAACGAAGGGGTAAGTATTTATAATGGGAAATCATTTGAATACCTTACAACTTATAAAGGTCTGCCGGATAATCAGATTCGTTCTATTCAAGAAGACGATGAAGGAAAAATTTGGATTGGAACTGCAAAAGGAGTAAGTGCATATGACAAAGGAGTTTTGACTAATTATTGGACAAACACTAATGAACCAAAGCAGGATTGGAATACAACCAATGGCGATTTATGGTTTTATGCAGGAGAAGAAGACGGAATAAACCGTTTTGATGGAAACAAAATGAACTATCTGGTTTTTCCAAAACCTAAAAATGAAAACCTCGATAATTCTTATGGTGTAACCGATATATCAAAGGATCAAGACGGTAAAGTCTGGATTGCAACTTATGCAGGATTATTTAACTATGACGGTAAAATGGTAAATACCTTTGATAATGAAAAATTAAACTTAAAAGATAACGAGCTTTTACATATAAGAAGTGTATTGGCAGATTCAAAAGGCAGAATTTGGATTGGAAATAATGGCATTGGCGTTTTGCTGATGGAAGATAATGCAGTTGTCAATTTTTCGGAAAAGAATCATTTAATCCATTCAACAAGTACAAGAAGGGGAGATAAATCACAACCGGATACATTGGAACACGTTTTTGCTATTGAAGAAGATTCTGAAGGCAATATTTGGTTTGGAGATCGAGATACTGGAGCCTGGAAATATGATGGTAAAGCGTTGATAAATTACAAAATTGATACAAAATTGAAATCTCTAATGATTTGGAAGATTTATAGAGACCAAAACAAAAATCTGCTTTTTGGAATGGCAGAAGGTAGCGTTTATAAGTTTAATGGAACAAGATTTGATAAACAGTTTTAAAATTGCGAATGCAGAACAGCAGTTTGACGAAATGTCGTTGGGGTACTTCTATTACACTTTTTGCTAAACTGGAATATGATGCACGGTAACTGAAATCAGCATATTAAACCAAATTAATTTCTTTCGAAAGGATTATGACATGCTTTTGTCGTACCAGCTGAATCACCGACATATCTTTGAACCTGGTTTATCGTATATCCCGATACAATATCTTCCAAGCAACACCTTTGGCTTCTCTTTCCGTGTTGTAAAAGAGAAATTCTACATGCAGCTTGCGTACTCAAACAAAAACCGGAAGTTTTACAAGAATCATCAAATAAAGTTTAATTTTGCATCGGATTTGATTCAAAACGGCAGTGCCGTAGTAGCAAATTGCCTTACTATAAAATAATGATTATCAAATATTTTCAAATTATACAATGATTACAGTCAACGATGTAGCCGTTCAGTTTGGTGCCACCACCTTGTTCAGCGGTGTAAGTTTTGCCATAAATGAAAACGATAAAATTGCCCTTATGGGTAAAAACGGAGCCGGGAAATCGACCTTGTTAAAGATCGTAGCAGGTATTAATAAACCGTCTTTGGGGAATATAGCAGCTCCAAAAGAGGCCGTTATTGCCTATTTGCCTCAGCACCTGCTTACGCAGGATGACAGTACGGTTCGTGAAGAAGCGGCAAAGGCCTATAAGGAAGTATTTTCGATGAAGAAGGAAATCGACGAAATCAACGAGCAGCTTACGGTGCGTACCGATTACGAAAGTGACGATTACATGAAGCTTATTGAACGCGTATCGGAACTCAGCGAAAAATTCTATTCCATTGAAGAGGTCAATTATGAAGCCGAAGTGGAAAAGGTCTTAAAGGGAATGGGGTTCTCCCAGGCAGATCTTGACCGTCCTACGTCGGAATTTTCCGGGGGATGGCGTATGCGTATCGAACTGGCCAAGATTCTGTTGAGAAAACCAGACCTTATCTTGCTCGATGAGCCTACAAACCACCTGGACATTGAATCGATTCAGTGGTTGGAAGACTTCCTGGTAAATTCGGCTAAAGCCGTTATGGTGATTTCGCACGACCGTGCTTTTGTAGACAATATTACAAACCGTACCATTGAAGTAACAATGGGGCGTATTTACGATTATAAGGCGAAATATTCGGACTACCTTGAACTGCGAAGGGAACGCCGCGAACAACAGCAGAAACATTATGAGGAACAACAGAAGATGATTGCCGAAAACCGGGAGTTCATCGAACGTTTCAAGGGAACCTATTCTAAAACGCTGCAGGTACAGTCGCGTGTTAAGATGCTCGAAAAACTCGATATCATTCAGGTTGACGAAGTGGATACATCGGCCTTGCGCCTTAAATTCCCCCCAGCACCACGTTCAGGGCAATATCCCGTTGTAGTGGAAGGACTTTCCAAAAACTACGGTGACCATATCGTATTCAAAGATGCGGACATGGTTATTGAAAGAGGGCAGAAGGTGGCGCTAGTCGGAAAGAACGGAGAAGGAAAATCAACGATGATAAAGGCTATTATGAACGAGATTGAGTTTGAAGGAAAACTCGAAATTGGGCACAATGCCAAAATCGGGTATTTTGCACAGAATCAGGCATCCCTGCTAGATGAAAATATGACCATATTCGAAACCATCGACCGTATCGCAGAAGGAGATATCCGCACACAGATAAAAAACATATTGGGAGCTTTCATGTTTTCTGGAGAAGACATCGACAAAAAGGTAAAGGTGCTTTCCGGAGGGGAAAAAACACGTCTGGCCATGATTAAGCTGTTATTGGAACCCTTTAACGTACTGATTCTCGATGAGCCTACCAACCACCTTGATATGAAGACGAAAGACATTATTAAGGAGGCCCTTAAAGAATTTGAAGGAACGGTGATCCTGGTGTCGCACGACAGGGACTTCCTTGACGGGCTTGCCGAGAAAGTATTTGAATTCGGTAACAAGCGCGTTCGCGAGCATTTTGAAGATATTAAAGGATTCCTTGCCTTAAAGAAGATGGAATCTTTGAAGGAAATTGAAAAATAAGGGGATCTCCTTTAAATTCCCGTACCGAACCGCATGTGACATAGAATTCAATGGCATGTTATTTGATACATATGCCGTAACCTTAAATAGTGAAGGATGAGCGAATTAACAATGAAACAACCCGTTTCGTATACAAAGGACAAATACCGTTTGCTGGTATTGGGACTTGTGTTCGATTTTATCGGTACCCTTTCGTTTGCGGTTCCCTTTGTAGGAGAATTTTCAGATGTTATATGGGCTCCGGTAGCCGGATTGCTTTTAAAGAGCATGTACAAGGGCAGTGTTGGGAAAATAGGGGGTATAGCCGTTTTTATAGAAGAGCTTCTTCCCGGATTGGATTTTATCCCGACTTTCACGCTGACCTGGATGTATACTTATTGGATTAAGAAAAACGTTTAAATTTAAAAGCCGGTATTTAACCGGCTTTTCTTTTACTCGTGTCCGTACATTTCGTCATAGAGGTTTTTATATTTTTCCCTGATCTGCTTTCTTTTGAGCTTGAGCGTGGGGGTAAGTTCACCGCCCTCAATGCTCCATACCTGTGGGGTAAGTTCAAAGCGCTTCACCTGTTCCCAATGCCCGAACTGTTTGTTGATGCTTTCGATTACCTGTTTGAAACGGTCGGTTACAGCTTCGTTTCTGACAAGGTCTTCATTCGTGCTTCCAATGTCGATTCCTTTTCCTTTTGCCCATGCTTTTACAAAGGCAAAATCGGGTTGTATAAAGGCAGCGGGCATTTTCTCGCCTTCGCCTACCACCATAACCTGTTCAATGAAACGCGAGGCTTTAAGGGCATTTTCAATAACCTGCGGAGCTACGTATTTACCACCGCTTGTTTTAAACATTTCCTTTTTACGGTCGGTAATACGCAGAAATCCGTCCTTATCGATTTCGCCAATGTCCTCTGTATGGAAATAACCATCTTTTATGACTTCGGCCGTTTTCTGTTCATCTTTGTAATATCCTAGCATGACGCAGGGACTTTTGGTAAGTATTTCACCGTCTTCGGCAATTTTTACTTCTACGTTGCTCAGCGGCATCCCTACCGTTCCGATCTTATAGCGATTTTCAACTATGGAGTTTACAGCGATAACAGGCGATGTTTCCGTAAGCCCGTAACCTTCCATAACGAGCATACCGGATGCCGAAAAAATACGGGCCAGTCGGGGCTGTAACGGGGCCGAACCGGAAACGATAAGGTCGAGCTGGCCTCCGAGACCCTCCTTCCATTTACGGAGCACAAGTTTTTGTGCAAGTTTAAGCTGTAGGCTGTAGAACGGGTTTTTACTTCCTACTACGGGATATTGTTCTCCTATATTTACGGCCCAGAAAAAGATTTTTTTCTGTATACCCGAGAGTTTGGAGCCTTTTTCTATGATTTTATCGTATACTTTTTCCAAAAGACGCGGTACAACGCACATGACGTTGGGTTTTACCTCGTTTATGTTTTCCGCAATCTTATCGATGGATTCCGCAAAATAAATGGAAATACCTCCATATTGGTAAAGATACAGCAGCATGCGTTCGTACACATGGCAGCAAGGTAGAAAGCTAAGGGCCTTATCCTTACCGTAATGTAGGGGTACGCGATCCTGGCACCCCATAAAGTTTGCTATGATATTGTGGTGCGAGAGCATGACCCCTTTGGGTTTTCCGGTTGTACCGGAAGTATAGATGATGGAAGCCAGATCGTCCGGCTTGACAGCTTCTCTGAGCTTCCCGACTTCGTCGTCGCTGGTAAGTTTGCTACCTTCTTTAATACCTTCTTCAATGGATACCACGCCGTCTATCTTATCAAAAGAATAAACTTTTCCCAGAAAAGAAAGCTTGGGTTTGATTTTTTGCGTTTTTCGGTAAAGCTCTTCATCAGAAACAAAGGCAATCTTGGCTTCGGAATGGTTAAAAATGTATTCCATTTCTTCTTCCGAAACGGTTGGGTAAATAGGTACCGTATGGGCTCCAATCTGTAAAACGGCCTGATCCATAAGATTCCATTCAGTGCGGTTTGCGGTGGTGATCAAGGCTACCTTGTCTCCTGGAACAATACCTTCACTAAGCAGATATTTTGAAATTTGATTGGCCGTTTCTATAAAATCTTTGGTTGAAATTGCCTGCCATTTACCGTTGTATTTGGTAGAGAGGTAATGCTCAAGGTTATATGTTTCCCGGGCATAATAGGCAACATCGAAAAGTCGTTCTACTTTTGTCATATAAAATAAGTAATCATCAAATATTCTGAAAACCACAATAGGATCTATTCCGGTTTTCCGTATAGTTAAAGATACCAATTCCGGTGTGATAACGCTACAGAAAATTAAAAAATAACGAACTTTAGGATATCCCGTTAAAATACTGGAAATTTGCAGCATAACAATTCTTTTTTGAACAGGTTATGAAAATGCATAATTTTAGCGCAGGCCCGAGCATCCTGCCACCTGAAGTACTGGAACGGGCATCGGAGGCAGTACGCGATTTCAACGGATCGGGGCTGTCCCTGGTAGAAATATCACACCGCAGTCCTGTTTTTGTCGATATTATCAATACGGCACGATCTCTGGCGCTGGAACTGGCCGGTCTTAAAGACAAAGGATATTCCGCTTTGTTTCTTCAGGGTGGGGCCAGTATGGAATTTGTCCGTGTTGCCTATAATCTTATGCAGCTTAACGGGAAGGCCGGATACATCAATACGGGAACATGGGCGGACAATGCCCGGAAAGAGGCGGCCTTTTTTGGAGAAATCGTAGAAGTTGCATCTTCAAAAGACCGGAACTATAATTATATTCCCAAACACTATACGGTTCCTTCTCACCTTGATTACCTCCATATCACGAGCAACAATACGATTTATGGTACACAGTTCCGTGAATTTCCCGATACAGGCGTACCGCTTGTATGTGATATGAGTTCAGATATTTTTTCAAAGCAGCTCGACTTCTCTAAATTCGGCCTTATTTACGCCGGTGCACAGAAAAACATTGGAGCTGCTGGCAGTAACCTGGTCATAGTACGTGATGATTTATTGGGTAAAGTTAACAGGGCCATTCCCAATATTATGAATTACCAAAAACATATTGAAAAGGAAAGTATGTACAATACACCTGCTGTTTTTTCGGTTTATACCTGTTATCTTACCTTAAACTGGCTTCGGGATCTTGGAGGAGTTGCAGCCATTGAACGGAGAAACAATGCCAAGGCGCACCTGCTTTATTCTGAAATAGACCGCAACGGACTGTTTAGCGGCCGGGTGGAAAAAGAGGATCGTTCACTTATGAACGCAACTTTTTATCTGGATAATGAAGCATTGGCCGCAACATTTGATGAAATATGTACAGAGGCGGGTATAAGCGGGCTTAAAGGGCACCGTACCGTCGGCGGATACCGTGCGTCCATATACAATGCCATGCCTATGGAAAGCGTGCAGATACTGGTTGAAGCCATGCAGCATTTTGAGGCTAAAATGGGATAAAAAATGACCGCACTTTGTGCGGTCATTTTTTATTGTTATTTTGATCTTCTGCGTTTGATTTCCTTGTTCAGCAAATCCAGTTCGCGGTTTGTTTGTCCTGCAACAGAAGTATTTTCCTGAGCTCTTCTTATAAGGTAAGGCACAACGTCGTAAACGGGACCGAAAGGAAGGTATTTGGCAACATTATAATGATTGTGGGAAAGGTTGTAGCTTATGTTGTCGCTCATTCCGTAAAGTTGTCCGAACCATACGCGTTTATCGTCATGTGCAATGTTTTTCTTAGACATAAGCTCCATAAGCATATAGCTGCTGTCTTCGTTATGGGTACCGGCGAACAAAGCCATTTTATTATCAAGGTTTTCCATCATATAGGTAACCGTTTTGTTAAATGTGGCATCGGTTTGCGCTTTAGTGGCGCAGATGGGGGAAGGATATCCTTTTTCTTCAGCGCGTGCACGTTCTTTTTCCATATAGGCACCGCGAACTACTTTGAAACCAACATGGAAGCCCTCTTTTAGCCCTATGGCATGTGTGTTTTTTACAAAATCGAAACGATCCCAGCGGTAGGTCTGAGCCGTGTTGAATACAATGCATTTCTCCTGGTTGTATTTACGCATCATATCAAGCACGAGGTCGTCGGCTGCATCCTGCATCCAGCTTTCTTCTGCATCTACAAGCAGTAATACATCCTTGTCGTGTGCTGTTTTACAGATGATGTCGAACCGTTCTACCACTCGGTCCCATTCTTTCTGTTCTGCTTCGGTAAACGGAAGGTTTTCCCCCTTTTTCTCAAATAGGTAAAAGCGTCCGACTCCCGTAGGCTTGAAAACGGCAAACGGTATGGCCTCGCGCTCCTTCGCAAAATCAATGGTCCGGAGGGTCATCTGCAGGGCATGGTCGAACTGCTCCTGGGTTTCCTTACCTTCAACGGAATAATCCAAAACAGAAGAAACACCTTTTGTATACATTTTATCGACCACATTCAGACAGTCCTGCTCTGTAACGCCGCCACAGAAATGATCAAAAACGGTTGATTTGATCAGTCCTTTTACCGGCAGTTTTGCATTGATGGCAAAGTTCGTCAGCGAAGTACCCATCTTTACCAGGGTATTACTGCTGATAAGCTTAAATAAAAAGTAGGCTTTGTTTAATTCCGTGTTGTTTTTTAAAGCAAAAGCCACTTCCGTATTATCGAATATCTTTTCCATTTTGGTTTAAAGTTGTGGTGCAAAGATACAATAGTTATAAAAATTGCTTTATTTTTACATCAAATTTTTTTTAAGTATGCAGATACACGCAGCGAGTTATCCCATATTATTCGGTTCGGATCATTACGCAACTCTTTCCCAGTTTATTAACGATGGAAAATACTCCAGGGTAGTGGTACTCGCAGACGACAATACGGCGAGGTTCTGCCTTAACTATGTATTGCAGTGGCTTGCCATTGAAACGGCTTTTGAAATAATAGAGATAGAGCACGGTGAAGAGAACAAAACCGTGGATACCTGCAAAGCAGTTTGGGAAAGTCTTATAGAACTCAACATTGACCGGCACGCGTTATTGATAAATGTAGGAGGTGGTGTTGTTTGTGATCTTGGGGGGTTCGTAGCTTCAACATACAAACGGGGAATTGATTTTGTAAACATCCCTACTACGCTTTTGGCAATGGTGGATGCTTCGGTGGGCAGTAAAACAGGAGTAGACCTTGGAGGCCTTAAAAACATGGTGGGTACCTTTTATGAACCTAAGATGGTACTTGTTGATGTAGCTTTTCTTGAAACACTTCCCGGAAACCAGATGCGTTCGGGACTGGCAGAAATGTACAAACACGGCCTTATAGCAGACGCGTCGTACTGGAACCAGCTCAAAAACCTCGGGGAGATGACCACGGAGGATCTCGAACTGCTTATTTACCATTCCGTATCGGTTAAAAATGAAATTGTTCTGCAGGATCCACATGAAAAAGGACTTAGAAAATTACTGAATTTCGGGCATACGCTGGGACATGTTATCGAATCTTACAGCTTGTCAGGGAAGGGGATTGCGTACCTTTTACACGGTGAAGCGGTAGCCGCCGGGATGATTATGGAAGCCTACATATCGTTCCGCAAAGGTTTATTAACAAAAAATTCATATCTGGATGTAAAAGAAACTTTAAATTTGATGTTCGAAGCTATTGTTTTTACCGAAAATGATATGGAAATTTGTACCTCCTTACTTATACACGATAAAAAGAATGAAAACGGAAACGTACAGTTTACGTTGTTAAACGGTATTGGAACGGGAATTTTTAATCAGACTGTTGAAAAAGAGCTTGTTAAAGAAGCTTTCAGCGATTACCTGGGTTGTTAGATTTACTATTAACGTTATAAAATTTTGTAGGTGAACAAAACTTGTAACATGCACAATCAAAAGGCAATGCCGCCTTTTGTAAAAAACGGAAAACCGGCTGTAAAACAGCTGAATTTGTCGTTTTATTTAAAACAACTTTATCGGGCTGTGCGTTTTACCAACGTTTACAGCGAAAAACTTTCGATTGCTTTTGCAAATTTAAGAGTTTGAAAAGTATTGATAATCAATCGGTTAATAATTTTAATTTTTAAACAGATTTTTTATGAATACTAAATATTTCGACTTAATAAACCAATCATTCTACTTCCCGCAGGAAGAATTTACATTGAATAAGGACAACCTTATGTTCCATAACATCGACCTTATGAAGCTGGTTGAGCAATATGGAACACCATTGAAGTTTACCTATCTCCCGCAAATTTCGAACAACATCAACAAAGCTAAGGGATGGTTCAGAATGGCGATGGAAAAGCACAAATACGAAGGAAGCTATTTCTACTGCTATTGTACCAAAAGTTCGCATTTTGAATACGTGATGAACGAAGCGTTTAAAAACGATATCCATATCGAGACTTCTTCGGCATTCGATATCAACATTGTGGAGAACCTTCTGGAAAAAGGTAAGATTACCAAAAATACAAGCATTATCTGTAATGGTTTCAAGCGTGACCAGTACATTGAAAATATAGCACGTTTAATTAATAACGGGCATAAAAAAACGATTCCGATCATCGACAATTATGAAGAGCTAGATCTTTTACAGGACCGCATTAAAGGGAAATTCCAGATAGGGATCCGCATAGCTTCGGAAGAGGAACCTAAATTTGAGTTTTATACTTCGCGTTTGGGAATCGGATATAAAAACATCCTGCCGTTTTACCGTAAAACCGTTCTGGAGAATCCTCAGGTGGAATTGAAGATGCTTCATTTCTTTATCAATACGGGGATCCGCGATACGGCTTATTACTGGAACGAGCTTAGCAAATGTTTAAAGGTTTATACGAACCTTAAGAAAGAATGCCCTACACTGGACAGCCTGAACATCGGAGGTGGTTTCCCTATTAAAAACTCCCTGAATTTCGATTATGATTATGCCTATATGGTAGATGAAATCATCAACCAGATCAAGATGGCCTGCGAAGAAGCCGATGTGGCCGTTCCGAACATCTTTACCGAGTTCGGTTCTTTCACCGTGGGGGAATCTGGGGGTGCCATATATAAGGTATTGTATCAGAAACAGCAAAACGACAGGGAAAAATGGAACATGATCGATTCTTCGTTTATTACAACTTTGCCCGATACCTGGGCCATTAACAAAAGGTTCATTATGCTGGCTGTAAACCGGTGGAATGATTCGTACGAACGGGTATTGCTGGGAGGTCTGACCTGTGATTCGGATGATTACTACAACTCCGAACAAAACTGGAATGCCATTTACCTGCCTAAGTTCAACAAGGAAAAACCATTGTATATCGGTTTTTTCAATACAGGAGCTTATCAGGAAACGATCGGAGGACAGGGGGGCATCCACCACTGTTTGATACCGCAACCAAAACATATTTTAATTGACCGCGACGAAAACGGAATCCTTGCAACGGAAGTCTTTTCAGAGCAGCAGACAGCCGAAGACGTATTAAAGATCCTTGGCTATTCAAACAATAAACAAAATAACAATAAAGAAAAATAGGAATGATGAAAGGACCAATTAGTCAGTTTATAGAAAAAAACTACCTTCATTTTAATGCTGCAGCTTTAGTTGATGCAGCGAAAGGATATGAACAGCATTTGATGGAAGACGGAAAGATGTTGGTTTCGTTGGGAGGGGCCATGTCTACTGCCGAATTAGGGATTTCGCTTGCCGAAATGATCCGTCAGGATAAAGTACACTTTATTTCATGTACAGGTGCCAACCTTGAAGAAGACGTAATGAACCTTGTGGCACACTCGCACTACAAACGCGTACCGAATTACCGTGATTTAACGCCAGAGCAGGAGCGTGAGCTTCTTGATCAGCATTTTAACCGCGTTACCGATACCTGTATCCCGGAAGAAGAAGCATTCCGCAGGCTGCAAAAGCACCTTGAAGATGTTTGGCATACAGCAGAATCAAAAGGAGAACGCTATTTTCCTCACGAATTCCTTTACCAGGTGGTAAATTCCGGTATCCTGGAACAATATTATGAAATCGATCCTAAAAATTCATGGATTGTTGCAGCAGCAGAGAAAAACCTGCCGATCGTTTGTCCGGGTTGGGAAGATTCCACTACGGGGAACATCTTTGCTGCCAATGTAATCAAAGGAAAGCTTAAAGCATCTACAGTAAAATCGGGTATTGAATATATGATTTACCTTACAGAATGGTACCGTGCCAATTCAGGAGGTAAAGGAGTAGGGTTCTTCCAGATTGCAGGAGGTATTTCAGGAGATTTCCCTATTTGCGTGGTGCCGATGATGTATCAGGATCTGGAATGGGAAGATGTTCCGTTCTGGGCTTATTTCTGTCAGATCTCGGATTCAACAACTTCTTACGGATCTTATTCAGGAGCTGTTCCGAATGAAAAGATTACATGGGGTAAACTGGACATCGATACACCGAAATTCATGATCGAATCCGACGCAACAATCGTAGCGCCATTGGTATTTGCTTACATTTTAGGACAATAAAAAAAACCTGAAAAAAAGTTCCGATTTATTTGCAAAATACAGCTTAGCTATAGTATTTTTGGAACATAATAACAAGTACAATAATGAAGAGAATAATTGTTGATTACGCGAAATTAACAAATGAAATTTTGACCTTATTAGTAGAAAAATTTCCCGACGGTTATGACGATGCTGATGTGATACAGTTTACCAATGCAAAAGGAGAGTTGATTGAGGCAGTAGAGGTAAGAACCGAAGACACTATATATTTAGTTAAAGTAAGTACAAAATTACAGGACCGGATCGAAAATTTTGACGAAGATGATGTGGAAGATGGAATTTCATCGGTTGATTCTATCAATGTAAAAGACTTGGACATCGACGAAGAGGAGGAAGACGATAAACCGAAACGGACTTCTAAAAAGAAAGCCAAGAAGGTGGAAGATGATGAAGAAGAGGATGATGAAGATTTCGATGAAGACGAAGACGATGATTTCGATGATGATGACGATTTTGATGATGAAGAGGAGGACGATGATTTCGATGACGACGATAAATAAATAGCAGATCCGGCTTAAGCCGGATCTTTTTATGTCTTAAGGTTTCAAATGCTTTGAGCAGGACTAAAAAAGGGTACATTTCTTAGAATAAATAATGATAAAGTTGTAATTTTACGGCCAAACAACACTTCGCTATGAGTTCAAAAATATTGTTAACTTCAAAGGAAGTTGATATCATCTTACACCGGCTGGCATGCCAGCTCATTGAAAAGCATAACGATTTTTCAAATACGGTACTCATCGGAATACAGCCGCGCGGTAAGTTCCTTGCGGAACGTATTACGACCATATTGAAAAAAGATTACGGGATAACAGATATCAAACTTGGTTTTTTGGATATCACGTTTTTCCGTGACGATTTCCGCCGCGGTGATAAAACACTGGAAGCCAATAAAACGCAGATCGATTTCCTTGTTGAAGATCAGAAGGTGGTTTTTATTGACGATGTTCTTTATACAGGCAGAAGCATACGTGCAGCGCTGACTGCTATTCAGTCCTTCGGAAGACCTAATGAAATAGAATTACTTGTTTTAATTGACCGCAGGTACAGCCGCCACCTGCCCATACAGCCCGATTATCGGGGACGACAGGTCGATGCCTTCAACGACGAGCGCGTAAAGGTACAGTGGAAGGATGTAGATGCATCCGAAGATGAAGTGTATTTAATTTCGAATCCCATTAATTTATAACAACACAACAGCAAGTTCAAAATGAAAGAATTAAGCGTTAACCACTTACTGGGCATCAAGTATATTACCAAGAACGATATCGACCTTATTTTTGAAACGGCCGATCAGTTCAAAGAGGTCATAAACCGTCCTATTAAGAAGGTTCCTTCATTACAGCATATTACCATCGCCAACATCTTCTTCGAAAACAGTACCCGTACCAAACTGTCTTTCGAACTGGCTCAGAAGCGCTTGTCTGCAGATGTGATGAGTTTTTCGGCAGCGCAGTCATCAGTTAAGAAGGGAGAAACCCTTATCGATACCGTGAACAATATCCTTTCCATGAAGGTGGATATGGTGGTGATGCGGCACAGCGATCCGGGAGCCGCACATTTTCTGTCAAGAAATGTAAAGGCAAGCATTGTCAATGCAGGTGACGGAGCACACGAACATCCGACTCAGGCTTTATTGGACAGCTTCTCAATTCGGGAAAGGTTAGGTGAAGTAGGCGGTAAAAAAGTGGTTATTGTAGGGGACGTATTGCATTCCCGTGTGGCTCTTTCCAACATATTTGCCTTACAGATGCAGGGTGCTGAAGTTATGGTTTGCGGTCCAAAAACGCTTATTCCCCGTTATATAACAGATTTAGGGGTTAAATACGAGCCTAATCTGCGTAAAGCTTTGGAGTGGTGTGATGTGGCCAACATGTTAAGAGTACAGAATGAACGTCTCGACGTAAACTATTTTCCTTCTACAAGGGAATATGCACAACAGTACGGTGTAGACAAAGTCCTGTTGGACTCTTTGAATAAGGAAATCATCATCATGCACCCCGGACCTATAAACCGCGGGGTAGAAATTACTTCCGACGTTGCCGATTCTCAACAGTCCGTTATCCTGGATCAGGTAGAGAATGGTGTAGCCGTACGTATGGCCGTGATTTATTTGCTTGCGTCTAAAATAAAATAATCGTATTTTTAAAATAAAAAATGAAGGTAAAGGAAAAGAACAATGTGATTGTTTTTAAAAAAGGGACGGAAGAATATGCGGATTTTGTTTCCAAAATTCTGGAGCAGGAACATGTGTTTAAATCCAGGAACATCATAATTGACCTCGAAGATATAAGTTTGCGCCCCTCGGAGCTGATTCCTTTTGAGGAAGTGGCCGAAAAACAGCGGCAGCAGAAAAAATCATTAGTAATCGTAGCCGATATCGATTTTGATGAAGTAAGCGAAGAAATGATCGTGGTACCGACCCTTCAGGAAGGTTTCGACATTATAGAAATGGAAGAAATTGAAAGGGATTTAGGGTTCTAAATCTCTTTTTTAGTATTAAAAAATCATGAAGATAACCATATTGGGGTGTTATTCGGCTACTCCCAGAACCATTACAAATCCCACATCACAGGTACTTGAACTCAATAATCAGATGTACCTTATCGATTGCGGAGAAGGAACACAGGTTCAGCTACGCAAGCATAAAATCAAGTTTTCGAGAATTGACCGTATCTTTATTTCACATCTGCATGGAGACCATTTTTTTGGACTCATCGGACTTATTTCCACCTTTTCACTGCTGAACAGGCAGAACGATCTGCACGTTTACGGGCCCAAAGGTGTAAAGGACATCATATTATTGCAGATAAAGCTGAGCAAGTCGTATACGAGCTACAACCTTTATTTTCACGAATTGGAGTCGGAATCATCGGAGCTGATATATGAAGACGACAAGGTTTCGGTTACTACAATACCATTGAAACACAGGGTGTATACCAACGGGTTCCTGTTCAGGGAAAAGCCCGGTCCCAGAAGGATCAATATAGAAGCAGCCAATTCGCGTAATATCGAGGTATGTTATTTTAATAAGCTAAAACAGGGAAGTGATCTTGTGCGTGAAGACGGATCAGTTGTGGCAAATGCGGATGTTACATACGATCCTTTACCGGTCCAGTCTTATGCTTTTTGTTCGGATACGCTTTACAATGAAGATATAATCCCGATTGTAAAAGATGTGGATGTGCTGTACCATGAAAGTACTTTTCTGGAACAGGATGTTGAAAAATGCATCCCTACAGGGCATTCATCGGCCAGGCAGGCTGCATTAATAGCGTCGAAAGCGGGTGTTAAAAACCTGGTGCTGGGACATTATTCAACACGATACTCCAATATAGAACTTTTTAAAGAAGAAGCCGAAACGGTTTATCAACCCGTTATCCTTGCCGATGACGGAAAAGTATTAAAATTCAATTGATATGAGTGACTTAGGCAATTACAGAAAATCATATACCAAAAGCGAGTTGCGGGAATCGATGATCGATGAGAACCCGATGATGCAGTTTCAGAAATGGTTTTATGAAACAGAAGAGTTTGGCGGGATAGAGGAAGTAAACGCCATGACGGTGTCGACAATAGGTACAGACGGTTTTCCTAAAGCGCGTATCGTACTGTTGAAGAAATACGACGAAAACGGCTTCACGTTCGTAACCAATTATGATTCTGAAAAGGGAAAGGCACTGTTTGAAAACCCGCATGTATGCCTGTCCTTTTTCTGGCCATCGATTGAAAGGCAGGTAATCATAAAGGGAATGGCAGAGAAACAGACCGAAGCGTATTCCGAAGGATATTTTCATTCAAGGCCGGTTGGTAGTCAGCTCGGAGCCGTGGTATCACCCCAGAGCCGGGTTATCCCGAGCCGGGAGTTTCTGGATGAAGAACTGCTTAAGCTTGAAAAGGAATTTGAAGGTAAAGAGATTCCAAGACCGAGTAATTGGGGAGGGATCCTCGTGCGGCCTGTTTCTATAGAGTTCTGGCAAGGACGTCCGAACCGCCTGCACGACCGCATCCGCTATACTCTGACCGCATCGGGAGACTGGATAACAGAACGTCTGGCTCCCTAAAAAAAAAACGGAAAAATAAAAAGTATAGCTGTAAGCTATACTTTTTGTACCATATGTTGTATTTCGGATAGGATATTCTCTGCCAATTCATCAGCAGCCTGTTGGGAAGGTGCTTCGGTATAAATACGGATAATGGGTTCCGTATTGGATTTTCGAAGGTGTACCCAGCTGTCTGCAAAGTCAATTTTAACACCGTCTACAGTACTTATGCGTTCTGAGGCATATTGATGCTGCATTTGTGTAAGTATTCCGTCAACATCAATTTCAGGAGTCAGTTCTATTTTGTTCTTGCTCATAAAATACGCAGGATATGTAGCGCGAAGGGTCGCAACATCTTTATCCTGTTGTGCAAGGTACGTAAGGAAAAGAGCCACACCAACCAGCGCATCGCGTCCATAATGGATTTCAGGATAGATGATTCCTCCGTTTCCTTCGCCTCCGATTATAGCATTGTTTTTTTTCATAAGCTCTACGACATTGACCTCTCCAACTGCCGATGCTTCATAACTTCCTCCGTGTTTTTCCGTAACATCCCTAAGGGCGCGGGAAGAGGACATATTGGAGACCGTATTTCCTGGTGTTTTACTTAAAACATAGTCGGCTACCGCCACCAGGGTGTATTCCTCACCGAACATTTCGCCATTGTTGCTTATAAAGGCAAGGCGGTCAACATCGGGATCTACAACAATACCAAAATCAGCGTTTTCTTTTACAACAAGTTCGCATATAGCTCCGAGGTGCTCTTTTAAAGGTTCCGGATTATGTGGGAAATGACCGTTTGGTTCACAATAAAGTTCCACTACTTCGACACCCATTTTTTTGAGCAGCGCAGGAATTACGATTCCTCCTGAAGAGTTTACACCGTCTACAACCACTTTAAAGTTCTTTCTTTTTACAGCTTCTGCGTCAACAAGCTTCAGGTTAAGCACCTCATTGATATGTCGGTCCATATAGTCGTTGGTTTCCGTAATGGTTCCCAACTGATCCACATCGGCAAAATCAAAAGAATCAGATTCCGCAATGGTAAGGATTTCAGCTCCTTCAGCACCGCTTAAAAACTCTCCTTTGCTGTTAAGCAGTTTTAAAGCGTTCCATTGTTTAGGATTATGGGATGCTGTAAGGATAATACCCCCATCGGCTTTCTCAAGAGGAACAGCTACTTCAACGGTAGGTGTTGTGGACAGTCCAAGATCTATAACGTTTATACCAAGCCCAACAAGTGTCTGCATTACGAGTTGGTGGATCATAGGTCCTGAAATGCGGGCATCACGGCCTATTACCACTGTTAGTTTTTCTTTATCGGATTGCTTCTTTAGAAAGGTTCCGTATGCCGAAGCAAATTTAACGGCGTCGATAGGAGTGAGATTGTCCCCGACATTACCGCCGATGGTTCCCCTTATCCCCGAAATAGATTTTATTAAAGTCATTTAATTTTCTTTTTTATATCGAAACAAATATAAGAATCCTTATCTTTAGAAGTATAATCGTGATGTTTTTTTCTGATATGAATTTTCTTGCGCATATATATCTTTCCGGAACCAACCCGCGTATTCAGATAGGCAATTTCATGGGTGACGGGATTCGGGGGAAGGATTACCTGCATTTTCATAAGGATATCCAGACCGGTGTACTGTTGCACAGGTCTATAGACAGTTATACGGATTTTCATCCGCTATTCCGGAAATCAAAACACCGGCTCGTTCCCAAATTCAACCATTTGTCCGGAATTATAATCGATATGTTCTACGATCATTTTCTGGCTAAGGACTGGGATCTCTACCACCATGAAGAGTTGTCGGTATTTACATCGCGATTTTACCGTAATCTGGAAGACCATAAAGACGAGCTTAACATTAAAACACGCAACTTACTGCCACATATGGTAAAGCAAAACTGGCTGGAACGTTATGAAAACCTTACCGATCTGCAGCAGATACTGAAACAGATGGACCAGCGGTTTTCGTTTAAGTCCAATATGAATGAAGCTGTAGAAGATCTGTATTCTTATTATAACGACTTTCACCATGAATTCCAGCTCTTTTTCAAGGACCTGATGGTACATGCAGAAAGTGAAAAGAAACGTATTGAAGAAGATTTGAAAAAATAATTGCTTTATTGCCTGCAAGAGACCTATTTTTGTAAGATGGAAACAAACAACACAAAGACAAATAAAAAGCGGTTCTACAGATTCTTCCGGTATTTTGAAGGGACTTTATATTTACTGAAGACCATCATCTCTGAGAGGCAGTTTTTGTATGTTTCCTGTGTTTTGGTCGGAATATCCGCATCACTTGCGGTAATCCTGCTAAAGACCTTTGCACATTCGGTCTTTAAGTTTGCAACCTATATCGACAATATCTACAAACTACCTTATTCTAACAGTATACTTCCTATTATAGGAATATTGTTGACGGTATTCATCGTTAGGAAATTTCTGGATGGAACCATTGAAAAGGGTACAAGCCAGATTATGATCGCCGTAGCCAAACGCTCTGGATACATGCCGCGTAAGCAGATGTATGCGCAGATTATAACGAGTTCCCTAACCGTAGGTATGGGAGGATCGGCCGGACTTGAATCACCGATTACGATTACGGGGGCTGCCTTTGGTTCTAATTATGCCCAGAATTTCCGTTTCAGCTATAAAGACCGTACATTATTGCTGGCGTGTGGTGTAGCGGCAGGGATTGCAGCCGCGTTTAATGCTCCCATTGCGGGTGTATTGTTTGCCATTGAGGTGATTCTTGCAGATATGAGCGTATCGGCCTTTATTCCTCTTATGATCTCTTCTGCAACAGGGGCCATTGTTTCGGGAATCGTGCTTAAGGAGAGCATCCTTCTGAATTTCAGGGAACAGTTTACCTTTAGTTATTCCAATACGTTCTTTTACGTGCTTATGGGAATAGCGGCGGGAATGTTTTCTCTTTACCATGCAAGGATGTTTCGCAGGATTGAGGAACACATGGCAGGATTGCCTTACAAGCCATACCGCAAAGCCTTTATCGGGGCCGGTATGCTGGCCATACTTATCTTTTTGTTCCCGACACTGTTTGGGGAAGGTTACGAAAGTATTAAACTGCTGGCCAATGACAAAGCTGCAGAAATACTGGATCATTCGCTCATAGAAAAATTCAGCAGCCATAAGTGGGTGGTATTGGCATTCGTGTTTGCTACCTTGTTTTTAAAGAGTATTGCAACGGGACTTACGCTGGGATCCGGAGGAAACGGAGGTAATTTTGCCCCGGCTTTGTTTGCTGGATCCTATCTGGGATATGGAACGGCTAAATTCTTTGAGCTTTTGGGATTCAAGGATTTACCCATAACGAACTTTACCGTAGTAGGAATGGCCGGAGTCCTCAGCGGGTTGTTTCATGCCCCGCTTACAGCCATCTTCCTTATAGCGGAAATTACGGGAGGCTATGCGCTCATGGTGCCGCTGCTTATTGTGTCGTCCATCAGTTTTGCCATTTCCAAACACTATGATAAATATTCGATGGACATCTTTACCATAGCCGATAAAGGCTGGGTGTTTACATCAGATAAAGATAAAAACCTTCTCAATAAAATTGAACTGCACAATATTTATAACAATAAAGTAGAAACGCTTACGACAAATGATTCCATGTTTGATGTGAAAAACATCTTTTTAACAGGGGTTCAGACCTTTATACCGGTTGTAAATGAAGAAAAGAATGTGTTGGGAATTCTTTATCTGGACGATGTGCGTTCCATACTGTTCAACGATTATAAGCTGCGTTCCGCCACTATTTCTTCTGAAATGAAGGAAGCGTTCACGGCATCTCTTTCCGAGAATACGGGAAATGTCATCAAGCTTATGGAGGATCATCATCTTTCCGAAATGCTGCTTACACAGAACAATGTACTTATCGGTTTTGTCACCAAGCTCCGTATACTGGAAGTTTATCGTGAAAACCTTAAAACGTTAAGGATTGAATGATGTTTTATAAATGCGCAGAAAAATCCCTCAAAAACATTTTACCAAACCTTTAATAACTTAAAAACAAAGCATTTCGTATATTTGCGATTTCCTTTTTTCTATGCACCATAACGATGAAAATATAGAAGTTCTTGGCGCCCGCGTCCATAACTTGAAAAATATAGATGTTACCATACCGCGGGAAAAACTTGTTGTGATAACAGGTTTGTCGGGTTCAGGTAAATCGTCCCTGGCTTTCGATACCATTTATGCAGAAGGGCAGCGCCGGTATATTGAAACCTTTGCTTCCTATGCGCGTCAGTTTCTCGGAGGTCTGGAACGTCCTGATGTCGATAAAATTGAAGGGCTTTCACCCGTTATCGCTATCGAGCAGAAAACCGTGAACAAGAATCCGAGGTCAACTGTGGGGACCATTACGGAAATTTACGATTTTATACGCTTGCTTTATGCGCGCGCTTCGGATGCGTATTCTTACGAAACGGGAGAAAAGATGGTAAGCTATTCCGATGACCAGATTCAGGAGCTTATTACAGAAAACTATGAAGGTCAGCGTTTAAATATTTTATCACCTGTAATACGTTCACGTAAAGGTCATTACAGGGAGTTATTTGAACAGATAGCTAAACAGGGATTCGTCAAAGTACGTGTCGACGGAGAAATACGTGATCTGGTTTCAGGTATGAAACTCGACCGCTACAAAACACACGATATCGAGATCGTAATCGACCGTTTACAGGTAGATGGCTCAGAGGAAACGCAGAAACGCCTTGCCGAAAGTATAAAAACAGCCATGTACCACGGCGACGATATCATGATGGTGATTCCGCATGAAGAGGAAACGCCGCGTTATTTCAGCCGTCACCTTATGTGCCCTGGCTCCGGGATTTCTTACCCTATTCCGGAACCCAACAGTTTTTCATTCAACTCCCCAAAAGGAGCCTGTCCAACCTGTAACGGTTTGGGAACAGTAAACGAGATCAATCTTAAGAAAATCATTCCGAATGATGAAATTTCCATCAAAGCCGGAGGAATCGTTCCCATAGGGGAACAAAAAAGCACCTGGATATTCAAACAGCTCGAAATCATTGCACAACGGTTTGGTTTTAAGCTGTCCGATTCTTTAAGAGATATTCCCGCTGACGCTATGGATATGATCTTAAACGGGGGAAAGGAAAGTTTTTCTGTAGCCTCAAAGGTCCTCGGTATCACAAAAGATTATAAAATTGATTTTGAGGGAATAGCCAATTTCATCAAAAACCAGTATGAAGATGCACCGTCTTCATCCATAAAACGATGGGCCAGCGATTTTATGGATGAAGTAGTATGTCCGGAGTGCAACGGGGCGCGTCTAAGAAAAGAGTCGCTATATTTCAAAATCAACGGCCTTAACATCGGAGAACTTACCGCTATGGATCTGGACCAGCTGGCTTTATGGATTGAAGAGCTGCCTGCAAATCTTAGTGACAAACAAAAGACGATAGCGGTGGAGATCATAAAGGAGATTTCAGCACGTCTATCGTTCCTTCTTGATGTGGGGCTGAATTACCTAACGTTGAACCGCTCTTCCAAAACCCTTTCCGGAGGTGAAGCACAACGTATACGTTTGGCCACACAGATCGGTTCGCAGCTTGTTGGGGTTCTTTATATACTGGACGAACCAAGTATAGGGCTGCATCAGCGCGATAACGAAAAGCTTATCACATCGCTGAAACAGTTACGCGATGTAGGTAATTCCGTGCTGGTAGTGGAACATGACAAGGATATGATAGAAGAAGCTGATTATGTTATCGATATAGGTCCCAAAGCCGGTGCCAATGGAGGGCAAATCATCAGTGCTTCTACTCCGAAACAATTACTTGAAAGCGATACCATAACGGCACAATATCTCAACGGAAAGCTTGAGATCCCGGTTCCACAGGAACGAAGAAGCGGGAACGGTAAAAAACTGGTGCTTAAAGGCGCAAAAGGAAACAACCTTAAAAACGTAACGGTTGAGTTTCCGTTGGGAACCCTCATCTGTGTTTCGGGTGTTTCAGGATCCGGAAAATCGACGCTTATAAATGAAACCCTTTATCCCATTTTAAATGAGCATTTCTTTAATGCGGTAAAAGTTCCGCAGCCTTATGAAAAACTCGAAGGTATTGATAATGTAGACAAGGTAATAGGGATAGATCAGAGCCCGATTGGCCGTACACCGCGTTCTAATCCGGCAACCTATACAGAAGTTTTTTCCGAGATAAGAACTTTATTTACCAAAACGCCAGAGGCAAGTATCAGGGGATATAAACCCGGGAGGTTCAGTTTCAACGTAAAGGGTGGCCGATGCGAAACCTGCGAGGGATCGGGTCTCCGTACCATTGAAATGGGGTTCCTGCCCGATGTATATGTCGAATGCGAAACCTGCCAGGGAAAAAGATTCAACAGGGAAACGCTTGAAATACGTTACAAGGGAAAATCCATAGCCGATGTTCTGGATATGACCATTGACGAGAGTGTGGAATTTTTCGAAAATATTCCTAAAATTTACCGCAAGGTCAAAACCATTCAGGATGTGGGACTCGGTTATCTAACGCTGGGACAGCAGAGTACAACGTTGTCGGGCGGTGAAGCCCAGCGCATCAAGCTGGCAACGGAATTATCAAAAAAAGATACCGGAAACACGTTCTATATACTGGACGAACCTACAACAGGACTTCACTTTGAAGATATCCGCGTGCTGATGGAAGTGCTGCAAAAGCTTGTAAATAAAGGAAATACCGTCCTCATCATCGAACACAATCTCGATGTGATCAAAATGAGCGACTACATCATCGATATAGGTCCGGAAGGTGGAAAAAAAGGTGGAGAAGTAGTTGCAAAAGGGACACCTGAACAGGTAGCCAAAAGTAAAAAAAGCCATACGGCACGATTTTTAAAGAAAGAATTAAACTTAAAGAGCGGATCATGAAAGACGATTTTTCAGAAGAAGATATAAGAATAAAGGAAAGTTTTACCCAAAAGTCATGGAATGAGATCAAAACCAATGATTCATGGGCTATTTTCAAAATCATGTCTGAATTTGTAAACGGATATGAGAAAATGGGACGTATTGGACCGTGTGTATCCATTTTCGGATCGGCACGTACCAAAAATACCGACAAATACTACCAGCTTGCAGAAGAAATTGCGTTCAAGATCAGCAAGGCAGGATATGGGGTGATTTCGGGTGGTGGCCCCGGTATTATGGAAGCCGCCAATAAAGGAGCGCATCTTGGTGGCGGTACATCTGTGGGACTCAACATCGATCTCCCTTTCGAACAGCATTTTAATCCGTATATCGACCATGATAAGAACCTGCAGTTCGACTATTTCTTTGTACGCAAGGTAATGTTCGTAAAATACTCGCAGGGATTCGTGGTAATGCCAGGTGGGTTCGGAACGCTTGATGAACTGTTTGAAGCCATTACGCTCATCCAGACCAAGAAAATCGGCAAATTTCCAATCATTCTTGTAGGATCTGAATTCTGGGTAGGTCTTATCGACTGGGTAAAGGCAGTATTGGTTGAAAAATACGTGAATGTATCACCTGAAGACATGAACCTGATCAAAATCGTAGATACTTCAGAAGAAGTAGTACAGATTATTGATAATTTCTATAAAAAATACAACCTGAGTCCGAATTTTTAAAGGAAATCCGTTTCAAAAGAAACGGATTTTTTTATGCATTTTTATAAGAAGTGCCTATCTTTGATGAGCAAAATAGATAAGATGAGAACTTTATTCTACAATATAAAAGAACTTTTTCAGGTTCGGGAAAACGATAAGGATATTTTAAAAGGAGATCAGATGAAGGAACTTCCATCTGTTCAGAACGCATTTCTGCTCGTGGAAGACGACCGCATTGCGGATTATGGCCCGATGGAAAACGCTCCTGTTGATTTTGATGAATCGGTAGACCTCACAGGCAGGATGGTTATGCCTTCCTATATCGACAGTCATACGCACATTGTGTATGCAGGCAACCGGGAACAGGAATTTGTGGACCGTATCAATGGCCTTAGCTACGACGAAATCTATAAGCGAGGGGGAGGTATTTTAAATTCTGTCGAGAAGCTTCGGCACGCATCTGAAGAAGAACTTTATAACGACGCGGCTGCCAGGCTTGAAGAATTGATAAGCTTAGGTACAGGAGTCATAGAAATAAAATCGGGTTACGGGTTGGATCTGGAATCGGAACTCAAAATGCTTCGCGTCATCAAACAATTGAAAGATACTTATCCTGTTGCGATCAAGGCTACTTTTTTAGGAGCTCACGCAGTTCCGGTTGAATTTAAAAACAACCAGGAAGGTTTTGTCGATGCAATTTGTAACGATATGATGCCCGAAATAGCAAAATCGGGACTTGCCGATTATGTGGATGCCTTTCTGGAAACCGGATACTTTACTGTGGATGAGACACGCAGGATCATACGCTCCGCAAATGCACACGGACTTAAAGCAAAGATCCATCTCAACCAGTTTACGGCAATAAACGGGATAAAGATGTGTGTAGAAGAAAAGGCCCTTTCGGTAGATCATCTCGAGATTGTAACCCCGGAGGATATAGAAGTCCTTAAAAAGGGAAATACAATACCTGTGGCATTGCCCACCTGTTCCTATTTTATCTCAATCCCTTACACACCGGCAAGAGAATTGCTTAATGCCGGGCTTCCGCTTGTTATAGCTTCCGATTACAATCCGGGTACAACGCCAAGCGGGAATATGAATTTTGTGGTGGCAACCTCTTGCATAAAGATGAAGCTTACACCAGAGGAAGCATTTAATGCAGCCACATACAATGCAGCCTTCGCACTGGAACTCCAAAAAGAGTATGGAAGCATTACCAGAGGCAAAAAAGCCTCCTTTTTTGTAACGAAAGAATTACATTCCATATATGCCATTCCTTATAATTTCGGAAGCAATTTAATAGACGAAGTATACCTGCACGGTAGGAAATATAACAAAACACACCAGTAAAGAAATTACTGGTGTGAAAAAAAATAGTTATGAAAAAGATTTTATAGATCGACTTGGATCGATTTATATTTACCTACTACAAATATAGGAATAATTACCTAATTTTCAACAAGATAAGCTTGTTAAAATTTAATAAACGATAGTTAAAAATTATAGTTGTTGATTTTACTGCAAAAATGCATGTCGTACCGATGAAAAATTTTAAATACTTTAACAATTCACAGCTCAAAGAGCAGGTTATTTTAAGAGAAGGGGAAACCAGACTTGGTGAAAAAATCAAATTTCCAGATGGAATCACTCCCGATCTTAACCGTTTTCTCAATGAAACCGAAGCAGGTTTTGTTGTTTACGGCATTAAGGAATTTGTTGGCATAAAAGCTAATTTTGGCAGGCCAGGAGATACACATGCATGGGATGTTTTTTTAAAAACTTTTCTCAATATACAGAACAACAAGTATTTAAAAGGCGGTAATATTGCTGTAATAGGCTGCCTCGATTATGAAGAATATAACGAGGAAATTAAGACATTGAATACCAATGATAAGACTCATTTGGAACGGATGTACCAGATAGTGGCAGAGATTGACAAAGATGTTACCTATCTCAACTCCTTAATTCAGCGCGCAGGAAAGAAAGCAGTCATTATCGGCGGCGGGCATAACAATGCCTACGGTAACATCAAAGGACTCGCACTGGCCAGGGGAACTGCGGTTAATGTAGTGAATTTTGATGCCCATACCGATTTCAGGGCTCTGGAGGGAAGGCACAGCGGTAATGGTTTTTCATATGCTTTTGATGAAGGATTCGTCAATAATTATTGTGCTTTCGGAGTACATGAGAATTACCTTAACAAATTTATGCTGCATAAGTTCAAAGAACATTATGAGCACTTGGTAATGTATACTTTTGACGAAATGAAGGTACGTTTTGAAAAGGATTTTATCACGAGCATCAATACGGCCTTCAAGCTGGTAAAAACTAGTAGTTACGGAATCGAGATCGATGTGGATGCTATCGAAAATGCGGCCAGCAGCGCTATGTCGCCAAGCGGTTTTTCGGTAACCGAAGCCCGGCAGTTCGTATACATTATGGCAGCTCATGCCAATGCGGGTTACCTCCACCTTTGTGAAGGATCGAGCAGCTTAAGTACAGTTCCGGAAAATATGCTGGGCAAACTGCTGACATATCTTGCTACAGATTTTATGAAAGCGCAATTGGCGGTTGTTAAATAATACACTGAGCTGTTTATGTTGTTGTCGGTTATTATCCTCAATTATAATGTAAAACACTTCCTTGAGGTTTGCATCCGGAGTGTACAGAAATCCCTTGAAGGCCTTGAAGCGGAAATCATCGTGGTGGACAATGCTTCTTCAGACGGTTCAAAAGAATTGATGGAGCGCAGTTTTGAAGATATCGTGTATCTGTATCAAACAGATAATACCGGTTTTCCGAAGGGAAACAACATCGGGGTTAAGAAGGCCGGTGGAAAATACATCTGTATATTGAACCCCGATACCATTGTAGCTGAAGATACGTTCCGTATCCTTTTAAAAAATTACGGGGAACTAGACAATCCCGGTATACTGGGATGCCGTTTAGTCGATGGTTCCGGAGCTTTTCTCATGGAAAGCAAACGCGGTACCCCCACACCATGGGTTGCTTTTACAAAAATTCTTTCACTTTACAGGATTTTTCCTAAAAACAGGCTGTTCAACCGTTACTATGCCCAGCATCTGAAGGAAGATGAAAAAGGATCGGTCGATATTTTACCGGGTGCCTTTATGTTTATGCGGAGGAACCTTTACCTGCAGGCAGGAGGATTCGACGAGGGTTGCTTTATGTATTCTGATGACATTGACCTGTCGTACACGGTACTGAAAAAAGGCCTGCATAATTACTATATTCCCCAGACCACCGTGATTCATTTTAAAGGAGAAAGTACCTTAAAGGACGGACTTTATATGAAAAGATTTAAGGAAGCAATGCAGTTTTTCTATAAAAAGCACTTCCGTAAATCGCTGGCTTTTGATGCATTGATGAATTTAGGCGCGTTGCTATTTTCCTTTAAGAAGAAGGCGGAAACAGGTCATAAGACGCAGGTTCCGGAACATTATATATTCGTGGGTACAGACCCGGCCGTTTACGCAGCATTAAAGCAGAAACTGGCCAGGCCGCTTGACTGGGTAGGGCATCTGGCGGATATTTCCGTAATTGACGACCCGGGTAAAAGGATTGAAATACTGGTTGATAACGAATTAATTAGCTTCAGGGAATACATAGCTTATACAAGCGCCTGCCGGAACACCAACAAAACCTTTAAAATAAGGGCACAGAATTCCAATTTCTTTATAGGCAGCAATCACAGGAACGATAAAGGGGAGATTTTGACGCTATAGGATAAATAATTAAAATAATATAGATAAAAAGTCCTGAAAATTATTATTTTTGTAAAGCTTAAAATAAAACACAACTCTTTATTAAATATATGGCAAAGTTTGAATTAAAATTACCTAAAATGGGTGAGAGTGTTGCCGAAGCAACCATTACAAATTGGGTAAAGAACGTTGGAGACACTGTGGAACAGGATGAAACGGTAGTTGAAGTAGCAACGGATAAAGTAGATAGTGAAGTTCCGTCAGAAGTGGGAGGTAAGATTGTAGAGATTTTATTTCAGGTGAACGACGTGGTCCAGGTTGGACAAACAATTGCGATTATTGAAACGGAAGGCGGAGCAGCAGAGGTTACTGCTGCAGTTACAGAACCTGCCGAGACAGCTAAAACGGTAGAGAAAACAGTAACCGCAGCCCAGGAAGCAACATCCGTTAATTTTGAAGAATCAGATAAATTCTTTTCTCCGCTTGTTAAGAATATTGCAAAGGAAGAAGGAATTTCGATCGCAGAGCTGGAAGCCTTAAAAGGCACAGGAAAAGAAGGTAGAGTTACCAAAACAGATATATTAGATTACGTTAAAAACAGGGGGGCACAACCGGTTGCAGCTCCGGTACAGCCTCAGCCAGCTGCTTCTGCACCTGTAGTACAGGCAGCAGCATCGAAAGCGGCTCCGGTATCTGTAAACGGACAGGATGAGATTATTGAAATGGACCGTATGCGTAAGATGATTGCACATCATATGGTTCAGTCGGTACAAACCTCTGCCCATGTACAGTCGTTTATCGAAGTAGATGTGACAAACATCGTAAACTGGCGTAATAAAGTGAAGAACGTATTTGAGAAACGTGAAGGAGAAAAACTTACGTTTACACCTATCTTCATGGAAGCCGTAGCAAAAGCATTAAAAGATTTCCCAATGATGAACATTTCGGTAGACGGTGATTTTATCGTAAAACGTAAGAACATCAATCTGGGAATGGCAGCCGCATTGCCGAACGGAAACCTTATTGTACCGGTAATCAAGAATGCCGATCAGCTGAACCTGGTAGGTATGGCCAAAGCGGTAAACGATCTTGCCGATCGTGCAAGAAAAGGTAAATTAAAGCCGGACGATACGCAGGGAGGAACTTATACGGTAACCAACGTAGGTACCTTCGGATCTGTATTCGGAACGCCGATCATCAACCAACCACAGGTAGGAATTCTTGCATTAGGAGCTATCCGTAAAGTTCCGGCTGTAATCGAAACACCGGAAGGAGATTTTATCGGAATCCGCCAGAAAATGTTCCTTTCACATTCGTATGACCACAGGGTGGTGGACGGATCGCTCGGAGGACAGTTTGTTCAGAGAGTGGCCCAGTATCTGGAAGCTTTCGATCCTAACAGGGACGTATAAGATATTAAATAAGAAAAAACCCGGAGCAATGCTCCGGGTTTTTTTATACCTGTAGTTTACAGATCTTAACCGTAAATTAAAATGGAACAATAGTTTACATTAAGTAAAGGATAATGACGGAATAAATTAACAAAAAGAATCAAACTCAGCTTCTTCTTAATATTACCATAACACGATGTTAACTTTCGGTTTATGTATATTGCGCAATTTTGCTGCAATAAATAGAAAGGGAAAACATGAAAAAACTTTTGTTTGCTATAAGTATCCTTACTGTGGCGGCCTGCAGCAGGCACAGCTCAATTAAAATGAAGGGATCCGATACAGAAGTTAATCTGGCAGTTAATCTGGCCGAACACTACACGCGGCTTGACTCCGATTTCAGTATTGCCATTTCAGGTGGTGGTTCCGGACTCGGAATCACATCCCTAATGAACGGACAGGCCGATATTGCCAACTCATCACGCCCGTTGTCCGATGAGGAAATCAAACAATTCAAGGATAAGAATATTGATATCGTTACAGTCGTTTTCGCAGAAGATGCCACTGCGTTTGTCGTACATAAAGACCTGCCTTTGGAAGAAATAGATCTGCCCACCCTTAAAAAAATCCTTAATGGAGAAATTACGAACTGGAAAGAGGTATGCGGTACAGACATGGCCATTAATATTTACGGCAGGCAAAGCAGTTCGGGTACTCATTCATTTGTAAAAAAGAAGCTCAAGATAGAATTTACGAGCGCCGCCAAAGAAATGACAGGCAATGCCCAGATTATAGAAGGAGTGAAAGCAGATAAGTCAGGTATCGGCTATGTCGGAGCCGGCTATGTAGCGCATGATCCCAATGCCAACCATTCCGTTAAAATTCTTAAAATAAAGGAAACACCGGATGCTGAAGCACTTTCTCCCATAGATCCTGAAACCATTAACAACAGCCTTTACTTTTTTCAGCGTCCGCTGTACCAGTTCGTACTTAAGGAATCATGGGAAAAAGTAAAGCCGTTCATCGATTTCGAGAAAAGCCCGCAGGGAAAGAAGATGATAGAGGATCACGGATATTATATAATTGAAAAAAACTGACATGAATTATAAAACAAGAATAGCAATAGACACTGTTTTTAAAGGAGTCTTTAAAACAACGGGACTGCTCGTACTGGCTTTGCTTGGCGGAATCTTTGCAATGCTGGTATACAACTCTGTTTCATTTTTTCTCGATGTAAAACCTCTTGATTTTATAACCGGGATGGAGTGGGCACCTACAGCCAAAAGTCCGAAATATGGGATGTTACCTTTGATTCTGAGTACGACCATCGTAACTTTTGGCGCCATGGCGATTGCCATTCCCCTTGGCATCGGAACTGCGGCCTTCATTGCGGAATATGCGGGACCAAGACTTAAAAATATTCTCAAACCGGCGATAGAAATGCTTGCCGCGATTCCTTCGGTAGTGATCGGTTTTTTAGGAATTGTCATCGTAAGTCCCGGAATTGCAGACCTTGCCGATCTTCCCAACGGGCTTAATGCATTAAACGGAGCCATATTGCTTGCGATTATGGCGCTTCCCACCATTATTACGGTTGCGGAAGATGCCATTCATGCTGTACCAAATGCTTATAAAGAAGCGAGCTATGGTGTTGGCGCAACAAAATGGCAGACATTGCGAAAGGTGGTTATTCCTGCTGCGGCGCCCGGAATTATAGCTGCCGTTATGTTGGGAGTGGGGCGTGCCATTGGCGAAACGATGACGGTTCTTATGGCAACGGGAAACGCTTCGTTGTTTCCTACAGGTATTTTCGATTCGGTGAAAACCATGACGGCCACCATTGCCATCGAAATGGGCGAAGTCCCTTACCAAACCACTCATTACTATGCCCTTTATGCCATTGCAACCGTGTTGTTTTTTATGACGTTGCTGGCCAATATGCTGGGCGAATTTTTTATAAACCGATTCAGAAAATATCATGCAGTATAAAACAAACAGAACAGCTTCCGTACTGGAGTGGGGATCACTTGTACTAAGTACGGCCATCGTATGTTTTTTCCTTTTCGTGGTGCTTTGGGAAATAGCGTCCAAGGGAGCCGGGGTGATGTCGTGGAATTTCATTTCCGAAATCCCTATGGAAGGTATGACGAAAGGGGGAATCCTTACCCCGATCATCGGTACCGTACTGCTTACCCTTATTACGGCGGCTTTTTCCATTCCTTTCGGGATTTGCTGCGCCATCTACTTAAATGAATATGCCGAAAACAACTGGCTTACGCGTACCATAAGGGCTTCCATCAGAAACCTTTCCGGTGTACCATCAATTATATACGGTCTTTTTGGCCTGGCGTTATTTGTACAGGCACTTAATTTCGGTACTTCCCTGCTCGCAGCAGGGCTTACTTTAGGGTTGCTTTCTCTTCCTTACATCATCACCACAACGGAAGAAGCCTTGAAGCGTATCCCGAACAGTACACGTGAAGCCGCTTTGGCAATAGGTGCCACAAAATTTGAAACAATTAAGGATGTCGTGCTTCCGTCGGCCATGTCGGGTATTTTAACCGGGGTAGTACTGACGCTTTCCCGTGCAGCAGGTGAAACAGCGCCCATATTGTTCACGGGTGCCGCTTTCTATATAAACGGTACGACCGGATATTTTAATCAGGAGTTTATGGCACTTCCTTATCACCTGTACATGCTTTCCACGCAACATCAGGCCATCGACCAGGTAAGGCCTATAGCTTACGGTACTGCACTGGTACTTGTATTGGTGGTATTTTTGTTAAACCTGACGGCTTTTTACATCCGTTACAAATTCAGAAAAAATGAAAACTAAACTGTCTGCTGAAAACCTGAATATTAGTTTTGGAACAAAACAGGTATTGAAAAATGTAAATGTCGCTTTTAATGAAAAGGAAATTACGGCTCTTATTGGTCCGTCCGGATGTGGAAAAAGCACATTGCTGAGAAGTTTCAACCGCATGCACGACCTGTTTCCCGATGCGCGCATAGAAGGGCAGTTAAAACTTGAAGAACTCGATCTTTATGCCAAAAACGTTCCCGTTACCGAAATAAGAAAACGAATAGGTATGGTCTTTCAGAAAGCCAATCCGTTCCCAAAGAGCATTTATGAGAATATTGCGTATGGACTCAGGATCAATAACCTGCCTTACGGTAAGGATGTGATTGAAAAGGCCCTGCAGGAAGCCTATCTTTGGGATGAAGTTAAAAATGACCTGAAGATGCCTGCCACACGCTTATCGGGTGGGCAGCAGCAGCGTCTTTGCATTGCAAGGGCGGTAGCCCTTCGTCCTGAAGTAATCCTTATGGATGAGCCCTGTTCGGCACTGGATCCCGTTAGCACGCTTAAAATTGAAGATCTTATAAAGCATCTAAAGGAAAAATACACCATTGTTATTGTAACGCATAACATGCAGCAGGCGCAGCGAATAGCAGATAAAACGGTGTTTATGTATCTTGGTGAAGTAAAGGAAGAAGGTCCTACGGAACAGATTTTCAACAATCCGATCCATGAAATGACGAAGAACTACATTAGCGGTCATTTTGGATAAGGTATATCTTTACCGTAAAATAATTATAGAAGAGGTTTTAAAACCTCTTTTTTTAATGAAATTATAGCCGGGATTAGTCTGTTAGTTAGGGTTTTATTTGTTAAATTTAAGGGACAACTAAAAAACAATAATATATGGACAATGAGAAAGCAAAATCCGTTCGCAGTATAAGCATCGGCGGAAGGGAGTATCGTTACAGTTCCCTTAAGGAGCTTCCCGGTGGCAGCGTAGATCACCTGCCGTTCAGTATCCGCATTCTTTTGGAAAATGTATTGCGGAACTTTGACGGGTTCAGTATTACGGACGAACACATACAGACCCTAATGAACTGGTCGCCCAACCCGGTAGACAAAGATATTCCGTTTAAACCGGCGCGTATTTTAATGCAGGATTTTACAGGTGTACCTGCCGTGGTGGATATGGCTTCGCTGCGTGCAGAATTTGTACGTCATGGTAAGGACGGACAGAAGATCAATCCTGCCATTCCTGTTGATCTTGTAATTGATCATTCTGTTCAGGTAGATTATTTTGGAACGGATTATTCTTATGACCGTAACGTAACCTTGGAATATGAACGGAATAAAGAGCGTTACGAACTTTTGAAGTGGGCACAGAAAGGATTGAATAACTTTACGGTTGTACCGCCGGGCATGGGTATCTGCCATCAGGTAAACCTGGAATATCTTGCTAAGGGTGTAACAGAACGTGGAGGCTGGCTGTTCCCCGATACACTTGTCGGCACCGACTCACATACTCCTATGGTAAACGGAATAGGCGTAATTGCATGGGGTGTTGGTGGTATTGAGGCAGAAGCCGCCATGCTGGGACAGCCTATTTTTTTCACCTGCCCGGAGGTGATAGGGTTAAAGCTTAAAGGTAAGATTCCGGATCAGTGTACGGCTACAGATATGGTTCTTTCCATTACCAAGATCCTGCGCGACAAAGGGGTGGTTGGAAAGTTTGTTGAAGTATTCGGTGATGGACTTGATCACCTTACGGTGACCGATCGTGCTACTATTTCCAATATGTCGCCGGAATTCGGCTGTACCGTTACTTACTTTCCTGTAGATAACCGTACACTGGAATATATGCATGCCACAAACCGGTCTCAGGAGCAGATTGCGATAGTAGAAGCCTATTGTAAAGAAAACCTGTTATGGCGTACAGGCAGTGAAACCATCACCTATTCATCGGTGGTAGAGTTCGATTTGTCAACGCTTGAACCTACCGTATCCGGTCCTAAAAGACCTCAGGATAAAATACTGGTGAAGGATCTGGGAAATCAGTTTGCCGACCTGCTCGAAAAGGAACATAAACGCAGTTATGCTAAACTTCCGCAACGCAAAGAATCGGCCTGGCTCTCCGACGGAGGTTCGGGTACGGAGTTTACATTCGGAAAAATCCCGATGGAAGGAAACTCATCTGCGGAAGTAACGATGGATTCCATGCATTCTGTACGTATTAAACACAACAACCAGGAATTCGTTCTCAGTGACGGAAGCATTGTCATAGCGGCCATTACAAGCTGTACCAATACGTCAAATCCCGCCGTTATGATAGGGGCAGGGCTTCTGGCCCGAAATGCTGTAGAAAAGGGTTTACGCACCAAATCATGGGTAAAGACATCGCTGGCTCCGGGTTCGAAGGTCGTAACGCATTACCTTGAACGTTCCGGGCTTAACAGCGATCTTGACGCTTTGCGTTTCCACACGGTAGGTTATGGATGTACGTCGTGTATCGGGAATTCGGGACCGTTGCCTCTTCACATTGCCGAGGCCGTTGAAAAGGGAGAGCTTGTAGCAGCTTCCGTACTTTCGGGTAACCGGAATTTTGAAGCACGTGTACACCCTCAGGTTAAAATGAACTTCCTTATGTCGCCTATGCTCGTAGTTGCCTATGCACTTGTAGGTAGGGTAGATGTGGATCTGATCAACGATCCTTTATCCTATGATCCGAATGGGAATCCCGTATATTTAAAAGATATCTGGCCTACTCGTGAAGAAATCATCAATACAATCAACGACTGCGTAAAGCAGGAGGATTTTAAAGAAGTATACGACATCATTTTCGACGGTTCTGAAGACTGGCAGCAGCTTGAAGTGAATCTGGATCAGAATTATGAGTGGGACAGAGAATCAACCTATATAAAAGAAGCACCTTTCTTTGAAAACCTTCAGGCAGAACCCGAACCGGTTACCGATATAAGAAACGCGCGTGTACTGCTTTATCTTGGCGATTCAGTTACTACCGACCATATCTCCCCGGCCGGTTCCTTTAAAGAAGATACCGCGGCCGGCCGATACCTTACAGAAAATGGAGTAGCAAAGGCAGATTTTAATTCATATGGCTCGCGCAGGGGGAACCACGAGGTGATGATGCGCGGAACGTTTGCCAATGTACGCATTAAAAACAGGATTGCCGACAGGGAAGGCGGTTTCAGCCGTTACTTTCCCGATAACTCGGTACGGACGGTATTCGACACGGCAATGGCGTATGAGAAGGATAAAACGCCTTTGATCGTGCTGGCTGGTAAAGAATACGGTTCCGGTTCCTCAAGAGACTGGGCTGCGAAAGGAACCTTCCTTTTAGGGGTAAAAGCTGTAATAGCGGAAAGTTTTGAACGGATTCACAGAAGCAATCTCGTAGGAATGGGAATTGCTCCCCTGGTTTTTATGGAAGGGGAAAATGCCGATAAGCTGGGACTCGACGGAACGGAGGCATTCAGTATCACCGGACTTTCGGAAGGACTTGTTCCGCATAAGCTGCTCGAAGTAGAAGCAGTACATCCTTCTGGTAAAGAAATACGCTTCAAGGTTAAAGCACGTCTTGATTCGGCTATTGAAATAGAATATTACCGAAACAACGGTATTTTACAGTATGTGTTAAGGGAATACCTGAAGAACAATTAGGATGCTTTTAAAGCAATAAAAAACGGTGCCTGTGGCACCGTTTTTACATTATGAAAATATCTTATCGCAGTTCCGCCCCTGTTTCGGTTTGAAGTTGCTGTTGGATTTTTGCCATGATCTTCTCGATTTGGGAATCGGTCAGAGTCTTTTCCTTATCCTGAAGCTTAATGCTGATGGCATAGGATTTTGTTCCTTCCGGAAGCTTATCTCCCTCATATACGTCAAATAACGATACATCATTGATAAGGTTCTTATCGGAAAGTTTTACGATACGGTGAACATCCGAAAAGGAAACATCTTCTTTAAGGAGTAAAGCCAGATCGCGTTTTACTACCGGGTATTTGGAAATCTCGGCAAATTTTATCTTGCTCGACACCACATTTAAGATGGAAGCCCAGTTAAAATCGGCAAAGTACACATCCTGCTTAATATCAAAATGTTTAAGTATATTTTTGGCAACAGTACCGAAAGATACGATTTTACGATCGCCAAGGAAATACGAAATACCTTCCGAAAACATCTTGTTGTCGAGTGGCTGCGTATTTATTTTTGTAAGTCCCAAACGGTCCAGTATGGCATCGATATATCCTTTGAAAAGGAAGAAATCGACTGGTTTTGATGCGATGTTCCAGTTGTTTGGTGCTTCATTTCCGGTTGCGAAAAGAGCCAGGTGTTTGTATTCTTCAAATCCAGTTAATGTTTTGGCATACGTTTTTCCGAATTCAAAATAACGCAGGTCTGCATTCTTGCGGTTGATGTTATAAGCGATAGATTCCAGACCTCCGAAAAGAAGGGATTGACGCATAATGGCCAGGTCGCTGCTCAAAGGATTGAGGATGTGTACCTGGTGCGATTTATTAAGATCCTCTACTAATTCGGAATATTGAGCCGTAGTTAATGAATTGGCCATGATTTCATAAAAACCCTGGCTTACAAGCTGGTTGGCTACAATGTTCTGAACCTTGTGATCGTCGGTTTTTGAACTGTTGGCAATCGTAGCATTTATTTTGGATCCTGTTTTGATGTTGTTGAATCCGTAAACACGCAGAATTTCTTCAATAACGTCTATCTCGCGTTGTACGTCCACACGGTATGGAGGAATGGAAAGTCCAAGTCCTTTATCCGTAATATTCGTAATCTTGATGTCGAGTGAAACCAGTATTTTCTTAATGGTTTCATTCGGTATTTCCTCACCCAGAATCTTGTTCACCTGGTTGTAGTTGAGGAATACGGAAAAGTCTTCTATCTTTTTAGGATAAAGATCCGTGATATCCGATGTGATTTCCCCGCCTGCAATTTCGGTGATGAGGATAGCAGCATGCTTTAATACATAACTGGTGATGTTTGGATCGATACCGCGTTCGAAACGGAAAGACGCATCAGTAGAAATACCGTGGCGTTTGGCCGTTTTGCGGATGCTTACAGGGTTGAAGTAGGCGCTCTCCAAAAAGATGGCCGTCGTATTTTCCGTAACGCTCGAATGCTGACCTCCCAATACCCCGGCAAGGCATAATGGTTGGTTCTCGTCACAGATTACGATGTCTTCTTCGTGAAGGGTGCGTTCAACACCGTCAAGGGTAATGAATTTACTTCCGGCTTTTGCATTCTTTACTATGATCTTATTTCCCTTGATGCGGGACGCGTCAAAAGCATGCAACGGCTGTCCAAGCTCATGTAAAATATAGTTGGTAGCGTCGACGATATTGTTTTTAGGTGTAATACCTACTGCCTTAAGCTGGTTTTGAAGCCAGGCCGGAGAAGGCTTAACTTCGATTCCCGATATGGTAACGCCGCAGTAACGCGGCACCTGTTTTACATCGTCTACGACAAGATCGTATTTTAAGGTGCGCTTTTCAACTTTAAACTTGCTTACACTTGGGGTAATAAGCTCTGAATAAGTGTTGTGAGGCTTAAGCTGTACAAGGCCCGCACGCAGGTCACGTGCAACTCCCCAATGGCTCATGGCGTCGGCACGGTTAGGTGTAAGTCCTATTTCAAAAACCGAATCCGTATAGATTTCGAAAACTTCTGATGCAGGCGTACCTGGTTTAAGCTTATCGCTTAAGACAAGAATGCCGTCATGACCGTTTCCAAGTCCCAGTTCGTCCTCCGCGCAAATCATTCCAAAACTTTCTTCTCCGCGAATTTTACCTTTTTTAATGACAAATTCGTTTCCTTCTTTATCATATAGAACCGTTCCTATGGTGGCAACCGGAACTTTCTGTCCGACAGCTACATTAGGAGCGCCGCATACGATCTGTACAGGAGCTTCTCCGTTTCCAAGATCAACTTTTGTAATGCGGAGCTTATCGGCGTTCGGATGTTGTTCGCAAGCCACGACATGCCCTACAACAACACCTTTTAAACCGCCCTTAAGGCTTTCAAATGATTCAATTCCTTCAACTTCCAGTCCTAAATTCGTTAAGATTTCAGATGTTTCCTCAGGCGTGATATCTAACTTAATGAATTGTTTTAACCAGTTATATGATATTTGCATTGGTTTGATTTTTAAAGCACAAATATACGTATTGCGGTACGTTTGATGAAATTATTTGAGCTAATTATGATAAAAATTTTGATCTGGTTTCGGGGGTCGGAACAGCACATTCATCCTTTTTTCCATACCATTTGTAACGGTTGCGTGCAAAATACCTGTAAGCTGCATCGCGCCATCCTTTAGGTATGATTTTGCCTGCCAGCAGCATAGGGTAACAACCGCTTAGTTGGCGGGCAATTTCAAGAACTGCATCGCTTTCTGTATAATAAGCCTTTTCGGGCTGGTAGAGGATGACCGAATCGGTAGTGGAGGAAATTCCAATATAGCGTACCACTTCCTGTCCCGTTTCGGACTGGAGGGAGGCGAACACAAACAGGTTGTGGTGGTCTGCCTTCATGATCCGCTGCACGGTCTGGTCGCAGAAGTTGCACACGCCGTCAAAAAGGACAAGCTGTTTTCCGGCCGGTATTTTATCGAGTACGTTCATCTTTTTATTTTTTACGTTCTACCATTTCAAGCTGCTCCAGATCTACCTTGGATGTAAAAAAACCGTAATTGACTGTTGCCTTGTTTTTTTCTATGGCATCTATGGTTCCAACGGCTTTTCCTTCAAGCATTCTTACGCGGTCACCCACTTTGAGTTCAAAGTTTGTTTTATTGGCCTGCAGCTTCTGCTGTTCTTTTATTTTCTTCTCCTTTTTTTCCGTCCTGATGACTTCGAGTTGCTGTTCGACTTCAACCTGGAGCTTCAGTTCTTCCTGTTTCTGGACTTTACGCTCTTTTTGCGTTATCTTCTTGCGTTTCGAATTTTCAATTTCAACGGTTTTAAGCAGTTCGCCGATGAGTACCTTTTTGTCCTTGTTGTTAAAATAGCGTTCCGAAAGGTCGTCGAAGCGTTGTCCAAGGTAAATAAGGCGCTGGTTGGCATCGTATAATTCCTGGTACCGCTCCAGTTTGTCCTGTATCCTTGAATTAATAGACGACAAACGCGTACTTTCTTCCCGGGCGCGTTTTTCCTCTTCTTTAAGGTTTTCAGATGTTTTCTCAAGGCGTGAACGCTCTTTCTGAAGGTTGGCTATGGTTTTATCAAAACGAACCTTATCCGTTTCCACCTTTTTCTTGGCTCGGTTTATGAGTCCGTAAGGAATCCCATTTTTCTGGGCTACTTCAAATGTAAAGGAACTTCCGGCCTGTCCAAGGCTGAGCTTATACATAGGTTCGAGCGATTTTTCGTCGAACATCATATTGGCGTTCGTAGCGTGTGGAAGTTCGTTTGCCAGAATCTTCAAATTGGTATAATGTGTAGTGATGATTCCGAATGCCTCACGGTCATAGAACTCTTCAAGAAAAACTTCGGCCAGGGCACCTCCAAGTTCCGGATCAGATCCCGTTCCGAATTCATCTATAAGGAAAAGCGTCTTGTCATTGCACTTCTTCAGGAAGTAGTTCATGTTCTTTAATCGGTAACTGTATGTACTTAGGTGATTTTCAATAGATTGATTGTCTCCTATATCTGTAAGGATACGGTCGAACAGAAAGGTTTCACTGCGTTCGTGTACCGGAATAAGCATGCCGCTCTGCAGCATAAGCTGCAAAAGTCCTATGGTTTTAAGCGTAATGGATTTTCCACCTGCATTTGGTCCCGAAATCACGATAATACGGTCGTTATCCGAAAGTTCTATGGTTTGCGGATAAGTAGTTTTTCCTTTGGCTTTGTTGTTTAAAAGCAGGATGGGGTGGTAAGCTTCCCGGAAGAACAGTCTTTTTTCTTCTGTAATTGAAGGAAGGATGCCGTTAATTTTGAGGGCATACCGCGCTTTTGCCGCCACGATGTCGATATGGGCCAGCAGGTTTTGAAAAACCAGCAGGTCTTCGTGAAAAGGACGCACTTCGTTGGTAAGGTTTTTCAGAATACGCATAATCTCCTCGCGCTCTTCGTATTCAAGATTCGAAAGCTCCCGTGTAAACCGGAAGGTGCTTTCCGGTTCTATATAAACGATACTTCCTGTTTTCGACTGACCCAAAACAGCGCCTTTAACCTTTTTACGGTACATGGCCAGTACAGCAAGCACCCTGCGGTTTTCCACGATGGATTCCCTGATATCGTCAAGATATCCGGAAGACTGGTACTGCTGCAGGGCAAAACCGAAACTCTGGTTGATTTTACCCCGTACGATCTGAATGTTCTGACGGATGGCTTTAAGGTCAACGGAAGCCGTATCCTTGATTTCCCCGTATTTATCTAAAACCTGCTCGATCTTCTGAAGGATGACCTTGTTGGGTTCCGTAATCGTGGTACTCTGGTAAAGCGCCCCGTAATAATCCTGGAATTTTTTAAGGAACAGGATCAGTTCATTGACCGTGGTTACCAACGAGGCTATTTTCTTAAACCCCGACGCTTCCAGGAAACTGTCTTCAATACGCAGCATTTTAAGCTCGTATGAAACAGGGTCAAAGTAGTGGCTGGGTATGGCGTTCTGATTGCTGAAGGAAGAAACATATTCCGATGTCTGCTGTAACTCTTCAAGCAACTGTTCTTTGTTACCGATAGGCTCGATAAGCAATGCCAGTTCCTTGCCGATTTCTGTTGTGCATAAATCGCTGATCTGTTCTAAAATGGTACTGAATTCTAAATCTTGTAAGGTCTTTTTAGCAATCGACTTCATATATAAATATCTATCAAACATCAAATTTACGAACAAAATCTCATTTTAAAGAATTAGTCTTAAATTTGAATCCTAAAAATTGACGAGCATGAACAGCTGGAAAGAATTCATTGCAGCAGAAGCTGAAAAAGCGTATTATCAACAACTGAAACAGTTTGTGGACCGCGAATATGAAGAACAGGTCATCTATCCGCAGCGAAACGACATTTTTAATGCCTTTAAATACTGTCCGCTCGATAAAGTTAAGGTTGTGATACTGGGACAGGATCCATACCATGGAGCAGGGCAGGCGCACGGCCTGAGTTTTTCCGTAAACAAAGGCATTCCCATTCCGCCATCCCTGCGCAATATCTATGCAGAGCTGCATGCAGATACAGGGTTCGTTCCTCCTTTACATGGCAACCTGACCGGTTGGGCGCGGCAAGGCGTATTGCTACTGAATGATGTCCTTACCGTGCGAGCGGGACAACCGGGAAGCCATCAGAAGTATGGTTGGGAACAGTTTACAGATCACGCCATTTCTTTCCTGTCGGAAAAAAAAGAAGGACTGGTTTTTATGCTATGGGGGAACCACGCCATGAAAAAAGGGAAGAAGATCGATAAAAATTGCCACCTTGTTCTGGAGAGCGGACATCCATCGCCTATGAGTGCGAACCAGGGAAAATGGTTTGGAAACCGTCATTTTTCAAAGGCCAACCAATATCTTTCAGAAAGAGAAATCACACCCATTATATGGCAATTAGATCAATAGATGTTTGATTTTGAGTTTTATAATAAGATCAATTAAAGTTTTTGTTTAACACTAAAACAATCCATTGTCTGATGAAATAAGCCCTGTATATTGATCAATAAAAACTCTGACAAGTTCAGAATCAGAAGAAAAATCGTAAAGAACAGTACCGTCTGAAACAAGGAGTTGAACCTTTTTATTGCAGGGTATCTCCTTTTTGAAAAGGATATGCTGCAACAAAATGGTATAGTCCGAAGCTTTTTGTTTGTCGGAAAAGGTATACTGTAATAAGAGGATGTCGGAATCTTCATCATAAAAGGTCCCTTTGGTAAGCCGGTACATACTGATTCCGTTTCCCGTAATGAGAACGGAGTCATTTTCACTGCAGTTGCGGTAAACGACCTTTGTTATTACTTCTTTACGGATCCGGAAACCGTTATTTTGGATGGCTTCCGTTAAGGCAGTAGGTAATGTACTTTCCTGAAGAGGTTTTACCGTATATACGGTGTCGGAAACAGTTGGCGAGGTTTTGTATTTTTTGAAACCGGGATCAAGTACCTTTACGTCGTAACGGTCGGTAAAGGCTCCGGTAAACAGGTAGAGCACGATCCCAAAGCAGGACAATACATTTACAAGAATCCATACGATCTTTTGTCCCGTACTAAGCCGGGGTCTGGTTACCACGTACAGAAAAATACAGGCAGCAATTAAGATGGCAGGTATTACGATCCCCATTTCGTATATTGTATCTGTTTGAATATCATCTAATTTAATGAAAAAAATCCAAACAATAATATTGGAATCATGAAGGAACCGGTAAAGGAATTACTGCAATTCCTTTACCGTGATGTGCGTTATTCCCGATTCGTCCTTCCAGAAAGGTCCGCTCACGGTAATAACATCGTTTACTTCATACCTTTTAAAGGTATTTCCGCTTTTCTGCAGGTTGACGATGCTTATGAGGGCATTGTAGGATGTCCCTTTTTCATCGGTTATATGAGCCGTATATCCGTCTTTTCCGTTTTCTATCCGGGATATCGTACCGGTAACACGGATGTCCTGGGTGGCTTCTTGCGAAGCAGCAGGTTGTGTTTTGGCACATTTACATGCCGTGGTGGTGTATAGGCCCAACAGGGCGAATGAAATGAGTCCGATTCTTTGTATCATGCGTAATTAGGTAATGGGTTGTACAATGTTTGTGAAAAATCTTAATCCTTTTTTCTTCCGTAAAGCAGCAGCCTCTTAAAAGAGTAAAGGGCCGGGAAGTTGGGAAAGGCAAGGGAAATACGTTCTTTAAATACTTTTACGAAAAGCTGTTGCTGTTCCCCGTTCAATTTCTCCAGGTAAGGAATAAGGGCGGAACCCGATATAAAATCGAAAAGAGTATCTGGTGTTTCTGCAATTATTGGATAGACCCTTAATGAAAGGTCCAGATCGCCGATTCCGTTTTCAAAAAAAAGCCTGGCATATTCATCTAACAGGAGTACCGAAGACGGCCGGTTCCAGCCGTTCAGGTATGAACGAAAAGGTTCTTCCTGTGCAAGTTCTGCAAGCAGCTGGTTAAGGGTGTTCCGGGGTTGGTCGGGCATCTGTATGGCTACCTGCCCTCCGGAATTGAGCTTTGACAAAAGTTTTGGAAATAATTCGGAATGGTTATCGGACCATTGCAGGGCCGCGTTGCTGAATATAAGGTCCCAGGTTTCGTTCTTTGCGATGATTTCTTCCATGGTAGCCTTTTCAAAACGAAGCCTTTCGTTCTCAAAAACTTTTGACTTCTCAAGCATTTCACCGGAAGAATCTATTCCGTAAAAAACGGCATCCGGAAATTTTTCGGCTAACAGGGCTGTTTGCTCTCCCGTTCCGCATCCTAGATCGACTGCTTTCATTGAAGGTTCGTGCTGAATAAGTTCCGCCAGATCGAAAAAGGGGCGGTAACGGATGTTTTTAAAGCGGTTGTATATTTCAGGATTCCAGGGCATAAGTAAAACAAATTTTTATTAAAAATACGAAATAAAGCCCACTATGCAGGCAAAAAACTAACAAAAACAGGGAAGTGTCAATCCATTAGAATATTCTCATTCCCACAAAAAAATCTTTTTGGGTTTCTGAAAAGTCTCTCCACTTTGTTCCAATAATTTTTCCGGCCGCTCCTAAATCCTATGAACAGAAAATTTTTCCAGCCTTCATTTTATGCTTATCAATGTAAGAATAACAGGTTTAAATAAAATATTTTTAATTATTGTTATTCAGTGTTTTATATGAAAATTTTGTCTCATTAAGTGAATGTCGATGAAATTATAAACACCCATTCTCTAGGCTCTTTCGAATCAATTCAATACTGTTTTTTGAATTTGTTTTACTAAGGATATTTTTGTGATGCGTCCGCACGGTATGGTACGACAGGAATAAGAGTAACGCAATTTCTTTGTCGGAGTACCCTTTCAGCAGCAACATAAAAATTTCCAGTTCGCGTTTGGTCAGACGTTCCCCTACGTTATCCGGAAGCAATGCCGGTTTAAGTGTTTCCTGGTAAAAATCTGTCCGCTGGTTAATCCCGGTTACCGTTACCGTATACTTGTTTTTTTCCGTAATGTGGTGAATATTGGTATGGATGTTTACCGCTTGCACCAGCTTGCCGTTATCGTCTTGTGCCGTATGTATAGCCTGGTGGTGGAATAACTGGTAGCTGTCGTCTGCCGTTTTCATCCGGAAACAGTAGCCTGATTTCAGGTTCAGTAAGTGTTCTGTTCCGATTTCGTTTATTTTTTTAAATGACCAGGCTTCGGCTTCTGTTACAAAGGCTAGGTCGTCGGGATGAATCAAATCAATAATTTCTTTTAAATGCAGCGGGTAACTTTCGAGACCGTGCAGTGGCAGTATCTGCGGATGAAAATGACTCAGCGTACTGTTTACGATATCCAGTACATAGTAATAATAACTGCCGGGAACGAAAATATCACCAAAGAGGCGTTCCATATTGGGGACCTTAACTGCCTGATAATGATCCGCAATGGCATCCGGGTACTGATCCCATATAGCATTCAAGATATGTTTTACGGGCTTCATAAAGCATTGTTTTTAATCTTAAAAATAGTTAAAATAATCTTAAAAATACTACAATTGAGGTATTTTTTAATATTTCTAAAATAAAGAACTTTATACAAAACAGCTCTTTAAAGTCCGGAAAGATGAACCTAAAACCTAAACCTATGAAACAATTGTTCCTTTTTTATTTTGTGCTGTCGGCAGCTTTTATGGTAAATGCCCAGACCTTAACCACCGGACTTTATACCTCTGCCGATGGCTATTATACCGTTTCGGTGAGTCAGGAAGGAAACGACATCACGCTTACAGAACCCAATAAAGTGAACCTGTACCGGAGTTCGGGCGGAAATGTGTACTACCACTCCGAGCCCAAATACGCCGATTATTACCTGAAAGTAACGGGCGCACAGGAATATTATACGGGCAAAAAAGGTGGTACAGAATATCTGTTTACCTATTCCGGGAACAGCGCTGATGAAGCACTTGCAGACGGTATAGAAAATTGCCCGCTGTATACCAAATACCTTAATCTTTCGGGAGAAGACGAGCTTAATGCACAGGTATGGACATTCTGCGGTGCAGCGGCTCTCGTAAAATGTACCTATAACGAGCAAGGTGCGAATGAATATGTGGCAAGTGTTATTGTAACCCTTAAATCGTTTTTAGAAGATCCGTCTACTTGTCCTTGTACCGATGTAATTCCCCAAACGGTATGGGATGCGCATTAGAAGAATAAACTATAAAACTTGAAATGATGAAAACAAAACTACTCCTTATCCTTTTAACAGTTTTGCAATTAAACTTAAACGCACAAGTCGCCCATGATTATAAACAAGGCTGTTGTAAACTGGTAGGAGAAATCAACGATATAGAAAGTTGTTATTGTGCGGGCTGTGCGGATACAGAAAAGAAAAATAAACAAGCTAAAGAAGCAGAAGATAAGCGCATAAAAGAACTTTCTGTAAAAAAAGCGGAGGAAGAAAGGCAAAAAGCCATTGAAAAACAGAAAAAAGAGAACGAAAAAATTGTACAACAAAATAAAGATGCAAAAGCGAATACGTTGCATTATGAAATGGCGAGTTCTGATAAAAAGAAAACAGTTGTTGAAACCAAGAAAACAGGTAATGAATATAAAAGGGTAGTTATAGGAGATGATTTTTGGTGTAATAATCGTATAAACGGACATTATCAAATTTTTAAAAATGGAAAATTAACCTTTGAGACCAAACAGTATAAATATTTAGGAATTGTGGATAATAATCTTGGATATTTAGAAGCAGCGGAGAATAGAGGTTGTAATTGCGATCCTATCACAAAGGAAAATAATTCAATACTATTGAATCATAAAGGAGAACAAATTAGAATTGATGGTATTTCAAAGTTTTGGATTATTTCTTCAAGTAATGGAGTTCTTTCTATTAGTGTATTTGACGGAAGTTGTACAGATACAGGAAGATATACTTCAAGGGGAATAATAGAATACGAATTTAACAGTATAAATTTTAAACTAATATCAAAGAAAAACAGCATTTTTAATGACGCTCTTTGTGATTGTTCAAATCGGTCATTATAGTCAGACAACTATTATGAAGGCAAAATATAAAACTAAAACAACTTATACTTATGAAAACAAAACTACTATTATTAGTGCTATTCGGTTGGGTAGGAATAGCGCAAGGGCAAAGTTTAATCAATCAAAGTAGAAGATTGATAAATCCAACTAATTTATTGGAATATGATGAAAGTAAGACAACAAAAACATCTGATGATACAAAAGGGTTAGGTAAAAACGATAGGTTTACAATTGTTGGTGAAGAAGGAGATAACTATAAAATTTACTTCTGGAATTGGGACAAAAATTCCGAAGAATACAAGAGTTTAAACTATAATGAGGTTACCAAAAAACAAAGATTTTTTCTTATAAAAAAGAGTGAAATTGATTTTCAATCAGAAAAGATTTATGATAGATGGTCTGCTGAAATAGGTACTTTAATATTTCCTTTTAAATATAGACCCAATGATGGGACTTTTGAACCCACTTTTTCTTTGAATTTGACTGCTGGAACAACTTATAATCCATGGCTTACCAATAAACATACATTTTCTCTTTTATTTGGAGTAGGACCTTCTTCTGCTAAGTTAAATAAACACAATATAAAAAAAAGTGATGTAGTGATAGATGGAGATTTATATTTAGCGGCGGTAACTCTATCATTAAATTTAGTTTATCAGTACGACTTTGTTCAATTTGGAATTTCTGGTGGAATTGATAATTTATTTGATAATAAAAAATATGATTGGAAAAATCAAGGAAAGCCTTGGTTTTCCTTTGGAGTTGGAGTTAATTTATTCAAATCAGATAAAACAGCAACCCCTTCAAATAATTAAATCATTAAAATTTATAAAAATGAAAAAAATCAAACTATTCATATTGCTAATATTTCCATTTTCAGTATTTGCTCAGCAAGATATTGCGGATTATGAAAAGTTTGAGGTATTGGCAAAGAAGATTAATAGCATCCAAAGAACAGCAGATGGAAATACAGTAAAGAGCAATGAAACGGATGTACTGTTAAATATTCCTGAAACAAACTTCCTTTTTAATTATCATAATCAAAGTGCCACCAATATCAATAAAGTAGAAGATGGATTATTGGTATATGAAAACATTGATTTGGCAGATGTTAACGGTATAGGAATCCTTGACGAATCTTTTGGAAGCTGCGGAATGATAATTATTTCAACCAACAAAAAACAAAATTTTACCGTAATAGTAGATGGCATAAAAGAAAATCATGAGATAGAAAGTATTGCTTTTTATTTTCCATTTTCGGAAAGAGCCAAAGGAAATGAGATGTACAATGCTTTAGCCGAATTAATTTTATTGAGTAAAGTAAAAAAAGGCATTTTAACTGAAAGTAATGTAAGTCAGTTACAAAAGAAATGGAAAGATGTTGAGTTTAAAAATAAGGCAGAAGATTACTATCAATTTTGGAATAATGAACCTGATAATATTTTTACGGATTTGGCGTATTATCGTTTAAGCAAATTAGACCGAAGCTTTGAACTTGAAAACCTAAAAACAGGAAACTTTTATCTAGGAATGAGTGATACTGATTTCAATTCAACAATCAAAAATAAAATGTACAGTTATTCTGCTACAAATTCATCAATGGAAAAATACAAATACAATAGAATTTCTTTTACAGCATATGACCAATTTAGGATTAACCCTATTACAAATTCAGATTATAATTTTATAATAGATGATTTATCATCAAATAAAAAAGAAAAATATGCTACTGAGATAACTGAATTTAATAAGTTCGCAACAGAATCTTTGAATAATGAACTTGCATCTATTTTGGGAGGAAATTATAAAATATCTATTCCTTATGCCTATTGGAATAACAAGGAGCGGAAAGTAAATTTTCTGCAATTTTGGTTTGAACCCATAGATGGGTATGAGATTGATTTTTTAAAAATCGCAACAAAAATGTATGAAAAATATGGTGTGGGGGAATTTTCTACGACAACTGATTCAGAAAAATCTCAATATATTGCAAATGGCATAAGCAATATCAAAATGATAATTTCATATTACAAGACAAATAAGTTATTTTTTATCACTATAGAATCTAAAAAAATCGATTAACAATCGTCATGTGTTTGAGAAAGTAAAATTCAAATCCTCCTCTGCATCAGTCCCAAATACTGATGAATTCCTTAATTTAATAATTACAGTATTGAATATTAAGATGTTACAATTTGATTTGTGATTTTTACTGAAAATACCTAAAAAACGGTAAAAACAAAACATCGCCCTCAGGCGATGTCGTGTTAATCTTTTATTACTTTGGTCGGTTTTTTGTCTTTGTCGAGTGCTACAAATGTAAATTCTCCCGTAATGGCAAGATAACGTACGTCGTCGTACATTTCCTCGATAAAGATTTCAACGGCTACCTTAAGGCTTTTATTTCCAACATGGGTTACCTTTCCTATAAGCTCTACGATGGTTCCTGCCGGAATGGGTTTGTTGAAGTCGATGCGGTCCGTTGAAACGGTTACCATGATCTGGCGTGAAAAACGAGTTGCCGTAATAAAGGCCACTTCATCCATCATGTGCATGGCCGTACCTCCGAAAAGGGTATCGTAATGGTTGGTCGTATTGGGAAACACCGCCTTAAAAATACGGGTTTCGGAATTCTGTATCCTTTCTTCTAATGTCATTATATTGGTTTTATAATCGGAATCAATTGATAATTTGCATTTTAAGCTTCACAGCTTGTACAGCTTACAAGGTTGTTCACAAATTCTTTGGAAACGCTCTGGCTTCTTTGGTAGTAAAGGGTTTTTACACCTAGTTTCCACGCTTCGATAAGCAGTCGGTTTACTTCCTTTACAGGCAGGTTCGACGGAATATTGATGTTGAGACTTTGCGCCTGGTCAATGTATTTCTGACGTATAGATGCCTGTAATATGATTTCATACTGACTTATCTCTTTAAACGTTTTGAATACATCTTTTTCCTCTTGAGTGAGCTCCGAAAGATGCTGTACGCTTCCGTGGTTCAGCATGATGCTTCTCCAGGTTTCTTCCGTGTCTATGCCTTTGTTTTCAAGTAATGTTTTCAAATACTTGTTTTTACGCATAAAGTTTCCTTTTGCAAGCCCCGCCTTATAGTAGTTGCTGCTGAAGGGCTCAATTCCAGGAGACGTCTGACCCAGAATGGCAGATGAAGATGTGGTAGGAGCAATGGCAAGCAGTGTCGTATTTCTGCGCCCATAACCTTTTAACACTTCCGGTTCACCGTAAATACGGGCAAGATCCTGGGAAGCCTTTAATGCCTTATCCTGTATCTCCTTAAAAATCTGGTTCGTAAGCATCTTGGCTTCGAGGCTTTCAAACCCGATCATGTTTTTCTGCAGGTAGGAATGCCATCCCATAACACCCAAACCAAGTGCCCTGTGGTTTTTAGCAAAGTTGTTGGCCGACTGCAGGTAGTAATTCCCTTCTGTTTTGGCAATGAATTCCGACATTACCGCATCAAGGAAGTAGGTAGCCAGCTTTACAGCCTCTGTATCTTTCCATTCGTCGTATAACTCGAGGTTCATAGACGACAGGCAGCAAACGAACGATTCGTCTTTTGATGAAGGAAGGGCAATCTCCGAGCAAAGGTTGCTGGCATAGATCTGCATTTCTTTGTCTTTGTAAACTTCAGGCTTGTTGCGGTTTACGTTATCGGTAAAGAAGATGTAAGGCAATCCTTTCTGCTGGCGGCTTTCCAATACTTTTGCCCATACCTCGCGCTTATCCGCGTCGCCGTCTATCATATCCTGCATCCAGTAATCCGGTACGCATATACCGTAAAACAGGTTCTGTATAGGGTTTCCGATGTTTTTAATATCAAGGAATTCCTTTATGTCGTCGTGGTCAATGTCGAGGTAGGCCGCAAAAGCCCCTCTGCGTACACCTCCCTGTGAAATCGTATCCATAGCAGTATCGAAGAGCTTCATAAAGCTTACGGCTCCGCTGCTTTTTCCGTTATCGGTTACGGCACTTCCGCGTTCGCGCAGTTCACCAAAATACCCAGAAGTTCCACCTCCGATTTTGGTCTGCATGATCACTTCACCCAGTTTATGTGTAATTCCCTCAATGTGATCCGGAACGTAAACGTTGAAACATGAAATAGGAAGCCCGCGTTCGGTCCCCATGTTTGCCCATATAGGAGAGGACAGGCTCATCCAGCCTTTTTCTATCATTTCAATGAAGGCCTCGGCCAACTCGGGTTTATACAGTCTTTTTGCTGCCGCATTGGCAATGCGCTCTATTGCTTTTTGCGTGGTTTCCCCTTTAAGCAGGTATCCGCGGTTTAATATCTGTTCGCTTTCTTCGTTAAGCCACCATAGTCTTTCCATAATAAGTGCAATCTAAAAAAGTTAAAAAGTAATAGGAACGATTAAAACAAATCGTCGGCAGTAATGCTTTTATCGTGTTTGGTATAATCAACCGGACGTTTTGCAAAGAAATCGTCGAGGCTGTTGGCAAATATTTCTTCTTCAAACCAGATCATCGGCTGGTAATCCGCTTCTGAAACGTGGAATATTTTTTCAAGGCCTATCTGCTTCATGCTTTCATCCAGCCTGAATTTCATAAAGTTGAGCAGGTTGTTTTTGGAAATGGTTTCCATTTCACCGTATTCGAAGATCCAGTCGAGTATCTCGCTTTCGATGGCGATGGATTCCTCAACGATGGTACGTATTTCCTCTACGCTCGCCGCATCGAAATAATCCGGGAATTCTTCCTTTATCTTGTTGATGATGTAGATTCCGGCATTTGCATGGATCTGCTCGTCAACCGATGTCCAGGCGATGATGTTGCTTACATTTTTCATAGCCCCTTTAAAGCGGGTAAACGAAAGAATGATGGCAAACTGGCTGAACAACGAAACATTTTCGATGAGGATGGTGAAAAGAATAAGCGATTTCAGGTAATCTTTTTTATCTTCGGCTTTTGAATGTTTTAAAGCATCCGATAAATAATCGATACGCTTTCTGATGACGGGGATGTCGATCACTTTTTCAAAAGCATTGTTGTAACCCAGTACTTCCAGTAAACGGGAATAAGCTTCCGAATGGCGGAATTCACATTCAGCAAACGTGCTTCCAAGACCGTTGAATTCCGGTTTAGGTAAATGCGTATACAGATTTCCCCAGAAGGTTTTGACGTTTACTTCGATCTGGGCAATGGCAAGAAGGCTTCGTTTTACAATTTCCTGCTCTATCGGGGATAAATGAGAATGAAAATCCTGGATGTCGGCTGTAAAGTCTACTTCAGAATGTACCCAGAACGACTTGTTGATGGCATTCGTGAATTCCAGAATTTCAGGGTATTCAAACGGCTTGTAATTGATACGTTTTGTAAAAATACTCATAGCTTTTTTTATTAATGGTGAAACAATAAAAAGTAAACCGGAAGAAACCACTCGTATAAATAGAAGAAGATTCTGCAACATTTACCTTTTGTGCGAAAGCAACGTCGATATCCGTAAGAGGTCTGACTTGTAAATAATTAAACTTACTAACAGTTGCGCAACAGTTCAAGATTTTCACTTGATTCTCTTTCTACAGATATTTTCGTTATCAAAAGTACCTCAATAATTTGAATTTTCACGTAAAAAAAACGTCGAAGTTATGAACAATTTTTGTTGATAATGATTTGAAAGAGTTTTGTTGATTTTAAAAATATTTTTGGTTATATTCTTTTTAAAGTTTTTATTTTTTGTAAACTTTTTAGATGTTTGCTAAATGTAAAGTATTGATAAATAAGCTTTAGGGTGTTGTTTTTTGTAAACTTTTTGATTTTTGTGTTTTAAGATTGGTGTTGATAACTTTTATTTAATTTTACATTAAGTTTTATTTTAAATCAAAAAATCTTTGTAATTTAGACCAAGAATGCACGAAGAAATACAGTTGTGTTAGCAACTTGTTTTTGAAGAGATTACCGATTGCAAAGCCTGATAAAAAAATAAAAAAATAGTGTGAAAATGGAACCGACAGTTTTAGAAACAAAAAAGACCTACACCAACGAAGAGGCCGTAAAGGCATCAACGGATTATTTCAAAGGGGATGTTTTGGCAGCTACCGTTTTTGTAAACAAATATGCGCTCAAAGATTCCGAAGGAAATATTTACGAAAGAACGCCCGATGATATGCACAAACGTATCGCGTCGGAAATAGCCCGTATCGAATCGCGCTATCAAAACCCTATGAGTGAAGACGAGTTGTTCGACCTTATAAAGGATTTCCGCTATATTATTCCTCAGGGAAGCCCGATGACGGGTATAGGGAACCCTTACCAGATTGCTTCGCTGTCGAACTGTTTCGTTATCGGAAACAACGGAGACAGTGATTCATACGGAGGTATCATGAAAATTGACCAGGAACAGGTACAGTTAATGAAGCGCCGTGGAGGAGTAGGGCATGACCTGTCGCACATCCGTCCGAAGGGATCTCCTGTAAAGAATTCCGCTTTGACCTCTACAGGGCTTGTTCCGTTTATGGAGCGTTTTTCCAATTCAACGCGTGAAGTTGCTCAGGACGGTCGCCGTGGTGCTCTTATGTTGTCTGTTTCCATTAACCATCCCGATGCGGAAGCTTTTATCGATGCCAAACTGGAGCAGGGAAAAGTAACAGGAGCCAACGTATCGGTACGTATCGACGATTCCTTTATGAATGCCGTACGAAACGGGGAAGCCTATATTCAGAAATACCCGATCTTTTCGCAGAACCCCAAGTTCAGCAAGCAGACGAATGCGGCAGACCTTTGGAAAAAGATCGTGCACAATGCATGGAAGTCTGCCGAGCCGGGCATCCTGTTCTGGGATACCATCATCCGTGAATCCCTTCCGGACTGCTATGCAGACTTAGGATACAAAACACTTTCAACCAACCCTTGCGGTGAAATCCCGTTATGTGCATATGATTCCTGCCGCCTTCTGGCCATTAACCTGTTTTCGTATGTGGTAAATCCGTTCACGGCGGAGGCCTATTTCGATTTTGAGCTGTTTAAAAAACACGTGGCCGTAGCACAGCGTATGATGGATGATATCATCGACCTTGAATTGGAAAAAATAAACACGATCCTGGAGAAAATAGATGAAGATCCGGAAGAAGCTGAAATTAAGCGCATCGAACGCAACCTGTGGATTGAAATTCGGAAAAAAGCGGAAGAAGGCCGCAGAACGGGAGTTGGAATTACAGCAGAAGGAGATATGCTGGCAGCATTGGGAATCCGTTACGGATCGGAAGAAGGAAATGCCTTTTCCGTAAACATACACAAAACACTTGCGCTCGCAGCTTACCGTTCTTCTGTAGAAATGGCAAAGGAACGCGGAGCTTTCGGAATTTACGATGCCAAACGTGAAGCCGGCAACCCGTTCGCATTGCGTATTAAGGAAAGCGATCCGGAACTGTACAACGACATGCAGGAATACGGACGACGTAACATTGCGTTGCTCACCATAGCCCCAACGGGATCCACATCGATCCTGTCTCAGACCACTTCCGGTATCGAACCTGTTTTTATGCCGGTATACAAACGCCGCAGAAAAGTAAACCCGAACGATAAGGACGTGCGCGTTGATTTTATTGACGAAGTAGGGGATTCATGGGAAGAGTACGTGGTATTCCACCATAAGTTCAAAATGTGGATGGAGGTAAACGGTATCGACACCGACCGCAACTATACGCAGGACGAAATCAACCAGCTTATAGAAAAATCACCTTACTATAAGGCAACTTCCAATGATGTTGATTACCTGAGCAAGGTAGAAATGCAGGGCGCCATCCAGAAATGGGTAGACCATTCCATTTCGGTAACGATCAACGTACCTTCCGATGTTTCGGAAGAACTGGTAGGCCAGCTTTATATGAAAGCCTGGGAAGTAGGATGTAAAGGGGTAACCGTTTACCGTGACGGATCACGTTCCGGAGTCCTGATATCCAACGATAAAAAAGAAGAAAAGAAAGAAGAACCTGCGAATAAAACACCGTTCCCGGTTAAACGTCCGCATGTACTTGATTGTGATATTGTTCGTTTCCAGAACAACAAGGAAAAATGGATCGCCTTTATCGGGAAAATCGATGACCGTCCGTATGAGATCTTTACGGGGCTTGCCGACGACGAAGACGGCATCCTGCTTCCGAGATGGGTCAACGAAGGGTTCATCATCAAAAACCGAGACGAAAACGGCAATACGCGCTACGATTTCCAGTATGTAAACCAGAGAGGGTACAAAACCACCATTGAAGGACTTTCGTACCGTTTCGACCCGGTTTTCTGGAACTATGCCAAGCTTATTTCCGGTACGCTGCGCCACGGAATGAATATTGAAAACGTAGTAGACCTTATCAATTCGCTCCAGCTCGATAACGAGTCCATCAATACATGGAAAAACGGGGTGGCGCGTGCATTGAAACGCTTTGTTCCGGATGGTACCGAAGCCAACGGACAGAAATGTTCCAACTGTAATTCAACCAACCTGATGTATCAGGAAGGATGCCTTACCTGTAAGGATTGCGGTTCCTCAAAATGCGGATAATATTAACAATATTTTAAAATTCGGAAACGCAGGAATCTAATACATTTGGAAAAAATAAAATAATGAAAAAATCAATAATAGCTTTGGCTATGTGTGCAGCTGCATTCGTAAGCTGTAAAAAAGAGGAAGTAAAGGTAGAAGAGCCGCAACTCGAAGAAGTTCAATTAGAAGAAAAGGCGGCCTATCTTCCAACTATGCAGTGGACTGCTTATAAAACACCTGAGAAAATCGGGGTTTCCGGGACATTCAATACCATTGAACTTACCGGGACCAAAGATTCCGGTAAAATTGAGGAAGACCTTAAGGGAGCTGCCTTTAAGATTGTAACTTCTACCGTGAATTCAAAAGATCCTATCCGCGACGGAAAACTGGCGGAAAGCTTCTTTAAGCTTATGGCGGGAGATATCACCGGGAAATTTGTCGATTTCAAAGACGGTAAGGCAACAGTAGAGATCACAATGAACGGGGTAACCAAACAAAAAGAGTTTGCATATACTGTAGCTGGTGAAACGCTGAACTTTAACGGAACAGTGGACATCATTGCCGATTTCAGTGCGGAAAAAGCATTTAATACCCTTCACGAACTTTGTAAAGACCTGCATGCAGGTAAAACGTTTACAGAAGTGGATGTAAAAGGAGAAATCACAAAAAAATAAACCTGATTCTTTATTGAAATTGAGGAGAACTTTAGTAAAAGTTCTCCTTTTTTTGTAAATTTGCAACCTGAAAATCTATAATTTATGATGTTAGATCGCTTACAGTATGTAAAACAGCGTTATGATGAAGTTTCCGACCTCATCATCCAGCCCGATGTTATCTCGGATCAGAAGCGTTATGTACAGTTGAATAAAGAATATAAAGATTTAAAAGCCCTTGTTGAAAAACGCGAGGAATATATAAATGTTATAGGAAATATCGATGAAGCCAAAGAAATCATTGCAGACGGAAGTGATGCGGAAATGGTAGACATGGCCAAAATGCAGTTGGAAGAAGCCCAGCAGCGCCTGCCGCAGCTGGAAGAAGAAATCAAGTTCATGCTTATCCCGAAAGATCCGGAAGATGCCAAGAACGTGATGGTGGAGATCCGTGCCGGAACCGGTGGGGACGAAGCTTCCATCTTTGCAGGAGATTTGTTCCGTATGTACACCAAATATTGTGAAAACAAAGGATGGAGAACGTCTGTGGTAGACCTTAATGAAGGAACTTCCGGAGGTTTTAAGGAAATCATCTTTGAGGTAACAGGAGAAGACGTATATGGTACACTGAAGTTTGAAGCCGGCGTACACCGCGTACAACGTGTTCCGCAGACTGAAACACAGGGGCGCGTACATACTTCTGCAGCTACCGTAATGGTACTGCCGGAAGCGGAAGAGTTCGACGTACAGATCGATATGAACGATGTTCGCATCGATTTCTTCTGTTCATCAGGTCCGGGAGGACAGTCGGTGAATACGACCAAATCAGCGGTACGTATGACGCATATCCCAACCGGCCTTGTAGCACAGTGCCAGGATGAAAAATCACAGCACAAAAACAAAGACAAGGCATTAACCGTATTGCGTTCGCGTTTATACGAACTGGAACTTGCCAAAAAGCAGGAAGAAGATGCTAAAAAGCGGAACTCGCAGGTTTCTTCAGGAGACCGTTCGGCTAAGATCCGTACGTACAATTACCCGCAGGGACGTGTAACCGACCACCGCATCGGGTTAACCATTTACGATCTCGACGGTGTTATGAACGGAAACATCCAGAAGGTGATTGAGGAATTACAACTCGTTTCGAATACGGAAAAATTAAAAGAATCCGAAGTATTTTAATGATATCAAGCCTCTGAACAGAGGCTTTTTTTTAGTTTTTAAAAACAAGCTCCCATGACGACAGCTCAACTGTATAACCAGATCATCGAAAAAAAGTCCTTTTTATGCATAGGACTCGACGTGGATCTGGACAAACTGCCGAAGCACCTGCTGAACAGTGAAGATCCTATTTTTGAATTCAACAAGGCCATTATTGATGCCACACATGATTTGTGCGTATCGTATAAGCCCAATACGGCTTTTTACGAAGCTTACGGAATTAAGGGATGGCAGTCACTGGCACGTACCATTGCCTACATCAACGAAAAGTATCCGGACATCTTTACCATTGCCGATGCCAAACGCGGCGATATCGGAAATACGTCCACTATGTATGCAAAAGCCTTTTTTGAAGACCTGCAGTTCGACTCTGTAACAGTAGCTCCTTATATGGGAAAAGATTCAGTAGAACCTTTTCTAGCGTTTGAAAACAAGCATACGATTATGCTGGCGCTTACGTCTAACGAAGGCGCATTCGATTTCCAGACTAAGGAAACTTCGGGTGTTCCGTTGTATCAGAAAGTGCTTGAAACTTCAAAAACATGGAAGAATAGTGAAAATCTTATGTATGTGGTAGGGGCTACCAAAGCTGAATATTTCCGTGAAATACGCAGCATCGTACCCGATGCCTTTTTGCTCGTACCAGGCGTGGGAGCGCAGGGAGGAAGCCTTGAAGATGTCTGCAGCCATGGGATGAACAAGAAGGTTGGATTGCTTATCAATTCCTCAAGAGGCATTATCTATGCTTCAAACGGAACCGATTTTGCAGAAGCTGCACGATCCGAAGCACTGAAGCTGCAGCAGGCTATGAACATTATTCTGGAAAATAATTAAGATCGGGATGTTTACAATTACGGACGACCTCGGTACAGTACATACATTTGAGCATACGCCCAAACGCATCATTACGCTGGTACCTTCGCTTACCGAAACTCTTTTTGAACTGGGACTTGAAGACCAGATCATCGGAGTTACGAAGTTCTGTGTGCATCCGTATCATCTGAAATCGTTAAAGATCAACGTTGGAGGAACCAAAAATGTGCACATAGAAAAGGTAAAGGCACTAAACCCGGACATCATCATTGCGAATAAAGAGGAAAATACGCTGGAGGTGGTATCGGCCCTTGAAGGCATCTGCCCGGTATTTGTAACAGATATCGTCACGGTCGAGGATACGCTGAAAACCATTGATGATTTCGGAAAGATATTCAAACGTACCACAGATGCTAAAAAATGGGTGGAGAAAATACGTTTTGCACACGATGATTTCCATGCCTTTATGCAGGGACGCCAATGGCAGAAGGTAGCCTACCTTATCTGGAGGAATCCTTATATGGCAGCTGGAGATGGAACCTTTATTAATGAAATGCTGAAGCTCAACAAGCTCGAAAATATTTATGCATCACACGAAGGGCGTTACCCCGAAGTGGAAATACGTAAAATGCGCATACAGGGCGATCCGGAACTTGTATTCCTTTCGTCAGAACCCTATCCTTTTAAAGAAGAGCATGCTTTTGAAATAGGACGTGCCACACATCACGCAAAAACAGTTTTTGTCGACGGCGAGATGTTTTCATGGTACGGTACACGGCTGTTTAAGGCCTTCCAGTATTTCAGGGCATTGCAATCCAGGATATCGGAATAAAAAAAGACTGAACATTGTTCAGTCTTTTTTTATTCATGTTCCGGCCAAACGAGCTTGTTCGTATCGTAACCGAAACTTTCCGCCTTTAAAAGGAAGAACTGCCGTATTAGGTCGGGAATGGTTTTTTCGCGTGATAAGATCCACATATAATCGGTATTCTTACCAAAAACAAGGGCATACTGATAGTCGTTAGTTACTTCTACCACGTTGTACTCATCATAAAAAGGACCCCAGAACGAAACTTTTAATGCTCCTGTATTTTTCTTACGGGGTTTGGCTTTTCCTTCTGCCAGTTCCCAGCGCTCCTTTTTAACGTTCCAGCCCTGGTTAACGACCTTTATGGTTCCGTTTTCGTTAAGGCTGTAATGTGCCGTGGTCTTGATAAGGTTTTTTTCCCAGTGAAAATCAAGACGGGCAATTTCATACCATCTTCCCAGGTAACGGTTCAGGTCAAAAGGCGTTACCACCTTTACGTTGCTTTCTGCACGGCTTTTCGCAACCATGTAAAGCAGTGCGCCGGCACCTGCGAGTCCGGCTGCAGCTAATACTTTTTTCTTTCCTTGCATCATTTTTTCTTTTAAAGATACAAAAAAATTAAAAAGCAAAAAAGCGCCTTCCAGTAACAGAAGGCGCTTTTTTAACAATTAACTTAAAAATTAATGCATGGCGGATGCATCCACTTTTGTAGTTCCCTGCTTGATCATAAGCACAAACGGGACACAGATAAGGAACATAACGCCGAGATAGAGGAACACGTCCATATAAGACAGAATCGTAGCCTGCTTGGTTACAGAAAGGTCAATGAGCTGATGAGCTTTTGAAAGGGCCTCGTTTGAAGAAAACCCTTTTGCCATAAAGCTTTGCTGCATTTGCAGGATGCGTTGCTGTACCTCAAATTTTGTTTCATCGAGATGGGAAACCAGATCCACGCGGTGGTGCTGGGAATCCCTTGATATAAATGTGGTGATGAGCGCAATACCGAACGATCCTCCCAACTGGCGCATCATCCCGGTAAACGATGCTCCTTCCCCGATGGATTTTCCTTTAAGCGTTGACAGCGAAAGGGTCATAACGGGAACGAACAGCAAACCTAATCCCACACCACGCAGGATAAGCGGCCAGAACATATGTTCCGTACCCGTATCGTTCGTAATGATGCTGTACATGTACAGACAGAAGCCGAAGAAGATGCTGAGGCCTATGGCCACCATGTATTTCTGCGGCACCCCTTTCTGGATCATCTTCCCGATAAACGGCATCATAAGCCCCGTCATAATGGAACTCGGAATCAGCAGCATACCGGCATCTGTTGCGGGCCACCCAAGGATGGACTGCGTATAGATGGGGATGATGAAGGTAGAGCCGAAAAGCCCGAATCCAAGAATAAAGCTCATAATGGTTCCCACCTGAAGGTTCTTGTCTTTGAGAACCCTGAGGTTGACGATGGGTTTTTCACATACGAGCTCACGCCAGATGAACAGGAACAGGCCGAGACCCGATACTACCGAAAGGGTGAGTATGGTGCTGTTTTCAAACCAGTCGTCCTGCTGTCCGTGCTCCAGTACATACTGCAGGGAACCAATAAACATGATGAGGAATATCATGCCCCACCAGTCCACTTCTTTAGCAGATTGTTTTTTTGTTCCTTCATATTTTGGACTTCGGACAAACGACAGCGTCAGTAAAGTGGCGATAATACCTAAAGGTACGTTGATGTAAAAAATGTACGGCCATGAGAAATTGTCAATAATATAACCTCCCAGCGGCGGACCGAGGGTAGGTCCCACAATAACACCCATTCCGTAGATGGCCTGTGCCATGCTTCGTTTTGCAGGCGGGTAGCTTTCGGTAATGATGGTCTGTGCCGTTACCAGAAGCGCACCACCTCCCATACCTTGTATGAAGCGGAAAAAAACAAGCTCCCAGATGTTGGTGGCATTTCCGCATAAAAATGAAGCTACAGTAAAAATGATGATGGATGCCGCAAAGTAATTTCTGCGCCCGAATTGCTGTGACAGCCAGCTCGTCATCGGAATAACAATGACGTTGGCAATGGCATAGGCCGTGATCACCCAGGCCACATCGGTAAGCGTGGCACCCAGCGAACCTTTCATGTCGTTAAGTGCTACGTTTACAATAGTGGTGTCTACAATTTCAAGAAGGGCGCAAAGCACCGCCGTAATGGTGATGACGACCCTGCGAAAGCCGTATTCAATTAAACTGTCTTGCTGAATAGAACCTGAAACCTCCATATTATTTTACATGTACGTCAACATCTGCATTCATTCCCGGGCGCAGCATGGCGATTTTTTTTGCATCATTGTTTGATGTCAGTTTTATTTTAACCGGAACGCGTTGTACCGTTTTCACAAAGTTTCCCGTAGCGTTATCGGGTGGGAGTAAGGAAAATCTTGAACCTGTGGCAGGAGAAAAAGAATTCACTTCTCCTTCAATCGGCATATCGGGATAGGCGTCGATCTTGATTTCCACCTTTTGGCCAAGGCGCATTTTGTTTAGCTGCGTTTCCTTAAAGTTGGCTACGACCCATGTTTCGCTGTTATCTACAATATAGAACAGGGTAGCACCCGGATTCACCATCTGTCCCGGCTGTATCTTAACATTCGATACCTGTCCGTCAACAGCAGCAGTTACCACCGTATAGGATAAGTTGAGTTTTGCCGCTTCCAATGTTGCTTTTGCACGCTCTATGTTGGCCTGGGCCACAGAAGTCTGTTTAGCGGCAACGTTTGTTTTGCTTACTACGGCATTGCGTTGTGAAGCACTAGCATTTCGCTGTTGTTTTAAAACCTCGACCTGTTTCTCCGCTTCCAGCTTCGTTGTTAATGCCTGCTCATACTGCTGTCTGGTAATGGAATGGTTCTTATAAAGGTTGTCGTAACGCTGGAAATCGTTACGTGCCTGGTTGGCACGTATCTGCGCCACCTCAATACTTCCGAGGTTCGACTGAACCGTAGCATCGGAAATAGCAACGTTTGCCGAAGTAGCCGATACATCAGCCTTTGAAACTTCTAAAGAACTTTCCGCACCCAGCAATGCTGCCTGGGCTTCCTGAACGCGTACCAGGTAGTCCTGGCTGTCGATCACGAAAAGGGTATCTCCCTTTTTAACGATGTCGTTGTCTTTTACGTATACTTTTGAAATATAACCGCCCACGCGGGGAATGATCGGACTCATGTTGCGTTCTACCTGCGCATCGTCGGTAGTTTCATGTTGCTGTCCGTGTAAATATTTATAGGTTCCGTAGGATCCGCCAACCAATATCAGGGCGGCGAAAACAAGGATGAATTTTTTGTTTGCAGGTTTTTTAGCTGCGCTGTCTGCTACACTGTTATCCATTTTAACTGTTTTATTTTGAGGTTAATTGACCGTTTGCTAATAATAAATCGTAATATTTTTCCATGACGTTGGCTTTGGAAACCGCTTCGTTGATTCGGGTCTGGAGCTGCTGTACATCAGCTTCGAGCAGATCGTCGGTATCGGCTACGCCGTTGTCGTATTTGTCTTTTACGATGCGGTAGTTTTCACCGGCCTGTTTAACAGCCTGTTCGTATACCTTTTCCTGATCCTGTGCCAGCTGGTAGTTTTCAGTTGCCTGCTGTACCTGTATTTTAACGCGGTCGTTCATGATTTCGATCTGTTCTTCCACTTCTGAAATCTGGTGCTTGGCCAGGGATACATTCTTACTGTTTTTGTAGAGAGAGCCCAGGTCATACGAAAGTCCTACGCCGATGTTGAGGGCATTGGTTACGGTTAACACGTTTTTGATGCCCACTCCCATATAACCACCGGTCAAAGCAATGCTGGGCAGGTAGTCAGCTTTTGAAATCTTAAGCTGGTCTTCTGCGATTTTGTGCTGTGTTTCCAGTATTTTAAGTTCATTGCGTTGCATCAATGCCGTTTCTACCGAAGTATCTGCAAGAAGGGCATTTTCATCCTTAAACGGAAGAAGGCTGATTACCGTTGATTCTTCGAGCTGTAAAAGCGTAACAAGCTGGTAATTTACCACCTTTACGTTTTTAACGGCTTCCTGCAATGCCACACGGTAGTTTGATAGTTGCAGCTCCGTTTTCAAAAGGTCGTTTCGGGCAATAAGCCCGTTGGCTTCCATGGCTTTAAAATCGGTTACCTGCTGTTCCGACCTTTTGATGTTTTCCTCCATAAGCGTCGCTGTCTGCTGCGCTTTGTAAAGCGCTACATAAAGCCGGATGGCCTGTGTGGCCAGCTGCTCTTTGGTGTTGAGGGCGGCAAACTGTTCCATTTCCACTGCCGATTCGGCAATATGGATGCTGTTCTTTATTTTTCCGCCTGCATAAAGGGGCATTGAAACGCTGGCCTGTCCCAGCAACAGCTGGTTGGCCTTGATGTCGGGTGCACCTTTACCTTCACCCATAGGGATCTTAAGATCGATATTCGGGGTGGAAAGCATGGCAAACTGACCGCTGATTTTAGCATCGGGCAGCTGTTTGTTTCTGGCAACGCCAAGCTCCAGCTTTTTACCCGAAATACGGGTATCGGCTGCTTTTGCTTCTTTGCTCTGCGTTGTAGCTAATTGAATGGCTTCCTGTATAGAGACGGATCTGTCCTGCGCAAAGGCAGCCAGATTTCCCATCGCAATACATGCACTGAGCCAGGCCCATTTAGTCTTCATAAATTAAAACTGCTTTAATTGTTTTGTGAATGTGATGTGTGAGTTGATTTTCTACGTAATGATTGAATTCTTCGTCAGAATGAATGCCGATGACGTCCTGGAGGAAAGCCCGGTTCATTTGAAAGTTCATAAAGATCCCCATCATGGTGGCATGAATAAGCACCGGTGAACTGTCTTTTCGGAACACGCCCTGGGCAATACCCTTTTCCACCACCTTCGTGACCATTTCAAGGTTGAGCTTTTTGATGTTCGTATAGGAATCCGAACGAAGGAGCTGCTTTTTAATCCCGCCTTCAACCGAAAGTATCTTGTAGAGCTCTGCGTTCACGTTCATCTTTTTTATATAAGTAAACGTGAGCTGTTCCAGGCTTTCAAGTGCCGAAAGGTTCTCGTGCAGGATAGGGTCGATGTCGATCTTAAAATCAATAAGCCGTACTTCAAAAAGGGTTTCAAGAAGTTTTTCCTTTGAACCGAAATAATACGAAATCATGGCGACGTTTACGTTGGCTTCTTTTGCGATATCCCTTACAGAAGTACCGTCAAACCCCTTAATGGCAAAAAGCCTTTCGGCTGCATTCAGTATTTCATGCTGTTTTTCATTCATCTCAGATCATTTTCAAAAATCGCGACAAAGTTAAACAAACGTTTAATTTAAACAAGCGTTTAATTCATTTATTTTTTGTTTACCTGTCCGCAAATCTGCAAAAGCGGTATATTTGCAGAAGCCACGGAAACCTGGTAAGAACGTTTACCGTTTTTGTAAAGAAGGGTCTATAACAAAAAAGAGCATAAAATGGGAGTTGCAGAATTATTATTAAAACGCAAACAGGAACTTGCCGCGCGCAATCTTCAGGAAGGAGCAGACTATGTAAATGCCTTTCGTGGTGAAGAAGGTGTTGAAGAACTCAGCGAAGGCGTGCTGTATAAAGTAATAGAGCAGGGAATAGGGGTAAAGCCCGCTGCGGGTGGCCGTGTACGGTGTCATTACCGCGGTACCAATATAAAGGGCGAGGTATTCGACAGTTCGTATGAAAGGGGGAAACCAGCCGAATTCAGTATTGCAAAGCTCATCCGCGGGTGGCAGCTCGTAATGCCGCATCTGCCGGCAGGAACGCGGGCACGCCTTGTGATACCTTCACAGCTTGCTTACGGAGAGGAACAGATTTCGAAAGAAATCGGACCCAACAGTACGCTTGTTTTTGATATTGAGCTTTTGGAAGTGATTTAAAGCAGATTAAAACCTAAACGCCAGGCATAGCCTGGCGTTTTATATTATCCTAAAATACGGTGTCTTTCCACTGGTCGCGACGAATCAAAATGATAGCGGTAGGTACGCAGCTTTCTGCTGAGATCGGCCCCGAGGCCCTTGGCCACATTGATCATTTTCGGGTTAAAGTCTCCAATCCACTGCATCTCATAATCGGTATACGACAATTCCGAAGTCATAAGCTTCTGGCCTTCAATGACCATATAGTTGTCAACCCCTTTACCCTGCCATTCCGGAACTACGCCGAAAGCAATGCCGATGACGCGTCTGCTTTTTCGGAACGTTTTGTAATACAGAAATTTAAGTTTTTGGATAAGTCCGAATTTTCCGTGCAGGTGTTTGAAATACTGGTTCAGATCGGGCAGGTTGAGCCAGAAGGCAACGGGCGCTCCCTTATAATAAACAAACCATACGATTTTTGGATCAATAACGGGCTTCATCATTTTAAAGATAAGGCGTCCCTGCGCAAGGCTCATGTCTTTTCCGCCACCATGGCTGGCCCATGCTTTGTTGTATACCGTAACGAAATCATGTACGTACTTGTCCATATTTTTAAGGTCGAGATATTCTGCCCTAAAATCCGGATCGGCAGCTATGACGTCGTGGCGGTTATGCAGTTTCTGCTGTAATTTCTGTGTAATGGGAACCGAAAAACACTCCTGGTTGAAATAGGTTTTAAAGCCGTAGTTTTCAAAGAGTTCGGTATAGTAAGGAAAATTGTAGTTCATATTGTACAGCGGCTCATAAAAACCTTCGACAAGAAGTCCCCACCACTGATCGCGCTCACCGAAGTTAATAGGGCCGTCCATGGTTTCCATACCGTGTTCCTGCAGCCATTTCTTAGCATGATCGAACAGGTAGTTAGCAGCCGTTTGATCGTTCACACATTCAAAGAAGCCAATACCTCCAACGGGGGCCTTTCCTTCATATTTCGGGTTTACGAAGGCAGCAATGCGCCCGATCATTTCATTGTTGCTGTTAAAAAGATTCCAGCGTACGGCCTTTCCTCCGCGTCCGAAGAGCTTGTTTTTTGAAGGATCAAACACCTTGTCAATGTCCTGGTCAAGCGGCTGTATCCATTCCTTATCCAGGGCGTACAGCTTTTTGGGAAAATCGAGAAACTGTCTTTTTGTTTTTTTATCTTTTACTTCTATTGTATACATAGCAAGGCATTAAGTGTTGAGTCAAAGGTACGAATTCCTGTGATAGGAATCAGAAATCCGGTTCAACTTCAAAAGTGACCCATTCACCCGTTACAGGATGATAGAAGCTGAGCCGGTGCGCATGCAGGTGCAGGCGTTCGGCCTTGTTGCCATAAAGATCATCGCCTTTGATGGGCGCCCGAAGTCCGAGTTCATGGGCCGCATGTACGCGCAGCTGGTGTGTACGCCCGGTTACAGGCATAAACCGGATGCGTGTGGCTGTGTCATTTACGGAAAGCACTTCAAAATCGGTAACGGCCGGTTTACCGTATTTATAACACACCATTTGCCGGGGCCTGTCGTCAAGATCCACGCGCAAAGGCAGTTCGATTCTTCCTTTATCCGGAGTCACGATGCCGTCGAGCAGGGCCATATAGGTTTTGCGCACTTTGCGTTTGATGAACTGTTTCTGAAGGTTTTCGTGTACCTCTTTATTTTTGGCAAGCACCATGATGCCGGAGGTCGACATATCCAGGCGGTGTACGATAAGGGGTCCGGTAGCCTGGGGGTAACGGTTCCGGATGCGTTCGTAAACAGAATCAGCGATATGGATACCGGGAACAGAAAGGAATTCTGCGGGTTTGTTGACAATCACAAGATAAGGATCGTCGTACACTATGGGTAAGTCCTTTCCTTCGGCCGGATTGTTTAAAAACGGATTTTCATCCATTTCAATGCCTTTAAGCATATGCCCCAGGATGGGTTCGCATTTTCCCCAGCACGACGGGTAGAACTGGCCATGCCGGCGTACTTCCGATTTCGGAGAAGCCCCCCACCAGAATTCTGCGAGAGCAATTGGTTCCAGATCGTGCAGGAAGGCATACTGGAACAGTTTCGGTGCACAACACTCACCGGCTCCGGCCGGAGGTACCCCGTGTAAAGAAGATTCAAATATCTGTAAAAGCGATTTTTCTTCTTTTAAATTATTCAGAAAGGTATAATTCCGGAACAGCCATTGCTGCAGCGCATTCGATCCTTTTTTGCGTTGTTCCTTTAAAGATTCAATCGTTTCTTTAAAATAATTTATTTTTTCAACAATCTGTATTTCAGTGCTTTTTAATTCTTCCGTTAAAGTTTTAAGTAAATGTTTGTCATACAGGCTTTCCCTTACGAGGCCGGATTCAAGAACTGCGAATTCTTCGGGTTTAAGTAGCGACCTGCTTTGTGTACGCTGCAGTTTGCGTGCATCTTTTCGCAGCTTCATTTCTGATTTGAAATGCGCTATTTCTGATAAAGCATGTTCTGTATGCTGTTTAAAATCCGATTGCAGTTTAACAAAAACATCATCGTCTTCCAGCGTTTCAATCTGCCTGTTAAGCTCATTAAGTTCCTCTTCCTTTTTAAGAAAGTAACCGTCGCTTTGAAGCATATCAAAAACCGGGGGAACAAAAAAAGCCACATCGTTGCTGTTGGCAAGTTTGCCCGAATAGGCGGCAAGGTACCCCAGTTGCGGTCCTCTGCGTACAACAAGGATACCGAACATTTTTCCAATAGGGGTCCCTTCGGTTTCCGATAGTCCGAAATCATGGCCCAGATCCTGCTGAAGGAAATCCTGCACTTCTTCAGCGGCGATCCTGCACAGTTGATGTGCCTCGTAGTAAAACGGGAAATTCAGGCGTTCCGGAACTTCAATCCCTGAAACATCCTGTCTGAAACTTCTGAAGCAGTCTTTTGCAGCGTCATTTAAAATATGCATGAACTATGTTTAAAATGTCTGAATAGTGCAATTATTTGCGTTTTTTAAAAGAGTGAAGTTTTAACAAATCACCGTATCTTTGTACAAAATTAGTAAGAAATGTCGTACATAACCAAAGTTTTAAAAGGGACTTGTCCGAAATGCGGACAAACAAAGGTGTTTAAATCCAACGGAAACCCGTTGTTGTTTAAAATGCCCGTGATGCACGAAAGATGCGAAAAGTGCCATTATTCGTTCCACCGCGAGCCCGGGTTTTATTTCGGCGCCATGTATATGAGCTATGCGCTTACGGTAGCCGAAATGGTAGCGGTATTCGTACTGGGGCTGTTGTTCGGATTAGGTTTCCTAAAGATCTTTTTCGGCGTGGTGTTGACCGTATTGCTACTTTCGACCTTTAATTACCGTATGTCGCGCCTTATGTGGCTCAACCTGTTCTTCAAAGAAGAAGACGAAGAATAATCAGTTATCGCCTTCGCGGTAGCGCCTGCGGAATTCGCTTGCGTTTACACCCGTGAACTTCTTGAACATTCTGGAAAAATAGGTGTAGTCGTCATATCCGAGGTAAGAGGCTATCTGTGCCAGGGAATTATCGGTATAAATGAGTTGTCGCTTGGCTTCAAGCACGATGCGGTTTGTAATGATGTCGGTTGTCGTGCGGTTGGTAATGGACTTCACTACACGGTTCAGGTGCTTTTGGCTAATATTCAGCATTTCAGCATATTGTGTAGCCGATTTTATTTTGACGAAATGTTCGTCCAGTACTTTTTCAAATTGCGAAAAGATGTGCTGGTAATGTCGAAGGTTCGAAAAATTGATGGTGCTGTGGTGTTCGATATAGCGGTTGAGGCTGATATAGATCTGCGTAAGCAGGCTTAAAAGAAACTGTTTTTTCTTCCATTCGTTGGCCAGCGATTCCTGGTAAAGGGCATGAAAAAGCGATTCGATACGGTGTTCCTGCTGAGCATTCAGATAGATGCATTTGTCGGAATAGTTCGATTCAAAGAACGGGAATTCTTTTATGGAGTTGCTTACGTAGGCCATTTCATAAAATTCCTCCGAATGAAAAAACAGGAAGCCGTCGGCATCATTTGAAAGCTCCCAGCTGTGCGTTTGACCCGGGTACAGGAAGAATACAGAACCCGGCTTGACTTCGTAACGGTGAAAATCGATTTCATGTATGCCCGTTCCCGATGTAAACAGGAAAACAGCATAAAAATTATGTTTGTGGGGCTTTTCGATCCGCGAGTGGTGGTTCTGCAGGTGTCCCGCAATGGTATTGCAGTAAAACGGCCCTTCGAGCGATCCCTTTTCAAAATCATTAATTTTTAACAGTTGAATTATTTTCATCGTATAATTTAACATTTATAATTGATTAAAAATCAGTATCTTTACCCTTGAATTAGGTTAAACTTTGTATTTCGTAGTTATTTTAAGATTGTTGGGTCATCTCAACAATCTTTTTTACTTTTAAATAAAAATGCAGATCGATACCCTTTTTAAAAACCTGCGTCCGTATGTACGGCCTTACCGCAAGCTCGTACTGGGCACGTTGCTGCTCACGCTTGTTGGATCCTTTACCGCCCAGGTGAATGCCTGGATCCTTCGCTATACCGTTGATGAGCTTACCGTTATGGTTGCACAGCACGATGCCCTTGAATCCGGTTTAAAATTACTACTATTTATTTCGATTTTGCTGCTGGTAAAGGAAATTTTAAACGCCTTCATCAATTTCGGGCAGAAGTATTACGGAGAAAAGCTCCGCATCTATGTTTCCAAAGACCTTGCGCAGGCCATTATAGACAAGGTGCTCACCTACCGGCTGTCGTTTTTTACATCGGGCGATAACGAAGCGGGAAGGCTGCAGACAAGGATAGACCGCGGTATTGAAAGCCTTACAAGGCTGGTACAGAATTTCTTTATCGACATACTGCCGCTTTTTGCCAATGCCTTCGTGGCACTGTTCTTTATGTTCCAGGCCAATTTTTACGTGGGACTTGTAGGCCTTGTCATTGTTCCCGTGTATTTTGTCATCACCAAAAGCCAGGCCGGCAAGCTCAGCGGCTGGCGCAGGACGATGCGGGGATTCCGGGAATCCAAATCGCAGGGCATCATCAGCATCATAGAATCCATAACCGTTATTAAATCATTTAACCGCGAGGAAATCGAATCTCAAAAACAGCTCGAACTGCAGAACGACCTTACCTACAACCAGCTGCAAATGCGTAAAACGAGTTTCTTTTTTGACGGACTTAAATCGTTTGTAGAACAGGTGGGCGTGGTATTCATCATCATCCTTACAGCGTATTTCGTACTTAACGGAAGCATGTCTATCGGCGCCATCATGTTCCACATCCTGCTGTTCGGCAACGTATCGGCCCCTATACGGCAGCTGCACCGTATTTACGACGAAATGAACGATGCCCTCATCTATTCCGAAAGCTATTTTGAAATCCTCGAAGCCGATGCGGAAACGGAGACTTCGGGAAACATACGCGATGTTGCGTTAAAGGGCAATTTTGAACTGCGGAACGTATCGTTTACGTATCCCAACGGCACAAAGGCCCTTACCGATATCAATATGAAGATTGAATCGGGAAAGATCACGGCGCTTGTGGGCTTGTCGGGAGCGGGTAAAAGCACGGTGGTGAACCTGCTCGACAAGTTTTATACGCCCACGGAAGGCGAGGTACTGCTCGACGGTATTCCGTTATCGGACTACGATACGCGGTTTCTGCGTGAGAACATCGGGCTCGTATTACAGAAAAACCATATCTTCAACGGTTCCATAGCCGAGAACATCCGGTACGGAAAACCCGGAGCTACCGATGAAGAGGTGTACGAAGCAGCGCGAAAAGCCTATATACACGAGCAGATCGAAAAGCTTCCGAACCGCTATGAAACCAAAGCCATGGCGCTGTCGGGCGGACAGCAGCAGCGCATTGCCATTGCGCGCATGTTCCTCAAAAACCCTCCGATCATTTTCCTGGACGAACCTACAGCCAGCCTGGATGCCATTGCGACCGAGCAGATCAAGAACAGCCTCGATGCCATTAAAAAGGACCGTACCGTAGTCATCATTTCACACAGCATTTCGCAGATCATCGATGCCGACGTTATTTACGCCATGAAGGAAGGCCGCGTGGCCGAAGCCGGTCCACATGAGACTGTATACCGCCTGAACGGGGTGTACCGAGAGATCTTCGATGCCAGTGCGCGCAGCCTCAACATCGAAAAAATTGCAAAGACTTACGATGATGTATAGCTGTAGTTGGCGAATTTACTTCATATTTAGAAAAAAAACAGAGAACAAACGGTTCAGGAAACGAAAGCGAACGCCTCTTGCAGAACGTTTAATGAAAAGGCTTTCTCTCAAATTTGGAGGAGTTTTGAAAGGGACAAGGTAAAGCTCCTGACGGCACGAAAACAGAAATAACAAATCCGAGATATAACAAATCTGCTACGCAGAACAAAGATGTTCATTCCGGCAAACAAAGTGTTGCAGGGAGTTCAAAAGTATCTGAAACTGAACAAAAAAGGCAGGCTAATATAAAATCTGATGTTGATAAAGAATTTACATCGAAATTGAAAACGACCGAGAAGCGTGAAACAAAAGCTCATTGGGCATATTTCTTCGGAGCTGCAGCAATAGTGTTGATATCTTTGATTTTAATAAAGTCTAATAAAAAGTAAAGTGCGGAACAAATTTTGTTTATTTAACATATTTTATACGGAAGATGCAAATAAATTTAAAAAAAGAACTGTAGTTTTAGAATTAATCTTAAAATTTACTAATTATGAAAAAATTATTGATATTATTTGTATTTGCTTTAGGAGTTTCTGGAACTTCTTTTGCAATTGAACCAGTAGGTACAGGAAGTGTGCCTTGTGTTACTCAACGTGTTAGTGTACAGGCGTATTCCTATAATTCCAAAACAGGTGTAACAACCTTTTACGGAAGTTACCTTTATTTTATGAATGTTGCAGATGCAAATACTTACATTTTGGAAAAATATCCTCCGATATATGGCCCTCAGATAATATATTATGGCGCTGAAATAATATGTATTAGTTAAGTGAAATAACTCTTTTAATCGTATAATAAAAAAACCGGAGTAACATCTGGTTTTTTTTATTGATTGAACTTTCTTAACGCTTCTATTTTCTCATAGAACAATGAATCTAAAATGATTTGATCTGTTTTATAGAAAAAGCAACCTACAATAGGCTGCTTTTTATTTACTTTTTAATCAACTTTTTGACTGCTATACCTTCATTTGTTTTAATATGCAATAGATAAGTTCCGGTAGTGAGTGTTTCAACATTCAACTGTATTGTGGGTTCATTGCCAAATTTTTGCGTGTCAATGAGTTTGCCTGTTATATCATAAACATCAACTTTATTAACGATCCTATTTTCGCTGTTACTTATGTTTACTACATCGGACGCAGGATTAGGAAACAGGTTGAATTTTTCAGACAGGAAAGTATTTGTACTCAACACTTCAGGAGGAACATTTTTTAAGGCAGTTAAACGTACGTTGTCGTATTTATTATACGGCAGACCTGAAAATGTGCCGTTAAGACTTGACGTTAAAAGAATTTCATCAAGAGAAGAAACTTGTTTTATAGGAACGGCATGTAAAATGTTTAGTTTAGGAATGTAAAGGTATAATTTGTACGTATTGTAATCAATATATAATTTTATGGTTAACCACGATTTGGTATAATTAAATCCTTTTTGGTAAAAAACCGTAGGGGCTCCCTGCGCAGGAAAAATGGCATCAAGAATTGATTCTTTAGCCTGTAATGTGGAATTATATTTTGTTTGAAGTATCATGTCAATTATTGTAGAATTGTCTGATGCATATAACCAAATACGATGTGTATTCTCCACATCTTCTGCATAAAAATCATATTCTATTAACAGGATATTATTTCCTGCTGTTCTGTTGTTCCATACAGTTTGTAGATTTTTTTGTCTTCCGTGGAAAAGGGAATAATTCTCTATTGCAAGTATGTTGCCTTTCCCTGGTTCCGTTACAATCTTGGCTGTGGTGGGTGCTGTCAATTTAACATACCAATTACCCTGACCTGGGTTCACACCTGAAGGATCGGTGGTAATGTCTCCTAATGTTAAATTATCAAAAGATTCGTGATACAGTACTTGAGCGAATAATATTTGGTTGAACAGGAAACTAGTCAAAATTAATAAGAATTGCTTTTTCATGATTTTTTTAAATTAAATCTTACTTTTTTACAAGTTTTTTTACCGCAATACCTTCGTTGGTTTGCAGATGCAGTAAGTAAGTACCACTGCTCAATGCTTCAACATTCAACTGTATTTCAGATTCATTGCTGAATTTTTGTGTGTTAATGAGTTTGCCTGTTACATCATAAACATCAACTTTATTTACGATCCTATTTTCGCTGTTACTTATGTTTACGACATCTGATGCAGGATTAGGAAACAGGTTGAATTTTTCAGACAGGAAAGTATTGGTACTTAAAACTTCGGGAGGTACACTTTTTAAAGCGGTTAAACGAACGTTGTCGTATTTATTATACGGACCTGAAAAGCTTTTTTGTAGAGTTGATAATAAAGAAATTTGGTTAAGAGGAAAAGCCTGCTTAATGGGAACGGCATGTAAAATGCTTAGTTTAGGTATATGGATATATAGGTTATAAGCATTATAATCAACATATACTTTTATGGTAAGCCACGTTTTGGTGTAATTAAAACCTTTTTTATCAAACGTGGTACTAGCGCCCTGTGCAGGAAAAATGGCAGAAAAAATTGCTTCCTTAGCCTGTAAGGTTGAATTATATTGTGTATAAAGTACTATGTTAATTAGATCTTTATTATCCGACCCTACGAACGAAATACGGGAAGTATTCTCAACATCTTCTGAATAAAAATCAAATTCAGCCAAAAGGATGTTATTTCCTGCTGTTCTGTTGTTCCATACGGTTTGTAAATTTTGTTGTGCCGCATAAAAATACCCATTTTCTATTCCCAATACATTGCCTTTCCCAGGTTCCGAGATAATTTTGCCTGTACTCCCAAACAGCTTAACATACCAGTTTCCCTGTCCCGGAGTCGCCCCGGAAGGGTCATTCGTGATGTTTCCTGGTGTTAAGTTATCAAAAGATTCGTGATACAGTACTTGAGCGAATAATATTTGGTTGAACAGGAAACTACTTAAAATTAATAGGAATTGCTTTTTCATCATTTTTTTGTTCAAATCTTACTTCTTAACAAGTTTTTTCACTGCTATACCTTCGTTGGTTTGCAGATGCAGTAGGTAAGTACCACTGTTCAATGCTTCAACATTCAACTGTATTTCAGATTCATTGCTGAATTTTTGCGTATTAATGAGTTTGCCTGTTACATCATAAATATCAACTTTATTTACGATCCTATTTTCGCTGTTACTTATGTTTACTACATTGGATGCAGGATTAGGAAACAGGTTGAATTTTTCAGACAGGAAAGTATTTGTACTTAACACTTCGGGTGGGACGTTTTTTAAAGCAGTTAAACGAACGTTGTCGAATTTGTTAAATATACCGGAATATGTGCCGTTAAGACTTGACGATAAAAAAATTTCATCAAAAGAAGGAATCTGTTTTATAGGAACGGCATGTAAAATGTTCAGTTTAGGTATGTAAATGTATAATTTGTATGTATTGTAATCAATATATAATTTTATGGTCAACCATGACTTGGTATAATTAAATCCTTTTTGATCAAATGTAGTACTAGTGCCCTGCGCTGGAAAAAGAGCACGAAAGAGCGCTTCTTTAGACTTAAGAGTGGAATTATATATTGTTTCAAACCTCATGTCAATTATTGTAGAATTGTCCGATGCAAATAACCAAGTACGATGCGTATTCTCTACATCTTCTGAATAAAAATCATACTCTATTAACAGGAAGTTGTTTCCTGTAGCCCTGCTATTCCATTTTGTTTGTAAATTTTTTTGTTTTCCATCGAAAAGGGAAAAATTCTCTATTGCAAGTATGTTGCCTTTTGATGACTCTGGTACAATTTTGGCAGTGACAGGTGCTGTCAATTTAACATACCAGTTTCCCTGACCTGGGTTCACACCTGAAGGATCGGTGGTAATGTTCCCTAATGTTAAATTATCAAAAGATTCGTGATATAATACCTGCGCAGATAGTAATGGACTATAAAATAAAATGGTCAGGATCAATAAGAATTGCTTTTTCATAAATGAATTTATTTAAAAAAGGCTGTAGTGCTACAGCCTTTTTATATTAGTATACGTCTAATTCTAAGGTGGAATTCTGCCAGAAAATTTGTGGATTCTGGGTGATGAATAACGAAAGCGTTTTTGTAACGCTACCACTCGTTATGGTATGTGAATACATCGGCGGTACTTCAAAAACGACTTCGAATGAATCACATTTATTTCCTTGAGAGTCTCCGATCTTTGTCCATAGAGTTTGAGTAAGACCGGGATTATCGTAATAATACAAATTAAAATTACCCCCTAATGGTTGAACAAATCCTTTAAGCTGTGTTCCTGCCTGGTTTTTTACCGGATTCCAATAAGCGCCTGAACCTGGATATAAGGTTTGTATTTCAGGGTGAAGGATGTATTTACCTACAAACGCATTTGTAGAGGCTTCGAAAACGTTTACTTCATAGAAAAAGACCTTACCATAATCTCTTAATAAAGTATGCTCTGCCACTGTTAGTTGGTTTCCAAAATTAAACCTGCGGGAATTTATTACTGCCTCCTGTCATCGGCAAATGGTTTGTATTCCCTTCCAACCGATATCCTTCCTGCGGATTTAGTGTAAATGGAGAAGCCGTTCTTACCAGGTTTCCTACTTCCTGATTGTTGGCAAATAGCTTAGGATAGTTCCCGTTATTTATAGGAAACTGAGTATTGGTCATTGGATCATTGTATGTTCCGTCATTCACACCGTCAAAGTACGCAAGGCCTGCATAGGACCATATTTCCAACTTGTATGGGGAAGTGTTTTCATCGGTACCGTTTCTAACAATATAAGCGGGCTGTTTGCCGGGAACTCGGTACCAAATATCCCAGGGCGAGGCGTAGTTGGCACCCTCTTGTTTTGTGCCATCCGAATTTTTGGTACCGTTGTCATTGTCATTAAAACTGTTCGCCTGGTTTTCAAAACTGGGTTTGCCGTTTTGTTCAGCATCCTGAAAAGCATCTTCACTACACGCCATAAGCGTAAACAACCCCATAAGGGTAATAAATGTTTTTTTTTAATTTATAGTTTATTTAAGTTAATTTTGTAAATATATTTATTAAAATTATTTAATTAAAATTATTTTTTACCTTTTTTTAAGTATTTACTAAAATTGACTCGTATTAATGTAGTTGTGATGATTTTTAGGAATTAACGACACTTGTTTTGATATACGACATAGTGATTTTGACTCTTAAATTAAAAGAGTCGGAGATGTATTGAGCTATTGTACATATGGATCTGGATGCTTTTTTTGTATCCTGCGACGGGTGGAACATGGATAAATTGCACGAATTCCCGCGGCTCCGAATCAGGAAAGAGGAACGACCAATTCCAACCTCCATGAGATAGTTCGGATCTGGAATCAAATTTAGGATACTGCAATGTCCAGAAAGAGTCTTATCGGAATACGTTGAAATACGTGAGTTTGAGAACGTAGATGTTGCAAAAATCTTGCAAAGAAATAATTAAGTGTTCAAACAGTTCATTAAAATGATACAAAACAATTGTTTATAAGCATCGCTTGTTTTATATTTAATAAAAATTGTTGTGCATATGAACATTACCAAACCTGTAAAAATCATCGGAATTATTGCAGTATCGCTGCTTGGGCTGGCTGTTTTGGCAAACATCGGCATCAGCCTGCTCATCAAGAACCGGCTGCCTAAAATCCTTGAGGAAAAGAACGATACGGCCTACGACCTTACCTACGGCGACCTTAATTTTTCCATCTTCAGCAACAGCCTGTCAATAGAAAACGCCGAGCTCACACCGAAAAAGAACGCGAGCATCCGCAAGGACATCGATTTTTACGGCAAGGTGGCCGAGATCAGCGTTTCGGGCGTGAATTTCTACGAACTGCTTAAAAACAAAAACCTTAAAGCGTATACGATATCTGTAAAAGGTCCCGATATCACGGTGTTGCTGCCCGAAGTACGCGATACCCTTAAATCGGAGTCCAAACTGGCATCGGTCATCGATATTGACAAGATCAGCGTGCAACAGGCCCATTTACGGCTTATGAATACGGCCGGCGATTCCCTGTTGCATGAGGTGCACAACTTCAACGCGGAGATCGACGGGGTGCATATGGGGGAGTATACCGTAGAAAAGGACATCCCGTTTACGTATACCGACTATAAGTTCTCGATCGATTCGCTTTACAGCGTGGTCAACGACCTGCAGGTGGTGAAATCGGGTACGGTCGATATCGGAAAAGGACATCTGGAAATCGAAAACTTCCGCCTGCTTCCGTATATTTCACGCAGCGAATTCCGCAACAGGGAAACCTCCTCGAACAGCCGGGTACTCGTGGAAATACCCAAACTGTCATTGAAAGGAACCGACTGGGGTTACGACCGCGAAGACCTGTTCGTCAACATCGGGAACATCGGCATCGATTCCATCAGTGTGCGCATCCTCGACCAGAAAAAGCAGACCGTATTCCAGCAGGCCAAGAAAGATGCCGAGAAAATCATCCGTCCGCTCATCCCGTTCCGTATGGATGTAAAGGAGCTCAACATTAAGAAATCCTCGTTCAACTCGCTAGGCATTCTCGACGTGCAGAACGTAAACATCAACATCCGTAACATTTCAAACCGCGTACACGAACACCTGCTTATAGGGGAATTCGAGCTCAATAACCCGCAGTTCGTGCACATCCCCGGGAGAAAGGGGGGAGGCAGCAAAAACAGCTCCGGGCGTCTTAACGATCGCGTGCTTATAGAAAAAGTGCTTGTAAAAAATGCGGGATACGTGCTTAAAGATCCAAAAGGGCGCTACAACAAGTTTACCGTGGAGAACTTCAACCTCACGCTGAATAAAATAGAAGTAAACGATGAAACCATAAAGGCAAAGGTGCCCTTTACGTATAAAGACCCGATGCTTTCGGCTGGAAAAATACGCTACGACGACGGCAAGGATTACGTGGTGCATGCAGGCGGCCTTAAGCTGAAGGAGGCCGATGCTTCGGTAAACGATTTTAAACTCGTTCCCAAGATAACGCGCAGGCAGCATGCCCACAAGCTTAAATATGCGAAAGATTACTACAACATATCCAGCGGTCCCATCCAGTTTAACGGTTACCGCTGGGGATTCGACAAACAGGAGGAATTCTTTATCAAATTCCGCGAGATCGTCATCAACAAGGCCGATGCTTCCATTTACCGCGATGTGTCCATCCCGCTGGCTCCGGTTGAAAACCACCTGTACAGCTACAGGCTGCGTCATGTAAAGTTCCCGTTTGAGGTAGACGTACTCAAGGTACGCAATTCGCGCCTTACGTATGAAGAGGTGGCCAAACCCGGTGGCGGCGAACCCGGCAAGCTTACATTTGCCGATTTCAACATCACGGCTCAGAACCTTTACAGCGGCTACAAACGCAAAAGCGGCCCACGTACGCAGATTAACGTGCAGACGCAGTTTATGCAGAGCGGCCGTTTAATATCGAGCTGGAGCTTCAACATCATGGACCCCACAGATTCGTTCAACATTAACGGCGACCTGGCCAACTTCCCGGCACCTGCCATGAACCCGTTCCTCAAACCCTATATGAACGTAAGGGCCAACGGAACCATCGACCATATGGCGTTTAACTTCAGCGGCGACAATTCGGTTTCTAAAGGCGATTTCGCCATCAGCTTCAAAGACCTTAAGATGAAGCTGTACAACGAAGAAAACAAGGAGCGCAAACTGGCTTCGGCGGCAGCGAACCTGTTCGTGCGCACCGATACCGACGGACTTAAAAAAACGGAGGTAAAAAAGGTGGATCGCAAGAAGGATCGTTCGTTCTTTAATTTTTTATGGCTGAACGTGATGCAGGGACTAAAACAGACGGTAATTTAAAAATTGCGTGTACCTTTGTAAAAAGATCAGGAATCAAATGAAAACAATCGTGATAACGGGTGCAAGTTCCGGAATCGGATATGCAACAGCTAAGGCATTTGCCAAAGGAAACAGGCTCATACTGTGCGGGCGCCGTATGGAACGGCTGCAGCAACTGCAGCACGAACTGACGGATACGCCCACGCTGCTGCTGGCTTTCGACGTAGTATCGAAAGAAGCCGTGTTCAACGCTTTTGAAACCCTGCCTGCTGACTGGCAAAATATCGACGTGCTCATCAACAATGCCGGAAACGCGCACGGACTGGCTTCGTTCCAGGAGGCTGACCTTTCGGATCTCGAAGCCATGATCGACATCAACGTCAAAGGCCTTATCTATGTAACAAGGGCATGTTTGCCGTACCTGCAGAAATCGGATGATGCCCATGTGGTGAACCTGTCGTCCATTGCGGGCAAGCAGGTTTATGCGAACGGCACTACGTACTGTGCATCGAAATGGGCTGTGGAAGCCCTTACGAAAGGCATGCGGCTCGATTTCCTTCCGTTGGGCATTAAGGTAACTTCTGTGGCACCGGGTGCCGTAGAAACGGAATTCTCGCTGGTACGCTTTAAAGGCGACAGCGAACGTGCCGGAAAGGTATACGACGGTTTTGAGCCCCTACAGGCCGAAGACATCGCCGAAAGCATCTGCTTTGCCGTAAACCAGCCCAAACACGTACAGGTGGCCGACATCACGGTGCTTCCGAAAGCGCAGGCCGACGGCACCACCATCCTTAAACGATAGTAAAAGTCCCTGAAATACGGGCATAACGACCGCCAAGCGGTATTTATTCAAACGATATGATATTACAAGATACCATTGTGGCGCTGGCCACACCGTCCGGTGCGGGCGCCATTGCCGTTATCCGGGTTTCCGGGCCCGATGCCGTGGCGATTGTAGCTTCGGTTTTCGAGTCGGTAAAGGGAAAGGATCTTACCCGACAGAAATCGCATACCCTGCACCTGGGGCATATAACGGACGAAGGAAAGGTGTACGACCAGGTGCTCGTGTCGCTGTTTAAGGGCACAAATTCGTATACCGGAGAACCTACCGTGGAGATCTCGTGCCACGGGTCATTGTTCATCCAGCAGCAGATCATCCAGCTGTTGCTGCGCAAGGGCTGCCGTATGGCACAGCCCGGGGAGTTCACGATGCGTTCGTTCCTCAACGGCAAGATGGACCTGTCGCAGGCCGAGGCCGTTGCCGACCTTATTGCTTCGGACAACGAAGCCGCCCACCAGCTCGCCATGCAGCAGATGCGCGGTGGTTTTTCCAACGAAATCGCCCGGTTGCGAGAGGAGCTGCTCAACTTTGCCTCGCTTATTGAGCTGGAGCTGGATTTTTCCGAAGAAGATGTGGAGTTTGCCGACCGTTCTGCGTTCCGCGGGCTCGTGAACCGTATTGAGTTCGTACTCAAAAGACTCATCGATTCGTTTGCGGTAGGAAACGTCATCAAAAACGGGATTCCCGTGGCCATCGTAGGGGAACCCAACGTAGGGAAATCCACCTTGCTCAACGCCCTGCTCAACGAAGAACGCGCCATCGTATCCGACATTGCCGGAACCACGCGCGATACTATAGAGGACGAGCTTGTGATCAACGGCATCGGCTTCCGCTTTATCGATACGGCCGGTATCCGCGAAACACACGATGTGGTGGAAAGTATCGGTATTCAAAAAACCTTTGAAAAGATCGAGCAGGCGCAGGTGGTGTTGTTCCTTACCGACAGTACGCAATGGAAAGGCGACCATATGGCGGTTCTTGAAAACGAGATTGAAAAGGTAAAGAACCAGTACCCGTTAAAACAGCTCGTGGTGCTCTTTAACAAAAAAGATCTGCTCGAGCCCGAAATGCTCGAAGCTCTGAACCAACGCGTGGAAAATGCCGTTTTTATTTCGGCCAAAAACAAGGAGGGGATTTCGGATCTGCAGGACCGCCTGATGCAGTTGGTGAATACGGGTGCGTTGCGCAACAACGAAACCATTGTAACGAACACACGGCATTACGATGCCCTGTTAAAGGCGTTAGAAGAAATCCAGAAGGTGCAGTGGGGGCTAGACAGCCAGCTGCCGGCCGATCTTATGGCCATCGACATCCGCCAGGCCCTGTACTACTTCGGTGAAATCACGGGCCAGGTAACGAATGACGAGCTGTTGGGGAACATCTTTGCCAATTTCTGTATAGGGAAGTAAAAACGGGTTATATAATTAAAAATAAAGCGAAACAACAGCCTCCGTATAGGAGGCTGTTGTTTGTTTTAGCAGATTATGGAGATGTAAAGTAGCAACCCACTTTTTCTTCTAAAATCTCAATCAATTCCTTTTGGTAGTATTTGTAAATATCCGGAATATTTAAAACAACGAGTTCTTTTTAGACCTCTTATTCATTGAACAATGAATCTTTATTTAAAATTCTGTTGGTATCCTGCAAATCAATAAATACAGACTGTCCTTTGATAATTATTTTATCTAAAATTTGTATGGAAACATTCATACTTTTTAAAAGACCTAAACCGACTGTGTAATCAAGAAGAAAACTAATATAGAGTAATTCAAAATCAGAAAAAACATTTTCATTGTTTATATTACTGTGAACATGATAATCTCTTGAACGGATTATTTTTGCTGAGAAATTTTCAAAATGATTATCTTCTATTTTACTCATTCTCATTATATACTCTTTATTAGCCCTAAGGTAATTTATAAGTTTATTATTTTTTTGTTCACTATATAGTTTATTATAAGCCTCAAAAGTAGCTACTGAATTTATAAATCTTCTACTGTGGCTTAGTTTTATACCTAATAAATTCTCCATTAGCTTATCTAAACAAAACCTAAATGATTTCGAGGTATAAGCATTTTGAACTATTGTGAATAATTCTTCAGAAATTTCATTATATGTTAAGTGAATATAGCTTGATCCTGATTTTTTAAATCTATCTTCTTGATAATAAATATTTGCCCACTTACCACAAGATAAACATTCAAAAGAAAAAAATGAAAATTGTTTTGTTTTACCTGTAATAAACTGAAGCAGCTTCTGAAATGTTTTATAATAGTCAAAGGCATCCATTATTGTTATCACATTATCAGACTCAAAATTTAAATATCCATTATTTCTAAGGGTAAATTCTTTATACCCAGTATTGGTACTGGTAGATTGTACTAATTCAATTGATAGACCTAGTTGATCTATTCTAAAATTTTGTTTTACATCTTTTTGTTTTATTAATTTGTCCTCGTTATAATTATACCAATGTGTTTTACGAACCCAATCTACGATACCATCATTTGAAATTTGAAATTTTTTAATTTTAAGGTTTGTAATTGATATAAAGTGATAGGAGGAAATAAATGTATATTTTGGAGAATATATCGAAGCCTCACTGATACCACTTTCATTATATATAATTTTACAATCAATAAAGGTAATATATCCCAAACCGGTAAATGTTCCTAAAATCATAGGATGTTTATATACTGGATTCTTAGAATTAAGATTAGTTTCTAATAAAACTTTTCCTTCTTTAAACGAGAGAATGCAAAAACATTTTGAGACTTGTTGATTTACAAACCAAACTTCGCCATAGTATTTATCTTTTTTAAACATTTTAAACTTTATATTCTAGGTTAATCATCAAATGATAAATGGTCGTATTCTTACCATGAAATGTCGTCCCGATTTTAATTGCAGATGCCTTGTAATTGAAATCGTTGGTTCCGGAAGACTCAATTTCAAAAATTTTCGGATATTTTAATTTTGTTAATATTTCTGTCAAATATTTTTTCCATTTGTTTTCAAAATTAGATGATAATTCTAAGTCATAAGCGTCCAAGATATCTTCTCTAAAGGTAAGGTTCAAATGTTCTATATAAGCATTTTGAGCAGGTTTACCTGGTTATATACAATGAAGCTCAATATCTTTCTCCTTACAAAACTCAATAAAGACTTTTGATAAAAATTCAG